>NZ_JBDPME010000011.1:0-269645 GCF_039871825.1 Nonomuraea sp. B12E4 | reverse complement strand
GCCGAGAACCTCGCAGCCGAGGGCGGCGGAACATGGAAGACCTACGCTCCTGGCGATCACACACAGTGATGGAAAGCCCCGAACGGCCGGGAACTCAGATCAGTCAATCAACGGCTCCTGCCAGTTCTGCCTCCCTTTCACGGCGGTCCTGGTACTGATCGTGACAGGCTCCCCCGGGGATCGCCTCCCTCTCAAGAGGGAGTGGCTCCCCGTGCCGGGGGAGGCCCAAGTTGGCGAGCCCGGGGGATCTGGCGGGCGTGGTGCGCCGCCTACGTTTCTCGTGTCGGCATCCCGCCGGTGAATCCCCAGGCCACAGCGCCCCTCACGCGCCGAGGGCCGGGCACTTCCACGGAGGCTTGTGATGATCGGTTTCGACCTGCACCACCCGCGGCCCGCCACCTTCCCCGCACCTGTCGCGCACGTCCCCGCGACCGGCATCCGTTCCCTGCTCGCCGCGATGCGCGCCTCCGTCCGGGCGTTCTGGGACGAGGCGACGGGCTACCAGCGCCTGGCCTACCTCGTCGGCGCGGCCCTGATGGTCGTGGGGCTGGCGCACGCCGCGATCTGGATGGTGGTCGGTGGCTCGGCCGAGGGCGCGTTGTCGTGGCGCAAGCCCATGACGTTCGGCCTGTCGTTCGGCCTGACCACCGCCACGCTCGCCTGGGTGGGCGGTCACCTGCCCGTGGGACGCCGGATCGGCTGGGTCGTCTCCGCCGCGCTGTGCGCCTCGACCACCTTGGAGGTCGCCTGGGTCGTGCTGCAGCACGCCCGGGGCGTGGCCTCGCACTTCAACGACGCGACACCGCTCGACGAGACACTGTTCGTCGGCGGCGGCGTGACGATCGGCGTCACCCTCGTCGTGGTCGTCCTCATGACGCTCGCCTCGTTCGTCCGCACCTCCGCTCCCCCGGCCATGGCCCTGGCGCTCCGTGCCGGGCTGGTGTCGCTGCTGGTCGCCATGGCCGTCGGCGGGTGGATGATCATCAACGGCAACGAACTGCTCGACGCCGACGTCAGCCCGCTCACGCAGTCGATGACCACGTACGGCGCCGCCGGCGTGATGAAGTTGGCGCACGCGGTGCCGATGCACGGGATCCAGTTCTTCGGGGTGCTCGCCTGGCTGCTGACCTTCTCCGGCCTGCCCGCCCGCCGGCGGCTGTCGCTGGTCGCGCTGGCGGTGGCCGGGTTCGCCGGGCTGTTCGGCGTGGTGCTGATGCGGACCGTCTCGGGGCTGGCGCCGTTCACGCCGATGGACGCCTCCCTGGGCGTCTACCTGGCCCCGATCGGGCTGCTGGCCACGGCCGGGAGCGTCACCCTGGCCGCCGTGTGGCGCCACGCCCGTGGGATCTGAACCCCCGTACCCCTCGATCCGGAAGTCAGGTCGGCATGAATGGCTCGCAGCGGGCCCGCCGCGACGAACCGGCCGCCTTCCTCCGCGCCCAGCACGCGGCCCTGACCAGAGCGGCCGAAGCTCACAACCTCGCCGCGCTGATCACCGGCGACTGAGGCCGCCCGCCCTCGCCGAGAAGCCGTGCCGGACCCAGCACAGCTTCTTCATCCCGGCTCACCCTGCGGATGGCGGCCGCCGCACCAGGGGCCGCGGCCGGTATCCGGATTACCGTTCCGGATGCACTGATGAACGGCGGCTAGCGCGGTCGGCGCAGTCCGGCGACGAGGAGCTCCACGAGCCGCCGCGCGTCGTAGCGGGGATCGTTGTCGGCGCCGATGCAGAGGTTCCCGACGCCGCGCATGAGCTCGTAGGCCTCGAGGTCGGAGCGGATCTCGCCGGCGGCGGCCGCGGCTTGGAGCAGTTGCCCGCACACGGGCACGAGCCGGTCGAGGAAGTAGGCGTGCAGCGCGTCGAAACCGGGCTCGTCCGACTGCAGCACGGCGGCGAGCCCGTGCTTGGTGACCAGGAAGTCGACGAACAGGTTGATCCACCGCCCCAGCGCGGCGTGCGCGGACGCGCTGCTCGCCAGCAGGGCCGGACCGGCCTCGGCGCAGGCCTCGACCTGGTGCCGGTAGACGGCGATGATGAGGTCCGCCCGGGTCGGGAAGTGCCGGTAGATCGTGGCCACCCCGACCCCCGCCCTGGCCGCGATGTCGCGCACCGGCGCTTCGACGCCCGAGGTCACGAAGACCGCCGCGGCGGCGTCGAGCAGCGTCCTCTCGTTGCGCCGGGCGTCGGCCCGCTTGCGCGGGGCCGCGCCCCCGTCCCTGTCGTTCACCGCGCTGTTTCCTCCCATACCGGGCTTGCCAAAACGGAACGACGTTCCCTGTCGTACTTTCGGAACACGATTCCGGTTGCCCATGATGCCAGAGCCCGGGACCGGTGGCCAAGCCATGCCTTGGCCTGCCCTTCCACGACGCCGCACACGCCGTGGGCAGCCTCGCCGAGGCGTGCACGGTGATCCCGCGGTTGTGGACCGAGGCCGAACCGTTCGACTTCCACGGCACGTACGTCCGGCTCACCCAGGCGTTCGGCAACCCCAAACCCGTCCAGCGCCCCCATCCGCCGATCCTCATCGGCGGACGCTCGTCCTCGACACTGCGGGTGGTCGCCGAGCACGCCGACCTGTGGAACATCCCGGGCGGCGACATCAACGACGTCATCAGCCGCAGCGCGCTGCTGGACCGCTACTGCGCCGAGGTCGGCCGCGACCCCGCCTCGATCACCCGCTCGATCCACCTGCCCGTCTCCTACGACCAGCCCGGCGCCACCCGGCACGCGATCGGCGAGGCCCTCGACGCCGGCTTCCGCCACATCGTCCTCGGCCTCCCGACGCCCTACCCCACCGCCACCGCCCGCCGGGTCACCGACGAGCTCATCACCCCGTCGACCCAGGCCCTGGCACAAACCCCGGCATCACCTTCCTGACGCGAGCGCATAGCGCCGGGCACCGAGCCGAGGTACGACACACCCCGGGCGATCGGCGCTGAGGCGCTGGCTCACCAGGACATCCATGCGCTATAAATGTAGCGATACATACGTAGCGAATGGAGAGCGTCGTGAACGACGTCATCATCGTGGGAGCCGGCCCCACCGGCCTGATGGCCGCCTGCGAGCTGGCCCTGGCCGGGGTGTCCTGCGCGATCGTGGAGAAGCGCGGCTCCGATTCCAACGTCACCCGGGCCTTCGGCCTGCACGCCCGAGCCTTGGAGCTGCTCGACGCCAGAGGCATGGGCGACGAGTTGGTGGCGCGGGGCAACCCGCTCAGGACCGTGTACCCTGCCTACGCCTCACGTGTGGACTTCGGCCGGCTCGACACGAGATATCCGATGCTGCTGATCGTGCCGCAAAACGGCACCGAGCTGATCCTCCAGCAGCGCGCCACCGACTTAGGCGTGGAGATCCGCCGCAATGCCAACGTCGTCGGCCTGACCCAGGACGCCGAGTCCGTACGGCTCAGCCTGGAAGACGGAACGGAGCTGGCCGCCCGGTACGTCATCGGCGCCGACGGCGCCCACAGCACCGTCCGGGATCTGGTGGACGTGGGTTTCGCCGGGGCGACCTACAGCCTGCCCATGCTCCTGGCCGATGTCCGCATCCCCACCTCCGAGCCGCCCTCCATCGCTCAGGTCGGCGCAGAGGGCGTCGTCGTGACCCTCCCGTTCGGCGACGGCTGGTTCCGGGTCGGCGCGTGGCTACGCGAAGCCCAGAAGGACGCGGATTTCGCTCAGATCCGCGAAGCCTTCCGGCACATCGCCGGCACCGACTACGACATGAGCGAGCCGCGTTGGTTCTCCCGCTTCACCGCCGAACGTCGTCAGGCCCGCCACTACCGATCGGGACGCGTCTTCCTGATCGGGGACGCCGCCCACGTGAACTCGCCCATCGGCGGCCAGGGCATGAACACCGGCCTCCAGGACGCCGTCAACCTGGGCTGGAAGCTCGCCGCCACGTTGCACGGCTGGGCCCCGTCCTGGCTCCTCGACACCTACCATGCCGAGCGGCATCCCGTCGGCTCCACCGTCCTGGCCATGACCGACCACCTCACCGGGCTGGTGTTGAGCGGATCACGGCTACGCCTGGCGATCAACCGGCGCATCATGGCCACCCTGCTGCACACCAGCGCCGGACGTCGTCGCATCCTCGGACGGCTGTCCGGCCTGGAGTTCGCCTACCCGCCCGGCGGGCCGGACGCCCATCCGCTGACCGGCCGCCGCGCCGCCGACGGACCGACAGAGGCAGGCCGCCTGTACGAGGTACTGCGCGCCGGCACCTTCGTCTTGCTGTCGGACCAGGGAGTGCCGGCCCCGTATCGGGATCGCGTACGGTGGGCCAAGCCGCCGCACGGCACCCGGCCGGAGGCGACACTGGTCCGCCCGGATGGCTACGTGGCCTGGGCCGGTGATCGCGACGGCATCCAAGCGGCTCTGCTGAAATGGTGTGGCCCGGCCGACCACGACAACCTTGAAGGACACCGTGCCAGCGCCTAACCCACAGCGCCGCGACCACCTCGCAGACGCGGCCATCACCGTACTGGCCGAGCAGGGCTCCCGCGGGCTGACCCACCGGGCCGTCGACACCGCCGCCGCCGTGCCACCCGGCACCACCTCACGCTACTTCCGCACCCGCGACGCGCTCCTCAACGGAGTCATCGAGCGGATCACCCACCGGCTCGGCGAACGCGTGAACGCCTATGCCATCCGGCCGGTCTCGCCCCGCGACCTTGAGGAAGCCCTGGTCGCCGTCCTGACCACGATGCTGACCGACGGCCGGAATGACCCGCTGGCCCTGTTCGAACTGCACCTGGAGAGCACCCGCAATCCCCGCCTGCGGCACACGCTGACCGACGCTCTGCACAGCCGCGCCGATCTCATCGTGCGGCAATGCCGCGCCGCCGGGGTCGAGGTCAGCCAGGACGACGCCATGCTCCTGGAGATGAGCGTGCTGGGCATCCTGTTCACCGCGCTGACCACCGGCGTCCCCCGATCCCCAGGCGAGCCGATCCGCACCGCCGTGCGCACCCTCATGGCCGCCGTCTCCTCACCAGAGCGCCGGATTCCATCGCCACCCAGATCGCGCCGTCCGGCCCGACCGTGAGCCCGTGAGGCTCCCAGGCGGCTGTCCCGCTTCACCCGGCGCCTGCGCCGGCCGATCATCACCCTCGAGCTGTGGGCGGCCGCGGAGCTGACGCGCAGCGGGCTGCCCGTGCTGTGCGAGGTGGCGGGCGGGGTGCTGGGCGACGAGCCGCGGGAGTCGTGGGGGTTCCTGGTCCGCGAGGCGAGTCCGCGCCTGGGCACCACCGTCCTGCCTCCCGGAGGGAATCCGGCCGGCGCCGACGTGTGGCACCCGAGCGCGGCGGACGGGTGATGTCCGCGCCCGGCGGGTGTCGCCGGCTCGCCACCGCAGCACACGGTGCCGCTGTTCGCCCTGTACGGCCGGGACGTCCGCTGGCCGGATCACCCGACCCTGCTGGAGCAGCTCGTCATCCGCAGCGGCGAGGATCCGGCATCGTGGCTGGTCCGGCGGGTGGTGACGCCCATGGTGGCGCTCTGGGCGCACGCCGCCGTCCGTACCGGGTGCGCGCTGGAGATGCACGGCCAGAACACCCTGTTCGGCTACGACCGCGACGGACGCCGTTCCGCCGTGTTCTACCGCGACTGCGCCGTCAACATCGATCCGGCCATCCGCGCGCGGCGGGGGCTGACGCGCCCCCTGCCGGAGGTGAACATCATCTCCCGCGACGTACGCCAGCCCGCCCCGCACGTGTTCAGCCTGGTCTACGACGGCTTCATGGCGCACCATGCGCTGGAGCGGCTGGCCGAGGTCGCCGCCGAGACCCTCGGGGTGGATCCGCGCCTCCTGCGGCAGGCGGGCCGCGCGGCCTTCACCGCGCACGGCGGGCAGTCCCTCGACCTGCCCGCCACGGTCTTCTACTACGACGACGTGCTGCGCCCCGACGGCCGGTGGTCCCTGAAGGACACCGGCGAGCATCCCCGCTGGCGGCCCGGCCCGAGCACCCATCCCGCGGCCTGAGCTCAGGTCCGGCCCGTTCCGGCGATGGTGAGGATCCGCACGTGTCCGGTTTAGAAGTGGCGACTGTGGTTCTCGCTCCGCCGCCGGTCGTCTTCGACGCCTCCTTGTCCGTCGAGTCGCACACCTCCCCGATGCGCGGCTCGCGCGAGCAGGCGGTCGCCGGGGTCACCTCCGGACGGCTCTCCGTGGGGTTCGCCCTCGTGTCAGCGGGTGGTGAAGGCGCCGCCGTTCACGTGGATGGTCTGGCCGGTGATGTGCCGGGCGCCGGGAGAGGCCAGGAAGAGGATGGTCTGGGCGATGTCGTCGGGAGTGCCCGGCCGCTTGAGCAGCGTCTCCTCCACGAGTGCCCGGTGGCGCTCCTCCGTCATCCCGTCACCGAAGAAGCCGGTGCCGGCGACGTACCCGGATGAGATGACGTTGCAGGTGACGTCCTGGGGGCCGAGTGCGGCGGCGAGGGAGACGTTCCAGGCGGCGAGCGCGGCCTTGGCGGCGCCGTAGGAGCCGCCGCGGCGTTCGGCGCCGATCGATCCGACGCTGATGACCGCGCCTCCCGGGGCGAGCCGGTCGCGGACCGCGGTCGTGGTGAGCACCGCGGTGAGCACGTTGCCGGACACGCTGGACAGCCACTCCTGCGCGAGCGCCTCCAGCGGCGGCGTCCCGGCGGCCGGGGCGGCGGGCAGACCGCCGGCGGCGTTGACGAGCACGTCGAGCGAGCCGCCCAGCTCCCCGGCCAGGGCGGCGACCTGGCCGGGACTGGTGGCGTCGCAGGCCAGCCCGCGCACGCCCAGTGCCTCGGCGGCGGGGGCCACGGTGTCCACGCGGCGGCCGGTGATGACGACGTCGGCGCCGTCGGCGGCGAAACGAGCGGCGACGGCCCGGCCGATGCCGCTGCTACCCCCGGTGACAAGTACGGTCCTGCCCATCATTCCTCCTTGGCGACTGCTATGTTTAGATCTAAACATAGCGGAGGATTCCCGATGGCCGACACCCCGACCAGTCCCGCGGAGATCGCGGCCGCCTGGCAGCGCGAGCGCCCCGGCACGCCGACCGACTCCATCGAGATCGTCACGCCCATCTGGCGGCTGGCCAAGATCTTCGCCGACGACCGCGCCCGCGTGCTGCGCGCCGCCGGGATCGACGCGGCCACGCTCGACCTGCTCTCCGTGATCCGCCGCTCCGGGCCGCCGTACCGGCTGAGCACCCGCGAACTGGCCCGCCGCACGCTGGTGACGGCCGGCGCGATCTCCCAGCGGGTGGCCAGGGCCGAGCGTGCGGGCCTGATCCGGCGGAGCCCCGGCGACACCGGGCGCAAGAGCGTCGCGGTGTCACTGACGGAGGAGGGTCACGCGCTCATCGAGCGGTCGGTCGACTCGGTCCTCGGCCGCGAAGCCTCCCTGGTCGCGGGGCTGACGGAGGGCGAACGGGCCGCGCTCGCGACCCTGCTGGAGAAGCTGACCATCGACGTCCAGGACAGGATCTCCGCCTTGGCGCCGGCTTCCCGCCCCCTTGACCCGGCCGCCCCACTTTCCCGGCATTGATCGCTAACATCGCCGGATGCCGAAAAATCCGGGGGCCGAGCCACCGGCCGGGCGACGCATGGCCTGGCTCGACGCCCTGCGCGGCATCGCCGCCACGGCGGTGGTGCTCGAACACGCCTTCAAGTTCCTGTTACCCGAGGCGAAAGCGCCGGTCAGGGCGGTTTTCGAGTCCGGCTGGTACGGGGTGACGGTGTTCTTCCTGGTCAGCGGCTTCATCGTGCCGGCCTCGCTGGAGCGGCGCGGCAGCGTGCGGGCCTTCTGGATCTCGCGTTTCTTCCGGTTGTATCCGCTGTTCGGGGTGTGCGTGGCGGGGGTGGTGCTGCTCGTGGCGGCCGGCTGGGACGGCCTGCACATCTGGTGGGGCTCGCGGACGGTCTCCCTGGCGGTGGGCCACCTGACGATGCTGCAGAACCTGCTGTACGTGCCGAACCTGGTCAATGTGCTGTGGACGCTCTCGTACGAGATGGCCTTCTACCTGCTGGTGACCGCGATGTTCACGCTCGGCGTGCACCGCCGGAGCACCGCGGGCTCGCTCGCCTTCACCGTGGCCGCCGTGCTGGGGGCCGGCACGCTGCCGGTCACGCTGCTTTCGGCCGGCGGGCCGGGGCGGATGCTGACGGTGGTGCTGCTGATCGTCACGCTGGCCGGGCTGGGGCTGGCGGCGGTGATCGCGGGGTCGGGTCGCGTACGGCGGGCGGGCGCGATCCTCATCGGAGTCGTCGTGCTCGGGCTGCTGGCGGTCAACCAGACCTATCCCGCTCCCGGGCAGGGGCTGCTGATCCTGGCCACCATGTTCGCCGGCACGGCGCTGTATCGGGCCGAGCAAGGCCAGATCCCGTGGAAGCGGGCGTTATGGGTGGTGCTGGTGCCGCCTGCCGGGCTCTGGCTGGCGCACGGCGATCTCGGCCAGCAGATCGCGACGGCCGCCGCCTGGATCACCTTCGCCACCGGGATGGCGCTGCGGCACCGGAGAGTGCCACGGGTGCCGGCCTGGCTGGGCCTGATCAGCTACTCGATCTACCTGCTCCACCCCCTGCTCCTGGAGGGTGTCGAGCGGTTCTGGCCCGACCCGCTGGCCGTGCCGCTCGCCCTGCGGCTGCCGGCCCTGGCGGGGGTGATGGCTCTGCTGCTCGGGCTCAGCACACTGACCTGGCGTTTCGTCGAGTCCCCAGCGCTGCGGCTGGGCAGGCGCCTCATCTCAGCCGGGTCTCAGCCGGCGGTCGCGGCACACCGCGACCGCTGAGCCTCGCGGGCGTCCGCCCGGGTCAGGGGAGCAGCAGGGTCTTGCCCAGGACCGTGCGGGCCTCCATGGCCGCATGCGCCTCGGCCGCCCGCTCCAGCGGGTACGTCCGGCCGATGACCGGCCTGATCCGGCCCGCCGCCGCCTCGGCCAGGGCCCGCTCGGTACGGTCGCGCCAGTCGGCGCCCATGGCGGCCAGTTGTTCGAGGCCGATCACCGTGACCCCGCGACGTTCGGCGTCCTCCGGCGCGATCACGGAGACCCGGCCGCTGGCGGCGCCGTGCACGGAGAAGCGGCCCCCGCGCGCCGTCACCTCGAACGCCTACCGCCCGACCCACCCGCCGGCCCCATCGAAGACCACGTCCGCCCCGCGTCCGCCGGTCGCCTCCCAGATCGACTTCGTCCAGCCCGGCCGGCTGTAGTCGACGACCGCCTCGGCGCCGAGCTCGCGCGCCACCGCCAGCTTCGGCGCGCTGCCGGCGGCCGCCACGACCTGCGCCCCGGCCGCGCGCGCCAGCTGCACCAGCAGGCTGCCCAGGCCCCCGGCGGCTGCCTCGACCAGCACCCACTCGCCGGGCCGCACCCCGGCGTTGTCCATCAGGCCGACCGCCGTGCTGCCGTCGTGCAGCAACGCCGCCGCCTCCGGCAGGCCCACGCCGTCCGGCACCGGGACGAGGTCGGCCACCGCCGCGACGGCCAGCTCGGCGTTCCCGCCGCGCAGGCCCACCGTGCGCGCGACGACGCGCCGATCAAGCCACCCGGCGGCCACACCCGCGCCGAGGGAGGCCACCCGCCCGGAGACCCCGCCACCGGGGAAGTACGGCGGCTCGGGCAACGCCGGGCCCGGCGTGATCCCGCGCCGTAGCTGCGTCTCGACGAAGTTGATCTCCGCGGCCTCGACCTCGACCACGACCTGCCCGGGCCCCGCGGCCGGGTCCGGCGCCTCCCCCGGCTCCATCACCTCGGGCCCGCCGAACCGCGTCACCTGCACCACACGCATGCTGCCCACTTCCCACGACCGTGTCCACGAATTCCGGACTCAGCCTGATACCCCAACCACACTTGAGGTCAAGTCGGAGCGGACCAGGCAGAAGCCGGCTCCGCCTCATGCGCCATCACCCCACCGGACGCGCCCGGTCGCCCGGAAGGTCCTTGATGAAGACGATGCCGTCGAGCTCGGCCAGATGCGCCGGGTCCAGCGGGAAGTAGCCGAACCAGGGGGAGACGCGGGCGGCGGGCGGCGCGTCGGCGAGGGCCGCGGCCAGCCCGCGGGCGTCCACGAGGGAGCGGTCCTCCGGGAGCGCGTACAGGAGCCCTTCGACCGTGTCCGGGGGCGGGTCGTCCACTCCCTGGTGCCGGATCGTGCCGAGGGCCGTGGCCAGGAAGGCGTAATCCTCGCCCAGGCGGGCGCTCATGATCGCGCCGGTGCTCCACCACTCCATCGGCACCTCGCCCAGGCGCATCCTGCTCTTCTCCCGCTGGAGGTGCCGGTTGGAGGCGTGGACCAGCGCCGGGCCCCACTCGGCGACCGCGAGCAGGTTGGCGGCCATCATCGTGGCCCGCGAGCCCAGCAGCCGCGGAACGCGGGCCGGCGAGGGCTCGGCCAGCCAGAAGTGGTAGCCGAGCAGGCCGGTGGCGGTGCGCCCGTACAGGCAGGCGCGTTCCCAGTCCTCCCGCGAGGAGACCGCGAGCAGGCGGGGGGTCTGCTCGTCGAGCAGCGCCACCAGGTCGTCGGCGAGCAGCCGCAGCTCCTTGGCCTCGGCCGACCGCCCCACGGACCGGGTGGAGTCCATCATCGCGGCTGGATCGGCCCACCGGTCGTCGGCGCCGAGCAGGCGGTCGAGCGTGCCGGCGGTGCAGGGCAGCAGGTCCGCCCGCACCCGGGCCGCGAGGTAGCCGTGGAGCGCGGTGAGGGCCTGCCGGGGGCTCGCGGCGGCGGTGATCTCCAGCGGGCCGTCGAAACCGGCGAAACGCAGCCGGTCGGACGCGGGCCGGCCCTCGTTGTGGGCGCGCATCCAGCGTACGAGCTCGCGATTGGCCGCCGAGGCGCCGAACCCGTGGCTGAAGCCGCGCTCCATGACCTCGTCGAGGGTGCCCGTGCCCGAGGTGACGTAGTCGTCCACCGCCAGGCCCATCAGGCAGTCACTCTCGATCGCGATCGACCGGTAGCCCTCCTGCTCGACGAGCTGCCGGAAGAGCTCGTTACGCACCTCGAGCAGGAGGTCCTCGCCGTGGGTGGGCTCGCCCAGGCCGAGCAGCCGCGGCCGGGCCGGGAGCAGGCTCATGACGGCGGCGGCCTCGACCGCATGGACGGTGTCCTTGATGCCGGTGCTCATGCCTTCAACGGTATCGTTAACCATAAAGTTGAGACTTTTCGCGATATCGGCAGGCCCATGCGACGAAACCCTCAAGGCGGCGTACGCCTCAGGCCGGTCGACCTGGCCCGCCCGCACGGCCTGTCCACGCAGGCGGTCAGAAACTACGAGGACGCCGGCATCCTGCCGCCCGCCGAACGCACCGTCCACGGCTATCGCGCCTACACGCCGCTGCACGCGCAGGCCCTGCGCGCGTTCCTCGCCCTCGTGCGCGGGCACGGCCACCAGACGGCCACGTCGATCATGCGGGCGGTCAACCGGGGTGCCACCGAGGACGCGCTGCGGCTCATCGACGAGAGCCACGCCCAGCTCCTCGACGACCGCCGCACCCTACAGGCCGTCCAAGCCGCCCTCCGCGACCTCGCGCCCCTCCCCCAGGAACGCGGCGACACCTTCATCGGCCCCCTGGCCAGAAGGCTCGGCCTTCGCCCGGCCACCCTGCGCAAATGGGAGAACGCCGGCCTGATCCGGCCGCGCCGCGACCCTCGGACGGGCTACCGGGTCTACAGCGCGGCCGACGTACGCGACGCCCGGCTGGCCCACCAGCTCCGGCGCGGCGGCTACCTGCTGGAGCAGATCGCCCCGCTGATCGCCCAGGTCCGCTCCGCCGGCGGCGTCGCACCCCTGGAGTCCACGCTGCGCGACTGGGCCACCCGCCTGTCGGCGCGGGGCCGCGCCATGCTCGCGGGCGCCGCCGCCCTGGACGCCTACCTCGGCGGCGACCAGGGCTGATCATGATCCGACGATGCCCGGAAAAATGCGGATCGCCCGGCGCCACTACTATGGCCCGCTGGTGACAACGACCGAGGAGTGGGGACGTGGAGCGTACCTTCCAGGTCGATCTGCGAGGGATCGTCGACCTGTTCAGCCGGCACCTGTACGCCAGTCCACGGGTGTACATGCGCGAGCTTCTGCAGAACGCCGTCGACGCCATCACCGCGCGCCGCGCGCTCGACCCGGACGCGCCGGCCACGGTGTCGATCGAGCCGCCCGAGCTCACCGGCGACGGGACCCTGCGCGTGCACGACAGCGGCATCGGCCTGTCCGAGCCCGAGGTCCACGAGCTGCTCGCCACGATCGGGCGCAGCTCCAAGCGGGACGAGCTGGGGCTGGCGCGGCACGAGTTCCTCGGCCAGTTCGGCATCGGGCTGCTGTCCTGCTTCCTGGTGGCCGACGAGGTCCGGGTGACCACCCGATCGGCGCGCGGCGGGCCGACGGTGGAGTGGACCGGCCTGGCCGACGGCCGCTACCGCGTGGCGCCCGCGGCACGCGAGCGGGTGGAGCCCGGCACCACCGTGACGCTCAGCCCGGTGCCCGGCATGGCCCGGTGGCTGGCCGGCGAGATGGTGCACGACCTCATAGCAACGTACGGTGACGCGCTGCCGGTGCCGATCTCGATCGCCGGGCGGCGGGTCAACTCCGGCGCGCTCCCCTGGCAGAACGGCTACCCGTCGCCTGCCGCGCGGGCCGGGGCGCTGCGCGCGTACGCCGAGCGCGTCTTCGGCTTCGCCCCGTTCGACGTGATCGACCTGGCGGTCCCCGAGGCCGGGCTGGCCGGGCTGGCGTTCGTGCTGCCGATGGCGGCCAACCCCGCGGCCCACGCGGGCCACCGGGTGTACCTGCGCCGGATGCTGCTGGCCGACGGCGTCGACAAGCTGCTGCCCGAGTGGGCGTTCTTCGTCCGCTGCGTGGTGGACACCGGCGAGCTGCGCCCGACCGCCAGCCGCGAGGCCCTGTACGAGGACGACCTGCTCGCCGGCACCCGGGAGGCGCTCGGCGCGCAGGTGCGGGACTGGCTCGTCCGCCTGGCCGCGACCGACCCGGACCGCCTGCGCCGGTTCCTGGCCGTCCACCACCTGGGCGTGAAGTCGCTGGCGCTGCACGACGTGGACATGCTGCGGGTGGTGGACCGCTGGTGGCCGATGGAGACCGACGCCGGGCCGATGACGCTGGCCGACTTCCGCCGGCGGCACCCGGTGGTGCGCTACACGGCGACCGCGGACGAGTTCCGGGTGCTGGCCCCGGTGGCCGCCGCGCAGCATTTCGGCCTGGTCAACGGCGGCTACGCGTACGACATCGAGATCATGCGCCGGCTGCCGCTGCTGGACCCGGCGGTCGACGTACGCCGGCTGGACCCCACCGAGCTGGCCACCCGCTTCGAGCCGCCGGACCCGGTGCTCGAAGCGCGGATGCGGCCGTTCCTGGTCGCGGCCGCCGGCATCCTGCGGGGCCTGGGATGCGACGTGGTGCCGCGCTCCTTCGACCCGCCGGCCCTGCCGGCGCTCTACCTGACGAGCCGGGCCGCGGCCCAGGCGGAGGAGATGCGGTCGGCCCGGGCGTCGGCGGATGAGCTGTGGTCCGGGGTGCTCGGCGCCGTCGACACCACGGACGCGGCGCACCGGCCGCAGCTGATCCTCAACCTGCGCAACCCCGTCGTCCGCCGGGTCGCCGAGGTGCGCGACCCGTCCCTGGCCGCGCTCGGCGTCCAGGCCCTGTACGGCCAGGCGCTGCTGGCCGGCCACCATCCGCTCAGCCCGGAGGACGGCGCGATGCTCAACCGCTCCTTCCTGGGCCTGCTGGACTGGGCCACCGGCGCGGCGGGCGCCCGATGAGCCGCGGCGAGGCCGAGGTCTCCGCGATGCTGGCGCAGGCCCGGCGGATGGACCACGGCGAGGCGCAGATCGCGCTGCTGGAGGACGCGGTGCGGCACGCCGACGCCGGCGGGCTGCACCGGCTCGCCTTCCTCGCGCGCCGGAGCCTGGCCGGCGCTTACAGCACCGAACGCCAGTGGGACAAGGCGTTCCCGCTGTTCTCCCGCTGCCTGAGCGAGTACGACGCGCGGCCCGGCGAGTTCGGCCCGGAAGAGGACTGGGCGCTGCGCGGCTGGTACGCCAGCATCGCCCAGTCGATGGCCGAGTTCCCCGAGATCAGCCTGACGCAGATCAACGGTGCCTTCGAGGACATGGAGCGCCGCTTCCGCGCCGGCGGGCACAGCCTGGGACAGGTGTACGACGCCCGCCGGTGGGTGGCCCAGCTCGCGTGCGACTGGCCCGAGGAGGAGCGCCGGCACCGGCAGTGGAAGGCGGCCGGCGGACCGGACCCGGATTCGGTGTGGGATTTCGAGGCCGACGTGGAGCGGCTGGTCCGGCGCGGTGACGACGCGTCCGTCGAGCGGGCGCTGGCCCTGGCCGGGCCGGTGCTCGCGGGCGAGGTCACCTTCCACGAGCCGCCCGCCCCCATCCAGTGCCACCTGTTGCTGCCGCTGGTCCGCGCCGGCCGCCTGGAGGAGGCGGTGAAGGCCTTCAACCGGTCACACCGCGACATGTGCGAGGGCCATTACCGCTACGAGTACTGCAGCATGCAGATCGAGTTCTGCGCGCTGACCGGCAACGAGGAGGCCGGGCTGGACATCCTGCGGGCGCGGCTGGTGGGTTACCCCACGCTGAACCGGCCGAACGGCAAGATGGAGTTCGCCGCCGCCGGGGCGATCCTGCTCCGGCGGCTGGTCGCGGACGGCCGGGGCGGCGAGTCGGTCCGTGCGAACGGCACCGACCTGAGGTGGTCGGTGGCGGAGCTCTGCCAGGAGATGGAGAGCACCGCGCGCGACCTGGCCGCCCGGTTCGACGCGCGCAACGGCACAACCCATCAGGGGGACTGGATCCGCGCCCGGCTGGCGGCGGCCCCGGTGGTCGGCTTCCTGCCGCTCTTCCCGGGCGCCCGCAGGCCGGTGCGGCCGCCGATCCCGACCGGCATGCCACCCGAGGCGATGCTGGACCAGGCCGAGTGGTTCGAGCGACGGGAAGAGTACGCCCTGGCCCGCCGGTTTCTGGCCGCCGTCGGCACACCGCCGCCGCACCTGGCCGCGCGCCACGCCGAGCTGACCGCGCTGACCGGCTTCGGGCGGCCCGAGGCCGAGCATCACTTCCGCCGGGCGGCCGAGGCCTACCGGCAGGCCGGCGACCAGCGGCGTCACCTCTTGTGCATGTGCCAGCTCGGCAGGTGGCTGTGCGAGCAGAACCGGTTCGGCGAGGGGCTGGGGATGGTGGCCTGGGCGGCGGGCGAGCTACGCCGTACCGGCGAGCCCGGGCTGATCGCCCAGGGCGCCTGGCTCCACGCCCTTTCGCTGGCCATGGCCGAGCAGAAGGGGGCGTACGAGTTGCTCGACGATGCCGTCCGGCACGCCGTGGCCAGCGGTGACCCGGTTCTGATCGGCTCGCTGGCGCTGATCGACGGGGCCTTCCGGGAGGTCCGCAGGTTCCCGCCCGGTAACGTGATCGACCTGGCCGACACGGCCCGGAGGGCGTTCGCCGCGGCGGATTCGCCTGGTCAGCTCGTCAAGGCGTACGAGCTTCGGCGCCGAAACCACGAGCGGGCCGGCGCGCCGCACCACTTCACCGAACTGGTCGAACGGGAGCTCGCCACGCTCCCGCCGGCGGCCCCGGCACAGCTACGCGGCTACCTGCGGTATCGGCGCGGCCTCGCGCTCCTGCACGCCGGCCGCCCGGCCGACGCGCTCGACGACCTGATCGAGGGAGTCGGCGAGGCGCGTACCCGCGACGCCGACACCCCCGAGCAGAGCTACCAGCTCGCCCTGGCCTTCCGGGCGGCGGGCCGGGCCGGGGAGGCGGCGGAGGTCGCCGAGGACCTGGCCGAGTGGCTGGAGCGACTGCGGCGGGACGGAGACTCCTCCCTCGGTGACCTGGCCGATCGGAACCGTCTCCTGCTCGCCGAGGCCCGTCAGGCCCTCGGCCACCAGGCCCGCGCGCTCGCGGAGTACCGGCAGGTCGCCGCCTCCGCCCGGGACCGGCACGACCCGGGGCTGCTGCTCCAGGCGTTGATGCCGGCGGCGGCCATCCAGGACCTGCTGGACGGGAACACGGCCGCGACCTACCGGGAGGCCGCCGATGCCGCGACGGCGCTCGGCGACGTGCACACGGCGGCGAACTGCCGCGCGTCCGAGGCGCTGTCGCTGCAGCGGTCCGGTGACGTAGGGCCGGCTCTCGCGGTGCTCGCGCAGGCCGAGGCCATGACCGGCGCGCTGCCCGCCGAGCCCGCGGACCGCCTCCCGCGCAGCTGGGCGATCACCTGGCGCAGCGCCGCGCACGTGCTGTCCGCGGCCGGCCGCCTCCCGGAGGCGGCGGACCGCGCGGCCCGCGCGGCGGCGGCCTTCCGGCAGGTGGGCGAGCCGGCCGACGCGGCGCGGATGGACCTCCTGCACGCCCGCACCCTGATCCGGCTGGACCGCCCCGACCTCGCCGAACCGCTGTTGCGCACCCTCCTGGAAGCCTTCGGCCATGAGACGCCGCTGCACCAGTCGGCGGCCCGGGCCCTCACCGACCTCCAGGCCCGCCACCCCACCCACCCCATCCCTTGAACGGACGCCCGGAACCCTGACCGATCCCCGGAACCCTGACTGATCCCTGGAACCTTGACCGATGCCCAGGGCCTTGACCGACGCCTGGGGCTTGAGCGGATGCCCGGCGTCACGGGCCTGATGACGGCTGAGGGGACGCGAAGGCGCCGGCCCGGGCGGCGGCCAGGGTGATGGCAGCGGCGTGATCGGCCGCGGCGGCGTCGAGCGGCTCGGCGCCTCTCAGCGGGACTCGAACCGCCTAGAGCAGGGTGGTCTCCTCGGCGTAGTGGCAGGCGACCGGGGCCCCCTCGGCGCCCGGGGTCCCGCGCTCGACGAGGGTGGGCTCCTCCTCCACGCACCGGGCGCGCTCGTCCTCGCTCAGCCGCAGGGCGAAGGCCGGGCAGCGGGTACGGAAGCGGCAGCCGCTGGGCGGCGCGGACGGGCTGGGCACGTCACCGGTCAGCAGGATGCGCGGGCGGCTGCGCTCCTTGTCGGGGTCGGGGATGGGAATGGCCGAGATGAGCGCCTGCGTGTAGGGGTGGGCCGGGCGGGAGAAGAGCTGCTCGGCCGGGGCCACTTCGACGATCTTGCCGAGGTACATGACGGCCACCCGGTGGGCGATGTGCCTGACCACCGACAGGTCGTGCGAGACGAACAGGTAGCCCAGCCCGAGCTCCTCCTGCAGGTCCTTCAGCAGGTTGAGCACGCCGGCCTGGATCGACACGTCCAGCGCGGAGACCGGCTCGTCGAGCACCAGCAGCCGCGGCTTGAGCGCGAGCGCCCTGGCCACGCCGATGCGCTGGCGCTGGCCGCCGGAGAACTCGTGCGGATACCGGTTGCCGTGCTCGGGATTGAGCCCGACCAGCCGCAGCAGCTCCCTGACCTGGGCGCGGTCGTAGGAGCCGTGGATACGCAGCGGCTCGGCGACGATCTCGCTGACCGTCATCCGGGGATCCAGCGAGGCGTAGGGATCCTGGAAGATGATCTGGAGGTCCCGGCGCAGCGGCCGCATTTCCGAGCGGCTGAGCCGGGCCAGCTCGCGGTCGCCGTACAGCACCTCGCCCGAGGTGGCCCGGACCAGGTTCAGCAGCGCCCTGGCCGTGGTGGTCTTGCCGCAGCCCGACTCCCCGACCAGGCCGAGCGTCTCGCCCTCCCGTACCTCGAAGGAGACGCCGCACACCGCGTGCACGCTGCCGACCTGCTTGCGCAGCACGCCGCGCGAGCGCAGCGGGAAGTGCTTGACCAGCTCGCGGACCCGCAGGATCGGCTCGCCGACCGCGGGCAGCGGCCGCTCCGCCTCCGGCGGGTAGACGGTCCCGCCGGTCAGCGTCTCGGCGAAGTGGCAGGCCGCCCGCTGCCCGGCGGGCGAGACCACGCGCAGCTCGGGCTCCTCCTGGCAGGCGGCCTCGGCGAGCGGGCAGCGCGGCGCGAACGGGCATCCGCCGCCGAGGTCGAGCAGCGACGGCGGCGCCCCGGCGATGGGTGTCAGCCGCCGCTGCGGCCGGTCCAGCCGCGGCACGCCGGCCAGCAACCCCATCGTGTACGGCATGCGCGGCCGGTAGAACACCTCGCGCGCCGTGCCGGTCTCCACCAGCCGGCCCGCGTACATGACCGCGACCCGGTCGGTGTGCCCGGCCACCACGCCCAGGTCGTGGGTGATGAGGATCAGCGCGGCCCCGGTCTCCTCCCTGGCCCGCTCCAGCGCGGCCAGGATCTGTGCCTGGACGGTCACGTCCAGGGCGGTGGTGGGCTCGTCGGCGATGATGACGTCCGGGTCGTTGGTCATCGCGATGGCGATGACGACCCGCTGCCGCATGCCGCCGGACAGCTCGTGCGGGAAGCTGTCGACCCGCTGCTCGGCGTGCGGGATGCCGACGATCTCCAGCAGCTCGATGGCCCTCTTGCGGGCCTGGGCCTCACCCACGTCGTGGTGGGCGAGGATCGCCTCGGCGACCTGGTAGCCGACGGTGTAGACGGGGTTGAGCGAGGTCATCGGATCCTGGAAGATCATCGCGATGCGGCCGCCGCGCACGTCGCTCATCTCGTCGTCGGTCAGCCCCAGCAGTTGCCTGCCCTCGAACCGGATCTCCCCCTTGACCTGGGCGTTGATCGGGAGAAGTCCCATGATGGCCAGCGAGGTGACGGACTTGCCGGATCCGGACTCGCCCACGATGCCGAGCGACTCCCCCGCGGCCAGCGAGAAGCTCACGCCGCGGACGGCCCGCACGGGCCCGTCGTCGGTGGGGAAGGAGACGTGGAGGTCGTCCACTTGGAGCACGGTCATTGGCGCACCCTGGTCTGCTTGGGGTCGAGGGCGTCGCGCAGGCCGTCGCCGATGAAGTTGACGCACAGCGCGATGAGGATGATGAACAGGCCGGGGAAGTAGAACAGCCACGGCCGGGTCTGCACGGCCGTGCGCGCCTCGCTGACCAGGATGCCCAGCGAGGTGTCGGGTGGTTGGACGCCGAAGCCGAGGAACGACAGCGCGGTCTCGATGAGGATGCCGGAGGCGACCAGGATCGTCGCCGCCACGATGATCGGCCCGATGGCGTTGGGCACCAGGTGGCGGAAGATGATCCGGGCGTCGGTCGCGCCGAGCGCCCTGGCCGCCTCGACGAACTCCCGTTCCCGCAGTGACAGCACGACGCCGCGGACCACCCGGGCCACGTGCGACCAGACCAGGCCGGCGATGACCAGCGACACCATCCACCAGGCGCCGTCGGAGGAGTTGGCCAGCACGGCGGCCACCGCCAGGATCGGCAGGATGATGACCAGGTCGGCGATGCGCATCAGTACGGCGTCGACCACCCCGCGGAAATAGCCGGCCGCCGCGCCCCAGATCGTGCCGAAGGCGGTGGAGACCACCGCGATCAGCAGGGAGATCTTCACCGACTGCTGGGTGCCCCGCATGACCAGGGCCAGCAGGTCCTTGCCGTCGCCGGTGGTGCCGAAGGGATGGTCGAGCGAGGGCGGCTGGGAGTTGTCGGGCGTACTGGTGAAGTAGGTGTACTTCCACAGCAGCGGCCCGACGAAGGCGAACAGCACGATCAGGACGAACACCAGCAGGCTGAACACGGCCAGCCGGTGTCGCAGGAAGCGACGCAGGACGAGCTGGGTCTGGGTGCGCTCGGTGACCGCGAACGGCTGGTCGGCGAGCGGCACCGGTGCGCGGACCTGCTGCTCGAGGGGGTCAGTCATAGCGGATCCTCGGGTCGAGCTTGGCGTACAGCAGGTCCGCCAGCAGGTTGAACAGCACCACGGCGACCGAGGCGACCAGCAGCCAGGCCATGACGACGTGCACGTCCCTGGCCCTGATCGCGTCGAGCAGCAGGCGGCCCGCGCCGCGCCACTGGAAGACGGTCTCGGTGACGACCGCCCCGCCGATGATGTTGGCCAGGTCGAGCGCGGTGATCGTGACCAGTGGGATGAGCGCGGTGCGCAGCGCGTGCCTGGTCATGACCTTGCGCCAGCGCAGGCCCTTGGCCCTGGCCAGCCGTACGTAGTCGCTGTTGAGCACCTCCAGCATGGAGGCGCGCTGGTAGCGGCTCCAGGAGGCGAAGCTGATCAGCGCGAGCGCGATCGTGGGCAGGATCAGGTGTCCCAGCCCGTCGAGGAACCTCTCCAGGAAGCCGCCCTCGACCACGACCGAGCTCTCCCCGACCGTGTAGAAGACCGTCGCTCCCAGGTTGTTGTTGGCGAAGACCCCGCCCTCCTTCAGCAGGACGGCCAGCCAGAACGAGGGCATGGCCAGGAACAGGAAGCCGAAGAAGGTCGAGGTGTAGTCGATCACGGTGTACTGCCGGACGGCGCTGATCACGCCCACGATGACGGCGAGCACCAGCGCCACCAGCATGGCCAGCAGCACCAGCCGGAAGGTCACCGCGAACCTGGAGAACACCTCCGGGCCGATCTGGAGGTACTGGTCGGCCGACGGCCCGAAGTCGCCCCGCAGGATGCCGGACAGCCAGAGCCAGTATCTGGTGAGCAGCGGCTGGTCGATGAACAGCCGGTGCTCCTCGGCCGCGAGCACCTCCGGTGGCGGCGGCGGGTCGAGCAGCCGGAGCCGGTCGACCGGGTTGCCGGTGAGGGAGACGAGGATGAAGACCACGAAGGTGGCCGCGAGAATCACCGGGATCGACGCGGCCACTCTGCGAAGCGCGTAGGCGAGCATGATCACTGGGCCAGCAGGCCCCAGTCCTTCGCGTTGTAGACGGGGCCGTCGCCGGTCGGGTTGTTGCGGATGTTCACGACGTCCTTGTTCACCGCGATCGCCGTCGGCTTCTGGTAGATGGGCAGGACTGCGTATCCGGCGGCGAACTTGTCCAGCGCCTGGTTGAGCAGGTCGCTGGCGGCGGCCAGGTCGGCCGTCTCGACCGCCTTGGCCAGCAGGCCGTCGATCTCCTTGTCGCCGAACCTCGAATAGTTGCTGGCGCTCGTGGAGGACCAGTACTGCTTGGCGTTGACGAACGGGAAGATCGTACCGGTCCAGCCGAAGATCATGATGTCGAAGTCACCGCTGCCGAGCGTGCCGGACAGGTCGTCGGTGGGCTCCACCTTGAGCGTGACCCCGAGCGGCCGGACCATCTCGGCGAACTGCTCGCACATGACCTTGCGCACCTCGTTGCCGCCGGTGTAGCGCAGGCGCAGCGGCGCCACCTTCTTGCCGTCCGGCGTCACCAGGCCATCGGGGTTGACCTTGTATCCGGCCTCGGTCAGCACGCTCTTGGCCTTCTCGATGTCGCCACCGCCGGCGCCGGTGGGGGTGATGACGTCCTTGTAGTGCGGTGAGACGCCCTCGAAGAGGTTGTAGTTGTTGAGCGGCTTGATGTCGGGCGCGAACTGGCCGACGGTCTTGTCGATCAGCGCCTGCCGGTCCACGGCGGTGAACAGCGCCTGGCGCAGGGCCTTGTCCTTGAGGAACTCGTTGGTGGTGCGGATGTCGAAGTGCTCCCAGCCGAGCCCCGGGCCGATGTAGAAGTTGGAGTTCTGGTCCTGCTTGAGCTGCTGGACCATGTCCACCTGCGGCTGCGGGTAGATGGCGTTGACCTCGCGGTTGGCCAGCGCGGTCGGCAACTGCGGCACATCAGTGATGATCTTGAAGATGAGCCGGTCGAGGGTCGGTTTCTCCTTGCCGTACCACCTGGGGTTGGGGACCATGACCAGCGAGTCGCCCTGCTTGTACTCCTGCAGCTTGTACGGCCCGCCGCTCCAGGTGGGCACGGTCTTGCTGAAGAACTCCACGGCCTTGGCCAGGTTGGCCTCGTTGTCCAGCGGGCCGACGGCCTTCTCGGCGATGTGCGCCGGGTAGATGCGGGACTGCTGCCACATCGCCTGCCACTCGGCGAACGGCTTGCTGAGCTTGACCGTGACGGTCTTGCCGTCGGGCGACTCGATGGACTCGATCTGGTCGAAGCCCGCCTGGGTGTACGGCGTGCACTTGGCGACGTCGCAGTCCTTGCCGTTGGCCACGCGCCACAGGTACTGCAGGTCCTTGACGCTGATCGGCGTGCCGTCGTCCCAGACCGCCTCCTTGCGGATCTTGTAGACGATCGTGGTGGGGTCGACGAGCTCGGCCGACTCCATCAGGTCGGTGTTGAGTCCTACCTTGGCGTCGGGGTTCTGGCTGAAGATGCCGGGGTTGAGCAGGGCCAGCGCCTGGGCGCTGTAGAGCAGGTTGCCTCCGGCGGAGTTCACGTTCCAGTTGGTCCACTGCTGTTCCAGGGCGTATATGAGCTGCCCGCCCTGCCGGCGCTGGCCGGTGTTGCAGGTGGCCGGCGCTTTGGGACACTCGGAGAAGCCCACACTCGTGGCGGTCTGCCCCTGGTTCTGCTGCTCAGTGGAGGGCTGATTACTAGCACATGCGGTCAGGCCGAGCACAAGCGCGGCAAGGACCGTCAAGCCTCTTCTCATGGGGGTGGCCTTTCAAGCGGCTTTCCCCACAGCATGAAGGGCGATCTGATCATGTCCCATAACAGAGATGTCACTAAATATTGCGATTTTGTGACACCAATAGCTCCAATCTGGCTGCCACCTGTTCTGGACGGGCCGGAGGAGCCGCCCGGCACCGGCCGATCCCCGGCCCCCGCGGCCGGCCGTGGCGACGCGAGGCCGCCGGCGAGGTCGGCCGGCCCCCGCACCGGGTTGATCCCCGGGCAGGCCGCTCCGGTGTCACCTTTTCCGGGTTTGGTTCGTCAGCGATACGACTCACCCGAGGAAAGGGAAGCGTGACCGTGGCACCCCATGATTTTCTGGCCGACGAGTTCGAGGGCCATCGCCCCCACCTGAAGGCGGTCGCCTACCGCATGCTCGGCTCGCTGCCCGAGGCCGAGGACGCGGTTCAGGAGGCGTGGCTGCGGCTGGCCCGCTCGGACGCGGGTGGCATCGGCAACCTCGGCGGCTGGCTGACCACGGTGGTCGGCCGGGTGTGCCTGGACATGCTCCGCGCCAGGAAAGGGCGGAGCGAGGAGCCGCTGGAAACCCATCTGCCGGATCCGGTGGTCAGCCGGGCGGACGGTGCCGACCCGGAGCAGGAAGTGCTCCTGGCCGACTCGGTCGGCCTGGCGCTGCAGGTGGTGCTGGATTCGCTGACTCCGGCGGAACGGCTGGCGTTCGTGCTGCACGACATGTTCGGCCTGCCGTTCGAGGAGATCGCGCCCATCGTGGACCGGACCCCCGCGACGGCCAAGAAGCTCGCCAGCCGGGCCCGCCTGCGGGTGCGCGGGGCGGCTCCGATCCCCGACCCCGACCTGGCCGGCCAGCGCCGGGTGGTGGTCGCGTTCCAGGCCGCCGCGCGCGACGGCGACTTCGACGCGCTGCTCGCCATCCTCAATCCGGACGTGGTGATGCGCGCCGACGGCGGCGTGCTCACGGGCGGCCTGCGGATCATCCGGGGCGCCGCGAACGTGATCAGGCAGGCCATGGCCCACCGGCGCATCGCAGCGGTCGGGTATCCGGTGCTGATCAACGGAATCGCCGGCCTGGTCACCACCGTCGAGGGGCAGCCGCTCTCCGTGATGTGCTTCACCGTCGCCGGCGGCCGGATCGCCGCGATCGACATCCTGAGCGACCCCGACCGCCTGGCCCGCCTGGACCTCACGGGCGTCACCGGCTGACCGGCCGGGGATCCCGTACCTCCCGATCGCGGCGGGCTCGCACGCCGGTCCTGGGAGCCCGCTGGCCGAGGTGGCCGCCGAGATCGGCGTCACGCCCGCGCAGGCGTCCCTGGCCTGGCTGCTGCGCCGCTCGCCCACGGTGATCCCGATCCCCGGCACGACCTCGATCACCCACCTGGAGGAGAACGTGGCCGCGCTGTCGGCCACGCTCACCGACGCCCAGTTCGGCCGGCTCTCGGCCGCCGCCGTCCCCGCCGAGTAGGTCACCCGGACGGGGTCACGCCGGCAGCGTCATCCCAGACGGGTCACGCCGGACGGGGTCACGCCGGCGGCGCCGGGACCGTCGCCAGGAACTCGCGGACGATCCGGAGCCAGGTCGCGCGGTCGGGCTCCTCCAGGATGTGCGCGGCGCCGGGAAGCTCGACGAGCTTGGCCCCGGGGATGCCGGCGGCCAGACGGTGGGAGCCGTCGGGCAGAACCAGGCGGTCACCGGTCGGCGCGAAGACGAGGGTGGGTACGGCCACGCGCGCGAGGTCGTCGCGCACGTCCACCCGCGACGCCAGGTCGAAGTGGTCCACCGTGCCCGGCGGCATCGCCTCCTGGGTCTGGGCCACCAGGGCGTCGAGCTCGGCCGGGGAGATCTCCGCCAGCCGGGCCGGTGACAGGCACGACACGCAGGCCAGGCGGGCCACGGCGGCCCACTCACCGGCCCGGGCCAGCGTCTTGATGAGCTGGGCGACCAGCGCCAGGACCGGGTCGGTGACCGCGAACCCCGCGGTGAGCACCAGCGCGGTGACCCGCCGGGGATGCCGGGCGGCGATCCGGACCGCCACTGCGCTGCCCATCGACTCGCCCAGGATGGCGAAGGACTCGTGTCCCCGCGAGACTGCGGAGGCCACCAGTTGGTCGGCCAGCTCGTCGAGCAGCAGCGGTTCGGTGGCGACGGGGGTGGCGCCGGCGCCCGGGTAGTGCGGGCCGATGAGGGTGTGGTCACGTGAGAGGTCGTCGAGCACCAGGCCGAAGTTGCCCTGGATGCCGCCGCCGGCGCCGTGGGCCAGCAGGAGCCCGGGTCCATCGCCCTGCACCAGAACGTCCAGATGGGGAAGGGGGTGTTCGTACGTCATGCCGGTCACGCTAAACCCACACATCGATGTGAGAGTCAAGCCCGGGTTTCGGTGGCGGCGGCGTTCCCGGCCCTCGGGAGGCGCGGGACCTGCGACACCTGCCTCGCCGATCACAGCGGCAGACTTGCCGTGACGCGGGTGCGGGCCGGCCTCGAACGCGCCGCCGAACACGTGAACGCGGTGTCACCGAAGGCACTCGGCCGGCGCCGGACCCGGCGCATAATCGGAGCAGCCGCGGCGATGACGGCCCGGCTCGCTGCGAGGGAGCGGGTCACATGGCGATGTTCGTCGGACGAGAGCACGAGCTCGCCCGGTTGCGGGCCGAGTCACCGCCGTCTACGTCCGGCCCACCGTGAGCCACGACCCGCGCGGCCTCTACTGCGACTACCTCATCCAGCCGGGCGGGACGACCGATCCGGGCTATCACCATCAAGGAGACCGTCATCACCCGGCGTGTCACGGCCGGGCATCTCGCCCTGCTGGAGCGGGGCACACCGGGCGTGGTCCTGTTCCAGGAGCTCGTACCGGCCGCCCTGGATCTGCGCGTCACCCTCGTCGGATCGGAGACGTTCGGCTGCGCCATCCACAGCCAGCGGGGGGAAAGCCCGCTCGACTGGCGGCTGGACCAGTCCGTCCCCATGACGCAGCACCAGCTCGACCCGCACACCGAGTCGGCGCTGCACCAGGTCAGGGAGCGCCTCGGCCTGCAGTACGGCGCCGCCGACCTGCGGCTCACTCCGGACGGCGTCCCGGTCTTCCTGGAGATCAACCCCTGCCCCGAGTTCTCGTTCGCCGAGCACCGGGTGGGCGCCCCGATCTCCCGGGCGCTCGCCGGCCTGCTGTCACCTGCCGATCAACGGCACAACGCGTGACCCGGACGGCTCTCGCCCCAGCCGGGCGCGGGGCGCGGAACAGTACTTTCGGCCGGTACAGGCCGGCCGGGTCCCTCTCCTAGCCTGGACGCCGTGCGTTCTCCCCTTCGGCTCGCGACGGCGGTCGATGCCGGTCTCGGCGTCGTGTTCGCGGTGGCCGTGCCCTTCCAGGCGTACCAGGTCGCCGACGTCTGGGGTGCCGGTTACTGGTGGTTCGGCGCGGCGGTCGCGGGCTCGGTGTGCGCGCTCGCCCTGGTGCGCCGCGGCAGTCCGCTGTGGCCCGCGGTCGCGGGCCTGGCCGTGGCGATGCTCGCCGTCCTCGTCACCCGCCTCGTTCACCTGCCCGCCGAACCGAGCCCCGCCGCCTCCCTGGGGCTGGCGGTGCTCGTCGCCCGTGCGGTCAGGACGCTGCCCGCCCGCGGGGCCTGCGTGGTGGGCGGCGCGGGGACGGCCGTGGTGGTGGCCGCGCTCCTGGTCAGTCCCCGCTCGCCCGTACCGGTGCTGGGCGGCCTGGCCTGGCTCGCCGGTGTGGCGGCCGGGCTCGGCACCCGCCTGCAGGCCGCCCGCCGCCGCGCCGCCGCCGAGCGGGTACGCCGCGCCGAACGCCTGGAGCTGGCCAGGGAGCTGCACGATGTCGTCGCCCACCACATCACCAGCATCGTGCTGCAGGCCCAGGCCGCCCGGCTCGTCACCGCCAAGCACCCGGACAGGACCGCCGGTTGCCTCGCCGGCATCGAGACCGCGGGTTCGGAGGCCCTGAACGCCACCCGCCGTGTGGTCGGCCTCCTGCGCGACGCCGCCCCCGTCGCCGCGGGCCACGAGCGGCTCGCCGAGCTGGTCGAGGGCTTCGAGAGCCATGGCCGGCGGGCGCGCCTGCGGCTGGACGCGGAGCCGTCCGGCTGGCCGCCCGAGGTGAGCAGCACCGTCTATCGGGTCGTGCGGGAGTCGCTGACCAACGTCTCCCGGCACGCGCGGCACGCCCGCACCGTCGCCGTCGGCGTCGCCCAGCACGACGCGGCCGTCACGGTCGAGGTCGAGGACGACGCCCCGCAGGCGCCCGGCCGCCGCCACCGCCGCGCCGGATACGGTCTCATCGGCATGCGCGAACGGGTCGAAGCCCTCGGCGGCACCCTGACCGCCGGCCCCCGCCCCGGCTCGGGCTGGGCCGTCCGCGCCACCATCCCGACCGGCGAACGGGAGCGGCCATGACCATCCGGGTGCTGCTGGCCGACGACCAGGCGATGATCCGGGCCAGCCTGCGGATCATCCTGGAGGACCAGCCCGACATCGCCGTGGTCGCCGAGGCGGGCGACGGTGTCGAGGCGATCGAGCAGGCCCGCCGGACGGACCCGGACGTGTGCCTCGTGGACATCCAGATGCCCCGCCTCGACGGGATCGAGGTCGCCCGCGCGCTGGCCGGCACGCCGGCCCGGGTGGTCATGGTCACCACGTTCGACCTGGACGAGTACGTCTACGGAGCGCTGCGCCGCGGCGCCGCCGGGTTCGTGCTCAAGGACGCGGGCCCGCGCCTGCTGGTCGAGGCCGTGCGGGCCGCGTACGCGGGGGACGCGCTCATCTCGCCCTCGATCACGCTGCGGTTGCTGCGCCACCTCGCCGACCGCGGCGCGCGGACCACGGCCCGTGCCCCCGCGCCACCGCTGTCCGCGCGGGAGACCGAGATCGTCCAGGCGATCGCCCGTGGACGCACGAACCAGGAGATCGCCGACGAGCTGTTCCTCTCGCTGAGCACGGTCAAGGGGTACGTGTCCGGCATCATGGACAAGCTCGGCGCACGCAACCGGGTCGAGGTCGTGGCCTGGGCCTGGGAGAGCCGCCTGGTCGACCCGGGCTGACGGATCCTCAACGGATCCTCAACAACCCGCGTCCTACCTTCCTCTCGTCCACCACCACCGATGAGGCGACCCACGACTACGTCCCCGGCTGGGACTTCGCCGACGTGATCGAGGAACCCGCCGCCGACGGCGGCACCCCGCCCAAGGGCACCCGCGTCTACGGATTCGTCCCACAGGGAGCCTGGGCCGAGTACGTCGTCGCCACGCCCAAGATGATGACCCCGATCCCCGACGGCGTGGAGACCGTCCAGGCGGCGTCACTGCCCGTGGCCGCCGTCACCGCGCTGGCCGCCCTGGAGTCGGCGGGCACGCTGCTGGGCCGCAAGGTGCTGGTCACCGGCGCGGCGGGCGGCGTGGGGCGCTACGCCTGCCAGCTCGCGCACCTGGGCGGCGCCCACGTCTACGCCGTCAGCCGCCCTCGCGCCTGATGTTCCCGACGGTCACGCCTTCGGACCCGTTGGGCGCGCTGATGTTCGGCATGGGCGTCCTTCGGCTCAGCCGCGCCCGGGCCGGCCGCCGCACGTGGATGCGGCACGTGGATGCCGCACGTGGATGCCGCACGTGGATGCCGCACGTGGATGCCCGCCCAAAGCATGACGCCGGCCAGCTCGGCGGGCTCGGGATGAGGTACGGTCGCCGTCCTCGTCCCGAGCCTGCCGGGGCGGTTATTTGCTGTAGTTCTTCCCGAGGGGCATCCCGGGGATCGGCCTGGCGATCAGGGCGACGGGGATGAAGAAGCAGATCTGGCTGATCACCAGGATGAGCGTCCAGAGCTCCTTCTCGTCGTACTGGGCCGAGGCCCTGGCGAACAGCTCGTCGGGGACGCGCTCCCCGCCCGGGTTCGGCGTGAGAACGGCCTCCACCAACTCCAGCGCGACCCGTTCCGCCTCGCTGAAGTACGGGGCGTCCCGCCACGACGCCACGGCCGTGATGCGCTCCTCCGTCTCCCCCGCCTTGCGGAGCTCACCGGCCTGCCGGACGGTGTGGTAGGTGCTCCCGACGATCTGCCCCGCCCGGAGCTGCACCAGGTGGATCGTGCTCCGCGGGATGGACCCGTTCAGGGTCACCTTGGCCATGCCCCCGGCCACGGCCCCCATCTCGGGGAAGAGCCGAGCGGGGTCGGGCAGCCGGGACTGGAGGTGGTCCTGCTCTACGGACATGGTGGATCCTTCCTTCTCGTCAATATCAGCGGCGTTCCTGAGGCTCGCGACCTGACCGGGATGGGGCCCCCGTGACGAACCGGTCACGTGCTCCGACGCAGGCTTCCGGCGGTGATCCGCATACCGGGCGGGGGTCACCGCACTTTCCCGCGTGCTGGATGGTGCCTCAGTAGTCCGACGGGACAACCCCCCGGAATGTCAGGCGACGCCTCGACCTCACATTCGGCAGGGCTGTCTCGTCGACCTCGTAAGAGCAATTGCACCGAGGAAGGCCGGCGACACCATGAACACCCCACCCAGGCCGGCGGACGACCGGCTCGACCCGAGCCTGAGCGCCATCGTGAGCGAACGGCGCCAGCTGATCAACCTCGCCTACCGGCTGCTCGGCTCCCTGGCCGACGCCGAGGACGTCGTCCAGGAGACCTACACCCGCTGGTACGCCATGTCCCGCCGGCAACAGCAGGCCATCGTGTCGCCCGGCGGCTGGCTCACCAAGGTCGCCAGCCGCATCTGCCTGGACCTGCTCGGCTCGGCCCGCGCCCGGCGCGAGACCTACGTCGGCGAATGGATCCCCGAACCGCTGCCCGACCGTACCGAGTGGATCAATGTGCGACCGGGCGGCGCCGCGCCCGACCCCGCCGACCGCGTGACCCTCGACGAGTCGGTCAACATGGCCTTCCTCGTCGTCCTCGAATCGATGACCCCCGCCGAACGCGTCGCCTTCATCCTGCACGACGTCTTCCGCTATCCCTTCAACGAGATCGCCGAGATCGTCGGCCGCACCCCGGCGGCCTGCCGCCAGCTCGCCTCCTCGGCCCGTCACCGCATCCGCGCCGCGGAGCCTCCCGCGAGCGCGGCGACAAGGCGCTCCGTCGTCCGGGAGTTCAAGCGGGCCTGGGAGGCCAAGGACATCGAGGCCCTCATCACCCTGCTCGACCCGCACGCCACGGCGGCCAGCGACGGTGGCGGCCTGGTCAACAGCGCGCTCCGCCCGATCGTGGGCGCCGAGCAGATCGCCCGCTTCACCGTGGAGATCTCGAGCAGGGTGCCCGGGATGACGTTCCTGGAGCGTACGGTCAACGGCCAGCCCGGCCTGATCGCCCAGCAGGACGGCGTCACCGTGACGGTGATGGCGTTCGACGTCGCCGGCGGCCGGATCCAGCACATCTGGGCCGTACGCAACCCCGACAAGCTCCGGCCGTGGACGGCGGAGAGTTAGGCGCCCGGCAGTGGGTTGTGCCCCCGCTCCCCCAGCGGCGATGATCGGTGACCGCACGCCGCGAGGAGGGAGCCGTCATGGGGCATGTGCTGGTGACCGGGGCCACCGGGGGAATCGGGACGGCGCTGGCCGGCGCGCTGGTGACGGCCGGGCATCGGGTGACCGCCGTGGGGCGCGACCTCGGGCGGCTCGGCGTAGAGGGGATCGAGGCGGATCTGGCCGAACCGGAGACGCTGGCCGCCGCCATGGGAGCGCTGGAGGAGGCCGGGGACCCTCGGCGACGTGCAGGCGCTGGTGCACTGCGCGGGGATCTCCCCCGTCGAAGCCGTCGCCGAGGCCGGACCCGAGTCCTGGCGGCGGGTGCTGGCGGTGAACGTGGCCTCCGCCGCCGAGCTGGTACGGCTGACACTGCCGGCGCTGAGGCGCTCCAGGGGTCACGTGATCTTCGTCAACGCCTCGCCCGGCCTGACGGGCGTCCCCCGCTGGTCGGCGTTCGTCGCCAGCAAGGCGGCGCTGCGGGAGCTGGCCGAGTCCCTGCGCGAGGAGGAGGCCGCCCACGGGGTACGCGTCACCACGATCTACCCCGCGGCGACGGCGACCGACCTGCTGGGCGAGGTCAGGCGCGCCTTCGGGCGCCCGTACGATCCCGAGGCGTGCATCCGGCCGGAGACGCTGGCCCAGATGATCGTCTGGGTGCTGAGCGCGCCGGCCGACTCCTACGCCTGCGAGCTGTCCGTCCTGCCGTCACCGCGCTGACGGCGGAGGCGCCGGCGGCGCGGCGGTTCATCGAGCTCTACCTGGCGGCCGCCGACGCGAGCGGGCTCGAATGTCACCGACATGCCCTCCATTCCGCCGGGAAGCACCTGACGGGTGAAGGCCGCGATCTCGTCCAGGCCGAAAAGGCGCTTGCCACCGCCCGTCGTCCAGACCGCGTCGGCCCGGAACAGGCCGAGGAACTCGTCGGGAAGCTCGTTGTTCTGAGCGTGTTCGACCGTGGCGACCACCCGCTTGATCGCCTCGATCTCGGCCTCGCGGGCCGGTACGTCCACATTTGCCGTCATGACCTCCACCCTGCGATCTCAACCATGCTTAAGGTAAAGCGGCGATCTTGCGTGTGAGGTGGATCACGCCTACGGTCGGAATAATCCCCTATTAGTACGGCTTGCTCACACTTGTGAGGTTCACCGTCGTGTCCGTGTGGCTCGTTGAGCGGCTGCACATCGATCTCTGTCGTCTGACCGGCTCCCGTTGTCGCTGATCGCGCTCTGACGTAGCGCTCGATCCCCGCCCCCTCCTCACCCACCCCCTTTCCGCATGCCTACTCAGGCATGCCGCCTTACGGAGCCCACCTCATCGTGAAGAGATTCTCTTTCTCCCTGCAGTTGCTGCTGGGCCTGGTCGTCGGTGTCGCCCTCGGCTTCGCCGCCCGTGTCTGGGACCTGGACTGGCTGGCCACCACCCTCACCCAAGTCGGAGCGATCTTCGTCCAGCTGCTCAAGCTGGCCGTGCCGCCGCTGGTCTTCACCGCCGTCGTGGTCAGCGTCGCCAATCTCCGCAACGTCAACGGCGCGGCCAGGCTGGCGGGCAAGACGCTGTTCTGGTTCCTGGCCACCGGACTGATCGCCGTCGTCATCGGCATCGTCCTCGGCCTGATCATCAACCCCGGCCAGGGCGTCACCCTGAGCACGGCGGGCGCCAAGGCGCCCGAGCACGTCGGATCCTGGGTCGACTTCCTCACCGGCATCATCCCGACGAACATCGTCACGGCGTTCACCGAGCTCAACGTCCTTCAGATCGTCTTTCTGGGGATCGTCCTCGGCGCGACGACCATGGCGATCGGCGAGAAGGCCGAGCCGTTCCTCACCTTCAGCCGCTCGGTCCTCGAACTGGTCCAGAAGGCGCTGTGGTGGGTCATCCGCCTGGCTCCCCTCGGGACCGCCGGCCTGATCGGCAAGTCGGTCGCCACGTACGGGTGGGACCTGCTCGCGCCGCTGGCCAAGTTCAGCCTCGGCGTCTACATCGGCTGCTTCATCGTCCTGCTGGCCGTCTACCCGACGCTGCTCGCGGTGATCGCCAAGGTCAACCCGAGCACGTTCTTCCGCAACGCGTGGCCCGCGATCGAGCTGGCCTTCGTCTCCCGCTCCTCGGTCGGCACGCTGCCGCTGACGCAGAAGGTCACGATCGAGCGCCTCGGAGTCGACCGCGACTACGCCTCCTTCGCCGTGCCGTTCGGCGCGACCACCAAGATGGACGGCTGCGCCTCGATCTACCCGGCGCTGGCGGCGATCTTCGTGGCGCAGGTGTTCGGCATCCAGCTCGGCATCGGCGAGTACGTGCTCATCGCGTTCGTCTCCGTCGTCGGCTCGGCCGCCACGGCCGGTCTGACCGGCGCCACCGTCATGCTCACGCTGACGCTGAGCACGCTGGGCCTGCCGCTGGAGGGCGTCGGCCTGCTGCTGGCCATCGACCCGATCCTCGACATGATGCGCACCGCCACCAACGTCGCCGGGCAGATCGTGGTGCCGCTGCTGGTGGCCCGCGGCGAGGGCCGTCTCGACGAGGCGGTGCTCAACGCTCCCCCGCAGCCGCTGGACGACGCTCCGGACAGCGCGCCGCGCCCCTCCGGCGAACCGGCCATCGCCTGACCTGCTCCACCGAATGAACAGCCGGGGCGGCCGGCACGAGGCCCGTCCCGGCTGCTCGCGTTCCGGGGCGGCCGGCACGAGGCCGGTCCCGGGAGCGCGGCCCGCAGGCCGATCACCGGGCACACCGCCGAAGGCCACACCGCGAACTCCAGCCCGTCTCCTGCGCCCTTGATCGTCGCTGCTGCCCCGTCGTGGCCCTGGTCGTGCTCGCCCATCGCCATCACCTCACCCCCGGCTCTGCCTCGCTTTCACGTCGATCATGTGGCGTGGCGGCGGGTTCTTACCTCACGAGCGAACGAAAATCTGTAGTGGCCACGGTAGACATTCGCACTGTGAGCGGCTAGAGTTTCTGACATCGCAAGGGACGGATCCACGAGGGCAGCGCAGTACGAGCACCACGACGGGGCTGCCCGGACGGCGTGGACAGCAGTACAGAACGAGGTAGAAGGCAGAAGGTCGGACTGCCGCGGCCAGCGTGATTGAGCAAGGGGGCCGGGGCGGTGGACGCGCTGCCGCTTGCAGGAAGCCGGCACCAGCGGTCGGGGTGCCGAGGCACGGATAACTGGAAGGGAGTGTTGAACGCCATCAGGATCGCCCGTCGCCGGCCGCATGTCGCCGCACGGGTACCGCAGCTCCACGAACAGGACGGTGGTCTACGGTCACGCTTACGCGATCCCCGCACCCCCGCAACGGGCGGCTGGTGCGGCACAAGTGAACCGCCCCTGCAGCACGCAGGCAGGGCCGGTCGATGGTGTTAAACCTCTGGGCCCCGGCGCATCATGGCGCCGGGGCCCCTGTTCTCATTCAGGAAGGTTGCATGGATCAAACACCTCAGGCAACGGCCACCGCCTCCAGGGGGGAGCGACCCCACCCCGCCGGCGCTCACCCGGCCGATCAGCCGGTCCAGGCGGCCGAAGCGGCCGGCAGTCCCGGGCAGCGCCTCGATGACGAGGACTATCCCGCCTACAGCATGGGCCGGGCCGCCGCGATCCTCGGCGTCACCCCGGCGTTCCTGCGCAGTCTCGGCGCCGCCAGCCTGATCGAGCCGCTACGCAGCGAGGGGGGCCACCGCCGCTTCTCCCGCTACCAGCTGCGCCTGGCCGCCCGCGCCCGCGAACTCGTCGACGCCGGCACCCAGCTGGAAGCGGCCTGCCGCATCATCATCCTCGAAGACCAGCTCGCCGAAGCGCTGCGCATCAACGAAGAACTCCGCCAGCGTCACTGACCCCTCGGCCCCCGGCCACACCCGGGGGCATCAGGACAAGCCGCGCCCGAAACGGCGGGCAGCCACGACAATTCCACGACAGCCAGGCCCGCGCGACGCCGGCCGTTGAAACGGACCGCCCCCTTCTCCGAGAAAGACGTCCCGTGACCGAGGACCACGGCTCGCCCAAGCGCTGTCGATCACCGGCCTGCGCACCACATTTCAGGTGGCACCGTCACTTGAACAGGCCATCCAGACCGTGACCGCGACACGGGCCGTGACAGCGGCCCCGGGGCCCTCGCCCAAGCCGCTGGAAGCAGGCTGACCACCCGTCCCCGGGCCGTCACGATCAGGATTGCTCCGGCCGCAACGGCAGGGGCTCACTCGCCTGGGAGAACCCCGCTGAACGCCGGATTCCGCTCCAGGTCTCACTGCCCCCGGCTCCGGGACGCGATCTGCCGTGAGGCCGCCGACGCGCCTTATCGGTGATCCACCACGGCCCGGTTACTGTGTCCGAATGACGCAGATTTTCAAGCTTTGCGAGGATTATGTTGGAAAGGCGGCCGCGCTCGACCCGGTCGGCGCGGGGATCCGCGGAGTCGCCGGGGACTTCGCCCCCGCCACCGACTACGGCCCGGATGGCCATGCCGCCCGCCACGAGCTGGCCCGCCGTACCCTGGCCGAGCTCGCCGGGCTGAGCCCGGCCTCCGACGCCGACCGGCACGCCGCAGCGCACCTGCAGGAACGCCTGGAAGCCGAGGCGGCCTGGCATGAGAGCGGGGAGCCGCTGCGCATGCTGCGCGGCCAGTTCGGGCTGCTCAACACCGTCCGCGACAGCGTCGACCTGCTTCCGCGCGGCGACGACGACCAATGGCGCGACGTCGCCGCCCGTCTGCGCGCCATGCCGGTGATGCTGGCGAGCTGGCGCGCCAGCCTCGATCTCGGCTTGGCGAAGGGGCTGGTGGCGGCTCGACGCCAGGCGCTGGAGGCCGCCGCCCAGGCCGAGCGCTTCGCCGGGGCGCACGACGCCCTGGTGACCTCCTACGGCGACGGCCCCCTGGCCGGGGAGCTCGCCGAGGCGGCGGCCTCCGCGCACGCGGCCTACGCCGCGACGGCCCGCTACCTGCGTACGGACTACGCGCCCCGGGCGGCGGAGCGGGACGGGGTCGGCGCCGAGCGCTACGCCGTGGCGGCCCGGCAGAGTCTGGGCGCCGACATCGACCCGGCCGAGGCGTACGCGTGGGGCTGGGCGGAGCTGGACCGGATCGAGGCGGAGATGGCCGCCGAGATCGAGCGCATCCGCCCGGGCGCGAGCTGGGAGGAGGTGAGCGCGTTCCTTGACCAGAGCCAGTGCGTGGTCGGCGTGGACGCCTACCGGGGCTGGCTGCAGGACCAGCACGACCGGGCCATCGGCGAGCTGCACGGCACCCACTTCGACATCGCCGAGCCACTGCGCCGGGTCGAGGTGACCATCGCTGCCGCCTCGACCGCCGGGTCCCCCTACTACACGCCGCCGACGGAGGATCTGACGCGGCCGGGCCGCACCTGGTGGCCCCTGGGAGGCCGGGAGCGGTTCGCGACCTGGCGTGAGCTGACGACCGTCTTCCACGAGGGCGTACCCGGTCACCACCTGCAGATCGGCGCCGTGATGGCCGCCGGGGACACGCTGTCGCGGTTCGCGAAGACCGTCCGGGTGAGCGGGCACAGCGAGGGCTGGGCCCTGTACGCCGAACGCCTCGGCGACGAGCTGGGCTGGTTCTCCGATCCCGGCACCCGGCTGGGCATGCTGGCCGCCTCGGCGCTGCGCGCGGCCCGCGTGGTCATCGACATCGGCCTCCACCTGGACCTGCCGCTGCCGGACGGGTCACGGTGGACGTTCGACAAGGCCTGCCAGGTGCTGAGGGAGCGCGGCCATGCCAACTCCCATCGGATCCATCCCGAGGTGGTGCGGTATTTCGGCTGGCCCGCGCAGGCGATCTCGTACAAGCTCGGCGAGCGCGCCTGGCTGGCCGCCCGCCAGGCCGCCGGCCGGCAGCCGGGCTTCGATCTCAAACGCTGGCACACCACCGCGGTCGGCCTCGGCCCGATCGGGCTGGACGGCCTGGCCGAGGCGCTGCGGCAGGCCGGCTGACCCGGCCCTTCGAGGTCCAAATGGCCGGCAGGACCGGAAGGGGGACTCCCCCGGTCCTGCCCGGCCCCTGGCGCCGGCGGCCGGGACGTCACACTTCAGCGGGGCGGGGTCACCCCGTTGAACCAGTTCCGCGTGGCGACGGCGGTGTCGTGTTCCCGGTCTCCGGTCACGGTGATGCGTTCGAGGGCGGCTGTACGGGCACGTTCCGCTCCCTCGCCTTCACCGCGCGTTCCTGAGCCATCGGAGCCGCGCTAATGGAGATCGGCGAGGAGGCCGTCGAGGGCTTTGGTGAGGGCTTCGGCGTTGGCCGGGGCGAACCAGGTGGTGCGGATGCGTTCGTTGCTTCCGTTCGGGGTCTCGTGGTTGGCCGCGAGCTCGTGCAGGGAACGGGTCTCGTCGCCCAAGGAGCGACCGGCCCCCTGGAAGAGGCCGCGGACGTAGCTCTCCGCGTCGCCGGAGGCGATGCCGTGGCCGGCGGCCCACGACGTGAGCGTGGCGAGGTACGCGTAGTGGGTGCTCAGCGTCGCCGTCAACGCGGAGAAGACGTTGAAGACCGCCTCGTCCGCGACCGGGAGCGCCCCGCCCAGGTGCTCGAAAAGGGAGTCCACCACCGGGTGCGACGGGTATGTCACTGTGACGGAGCCGCGTTCGCGTACGGGGGGCAGCGGGATCGCCCGTACCAGCGGGGCATCGGTGGCCAGCGCCTGGCGCAGGTCGTCGATGCCGACGCCGGCCATCAGGTTGACCACCAGCTTGTCGCCGCCCACCCGCAGGCCGGCGAGTGCTTCGTGCCGGTCCCGCGGGCGTACGGCGATGATCACCACCTCGGAGCGGTCCACCACCTCCTGGTTGCCGGCGCACACCCGCACGCCCTCGTAGCGCTCGGACAGCTCCGCGACCGTGGCGGCTCCCCGGGGGGACAGGAACACCTCGGGGGACTCGTCGGCTCCGTCACACAGGCCCACCACGATCGCCCGGCCGATCTCGCCCACTCCGATGATGCCGATGCGCTTCACTGCGTCTTTCCTCCTGGTGCGTGGTGGTCGTGACCCGCGTTGGTCCGGTTATGTGACGTTACTCTCTGCCGGTCGAGCCCGTGTCGCGGGCGCCGCGGCTCGGGTCCGTGACGATGCGCAGGCCCCTGGCGGCCAGGTGGTCGCCCAGCTCGGCGAGGCCGCGCCCGGCGGTCTCGGGCAGGTGGTAAAACTCCTCCAGCATGGCGCGGGCGGTGTCGTCGTCGCTGACCGCGCAGTCCCAGATCACCTGGTCGCCGTCGGCCCTGACGTCGAAGGCGAAGAACGCGCAGCAGGCCTTCTCGCGCGCGGCGAGATCACGTGCCTGCTCTTCGACGCCGGGCTCGGCGCGCAGCCGGAAGCGGATGCCCTCGGCGGTCCGCTCGCGGCCGAGCAGGTGCCGGCCGAACAGGCTCCAGTAGTCGTCCACGCGCTGCTGGGGCGTGTCGACGGCGGTGGTCATGTTGCACGCGACGGGGGTGGAAGCGGGTGGGATGTCCATGAACGGACTCCTTCCGAGTGAGGGGTTCCGGTGGTCTTGTGGTGCCACCGCCCTCGACCTTAAAGTCTGGACTCGGGTCCAGAGTCAAGGGGTGGGGCGCGTGAAAATCGGGCAGGTCGCCGGCGCAGCCGGGGTCAGCGTGGACACGGTGCGCTTCTACGAGCGGCGCGGGGTGCTGCCCGCCGCCGAGCGCCGGCCGTCGGGATACCGCGTCTTCGACGCCGCGGCGGTGGAGCGCATCCGCCTCGCCAAGGCCCTGCAGGAGCTGGGCTTCACCCTGGACGAGGTGGTCGAGGCGCTGGCCGCGCACGACGCCGGCGACGCGACGTGCGACAGCGAGCGGTGGCGGCTGGAGGCGGTGGTGGATCGGATCGACGCCAGGATGGCCGAGCTGGCCCGAACCCGGCGGGCCGCCCTGGAGAGCCTGGACGAGTGCCGGGCCGGCCGCTGCCGCTTCGTCCCGCGCCCCGCCCAGTAAGGCGGAGGAGCCCGCGGAGGAACGCGCCGGCGGTCCGGGGGCGCTGGAGGTGGCGGCGGTCACGTTCGCCAACGGCGGCGACAACATCGGGGTCTACGTCCCGGTGTTCGCCACCGCCGGGGCCGGCTCGATGAGCGTCTATGTCGTCGTCTTCCTGGTGCTGGTCGCGGTGTGGTGCGCGGCCGGGCGGTTCTTCGCCACCCGCCCGGTCATCGCGCGGGCGCTCAGCCGCTGGGGCCACGTCCTGCTGCCGGTCGTGCTGATCGGCGTCGGGGTGGTCATCCTCGTCGAGGGCGGCGCCTTCGGCTTGTAGGAGCGCGGGTGGGTGCCAGTGCGCGTTCTGGTCGGCCACGTCCCCTCCTGAGCTCTCATCCCGGCGTCCTGGGGACGGCCGGTCAGGACGTGGGCGCCGGCTCAACGTCCAGGACCGCCTTGCCCGCGACGCGCCGGTCCAGCAGGGCGCGGGCGGCGTCGGTGACCTGCTCCCAGGAGCCGCGCCAGCCGACCTCCGGGGACAGCCGCCCGGCCGCCACGAACCCCAGCAGCGTGGCCAGGTCCGGGCCGACCTCATGGACGTCGCCGAACGTGCTCATCGTCTTGGCCGGGCCGACGGAGAACAGCGAGTACGGCGCGAACACCGCCGGCTCGTCGGACGCCCAGCCGATGTTCTGCACGTTCCCGCCCGGCGCGAGCAGCTCCCAGGCGGCGGCCAGTTGCGGTCCGCCCACGTTGTCGAGGATGAGGTCGACCGGCCGGTCGATGCCCTCCAGGCCGATCACCACCTCATGGGCGCCCAGCGCGGCCAGCCCCTCGGCGCGGGCGGCCGACCCCACCGAGGCGATGACGTGGGCGCCGCCGAGGGCCGCCAGCTGGACCGCGTACCGCCCGACGCCGCCCGCGGCGCCGGTGATCAGCACCCGCCGGCCCAGGATGGCGCGGGAGCGCAGCGTACGCAGCGCCGTGACGCCGGCCATGGGCAGCGCGGCGGCGTCGGCGAGGTCGACCCCGGCGGGCACCTCGGCCACCGCGGTGGTGTCCACGGCCATCCGCTGGGCCCACGCCCCGGCGCCGAAGGCCGCGACCCTGGTGCCCACGGCCGGTCCGGTGCCGTCCGCCGCGGCGCGTTCGACGACCCCGGCGGCGTCGTAGCCGTGCACGGTGCCGGCGGGACGCCGACCGGCGAAGGCCACCTCGCCGCGGTTGAGGGAGATGTGCCGGACGCCGAGCACGAGCTGGTGGGGCGCGGGCCGGGGCTCGGGGGCCGGGCCGAGGCGCAGGGATCCGGGGGCGTCGGGGGCGACGACGAGTGCGTGCATGTCCATTCTCCACAGGCAGGGGAAATCCGGACTGTCAGTCCGGATAGCGGGACGATAGCATATCCGGACTGACAGTCCGTCTACTGAGGAGTGGCCGATGGCCGGACAGCGCGCCGAACGCGCCGACGCGGCCCGCAACCGCCGCGCGGTCCTGCACGCGACCGAGCAGCTCCTGGCCGAGGGCGGTGGAGACCGCGTGTCGCTCGACCGGGTCGCCACCCTCGCCGGGGTCGGGAAGGGCACCGTGTTCCGCCGCTTCGGCAACCGCGCCGGGCTGCTGCAAGCACTGCTGGAGGAGCGGTCCCGCGAGCTGCGCGAGGCGGTCACGGACGGCGCCCCGCCCCTGGGGCCCGGAGCGCCCGCCCCTGAGCGGCTGCTCGCCTTCCTCGACGGCCTCGGCGCGATCGCCGAAGGCAACGCCGTCCTGCTGTCCGCGCACGAGCAGGCCTGCGCCGAGGACAAGTACGGCGACCCCAGCTACCGGTTCTGGCACGGCCACCTCAGCGGCCTGCTCGCCGCGAGCCGTCCCGACCTCGACGCCGGCTTCCTGGCCCACGCCCTGCTCTCCGTCTTCGACGGCGATCTGATCCGCCACCTGACCCCGCCCGGCGACCCGCGGCGCTTCACCCGTTCCGTCCAGCAGATGGCCACGGCGCTGCTCGGCCAGGGGTGAACGACCGTACGCGCTCCGCTTCGAGCGGAACCCGGAAGCGGCCGGAGAAAAGTACGAAATGCTCCCTTTATGACGGACTTTTCACTTCAAGCCAACGCCGCCGACGTCGCGTCCTGGACGGACCTCGCGCGGAAGTGCGAGGCGGCGGGGTTCGACGCCCTGCTGGCCGCCGACCATCCGGGGGTCACGGCCTCGCCGTTCGTCGCCCTGGCGGCGGCCGCGGCCGTCACCTCCACGATCGGCCTCGGCTCCTACGTCTCGAACGCGGGGATCAGGGAGCCGATCCTGCTCGCGGGCGATGTCGCCACGCTTGACGCGCTGTCCGGCGGCCGTGCCCGGCTCGGAGTGGGGGCCGGTCACACACCCGGCGAGTGGGACGCGGTCGGTGCCCCCTACCCGGAGGTGGCGGGCAGGGTGCGGCGGTGCGTGGCCGTGGCGGAGGCCGTACGCGCCTTGCTCGACGGCGAGGAGGTCGACGTCGACACGCCGGAATTGGTGGTCAAGGGTGCCCGGCTGGTCAAGCCGCTGCCCGTCCAGGAGCGGATCCCGCTCACCCTGGGCACCGCCAATTCGCGGCTCCTGCGCTGGGCGGGGGCCCACGCGGACGTCGTCGGCCTGACCGGGTTCGGGCGCACGCTGTCCGACGGGCACAGCCATGAGGTGCGCTGGCGTACCACTGAGATCGAGGCCCAGCTTGAGCACGTCGCCACCGGCGCCGCCGGGCGGGAGCGGCCGCCTGCCCTGGAAGCGCTCGTGCAGCTCTTCCAGGTGACCGACGACGCCGCCGGGTGGATCGCCGAGCACGCCAAGGATCTCGGCCTCACCGAGGCCGAGCTGCTCGCCTCGCCGTTCGTCCTCGTCGGCACCGAAGCGGAGATCGTCTCGGCGATCCGGGAGCACGAGCGCCGCTGGGGCGTCACCCGCTACGTCGTACGGGTGGGCGCGATGAAGGCGGCCGCCTCGATCATGTCCGGGCTGAGCGCGGCCCCGCCACGCCGGGCACCTGGATCGCCACGGGTCTCCCCTTGAGCGGCCTTTCCGGCCCGGGTATGCGTTCCCGCAGATCAGCGCGTTGAACTCAGGGGACGGAACGATGATCCCGTGCCCCGTCGGCAAAGGGCTGACCTGCGGAAACACTGGCGATCCTGCCGGAGGCCGCCATGCCCCCATGTATCAGTAGTACATGAACGTGGCCAGAAGGCCGTTGCTCATGATCTGGGTGAGGAGCTCCCCTGGCCCGGCTCCCCATCCATTGGCGGCGTTGGCCAGGGAGTAGACGTCCCCGTAGTTGCCCATCCAATGCCATCCCGGGACCGCGGTCGTCTTCGCCGCGGAGCACGCCTTGAAGAGCTCGATGCCCTGCTGGGCGGTCAGGACCTGGTCACGAGCCGGCTCGTGACAGGTGGAGCTCGCGCTTGTCGACGCCTTCGGGGCGGGTGTGTCCGCCGACGCCGACGCCGACACGCTGATCAGCAGCGCGGCGGGAACGGACACCAGGGCGAGTACGCGCAACCGGTTCAAGGTCCGACCCTGCACGGGGTGCCGCCGGATGTTGGCCATGCCGTGTTCCTTTCACTTGGAGTTGCCGCTCGATCGAAGGTCGCGGTGACCTTGTCGCCAACGATCGGGGCCGGGGGCGATGTCCGGCGACGGCACCGGACGCATTCGCCGGCGCCTCCGGCGAACTCCCCGGTCACGGCGGTGCCCGGTGTCCGGCGCCACCGGACACCCAGGAGCCGTTCCTCGGTCCGATGGCCGGCAGCCGCCGGATTGTCATGATTTGCGGATGCGTCGAGGTGACGTGGCCAACGAACCGTTGCCGTTGGTCTCCGTGATCCTCGGGACGGTTCCTCCCGCCCGCGCCACTCCGGGCCGGCCTGTCAGCGGCGGCCGGGCCTGGTGGCGAACGGACCGCCGGCGCCGAACGCGAGCCGTGCGAAGTTCTCTCCGATGCGACGTTGCCCCGCCGGGTCGGGGTGCACCTCGTCGGGCAGCGGCAGCTCGGCGTGGTCCGGCTCGCCGTAGAGGTGGCGGCCGTCGAGGTAGTGCAGGTTCGGGTCGTCGGCCGCCCTCTCTCCGATGATCCGGGCGAGCTCGTCGCGGATGACGTTGAGGGTCAGGCGCCCGGCAGCGCGTTCGGCCGGGTCGCCGGTGGCCTTGAACCGTACGGTCCCGCCGCCGAAGTCGGGCATGAGAGGCCCGGGGGTGTCCTCGTGGATCGGGCACAGGATGGCGGACACGACCAGCAGCGGCGAGCTCGGATGCCCCTCGCGGATGGTGTCGAGGAAGCCGTGGACGGCGGGGCCGAAGGCGCGCACGCGCATCGCGTCGGCGTTGACGACGTTGATGCCGATCTTGACGCTGACCAGGTCCGCGGGGGTGTCCCGCATCGCGCGGGCGGTGAACGGGTCCAGCAGCGCGCCGCCGCCGAACCCCAGATTGACCAGCTCAACCCCGCCCTGGGCGGCGGCCAGGGCGGGCCAGATCCCGGTCGGGTGAGCGGCGTTCGAACCGTGGCTGATGGAGCTGCCGTGGTGCAGCCACACCCGGCGCCCGCTGTCGGGCGCGGGCTCGACCGGGGCGTCGGTGCGCAGGGCGATCAGCTCGGTGATCTCCGTGTGCGGCAGCCAGATCTCGACGTGCTTGTCACGCGCGGGCAGGCCGGCGAACCGCGCGGTGCCGGGCGGCCCGTCGCGCAGATCGACCGACTGGGTGGCCAGGTCGAGGGTGCGGACCCGCCCGCCGGTCACCGTGGCCTGGCCCGCGAGCAGGCCGTCGGCCAGCAGGTCGTAGACGCCGTCCGCCGGGGCCGGGAGCCCCCGGAAGGCCCTCTTGGTGGGCAGCGTGTCCAGCTCGACGGTGGTGGCCCGGGTGCGGAAGGCCAGCCGTACCCCGGACGGCTGGGCCTCGGCCATGGCGAGCTGCTCGTCGGGGATCTGGCGGCGGGCCCGGGCGGGCAGCCGGTGCGGCAGCAGCCCGTGCGCCGTGCGCTCCACGTCGAGGGCGCCGCGCAGCAGGTCCGCGGTGACGGGTGTGGTGATGTACTCGGTGTTCACGGCCTCAGCTCGTCGGGGTGGTGGTCCAGGTGCGCAGGAGGGTGTCGAGGGAGTCCACGATCCAGGACCAGGATTCCTGCGGGTCGACGGCGGTGTGGCTGAAGCCCCCGCTCATCTCCAGGCTGACGTAGCCGTGGAAGACGCTGCCCAGCATCCGGACCGCGTGCGTCTGGTCGGGCTCCGCCAGGTCGTAGCCGCGCAGGATCGCCCGCGTCATCTGCGCGTGCCTGACGCCGGCGCCGGCGGCCGCGGTCTCGGGGTCGAGCCTGAGCTGGGCGGCGGCGTAGCGGCCGGGGTGCTCCCTGGCGTAGTCGCGGTAGACGTCCGCGAAGGCGGCCAGGGCGTCCTTGCCGGCCCGCCCGGCCAGGGCGGTGGCGGCCCGGTCGGCGAGCTCCGCCAGAGCGAACAGGGCGATCCTGGTCTTCAGGTCGTGGGAGCTCTTCAGGTGCGAGTAGAGGCTCGCGACCTTGACGTCGAACCGCCGGGCCAGCGCCGAGACGGTCACCTGGTCGAAGCCGACCTCGTCGGCCAGCTCCGCCCCCGCCTTCGTCAGGCGCTCCACGGTCAGCCCCGCTCGAACCATCATCATCCTTCCATTTGCCGATAGTCATTATCCAACTGCCTAATAGTTGTAGGCAAATGCGGTCAGCCGATCGGTGGAGTGGCTCAGCCGTCCGATTGGTCCGCCGGTTCCATGAGATCGGGCGATGCGCGGCCCGCCGCCGTGTCGCGACGCTGGAGTCCTGCCGGCGTGGACGAGGATCGAGCAGGCCCTGTGCGGATGGCCGGTGGGGGCGTTGTCGCGATCGCGAACGGGAGGCACCTGCGCTCGCTGTTCGCCGCCCGGTGAACGCCCTGGTGGCGGCTAGATTGTCCAGGGATGCCAAGGGGTGCGCAGGAGGCGCGGATGAGCAACCCGCTGGCGGGCCGGCCGGTGGCGACCGTGGTGCCGTACGCGCTGCTGGCGGTCCTGGCCGTGGCCACTGTGGCGATCAAGCAGGCGGACGGCGAGCCGCGCGGGAAGTCGGCGTGGGCGACCGCGCCGCCGCCGTCACCCAGGCGTTCAACCAGGGTCTCCTCGTCCCGGACGGGCGGGATTCCTAGCGCACCCGGGTGACCGGGTCGCCGGCGCGCACCGTGCCGGGTTCCACGACCTCCAGGTAGAGGCCGACGCACGACAGCCGGCCGAGGTCGAAGACCGGGATGCGGTGCTCGCGGGCGACCGCGCGCATGATCCCCGGGCGGCAGATCGTCGTGGCCGAGGGTGGGGACCACGCAGCGCGGGATGGGAGACGAGCGATGAGTCAGGCAAAATGATCATGTCGTCTCGTTCCTTCGCCGAGTACCGGGCGATGTTCGCGATCGACGACCGCGATCTGGGTGGCGTCATTCTCGACTGCGCCGGCGGGGCGTCGAGTTTCGTCGCGGAGGCCCGGACGGCGGGAGCCCGGGCCCTGGCGGCCGACCCGCTCTACTCCCAAGGCGCCGGCGCGATCGCCGACCGCCTGGCGGCCGACCTCACCCAGGGCAACGCGATGATCGACGCGAACGCGGACCGGTTCGTGTGGACGTGGTACGGCTCGGCGGAGCGGCGCCGCGAGATGCGCCTGGCCGCCAGAAGCGCGTTCATGGCCGACCTCCGCCGGCATCCGGGCTCCTACCTGGCCACCGGCCTGCCGCATCTCCCGCTGGCCGACGACAGCGTGGACCTGGTGCTGTGCTCACACCTGCTGTTCACCTGGGCCGGGCGCCTGGATCGGGAGTGGCACCGGGCGGCGATCACCGAGATGAGCCGGGTCAGCCGGGCCGAGGTGAGGATCTTCCCCCTGGTCCGCATGGGCGACGGCGAGCCGGTCGGCTTTCTCGACGCGCTGCGGGCGGATCTACGGGCCGACGGGCTGGTGTGCGCGGTGCGCAGGGTCCCCTATGAGTTCCAGCGCGGCGCCGACCACATGCTGGCCGTGGGCGGACACCGCTGATCCCACGTCAACGGACGGACAGGATCCGCTGCATCCGCACCGAGTTGATGTACGGGCCGTTCGTGCCCGCGCACTCGCGGACGTCGGCCGGACTGCGGATTCTAGGCGCAATCGGCCAGGGCAGGCTCGGCCGAACTCGGCCGGCCGCTCGCGGGCGTCGCCGCGGGCTGGGTCGCCGGCGGGGCCGGTGGGCGTGCGTCAGGGCAGGTAGTGGCTGAAGTGGTCGGCCACGATGTCGGCCATGCCGTCCGCGTCGTGGGACCCGTCGACCCGCAGGACCCGGATGCCCAGGCGGCGAGCGGAGCCGGCGGCCTCCTCGAAGACGAGGCGGTCCCGGTCGAACCGGTTGCGCTGTGCCCGGCCGGGATCGCTGACCCGGTGCTGTACGGCGGCGGCCCGGGGCAGTTCGCGCAGCTGGCGCCGGCGGAACTCCTCGCTCGGCACCATGACGATCATCCGACGGGGCGAGTCGACGATGGGAGCGACCAGTTCCGGACGCAGTCCCCAGCCCTCGGCGATGACGGGCCGCCCCGACACCAGGCCGCGCAGGTCGTCCAGCGCCCACTCGAACCGCACGGGAAAACCGGCCAGGACCTCCTCGGCCATCCGCTGCGGGCTGGTGTTCACCCAGGCGGTGTCGGGGTCGGGGTCCGCGATGGGCTCACCCTGCCGCACCCGGCGGGCGATTCGACGGTCGTGATGCCCGCGTGCGTCGTGGTAGTCGTAGTGGTAGGCGGTCAGCCCGTACCGGATGGCCAGCAGCCTGGCGACGGTGGATTTCCCGGCCCATTGCCCGCCCCCGATCCACAGCACGTTGCGCAGGGTGCCGAACGGGTCCCAGACCTCGCTGCTCATGGTGTTCACGAGTACAGCTTGGCGACGGCACAGGCCGCAGGAACAGTCTTGTTCTGCCCGGCCCGGACGGGTGATGATCGAAGGGAGGGGCCGTCCCGGGATGGACGGCGGGCTGTGGCGCTGGGAGCCGGCCGCCCGCCGAGCGCCCTCGGCGGCGGCCCTCAGCATTCCGGATGGCGTCTTCGGCTCAAACCGGCAGGCCGACGCCGCCCCGGGGCTCCGGTCAGCGAACGCCGCCCCGGGGCTCCGGTCAGCGAACGCCGCCCCGGGGCTCCGGTCAGCGAACGCCGCCCCGGGGCTCGGGTCAACGGCCTACGCCCCGAGGGCTCGGGTCAGGCGATGGACTCGCCCAGCAGCGTCACCGCCGCGGCGAGCTGGGGGTCGGTCTGCCCCGCCTCCTCCAGCGCGACCGTCAGCGTCTCCTCGTACGTACGGCTCGCCTCGCCGTATTTCGCGCGGCCCGCGTCGGTGACGACGCAGTAGACCCCGCGCTTGTCGTCCGGGCACAGATCCCGGTACGCGAAGCCGGCGGCGTTCAGCCGGGCCACCAGGCGGGTCACCGAGCTCTGGTTGAGCCCGATCAGCTCGGCCAGCTCCTGCATGCGCAGTTCGCCGTCGCGGGCGACGGCCAGGTGCCCGAGCGCGCGGTATTCCGACAGGCCGATGCCGTGCCGTCGCTGCAGCGCGGCGGCGAGCACGCCCTCGACGCGGGAGTGCAGGAGCATGACGCGGTGCCACATGGCGACGGCGTCCGAGGGGAGCGCCGTGCTGGGGACAGAGGCTGCCGGGGCCATGGTGACCTCCCGATCGGTGGATTGCCGGAGTTCTCGTTCACCGGGTTGACAGGAGAATACATGTACATGCAAGATTTTGCCCGTCCACTTGCACATACATGCAACTTTTTGGAGAGCCGCTCGATGGCTTGGATCTACCTGCTCGTCGCCGCCGTCTTCGAGGTCGTGTTCGCCCTCGCCACCAACGCCACGGAAGGCTTCACACAGTTGTGGCCCTCGCTGCTCACCGCGGGGGCGGCGGCCGGCGGCATCTTCTTCCTGAGCCTCGCGCTGAAGACCCTGGACGTCGGCGTGGGCTACACCATCTGGACCGGCATCGGATCGATCGGCACCGTCGTCTTCGGCGCCGTGATCTTCGGTGAGCAGCTCACCGTGTGGAAGGCGCTGGCGTTCGTACTGATCATCGGCGGGGTGCTGGGGCTCAAACTCGCCGACCGCCTCTCCTCCGCGAACAGCTCCTCCCCCGCTTCCACCCACTGATCCCGCCCGTCGCCTGAGGAGTCGTCACCATGGAATGGATCTATCTCGCCGTCGCCATCGTCTTCGAGATCGGCTTCGCGCTCGGCACCAATGCCACCAAGGGCTTCACCCGGCTCTGGCCATCGGTCTTCACCCTGGTGTGCGCCGCCGGCGGCATCTTCAGCCTCAGCCTCGCGCTGAGAACCCTGGACGTCGGCGTGGGCTACACCATCTGGACCGGCATCGGATCGGTCGGCACGGTCGTTCTCGGCGCGCTCATCTACAAGGAGAAGATCACGCCCGCCAAGCTGGTGTCGTTCGCGGCGATCATCGGCGGAGTCGTCCTCCTCCGCGTCGCCGCCGGGATCTGACCACCCCATCCAGGGGCTCCCCTCCCGGGAAGATCGTCCCCGGGGCCGAGCCGCCCTCCGCGCCGGCGCGCGACGCCGGCCTGCGCGCGGTCATCCAGGCCCGCCGCACCCAGCCCGGCTTTCCGGTCCTGATCCTGTCGCAGTACGTCGGGCAGCTCTACGCCAGAGAGCTGCTCGCCTCCGGCGGCGGGACCCGCTACCTGCTCAAGGATCGGGTCGGCTCACTCGCGGGCATCGCGGCCACCGGCGTCCTGGTCACCACTCCCACCGCGAGCGCCGCCACCCAGTCCGCCACTCGGTCCGCCGCCGCCACTGTCGCGGCCGCGGTCGAGACCGCCGCGAGCATCCGCAGGAACTGCGGCATCACCACGTGCTCCTGGTACTTCAGCAGGGCCACCACCCGTACGGTCAAGCAGCACTTCGACACCTACGGATGGACGGCGCCGACCGCGTCCTCCCGCATGTGCCGGCTCATTCCCCACGTGGCCGCCGGCGCGGCCTGCACGATCGCCGTCCGCTACCACATAGCGAGCGCGGGCAGCAACATCAGAGCCGCCTACAACCGCGGCGGCGGCCACAAGAGCCGCCGCCGGCAGCGGGAGCGCTACACGGCGTGCCGCCTGGGCAGGGTGAGGACGGCGAGGGCGCCCGCGGCGGCGAGGACCGCGCTGATGAGTAGGCCCAGGCCGTAGCCCGAAACCAGGGCCGCCGCCGTGCCGGGCGCGGGGAGGTTCGCGGTGTGGGCGACGGCGGCCGTGACCAGGGCCGCCACGCCGACCGCGATGCCGACCTGCTGGGCGGTGTTCAGCAGCCCGGACACCACGCCCTGGTCCTCGGCCGCGATACCGCTGGTCGCCACGATGCTGGAGCCGACGAACGCCGCCCCGAGCCCGGCGCCGAAGAGGAGGTAGCCGGGAAGGATGTCCGTCGCGTACGAACTGGCCGGGGTGATCTGGGCCAGCAGCGCCTCCGCGACGCCGACCACCACCAAGGCGCCCGCCGCGATGACGCGGGGCTGCACCCGCCCGGCCAGCCTCGTGGCCAGCGCGCTGCCGGCGATCGCCATGAGGCTCGACGGGAAGACGGCCAGACCCGTCTGGAGCGGCGAGTAACCCAGGATCCCCTGCATGAACAGCATCATGAAGAAGCCCTGGGCGCCCATCACGGCGGTCAGCGCGAGGATCGCCGTGTTCGCGCCCGTCACCGCCCGGTGCGACAGGATGCGCGGCGGGACGAGCGGGCTCCGGGAACGCCGCTGGACCAGCACGAAGACGATCAGCAGTACGGCCGCGGCAATCAGGATGAGCAGGGCGGCCGGTGAGGTGAACCCTTCCTGCTGCCCCCGGGTGAGCCCATAGATCAGCAGGCCGATGCCCGCCGTGGCACTCACCGCTCCGGGAAGGTCGAGCGAGCCGCCCCTGCCAGACGCGCCACGCCACGGTGCCGGGTTCTGGTCCGGTGGCAGGATTCGGGTCCAGGCCAGGGCGGCGAGGCCGATGGGGACGTTGACGAGGAAGACCCAGGGCCAGCCGAGCGCGTCGGTGAGCAGGCCGCCGAGAATGAGGCCCGCCCCGGCGCCGGTGGCTCCCAGGGCGCTCCACACGCCCAGCGCGCGGTTACGCCGGTCCCCCTCGTCGTAGATCGCCAGGAGGAGGCCGAGCGCGGTGGCGGAGATCAGGGCGGCGCCCAGGCCCTGCGCCGTACGCGCCGCCAGGAGGAGTGCGGGCGTGGTGGACAGGCCGCACGCGGCGGACGCGGTCACGAACAGCGCCGTCCCCCCGACGAACAGGCGGCGCCGTCCCAGCAGGTCGCCGGCACGCCCGGCGAGGATGAGGCAGCCGCCGAACGTCACCGCGTACAGGGTGATCACGTACTGCAGAGACGAGTCGGCCAGTTCCAGGGCACGGCCGATGGCGGGCAGGGCGACGTTGGCGATCGTGGTGTCGAGGATGACCATGAACTGGACGGCGCACAGGGGGGTCAGGACGCCGCCCCGCCGTACGGGTGCGCGGGTCGTCATGCCGTCAGGCCGCCGTCGAGCAGGATGCGCGTGCCGTGCAGATAGTCCGAGCCCGGCCCGGCCAGGAAGACCGCGGTGTCGGCCACGTCCCGCACCGTGCACAGGCGGCGGGCCGGGACACTGGGCAGGACGTGGGCCTCGACGTCCACCTGGGCGAGTACGGTGGCCGACATCGGGGCGTCCACGACGATGCTGGGGCTGATCACGTTCACGTTGACGCCCCGGGGGCCGTATTCGATGGCCCACGTGCGGGTGAGGTTCTCCAGGGCCGCCTTGGAGGAGTTGTAGACCGAGGCGCCCGCCCAGCTCTTGACCGCGCCGAGCGTGCCGATGTTCACGATCTTGCTGGTCTGGTTCGCGAGGAGGTACGGCAGCGCCGCCTTGGTCACGAAGAACGGGGCCCGGTAGTTCAGGACCGCGATCCGGTCGAAGTCGTCCTCCGTGACGGCGTCCGCCGGTCCGGCTCCGAAGGCGGCGGCGTTGTTGACCAGCACGTGCAGGCCCCCGAACGCCTCCGACGCGGACTTCACGACGCGCTCCGGCGCGCCCGGCTCCGTGAGGTCGGCCGCCAGGAACGCGGCCCTGGCGCCCTTCGCCCTGATCTGCTCGGCCACGCTCTGGCCCAGTTCGGCCCGCCGGCCGGTGAGGATCACGCTCGCTCCCTCGCGCGCGTACGCCCGGGCGATGGCCTCGCCGATCCCCGAGGTGGCGCCAGTGATGAGGGCGATCTTTCCGGCGAGTTGCCCGGCGGGCGTTGAGCGCCGCCGTACCAGGCTCAGTGATGCGGGCCTGGCGTTCCTGGAGGAGGCCCGGCGCACCCTGGCGCAGGCGGAGCGGGCGCGGTCGGTCGCCCGCCGCGCGGGCCAGGGCGACCTCGGCAGGCTCCGCGTCGGATACGTGCCGACCACGTCGTCCGCGCCGTTCCTGACCTCGCTGGCCACGTTCCAGCGCGACCACCCGGACGTCGAGGTGGACCTGCGTGAGCTCCCGCTCGGCACGCCGGTCGGGCTGCTGCGCGAGCAGGACGTGGACGTCGCGTTCATCGCCCGGCTGGGCCCGCTCGACGAATGCGTGGCGGACGGCATCGTGCTGCGCGAGCTGTCCATCGAGCGCTTCGTGGCGGCCGTCTCGGCGGGTCATCCGCTGGCGGGCCGCCCGGCCGTCGAGCCGTCGGAACTGGCGGGAGAGAGCTTCGTCCTGCTGGACCCGGAGATCTGCCAGGAATGGGACGAGACGGTGCACGGCATCTGCGCGTCAGGCGGGTTCACGCCCCGGGTGAGCCATCATGTGCGCGAGATCTCCACGCAGCTCCTCGTCGTCGCGGCCGGGCTGGCGGTGGCGCTGGTGCCAGCCTCGGCACAGGCACTGCGCGGCGAGGGGGTGGCCTTCGTGCCGCTCGACGGCCTGACCCCGCCCATCACGTCCGCCTTGATGTGGCGCGCGGACGACCGGTCCCCGGTGCTGCGGAGGTTCGTCGAATCCGGCACCCGGCACCCGGAGACGTCGTCCTGACACATCACGACATGTCATGATGCTCGGTGCGACCCGGGGGCGCCATCGGTCCGGCTCAGCCGGCGTCCCCCAGAACCACCCGGGAGGCGGGTGGGTGGGTCAGGTGTGGGCGCGCACCAGGGGGAGGAAGACCTGGTCGACGATCTCGGCGAGGATGTCCTCCGGGACGGTGGCCACGCCGTTGATGGCGTACTCGTTGCGGAGCAGATCGACCGCGACGGTGGCCACGCGGGGCGTCAGCGCCGCCGGGCCCGCCTCGCCGCGGGCGGCGGCGCGCGCCAGGATGGTCAGCCACGGCCCGGTGTTCCCCCGGACGAGTTGTTCGCGGAACTCCCGCACCCGCTCGGGGTCGCTCTGGATGTCGGCCAGCAGCTCGCGCAGGATCTTGCCCATCGGTGACGACATCCGGTCGTTGCCGCGGCGGAGCATGGCGAGCGCGTCCGAGCGGAGGTCGCCGGTGTCGGGGATGTCCTCGGGGGCGGCCGGGAGCATCCGCCGGTAGGCGGCGACGCACAGCGCGGCGCGGCTCGGCCAGCGCCGGTAGATGACGTTCTTGGCGGTGCCGGCGCGGGCGGCGACGCCGTCCATGGTCAGGCTCGGGTAGCCGACCTCGTCCAGCTCCTCGATCGCCGCACGCAGGATCGCCTCCTCCAGCGCGGCGCCGCGCCGCCGGGTCGCCCTGGCCGGCGCCTCCCCGCTCGCGGCGCCGGGTCCGCCGTCGTGCTCAACAGTCACGGGACCTCCATTTTGGATACCAGCAGTATTCCATAACGCAATCGTCTTCCAGGCAAAGAAGGCATATAGACTACTGCCAGTATCTTATTTTCGAGGCCGGCGGAGGTCGCCGGCCAAGGAGGCTTCCGCCATGGACAAGCGTGCGCTCCTCATGGGGCTGCTGTGGGACATCGGGCTGCCCGCGGCGGCCTACTACGCCTGCCGGGGACTGGGGGCCGAGGCCTGGCTCGCCCTGGTCGCCGGTGGGGCGGTGGCCCTGGCGCGGGTCGCCTGCATCGCGGTCACCCGGCGCCGGCTCGACGGGGTGGCCGCGATCGTGGCGGTCACTTTCGTGCTGCTGCTGGCCATGTCGGCGCTCACCGGCGACCCCCGCATCCTGCTGGCCAGGGAGTCGCTCCTGTCCGGCGCGCTCGGCCTGCTGCTGCTGGGCTCGTGCGCGGTCGGCCGGCCGGTCCTGTACGGCCTGGTGCGGCGCCTCAACTCCGGCAACCAGGAGCTGCTCGCCCGCTGGGACGAGCTGTGGCCGGCCCAGCCGTCGTTCCGCCGGGTCTTCGTCCTGCTCAGCCTCGTGTGGGGCACCGGGCTGCTGGCCGAGGCGGTCGTCCGCATCCCGCTGATCTACCTGCTGCCCGTGGACGCGGCGGCGGGCGTTTCGACCTTGCTCCAGCTCGGCACGATCGCGCTGCTGGTGGGCTGGTCCGTGTGGTACCGCGGCCGGCGGCTGCGCGCCGCGGCGGCCGCCTCGCACGACATGGCGGGCTCTCATGCGCGGTAAGGGGATCAACTACGACACCGGGGCCCGCGTACCGGCCGGGTGGACCCGGGAGGAGTTCGACGCCGCGGTGGTGCGGCGCGAGATGCGGGTCATCGCGGACGAGCTGCACTGCACCGCGGTACGCGTCTCCGGCAGCGACCCGGACCGGCTGGCGGTCGCGGCCGAGCAGGCGGCCGAGGCCGGGCTCGAGGTGTGGTTCGCCCCGTTCCCGTGCGACCTGACCACCGAGCGGTTGCTGGCGCTGTTCGCCGACTGCGCCGCCCGCGCCGAGAGCCTCCGCCGGAAGGGCGCCGACGTCGTCCTGGTCACCGGCGGCGAGCTGAGCATCTTCGCGCATGGTTTCCTGCCCGGCGACGACCTCCTCGCGCGTCTGGCACTCTTCGCCACCCCGGGGCCGGAGCTGCGGAGCCTGCTCAGCGCCGTTCCGGCCCGGCTCAACGCCTTTCTGGCCGAGGTCGTCCGCACGGTACGGCCCGCGTTCGGGGGCAAGGTCACCTATGCCGCGCTACCGGTCGAACGCGTGGACTGGACGCCCTTCGACTACGTCGCGGTGGACGCCTACCGCGGGGCGCACAACGCCGCCACCTTCCGCGAGGAGATCCGCGAACTGCACCGCCATGGCCTGCCGGTGGTGGTGACCGAGTTCGGCTGCTGCTCCTACCGCGGCGCCGCGGACCGGGGCGGGCGCGGCTGGATGATCGTGGACCGCGACCGCGAGCCCTGGCGGCTGGACGGCGACTACGTGCGGGACGAGGAGGAGCAGGCGTCCTACCTCCGCGACCTGCTGCGCGTCTTCGAGCAGGAGAACGTGGACAGCGCCTTCTGGTTCACCTTCGCCGGCTACAACCATCCCCACCACCCCGACCCCCGCTATGACCTCGACCTGGCCTCCTACGGGGTCGTCAAGATCCACCCGGACCTGAGCTGGGAGCCCAAGTCCGCCTTCCACGCCCTCGCCGCCGCGTACGGCAAGGGCGGCGCGTACTAGAGATCGGAGAACCCATGGTTGTGCGCCTGGCTGTCATCGGTGTGGCCCGGACGGCCCGCGGGCCGTCCGGGGTGCGGGCCATCAGGCGCAGGTGTAGCCGGATGGGAGGGCGGCGTCGCCGTTCGGGCGGCTCACCTGGAAGCCGACGCCGGTGGTGGCGGCTCCGGGGGCGAGGGTGCCGTTGTGGCCGACGTTCCTGATGGTCACGTTCTGGCCGCTGACGGTGCTGGTGCCGTTCCACGAGCCGGTCATGGTGTGACCGGCCGGCAGGGTGAAGGTGACCGTCCAGCCGGTGATCGTCGAGGTGCCGGTGTTGGTGATGGTCAGAGGCTGGATGACGTACCCGGTGGCCCATTGGGTCTGCACGGTCGGGGCGGCCGCGCACGCTCCGGTGGACGTGCCGGGCGAGGTCGTGACCGCCGCGGTGTCCGAGACCGGCGAGGCGTTGCCCGCGGCGTCCCGCGCCCTGACCTGGTAGCGGTAGGTGGTGCTCGGGGTCAGGCCCGTGTCGCTGTAGGAGGTCGTGGCCGAGGTGCCGACCTGGGTGAACGTGCCGCCGCTCGCGCCGGGCGCGCGCAGGATGTCGTAGCCGGTGACGCCGGTGTCGTCCGTCGAGGCCGTCCAGCTCAGGGTGGTGCCCGTGGCCGTCGTGCCCGAGGCGGCCAGGCCGGCCGGGGCCGTGGGCGGCGAGGTGTCGCCACCGCCGGTGGTCGTGGTGAACGTGACCGGTGACGAGTTGCCGGACAGGTTGCCGGCGCCGTCCCGCGCCCGCACGTACACCTGATACTGGGTGTTCGCGGTCAGGCCGGTCAGGGTGATCGAGTTGGTGGCGGACTGGCCGAGTTGCGGGTCGGTGGCGCCCTGCTCCCGGTAGACGTTGTAGCCGGCCAGGCCGGAACCGCCCTGGTCTGTGGAGGCGGCCCAGGTCAGTGTGGCGCCGGTGGCGGTCACGCCGGTCGCGGCCGGGGCGCCCGGCGTGCTCGGCGGCGTGGTGTCACCGCCGCCGTCGCCGAGGACCGGCGTCTGCCAGTCCCGCCATTCGGCCAGGTTGCCGGAGGCCCTGGACGAGATCCGGATCGCGCCGGCGGCGTTGCCCGTCTTGAGCAGGAACTTCTGGATGTTCTGCTGCAGCGGGGTCCGCCATTCGGCCCTGTTGGCGCAGTGGTTGCCGTCCTGGACGTCGGACCAGTAGGTGATGTTCTCCCCCGCGCCGAGCGCCTTGTAGACCTCCGCCCCGCCCAGGGCGGCCACGCTCGCGGACCTCGGGCCCAGGTTGGTGATGTGCGGGTTGTCCATGATGAATAGCCCGCGCGGCGCGACCATGGCCACCATCTCATGCGTGTCCACCGGCAGCCTGCCCGGGCTGCTCGTGAAGGAGCCGAACGCGTCGCCCAGCCATGGCTGCTCTCCATACGCGCTGCTCAGGCTCTGGGCGCCCTCCCCGGGAATCCCGCGGAAGATGGGAACCCCGGCGCTGCCCGACTCGATCGGCATGGTCAGCGCGATGCGCTGGTCGAACACCCCGGTCACGAAGGCGCCCTTGCCGAACCGCGAGCATCCCGTGACGCCGGTCGCGTCCGCTCTGAGGATGCTGCCGTCCGACTGCTCGATGACGTCGATGATCCGGCTCACGCCCCACCCCCAGGCGAGGAGCAGCCCGGTGCTGCTCGATGAGCCGTAGATGCTGTAGAACGCGCCCTGCTTGTTGTTGCGTGGCGTGCCCTCCCGGCCGACCACGTAGGGGTCGTAGCTGATGACGGCGGCACCGGCCGCCCTGATGGCGGCCGTGTCCGCACCGAACCCGCCCAGCACGACGACGGCCGGGAACGGCCCGGACCCGCTCGGCAGCGAGACGCCGGCCGAGAAACTGGAGCTCCTGCCGTTGTGGTTCACGTTCACCGTGATGCCGGTTCGCGTGACCGTCCCCGTGACGCTCGCCGGCTTCACCGGCTTCTCGCCGTAGACGAACCGCTCGGCCAGCCGTTTGATCTCCTCACGCCGGCATCGCCACTCGGACCTGGTGGTGATGCGCGTGCCGTCCAGCTTCCTGAAGGGGTCGGGCAGCCTGGAGTTGGTGGGCAGGGAGCCCGCGTCGGGCAGGCCGGTCACGACGCAGTCGGCGCCCTCGTTCTCCACGCCGGGGGCCGCGACGGCCTCGGTGGGTGTGAACGTCACCGCTCCGGCGGCCGAGAGCGTCGCCACCACCGCCAGCGCGACGACCTTCGAGCGGAGCTGCGAGCGGCCCAAGCCGGTGATCACCAGGGCTCTCCCTTCCGGATGGGGTGTTGGCGATCAGTTTGAGAACCCAGTCGAAACGTGTCAATAATCAGCCGAAATATTTCATAGCAAGGTCCGTCGATAGTGATTTCACCTGCAATGACGTGGCCCTACTTCACGAAACTTTCGGATATCAGCTGAAGACCCTGCTCTATTGCCTTCTTGGCTCAGGCGATGTCGAAAATTTCAGAGCCGGTGGCGGGCGTCAGGCGATCCAGTGGGGTCGCCGGGTGGCCGACCGCAGGGGGAGTCCGTCGGCCAGGGCGGCGAGCATGCGCTGCACGGCCTCGCGCAACGTGCCGGCGGAGGTGGTGTACGGGATGCGCAGCCGCTGCTCGAAGACGCCCGGGTCGGCGGCGAAGTGGCCACCGCCCTCGATCCGTACGCCATAGTCGAGGGCGCGCTCGGCGAAGGCCGAGGCGATCGGCTCACCGAGGTCCACCCACAGCGACAGCCCGCCGGGCGGCTGCCGCCAGGTCCACTGCGGGAGGTGCGCGGACAGCGCCTCCGACAGGGCCGCGCGCTGCTCGCGCAGGCGTTCCAGGCGGAGTGGCAGCAGCTCAGCGCTTCTGGCCAGCAGGGCCAGGGCCAGGAGTTGGTCCAGCACCGAACCGCCCAGGTCGTTGGCGATCCGCTGTCCGGCGAGCTCGGTCACGAGGCGCGCCGGGGCGCGCAGCCACCCGATGCGCAGTCCTCCCCAGTAGCTCTTGCTCATCGAGCCGATGGTGATGACCTGGCCGATCCCGCCGGGAGTGGCATGGGAGGCGAACGGCGGCGGGGCCGGGACGTCGAGGGCGAGGTCGGCCAGGGTCTCGTCGATGACCAGCCAGGTGCCGGCCCGCCGGGCGGCGCGCAGGACGCGTACGCGCTCCTCGACCGGCATGAGAAGCCCGGCCGGGTTGTGGAAGTCGGGGATCAGGAAGGCCAGTTTCGGCACCGCCTGCCGCAGGGTGGACTCGATGATCTCGACGTCCCAGCCGCTGTCGGTCACCGGCACCGAGACCGGGCGTAGCCGGGCGCGGCGCATGGCCTCCAGCGCGTTCGGGTAGGACGGGCTCTCCACCATGACCCGGTCGCCGGGCTCGCACAGGAGCCCCAGAACCAGCGTGAGCGCGTGCTGGGCGCCGGAGGTCACCAGGACCTGGTCGGGCACGGTTGCCAGGCCCCGCCGGGTGAACCGCTCGGCGACGGCGGCACGCAGCTCCGGCAGGCCGTAGGGGTGGTAGCCGGGAGTGTGCGCGTGCTCGGTCAAGCGCGGTCCGGCGCGGTCGAGAGCCTCGGCGAGCACCTGTTCCGGCAGCCCGGGGGCGGCCCTGGCCAGGTCGATCGCCGCGTCCGGGGGCGCCAGGGCGCGTGCGACGCCGCTGGGGCGGGCGCCCTCGGGCAGGGCCGTCCAGGTCCCGGCGCCCTGGCGGCTGTGCGCGTAACCGCTCTCGCGCAGCAGGTCATAGGCGGCCGTGACGGTCGGCCTGCTGATCTCCAGCGCGACGGCGAGGTCGCGTTCGGCGGGGAGCCGGACGTGCAACGCGATGCGCCCGTCCAGGATGAGCGCGCTGATCGCCTGGGCCAGGTGGCGGTAGACGGGCCTGGTCGTCCCCGGGTCGGGCAGCATGGCGGCCAGCCGCCGGCCCCCCAGCGTCCGCTCGACGCGGCCCACCCTGTCCACGGGCCGGAACGACGGCGAGCCTGCCATGCCACTCCCCCGTAATTGGTCATGCTCTTGCCGCCGATAACTGTACAAACTCTCCGCCAGTGGCATTGACGACGAGCATCGGTGGAGGGCACTGGCATGGCGCGGGGGATCACGGATCGCGGCGAGCGCGAACGCCGGCACGGTCATGTGGCGGGCGCCGCGGGCGACCCGCGGGCGGCTCCCGGCGCCCGGGTGAGGATCGCGCTCATGGACGCCGGCATCGGGCTGCTGGCGGCCGCCGCCGCGGTACGCCGCCTGCGGCCCGACGCCGACCTCGTGCTCGCCTCGGACCCCGACGGCATGCCCTGGGGGCCGCGTACCCCCGCCGACATCACCGCCCGCGCCCTGGCCGTCGCCGAAGCGGCCGCCGCGCACCACCCGGACGCGCTGATCGTCGCCTGCAACACCGCCACCGTGCACGCGCTGCCGGCGTTGCGGGCCCGGCTGGAACCCGGCCTGCCGGTCATCGGGACGGTCCCGGCGATCAAACCGGCGGCCGCGGGTGGCGGGCCGGTCGCCGTCTGGGCCACTCCCGCCACCGTCGGCAGCCCCTGCCAGCGCGGTCTCATCGACCGGTTCGCCGAGGGCGTGCGGGTCACCGAAGTGCCGTGCCCCGGACTGTCCGACGCGGTCGAGGCGGCGGACGGGGCGGCCGTCGGGCTCGCGGTGACCGCCGCGGCCGAGCTCACCCCGGACGACGTGCGGGCCGTGGTCCTGGGGTGCACCCATTACGAGCTCGTCGCCGGACGTATCGGCGCGGCCGTGCGCCGGCCCGGCCTGCCGCCGCCCGCGCTGCACGGCTCGGCCGGCGCGGTCGCCGCCCAGGCGCTGCGCCGCATCGGCGCGCGGCCCGCCCCGCAGGCGCCTGCCATGGGCACCCTGACCGTGATCCGCAGCGGGCGCGCGGCCGAGCTCCCGCCGGCGGCGCTGGCGTACGGCGAAGGCCGGCTGCTGCAGAGCACCGGAGCAGTGCTGGGGGGCCGTCCGTGAGCCGCGACGCGACGCGGCGCCGTGCTCGCGGCCTGGGGCATCGCGCCGTGGCGGTGCTCGCGGGCGGCAGCCGCCGCCCCACGCCCCACCTCGGCTACGTCTCCCTGCGCGAGCATCCGCTGAGACGCCTCCCCCAGTTGTTCGCCGGCCTCGCCCTCTACGGGCTCAGCCTCTCGGCGATGGTGCGGGCCGCGCTGGGCGTCAACCCCTGGAGCGTCCTGTACGAAGGGCTGGAACGCCACACGTCCCTCAGCTTCGGCACGATCAGCGCCGTCGTCGGCGTGCTGGTGCTCCTGCTGTGGATCCCCCTCAAGCAGGTACCGACGCTCGGCACCCTCGCCAACGTCGTCGTCCTGGCGGGCTCGTCCGATCTCGGCCTCCTGCTCATCCCCGAGCATCTCGGCCTCCCTGCCCGGATCGGCCTGCTGGCCGGAGGTGTCCTCCTCAACGGACTGTCCGTCGCCGTCTACGTCGGCGCACGCTTCGGACCCGGTCCCCGGGACGGGCTGATGACCGGCGCGTCCGCCGTGACCGGGCTCTCCATCCGGCTCATCCGCACCCTCATCGAGATCACCGTACTCGCCGCGGGCTGGCTGCTCGGCGGGAGCGTGGGGGCGGGCACCGTGCTGTACGCCCTCGCCGTCGGCCCGATCACCCAGCTCTTCCTGCCCTGGTTCGCCTACCACGGCAGCGCCGGGCCTCGGCACCCGTGACCGGGGCAGGCGGGCGTTCAGAAGACCAGGGTGCCTCCCCGCGTGCCGGTCTCCGCCAGACGCTCGATCCGCAGGGCGTCGATGTCGATGCTGTGCGCCCGCCCGTCCACCGCCTCCTCGGCGATCAGCCGGCCCACCGCCGGTGCCTGCATGACGCCGTGGCCGGAGAAGCCGCACGCGTTGATCCAGCCCGGCGCGCCCGGCATGGCCCCCAGGAAGGGCAGGTGGTCGGGCGTGATCTCGTACGTGCCCGCCCAGGACGCCGTCGGGTCGATCGGCACCTCGGCCAGCCACGGGAAGCGCCGCACGCCGGAGGCCAGCACGTGCTCCAGCCAGTCCCAGTCGATCCGGGTCGTGTATCCCGGCGCCTCGGCGGGATTGGCCCGCCCGAGCAGCAGGCGGGCCCCCTCGCCGCGCAGGAAGAAGCCGCTCGCCACGTCGATCGTCATCGGTGACGGCCGCTCGACGGCGCCCTGGGCGCCGGCGAACACCATCCGCCTGACGTGCCGCACCGGCACCCGCAACCCGGCCAGCGCCGCCAGCTCGCCGGCCCAGCCCCCGGCCGCGTTGACGACCTGCCGGGCGCGCACCCTCCCCTGCGCCGTGGCCAGCTCCCAGCGGCCGTCCCGCCGGTCGACGGAGACGACCTCCCGCCGGTAGGACACGCTCGCGCCGAGGTCGCGGGCCATCGCCAGGTACGTCGCCGTCACCAGGTGCGGGTCCACCACCCCGTCGCCGGGCCCCCAGGTGCACCCGCCGATCCCATCGGGGACGAAGCTCGCGTGCCGCTGCGCCTCCTCCGGCGAGAGCACCTCCACCGCCACCCCCAGCGAGCGTTGCAGCTCGACGGCCGCGAGCTGGGCCGCCCAGCGGTCCTCGGGGACGAGCAGCAGGTAGCCCAGCGGCCGGTAGCCGGCGTCCACGCCGTGCAGGGTGGCGAAGTCCCGGTAGGTCTGGATGCCGGCCCAGGACAGGCGGATGTTGACCGGATCCGTCCACTGGGCGCGCACCCCCGCGAACGAGCGGCCCGAGCTGCCCATCGCCGGTCCCTCGTAGGACTCCAGCACGGCCACCCGCACGCCGCGCCGGGCGAGGTGGAACGCGCAGCTCGCGCCGATGATGCCGGCGCCGACGACGGCGACGTCCACCGTCTGTGGGGTCTTGGCCAAGCTGTTGCCTGTCATGCGTCACCTCACGCTCAGGGGAACGGCCGACGGGCTCAGAATCTCACCTCGACGGGACGCACGAAAAGTCATGCATGAGTTATCGTGGAAGCGTGGCTGATGAATTTCTCGACCTGGCGATGGCCAAGGCGCTGGCCAATCCGGTGCGGCAGCGTATCCTGCGCGAGCTGGAGATCCTGGGCGAGGCCACCTCCACGGTGCTCGCGGACCGGCTCGACGTCACCACCGGAGGCACGAGCTACAACCTGCGGGTCCTGGCGGAGCACGGCTTCGTCGAGGAGATCCCGGAGCGGGCCCGCGGCAGGGAGCGCTGGTGGCGGCTGACCCGGAAGAGCGTCCTCTTCCCTCTCCCCAGCCGGCAGAGCCCGGAGTTGCAGGCGGCGATCGAGGAGCTCAACCGGCTGTGGCTGGCCGAGGACGCGGAGATCCTCGCCCGATTCCAGCACGTTCGCGGGCGGATGGGGCCGTGGGCGGACGCCGTGCCGTATTCGCGGGGTTCCATCCGGCTGACCCTGGACGAGCTGGCCACCTTCTTCAAGGACTACCTGGCACTGCTGGAGAGATACCAGCGTCCGGCCGAGGAGACGCCGCCGGAGGCCCGTACTGTCCTGACCCGTTTCGTCGCCTTCCCCGAGCCCGAGGAGGAGCCCACCTGACCCCTGACTGATCCTGGGCCGTCGAGCGGCCACTCGACGGCCCAGGGAGGCGGAAGCCATGACACCTCGCCTGCCGGCGAGGTCTTGATGCGTGTTGACCTCCGAGCAAAGGAGAGCACTTCGTGCTGCCCCGACGCAAATCCCGTACGTCAGGCCGCTGGATCGCGGCCCTGCTACTCATCCTGTCCCCGCTGCTGCCCCCGGCCGCGCCCGCGGCGGCGGCCGATGATCTCGTCGGCACCGAGGTCACCTTCCACAACGGCGCCGTGCGCCTGCACGGGACGGTGCTCGCGCCCGCCGCCGCGGGCGGCAGGCGCCCCGGGCTGGTGCTCATCGCGGGAGCCGGTAGCCGGTCCCGCGAGTCCTACCGCGCCGAGGCGGAGGCCTTCGCCAGGTCCGGGGTCGTGGTGCTGATCTACGACAAGCGGTCCGGCTACTCCCGGGCCACCAGCTCCTTCGCGGACCTGGCCGACGACGCCGTCGCCGGAGTCCGGCTGCTGCGGGCCCGCCCGGAGGTGAAGCCGTCGCTGGTCGGCGTCTGGGGCCACAGCGAGGGCGGCTGGGTGGCCCCGCTCGCCGCGGTCCGCTCCGCCGACGTCGGGTTCGTGATCACCGCGGGGGCCGGTGCGCTGCCCTCCGACAGGACGCAGCTCTGGAGCAACCGTACGTACCTGTCGCATGCGGGAGTGACCCGGTCCCTGCTGGAGCCGATCGGGGCGAACCTCAGCCGGATGCTGGTGGCCGCGGGCCTGTTCGGGGACACCGGCCATGATCCGGTGGCGACCCTGCGGCAGGTCAGGCAGCCCCTGCTGGCGGTCTTCGCCGAGCACGACCGCTCGACCGTGCCGGGAGAGAGCGTGCGCCTGTTCAAGCAGGCACTGGACCAGGGCGGCAACTCGCACTACGCGCTGCGGGTGATCCGCGGCGCCGACCACAACCTGCGGCGCAGCGCCGACGGATTCGCCCCCGCCCGGCCCATCGAGTTCGCGCCCGGTTACCTGGAGCTCCTCACGTCGTGGATCGCCTCCCTCGGCGGCGGCGCGCCCCGGGCGAGCGCGGACGCCCCGCCCGCCCAGGAGCTCGCGAGCGCGCCGGTCCGGGCGCCGGCCTGGTACGAGGCGGGCGCCCTGCAGGTCATGGTGGTGGCCGTCATGCTGATCGCGTTCCTCGGTTACCCGGTCGGCGCGCTGTTCCGCCGGAGGGCGCGCGGCAACCCGCCCGCCGCCGGGAGGTGGGCCGGCCGGTTGCTGGCCACGGGCGGGCTGGTGTGCGTGGTGCGGCGTCGTCGTCCGCTGGCTGCTCGGGCTGGTGGGCGCCGTGCCGCGGCAGCCGCTCGACGCGCCCGCCGGCCTGCTCCTGTCGCTCCAGGTCTGGTGGCTCAGGGGTTGACGCCGGGTGAGGGGTGGGTGCCCTCCTCCACCGCGCGCCGCACGGCCGCGCCGAGCCACATGGCGTTCTCGGTGAGACCGGTGATCACCACGACCCGGCGCCCGCCGGCGGCGGATCGCCGCCCGCCTGCTCGCGTGACGGTCATGTGTCAGGCTTCCCGCGGGGCGCGTTCGTCGCGCCGGGCCAGCCCCGGGATGAGGACGGCGCCGACGACCAGGTGCAGCAGGACCAGCACCAGCGTCGCGGCGGGACCGGCGGCGCTGCCGACCGGGCCGAGCAGGGACAGGACGAGCACGACCAGGGCGACGATCCTCCAGATCCGGCCGGGCCGGGCGGCCAACCGCTCCAGAACGGCCAGCAGCCCCCAGCCCGCCAGCCCGGCCAGCAGGCTCGTCACCACGACCAACACCGGCCCCACCGCCTGCGTGCCGCCGCCCATCCGCACGGTCAGCGTCGTCCCGGCCATCGGCACCGCCAGGGCCCAGACTGCCAGGGCGGCCGCGGGGGAGCCGATCACGGTGAGCAGAAGTCTTCTGATGGAGGTGTTCATGCCGGTCATCCTCACCTGCCGGCCCGGCCCGCCGCATCGGGCGGGCGGTCGCGCCCTGCCCTCCCCCGGAGGGGTACGGGTCCTACTTTGGTAGGTGATGGCGCCGCCGTACCGGCCACTACCCTGAGCCGGTGAGCGAGTTCAGAGGCCCGCATCCGGCCGCGGTGGCCATCGTGGTCGTCGGAGTGAGCGGGCTGGCCGCCGTGACGCTGTGGAGCCTGGCCGGCCAGCCTACCTGGGGACTGGACGTCGTGGTCGCGGCGATGAGCCTGGTCGCCGCGCTCGCCCAGCTCTGGTGGCCGGTGCCCGGGGCGCTGGCCGCCACCCTCCTGGCCACGCTCTCCCCGCTGGCCACACCGGCGGCGACGATGGGGGCGCTTCAGGTGGCCCAGCGCAGGCGCTTCCCCGTCGCGGTGGCGGTGGCGGTGGCGGGCGTCGCGGCCCATGTGATCCAGGGGCAGTGGCGGCCGAACTCCGGCATCTCCCAGCAGTGGTGGCTGCTGCTGATCTGCGCCTCCTACGGCGCGCTGCTCGGCTGGGGCGCGCTGGCCCGCTCCCGCCGCGCCCTGCTCATGTCGCTGCGCGAACGCGCCCGCCGCGCCGAGACCGAGCAGGGCAGGCGGGTCGCCGAGGCCCGCATGGCCGAACGCCGCCGGCTCGCCAGAGAGATGCACGACGTGCTGGCCCACCGCCTGTCGCTGGTGGCCACCCACGCCGGGGCGCTGGAATACCGCCCGGACTCCTCCCCCGACCAGATCGCCCGCGCTGCCGGAGTGGTGCGCGCCGGGGTCCACCAGGCGCTGGAGGAGCTACGCCAGGTGATCGGCCTGCTCCGGGAGCAGGACGACCAGCTCGACGACCTGGAGACCCGGCCGGGGCTGGCCGACCTGCCCGGCCTGATCGCCGACGCACACCAGGCCGGCCAGCCGGTACGGCTCCAGGAGGAGGTCGCCGACACCGGCACCCTGCCGGCGGCCACGGCCCTGACCGCGTACCGGGTCGTGCAGGAGGGGCTGACCAACGCCCGCAAGCACGCCCCGGGCCGGCCGGTCGAGGTGCTGCTGCGCGGCGCTCCCGGCACGCCCCTGCTGATCGACGTGCGCAACCCGCTGCCGCCGGCGGGCGCGGACCCGATCGCGCCGGGCAGCGGGCTCGGCCTGGTCGGGCTCACCGAGCGGGTACGCCTGGCCGGCGGGCAACTGGACCACCACAGCACCGGAGGGGAGTTCCGGCTCCAGGCCCGGCTACCATGGCCGGCGTGATCCGCGTGCTGCTGGTCGATGACGATGCCCTGGTCCGCGCCGGACTGTCCATGATGCTCGACGGTGCCGCCGGGATCGCCGTGGTCGCCGAGGCGTCCGACGGACAGGAGGCCGTCACGGCCGCCGACGCCCACTCCCCCGACGTCGTCCTGATGGACCTGCGTATGCCACGCGTGGACGGCATCACCGCCACCCGCCGGCTCCGCGCCCGTGCCCGGCCGCCCGAGGTGATCGTGCTGACCACGTTCGACACCGACGAGAACGTCCTGGGCGCGCTCCGCGCCGGTGCCGCCGGGTTCCTGCTGAAGGACACCTCGCCACCGCGGATCGTGGAGGCGATCACCCGGGTCGCCGCGGGCGACCCGATCCTGTCCCCGCGCATCACCCGGCGGCTGATGGAGCGCACGGTCGCCCAGGCCGGGGCCTACGAGCGGGCCCGCGCCGCGCTGGCCGGCCTCACCCCGCGCGAGCGCGAGGTGGCCCTGGCGATCGCGCGGGGCAGGACGAACGCCGACATCGCCGCCGATCTCACCATGGGGATCACGACGGTGAAGGCCCACGTCTCCAGTATCCTGACCAAGATCGGCCTGGACAACCGCACCCAGATCGCGCTCCTCGCCCACGACGCGGGCCTTGCCTGACCGGCATCCTCCCGCGGTCGACGGCCTGAGCGCGCGGCCGGGTCGCGGCCGGTCGGCGGCCGCACAGCGCGCGGGCGAACAGTGCCCGCCGCTCCGGCCGGTGGCCTCAGAGCGCGCGGGTGAACAACGCCCGCAGCGCGGTGAAGTGACGCTCGCAGCCGGCTTCGTCGTACATCGACGTGTCCGACATCGTGTAGCCGTGCGGCGCCCCGGCGTACACCTCGTTGACGGCCGTCAGCCCGGCGTCCTTCAGGGCCTGGCCGAGCCGCTCGATCGCGTCCGGCCCCATCGACGAGTCGTTGTCGGCGTGGCCGAAGACGAACTCCGCGCGTGCCGTGGCCAGGCTCAGGTGCGGGCTGGCGGGCTCCTCGGTGACCAGGCCGCCGCCGTGGAAGCCGCCGACGGCGGCGATCACGCCGGGGTGCGCGCCGGCCACCTGGACGGCGAGCCGGGCCCCCATGCAGTAGCCGACCGCCCCCACGGGCCCGTCGGCGACGCCGTCCAGGGCACGCAGGGTCCTCACGTAGCTCTCGTTGTCGGCCCGCACGCGCTCCGGCGTCATCGAGCCGATCCGGGGCCCGATGCCGGCGAAGAAGCTCTCCCTCTCGCCGGGCTGGCGCAGGTCGCCCTTCGGGGCCAGGTCCTCGACGGAGCCGTCGCGGTAGAAGAGGTTGGGCGCGAGCACCACGTACCCCCAGCTCGCGATCCGGTCGGCCATCTCCTGGATGCGCGGGCGCAGCCCGATCGCGTCCATGTAGAGCAACACCCCGGGATGGCCGGCGGAGTCGTCGGGGCGGGCGAGGATGGCTTCCGCCGTGCCGTCGGGGACTGAGATCTCGATCATCGTTTCCCGTTTCGTAAGCAAATGGCTTCACAAATAGTGGGCCGTGGGTCGACTCCCCCCGGCCTGCCGACCGCGGCGACGCCGGGACGAACGGGTCACGGTCAGCACGCCTCAGCCTAGCCCGGCGCCACTGTCACCCAGGCCCCCGCCCTGAGCGCGGTGGCGAACCGGAAGGCGTCCGCGGTCCTCGGCGGGCGGGCCCGCCGTGGACCGCGGGCGGGGATCAGCCCAGGTGCCGGGTGAAGAAGCGCAGCGTGTCCTCGGCCTCGGACCGCGGCAGGTCGCCGTGCTTGCCGGGGCTGGCGTGCATCGTCTTCTCCGCCGAGGCGAAGGCTTCGAACAGCGCCAGGCTGTGGGCCCGCGGCACCCGCTCATCGTCCCACTGGACCAGGAACCGCACCGGCACGGTGATCCGCGTGGCGGCCTCGGCCAGCGCGGGCGAGCCCTGCAGGCCCAGCACCGCGGCGCCGACCCGGGGCTCCGCGGCGACCAACGGGACGCCGAGCCCGCAGCCCATCGACACGCCCCAGTAGCCCACCGGGCCGGCGCCGACCTGGCCGAGCTCCTGGAGCGCGGTCAGGACCGCCTGCCATTCCGGGACGGCCTGCCTGGCCGCGAGCGCCTGCAGGGCGGCGACCAGCGTGGCCGTGTCCTCGCCGGCGGCGATCCGGGCCTGGTGCTCGGTCGCGATCCGGTCGAGTTCCTCGTTCTTCGGCCGCTCGCCGTGGTTGGGCGCGTCGATCGCGGCGACCGCGAAGCCGCCCTCGGTGACGAAGCGGTGGGCGCGGGCCAGGACGCCGGGGGCCTTCTTGTGCTGCCCGCCGCCGTGTCCCATCAGGATCAGGGGACGAGGACCGGGGGCGCCTTCCGGCGTCCACAGCACGCCGGGGATCTCGCCGAGGGTGAAGAGCTGTTCGGTGACGCCGTCCGACGACGTCAGGGAGGTGAAGCGCATGGCGTTTCAAGCCTTTCGGGATGCCTGCCGCGGGCGCTCCCTAGACCATGCACGGGAGGGAGCCCCGACCTGTCACAGCGTTGATCGGACTCACCTCCTCGGGTTCGCAGCGGTGCACGGCGCCGCCGAAGTTATCACAAAGGGCATCACGCGCGCCCCGCCGGGGCGAACGCCTCCGATGGGGTATTAGGGTTCGTCAACGTGCAGATCATCTCCCTGAACGCGTGGGGCGGAGCGATGTTCGACGAGCTCGCCCGCTGGCTCGACACCTGCGACAGCGACATCCTGTGCCTCCAGGAGGTCACCCGCACGCCTGCGGTCCACGGCTGGACCCGGTTCGACGACGCCGAGCGGTCGCTGCCGCAGCGGGCGAACCTGCTGGCCGACGTCCGCTCACGCCTCCCCCACCACCAGGACCTGTTCGCGGCCAGCGACTCCGGGCCGGTCCAGGCCCAGGACGGGGACCGCCGCTCGCACCGGCAGGACTTCGGGGTCGCCGCCTTCGTCGCCGAGCGGCTTCCCGTCGTCGGCATGCGGACCGCTTTCGTGCACGGGAGTTACGTCGAGCATCGCGACGAATGGCCGAGCGACGGACGCCCCCGCGCCGCCCTCGCCGTACGGGTCTTCGACCCGGAAGCGCAGCGGTTCGTCACCGTCGTCACCCTGCACGGCCTGCGGGACGCGAGCGGGAAGGCCGACACTCCGGCGCGCCGCGCACAGGCCGAGCGGCTCGCGGAGCTCGTCACCGGCGCCCGCGAGGACGGCGACCTGACCGTGGTGTGCGGCGACCTCAACCTGCTGCCCGGCAGCGAGACGTTCCGGATCCTCGGTGAGATCGGGCTGGTCGACCTGGTCCAGGAGGCCGACACCAGGACCTCCCGCTATCTCAAGCCCGTACGGCATGCGAGCTATCTGCTGGTTTCCGACCCCGCCGCCGTCAAGCGGTTCGAGGTCCTGGCGGCGCCAGAGGTCTCCGACCATCGCGCCTTGCTGCTCGACCTCCGGCCCTGAGCCCGCATGCCCCTTCGGAGACGTGCGGTGACACCCCTCGCGAATCGCGGCAGGTGGCAGGAAGCGGTCATCTGGCTGCACATTCCTGGCCGCTCGCGGGCCGATTCGGGAGACCTGCCCACCGCACGCTGTAAACACCGGAACATCTCCGATACCGAAGGGTGCGAATATGGCGGATGTTGCTTTTTCGGGTGCCCGCAAAACGGCGAATTGGCCACCACGCTGGCGGGAATTCGTTAATCACCGGGGCGGCAAAGCCGCCCACATCAAGTTGCGTTCGGACGAGCCGGGAATCCGCGGCCTGTTCCGCTACCGGCCGGACACGGCGGAGCCGCTGAACCTGCTCTCGGAGGTGCTCCTCCGTGGTGACGGCACGCTGAGCCGCGGGGAGCGCGAGCTGATCGCGGCCTATGTGTCGTCGCTCAACCGCTGCCGGTTCTGCTACCACACGCACGCGGCCTTCGCCGCCATCCGGGTCCCGGGCGGCATGACGCTGGTCGACCAGGTACGCGACGACCTGCCGAACGCCCCCGTCCCGGCCAAGCTCAAGGCACTGCTGGTGATCGCGGCAGCCGTGCAGCGCAGCGGCCAGGAGGTCACCGCCGAACTCGTGGAGACGGCCCGGCTGGAGGGGGCCACGGACGACGAGATCCACGACACGGTGCTGATCGCGGCGGCGTTCTGCATGTACAACCGCTACGTGGACGGGCTGGCCACGCTCGCCTGCGACGACCCCGAGCACTACGCCGAACGGGCCCGGCTGACCGGCGGATACGTGGCGACCTGGAAGGAGGCGCTGGACGAGGCCTGCTGAGCCGCGCCGAAGACCGCGGGGCCGCCCGCCCGGCCCCGTCCGGCGCCCCTGCCGCCCGTCAGGCGAAGAACTCGTCGACGGAGTAGGGATCGTACGGGAAGCTCGATCGTTCGCTGATCTTGCCGTCGCTCAGCCGGAAGAGCTGGAGGCCGTGGTCGTTGAGAGTGCGGCCGTCCCGCTCACCGTGGATCGTCAGGACGACGGCCACGCGGTCGGAGCCGGCCAGGTAGTCCTGCGGCTCCAGCCGCAGGGTGCTCGTCGTGGCCTCGGCCAGGTGCGAGAGGTAGCCGAGGACCGCTTCCTTGCCGCTGTAGTCCCGGGCCATCGGGCCGCGGCCGGGAACGTGGAAGACCACGTCGTCGGTGAGGAGGCCACGGAGGATGTCCAGGTCCCCCTTGGCGAGCGCATCGTAGAAACCGCTGGCGACAGAGATGTGGGGATTTTCGGTCATGGATTCCGTCCAGTCGGAAACAGGGCTTATAGCGCCGATCGCGACCTTACGCGGGGTAGATCCTTGATACAAGGAGGTGTCCAGCGGCACATGCGGGAAATGCGGAAGAGTCGGGGACGGCGTTGACAGTTGAGGAGCGGCGACCCGATCATGCAGGGGTCGGCCGACTCCATTAACTGAAAATGAGGAGCTTTGATGCCCCATGTCACCATCGATTCTGGTGAGCCCGGAATTCGGGGCCTCTTCGCCTTTCGCCCTGAGACCGCGGGGCCGCTGAACGCGCTGGCCGAGGTCCTGCTCCGCGGGGACAACACGCTGAGCCGCGGCGAGCGGGAGCTGATCGCGGCCTACGTGTCAGGGCTCAACGAGTGCCGCTACTGCACCGCCTCGCACTCCGCGTTCGCGGCCGCCCAGTTGCCCGAGGGCATGGACCTGGTCGACCGGGTACGCGCCGACGCGGCCGGCGCCGAGATCTCGCCGAAGCTCAGGGCGCTGCTGGCCATCGCGGCCGCCGTCCAGCGGGGCGGCCGCGAGGTCACCGGCGACCTGGTCGCCGCCGCCAGAGCGGAGGGAGCCACCGAGCTGGAGGTGCACGACACAGTGCTGATCGCGGCCGCGTTCTGCATGTTCAACCGGTACGTGGACGGCCTGGACACCCACGCTCCCGACGACCCGGCCGTCTACGCCGCGGCGGCCGAGCGCATCGTGACGCGGGGCTACGGCCACCCCGCCGCCGCCCGATCGACCGAGCAGGCGGGACACGGCGGGTGACGCACGACCACCGCTTCCTGGTCATCGGGGCCGGGCCGGGCGGACTCCAGCTCAGCTATTTCCTGCAGCGCGCCGGGGCCGACTACGTCACGCTGGAGCGGGAGGACACGCCCGGCGGCTTCTTCCGCCACTATCCGCGCCACCGGCGGCTGATCTCGCTGAACAAGGTGCACACCGGCGAGAAGGACCGCGAGATCCAGCTCCGCTGGGACTGGAACTCCCTGCTCAACGACGGCCCGGAGCTGATGTTCCCGAGCTATTCGCAGGAATACTTCCCGCACGCCGACGACCTGCTGCGCTACCTGGCGGACTTCCAGCGCGTGCACGGGCTGCGGGTGCGGTACGGCACGCCGGTGCTGCGGGTGGAGAGATCCGGGGGCCGGTTCGCCGTCCACACGGACGGCGAGGTCTACCGCGCCGACTGCGTGATCGTGGCGACCGGGTGGGGCGGCCCGTATGTGCCCGACATTCCGGGCATCGAACTGGCCACCGGCTATGAGGACGCGCCCGTCGGCGGGGAGGCGTACGCGGGGCAGCGGGTGCTCGTCCTCGGCAAGGGCAACTCGGCGTTCGAGACCGCCCAGGCGTTGCTGCCGTACGCGTCGGTGATCCATCTGGCCAGCCCCAGCCCCGTGCGGCTGACGTGGACCAGCAAGCATCCCGGGCACGTACGCGGCCAGTACGGCGCGCTGCTGGACAGCTACTGGTTCAAGACCCTGCACGCCGTCCTGGAGTGCACCGTGGACCGGATCTGGCGCGAGGACGGGGCCTATCGGGCCGCGATCACGTACACGCTGGCCGACGGCGAGCAGGCGGTGCTCGACTACGACGCCGTGCTGCGCTGCACCGGCTTCACCATGGACACCGGGCCGTTCGACGAGTCCTGCCGGCCCGAGCTGGCCCCGAACGGGCGCATCCCGGCCATCCGCCCCGACTTCCAGTCCGCCAACATCGACGGCCTCTACTTCGCGGGCACGCTCATGCAGGCCCGCGACTTCAAGCGCGCCTCCTCGGCGTTCATCGACGGCTTCCGCTACAACCTGCGCACGCTGGCCGCGCTGTTGCGCGAGCGCTACGACGGGGTGCCGCTGCGCTCGCAGGAGTTGCCCGCCGACCCCGGCCTGATCACGGAGCACGTGCTCGACCGCGTCAACTACAGCTCGGCGCTGTGGACCCAGTTCGAGTACCTGTCGGACGCGTACGTGATCGGCCGGTCGGCACGGCACTACGAGGACCTGCCGGAGGACTACGTCGTGTCCCGCTTCGGCCACGAGGACCTGCTGCTCACCGTCACCCTGCGCTGGGGGCGCCGCGACCACCCCGACGTGTTCGCCATCCAGCGGCACCCGACCCCCGAACGCGCCGACGAGTGCGCGTTCCTGCATCCCGTCGTACGGGTCTGGCGGCGCGGCGAGCCGGTCGCCGAGCGGCACCTGCTGGAGGACGTGCAGGCCCGCTGGCGGGACCCGGAACGCCACGTCACCCCGCTGCGCGCCTTCCTGTCCACCCACCTGCCCGGGCGGTGAGGCCCTGCCGGCGTGCCCTCAGGCGGGGAAGCGCACCACGAGATCGTCCACCACGCCCTCGAACGACCCGTGCGCCTTCAGGGCGGCGCGCTGCCGGGCGGCCCCGCTCCCGGCGGCACGCAGCCACCGCCAGCTCCGCAGGACCGCCTCCAGGTCGCCGGTGTCCTCCAGGGCCGGTCGGACGTGCTCCAGCAACCCCTCCACGACCTCCGCCGCCGGAACCTGCCGCCCGGTGTACGGATCGGCACCATACCCGTCGAGCCCGTCCCTGGCCGCCCGCCAGTACGCCACCCGCAGCAGCTCCTGCGGCGGCCGCGGCCCCGGGTCCCCGGCCTCCACCCGTCTCAGCGAGACCGTCACCAGCGCCCTGACCAGGAGCGCCAGGAGCACCGACTCCTCCACCGAGGCCGGCACGTCCGTCACCCGCACCTCCACGGTGGGCAGCCGCAACGACGGCCGCGCGTCCCAGAACATCGTCGCCGGGTCCACCAGCGCCCCGCTCGCGGTCAGCGCCGCGACCAGGCCCTCGAAGTGATCGAGGCTCTCCAGGTACGGGGGCGGCCCGGCGACCGGCCATTTGCTCCAGGACAGGATGCGCCAGCCCGCGTACCCGGTGTCGCGGCCCGTCCAGAACGGCGAGTTGGCCATGAGCGCGATCAGGGCGGGCAGCCAGGGCCGCAGGTGGTTGCAGACCAGCAGCGCCCGCTCCCGGTCGGGCAGGTGGACGTGGACGTGACCGGCGCAGATGGCCTGCTCGTCGTGGAGCGCCCGGTAGTTCTCGATGCCGAGGTCGTAACGCGGGTCCTCGGTGATGGGCGGCGGCACCGCGGGGCCCAGCACGGGGGTGCCCGAGGCGACCACGGCCAGCTCCTCGGCGCGCGCGGCGGCGGCGACCACGGCCCGCATCCGCCGCAGCTCCCGCTCCAGCTCGGCCGGCCCGGCGCAGGGCGACGTCTTGGCCTCCACCTGGAACCGCGTCAGCTCCGTACACACCCGGTCAGCGAGCTCGCCGGCGGCCTCCCGGACCACCACCCCGGCCCGCGGCGCCACCTCCCGGGTACGGGGATCGACGACCAAGTACTCCTCCTCGACCCCTACCAGCGGGCGGACGGGGTCGAACGACGTGGATGTCGCCGATGCGGCCGTCGAGGTCATGAGATCCCTTTCCCACACGGGACACGACATCTCCGATCTTGCCCGCCCAGCCCCCCACCCGGCACCCCTATCACCCAACCCGACACCACCCTGTCGCGTTGGGCGGACGCGGCCGGTGGGCGCGGTGCGTGGTGAGGGGCGGCGTCCCGCATAGCGGTGTAGTTGCCCACCCACTCAGCCACGGGCGGCCTCCGGCCGAGCAGACCGCCCTGGCCGAGACGGCGTCCCTTCGCCCCCGCACCAGCAGATCCGCCGCAACGTCGAGGATCGCCTCCGCTTATTCGGCCTGCACATGCATCGATGTTAACCGGTATTCGCCACAACCGATAATTGTTCCGCTAACTCCCTATTGTTATCGGTTTACGACAGTGATAACTTGCAAGTGTTAGCAGGCGAGCCAGGAGGTTGTTCATAACACCACATTGCCCTGACGAACGCCCGCCGCACCGGCGAATCCGGAGTGGCGATCAGACACACACCCAGGCATCTACGCCGATCGTCCCGTGGCCCCTTTCTGCCAGTTCCGTCCTTTCCTCGGCGGCCAGGAGGTAGCCGATTTGGACCAGGCGGCTGCGCACGCGCGCGGGGACTGCCGCAGGTCGCGGCAACCGTTCGGCGCCCAGTGAGATGTCGGCGGGGCAGCAACGCGGCTCCGCGACATATTCACCGAACTCATCAATGCAGATGCTTCCACTGCCACAATCCGCAGCAAAGGAGAACCTCCATGAAACGAATCGCCAAACGGGCGGTCCTGGCCGCCTTAGCGTCAATCGCGGCGACGGCCTCACTTACCGTCGCCACCTCGACGCCCGCGTACGCGATCAATGAAGTCCCATGCGCCGGCCGGACCGACTTCCTGCGCGCCACAATCCACCAGACCAACCACCGGTCAGCCGACTACTGTTACGCCAACGCCGGAACGGATTACTACGCCATGCCGCACTGGTGGGTCACCCGGATCTCGACTGGCAACAACCGCGTCCAGTGGCTCGGGGACGGAAGGTGGCAGCCTGATCAGCCGATCCCGCAGTACACCGTGTTCACCTGGCCGAACCACCCCGGCGGGGTCCGCATAGACGGGATCAGGATCCTCTGAACCACCGGAGACATCGGGGGCGGCGGTCCTGCCCGAGCCGCCGCCCCCGCCGCTCCTCCAAGTGCCCGCGCGGATGGTGATCTCGGCTGGGCGGAGACGGGCGCGGGTTGTGCTGATCTTCCTGGCTTCCTTGGTTTGAGTTAGTCAAACCACTGACTATGGACATGGCGGGTGCGGTAGGGTTCTCCCGTTAGAGCGAGTCAGCCAACTAACTATCAATGGAGACAGGCATGATTGTGGTGACGGGTGCCACGGGTAACGTCGGGCGGGCGCTGGTGCGGGTGCTGGCCGAGGCGGATGAGCCGGTGACGGCCGTGTCGCGGAAGATCACCGAGCACGACGTCCCGCAGGGCGTACGGGCCATCGCCGCCGACGTGGCCGACCCGGCGAGCCTGCGGCCCGCCCTCCACGGCGCCGCCGCGCTGTTCCTGCTGATCTCGGGGGATCTCGTGTCAGCGGTCGGCGACCCGGGCGGCGTCGTGCGGGACCTCCTCAAGGACGCGCAGACCGGCGGGGTGGCGCGGGTGGTGTTGTTGTCCTCCCAGGGAGTCGCGACCCGGCCGAACTCTCTCTCCCACGGGAGCCTGGGCGGGTCCGTCGAGGACGCGGTCCGGCAGTCGGGCCTGGAGTGGACGATCCTGCGGCCCGGCGGCTTCGACTCCAACACCTTCGCCTGGGCCGAGGAGATCCGTGCCCGGCGGGCCGTCGCCGCCCCGTTCGGTGACGTCGGCCTGCCGTTCATCGATCCGGCCGACATCGCCGAGGTCGCCGCCGTGACCCTGCGCGAGAGCGGGCACGCGGGGCAGACCTACGAGCTGACCGGGCCCGCCCTCGTCACGCCCCGGCAGCGGGCCGAGGCGATCGGGGACGCGCTCGGGGAGCCGATCCGGTTCGTCGAGCAGACCCGCGCGGAGGCGCGCGCGCAGATGTCGCGATTCATGCCCGAGTCCGTGGTCGAGACCACCCTGGCGATCATCGGCGAGCCCACCTCCGCCGAGCGCCGGATCAGTCCCGACGTGGAAAAGGTGCTCGGCCGCGCGCCCCGCACCTTCGCCGACTGGGCGCGGCGCCACCTCGCCGCCTTCCGGTAGGGGCCGTCACGGGCGGGCAGCGGGATAGCCTTGCGGCATTTGCCGCGCACTGTCGCCGGTCGAGGTGATACCGATGGCGATCGACCGCTCACCCTCCGCTCCACGAGGAGCACCGTCCGCCGCCAGGCCCGCAAATCCGACATGTCGGGCCATCTGCGGGCCGATTGGGGCCCCCGGCGGTAGAATGGTTGGGCGATGTAGGGTTCATCCGCTTCGGCGGAGATTCGCACCCGATGCTCATCGCCAATCAGCCTGGAAGGCAAGCTCATGGTCCGGCTCCAGCTGCACCTCAGCGATGGTCCAGGACGCTGCGACATTCTCCGCCTGGAGGGCGAGCTCGATCTCAGCACCGAGATCACCCTCGGGAAGGCCTGCGCCGACCTCTTGGAGCGCCGCCACTCCAAGATCGTCATAGACGCCAGCGGGCTGGAGTTCTGCGACTGCAGCGGGCTCAGCACCCTGATCCACGCCCAGCGCGAAGCCGAACGCCAGGGCGGCTACCTGCGCCTGATCGGCGTGCACGGCCAGCTCGCCCGGCTGCTGACGGTGGCCGGCCTGGTCGACAGTTTTCCACCGTACGAGGACCTGCGGCAGGCCTGCGGCTGACCGCCGGATCGCCCTGGCCGTCGGCGACGTGACCGGGCACGGCAGGCCATCCGCCGCCCTGTCCCCCGGAGGGCTCCCGCTGGAGGACCTCTGCGACACGGTGATCGACGCCATGGTGGCGGATTCCTCCGAGGACGACGTCGCCCTCCTCCTGGCCCGCACGTGAGCCCTCGGGCTGCCCCGGCGCCCCTACAGTGAGTCAGGGATGGAGGGACAAGTGGTTCGAGCCGCGACAGCCGATGACATGCCTGCCGTGCGGCAGGTCGCCCAGAAGTTCGGCCTGCTCGGCGGATGGTCGGGAACGCCCGACTTCCTGGACGCCGAGCGTTCCTTCGGCGCGCTGCTCCTCGCCCCGGACGGCGCCGGTGGAGCCCTCGGCTTCGGCGGCACGCTACGCCGTGGCGCCGTCACCCACCTGGGCGACCTGTTCGTGCTGCCCGAGCACCAGTCCTCGGGGGTGGGCCGGGCCCTGCTCACGGAGTTGCTGCCAGGGGACGGGCCGAAGGTGACGTTCGCCTCGTCCGACCCGCGCGCCGTCGCCCTCTACGTCCGGCACGGCCTGCGGCCATGGACCCCACTGCTCTACCTGACCGGACCGGCCACGGGACTGCCCACGCCCTCGGCACGGCCGACCCAGGCAGAGGACGTCGCAGCACGGCCGACGTGGGCAAAGGACGTCGAGGCGCGTCCGGTGCGGGCGGAGGACGTCGCGGCACTGGATGCCCACGCTTCCGGAGGGGCCCGCTCCGACACTCTCGCCTGGTACGCCGGCCTGCCTGGCGTCACCATGTACGCGACGGACGGAGGTTACGCCGCCGCCCGCCTGACCGGCCCCGACGTCGTGATCGGGCCGGCCGGTGGGGAAACCTCGCAGGACTGCGCGGACGCGGTGCTCGGCGCCCTTGCCGGCACTCGGGCGCGTTCCGCCCGGATGGCGGTCCCGGGAACGCATCCGCTCGTTCCCGCGCTGCTCGGCGCCGGGTGGCGCATCGCCGACATGGACACCTTGATGGCCGACGACGCCGTCCTCGCCCTGATCCGTCCGGACCGCTACGTCCCCCATCCGGACCTAGGCTGAGCCGATCCCGAGCCGGTCTACCCGAGCGCCGGCATACCCCCGCTCGGTGCCCTCGGCAGGGCCGGGTGGGTGTTCAGAGGTGCCTGCGGAGGAAGTCGAGCTGGTGCAGCAGCATGCCCTCGAAGAGGTCGGGGTCGGAGGTGGGCGAGTGCTCGGTGCCGGTCAGCGGCAGCAGCTCGTGCGGGCGGCCGGCTGCCAGCAGTGCGGCGGACAGCAGCAGCGTGCCGGCCGGGAACACGTTGTCGTCGGCCAGGCCGTGGATCAGCAGCAGCGGCCGGGCCAGCCCGGCGGCCTCGGGCAGCGTGGAACAGTCCTCGTAGCGGTCCGGGTGGTGGTCGGGGTGGCCGAGGAAGCGTTCCCTCCAGTGGGTGTCGTACAGGCGCTGGTCGCTCGTGCCCGCCCCGGCCACCGCAACGTGAAACACCTCGGGCCGGCGCAGCACGGCCATGACCGCGAGCGTCCCGGCGTAGGACCAGCCGCGGATCGCCACCCTGTCCAGGTCCAGGTCGGGGTAGCGGGCGGCGACGGCACGCAGCGCGGCCACCTGGTCGTCCAGCACGGGGCCGAAGATGTCGCCGTGGACCTCGCGCTCCCACTCCGGTCCGCGTCCCGGGGTCCCGCTGCCGTCGGTGACGAGCACGGCGAAGCCCTGCTCGGCGAACCACTGGGAGACGAACGCCATGGGCGCCTGCTCGGCGGTGACCCGCTGCATGGCCGGGCCGGCGTACGGGTCCACCAGGACGGGAAGCCGGGGACCGCCTGGACGGTGCCAGGACGGGAGCAGCAGGTGGCTGCGCAGCTCGCGCTCGGTGGTGGTGAGCGTGAGGGCGCGCAGGCTCAGCACCGGCCGCTCGGCGTGGCCGGGGACCGGGACGGCGGCCCGGCCCGGTCTCCGGACCGTGACCGTGGCACCGGGCCGACCCGGGGTGCGGACCACGTGCACCAGCGTGCCGGCCCGCCACACACCGGTGTGCACACCGGGCTCGGCACTGACCCGCCGCAACCCCACCGACCCACCGCCGAGACCGCCGGTCGCGCCCGCACCGCCTTCCTGGGATCCGCCGCCGGTCGCGCCTTCCCGGGATATGCCCTCGACCGGGTCCGCGCCGCCCTCTTGGTGGAGCCACAGGTGGGTCTCGGTGGGGTCGGTGGAGGCGGTGAACAGGATGGTGTCGCCGTCCACCGAGAGGACCTCGCGGAGCTGCACTCCGGGTGGGGTGACGGGGACGCCGCCAAGAGTGAGCCGGCGGGTGCCGTCCGTGTCGGTGTGGGTCACCAGCGTGCCCGTCGCCGTACGCGCGGGGGTGCCGCGGACGAGCTGCACCCAGTGGGCGTCCTGCTGCTCGGTCAGCAGGTGGGTCCGCCCGGAGGCCGGATCCACGCCGAGTACGCGTACCGTGCGCTGGTCCCGGCTCTGCACCGCCAGGTAGGGGCCGTGGGCGTCCCAGCCAGCGGACGTGACGTACTCGAAGGCCGCCCGGTCCCAGCGGACCTCGGTGCGCGTGCCGTCCAGCGCCACGATCCACAGCGTGACGTCGGCGTTGACCTCCCCGGCGGCCGGGTAGCGCACCGGGCGCGGCGGGCGGGCCGGATCGGCGGGGTCGGTCACATACCACAGGGGCACGGCGGCCTCGTCCACCCGGGCCACCAGCAGCCGCTCGCCGTCGGGCGACCACCAGTGGCCCCGCGTGCGGCCCATGGACGACGCCGCGTACTCCGGGACGCCGAACCGGACCTCGGGCCCGTCCGGCACCGCGACGGCGTGGTCGGCCGGGCGGTTGATCTCGGTCACGCGGAGGGTGCCGCCGCCGCTAACGTACGCGACGCGCCGGCCCGCAGGATCGGGGCGCGGGTCGCTCACAGGGCCGCAAACCGGCAGCTCGCGCCCGGCGCCCTCGGTGACGTTCACCACCCACAGCCGCCCGGCCAACACGAAGGCCGCCGTCCGGCCCTCCTCGTCGGTGGCGTACCCGGAGATCCCGGCCGTCCCCCCGCCCAGCAGCTCCGCCGGGTCGGCGAGCAGCCGCTCGGCACCCGAGTCCGGGTCCAGCGCCCACAGGCAGTCGACCGGGTCGGCGCCGCCCCGGCTGCGCAGGAACAACACGGTCGCGCCGTCCGCCGACACGGTGAACGCGGCGGGCGCCCCAAGGCTGAACCGCCTGGTACGGGCGAACTGCCGGGGCAGGCCGCCCTCCCCCACGGAACGCGGGGCCGGACCGTTTCCGGGCATGCCGATCATGCGTGTGTCCTCTCGATCGATCGAAGGCACGCCGGAGTGGCAGTGGGCGTGCGTGAAAGGTGGGGCCGGCGTCCGCCGGCCGCGAGGGCGGAGGCTGGGCCGTCCGCCGGGGAGGCGCCTGCCGGGCCGATGAAGGCGATCAAACGCTGCGGCATCGTAGGCATACTTCGCGGGCAAGGGCAAACAGCCCGTGGCGGACGGCGTTACACGATGGTGCGATCGGGCTGACGGTGCGGGGCCGCCTCGCAGATGGGCAGGCGCAGGACGAACCGGGCACCCCGTTCGCTGTCCTCGATGGTCAGGGTGCCCTCGTGGGCCGCGGCGATCTCCCTGGCGATGGCCAGCCCCAGCCCGGTCCCTCCCGCGTCGCGGCTGCGCGCGGCGTCCAGCCGGGTGAACCGGTCGAAGACCAGCTCCCGGTACTCGGCGGCGATCCCCTCGCCGTCGTCGGCCACCTCCATGATCGCCGTCGGGCCTTCGGCCCGGACGCTGACGACGATCTGCGAGTTGGCGTGCCGTTCGGCGTTGTCGAGCAGGTTGACCAGCACGCGGGTGATCCGCATCCGGTCGCAGTCGATGCAGACGGGCCCCGGCAGGCCCTTGACGATCTTCTTCTGGTACGTGCGGCGGCCGAGCTCGGCCTCCACCAGCTCGGACAGGTCGGTCGGAGCGCGTTGCAGCGGGGCGTGCGCGTCCAGCCGCGCCAGGGTGAGCAGGTCGGCCGCGACGCCCTGCAGCCGGTCCACCCCGGCCAGCACCGCCCGGGTCATCTCGGGCCAGTCGGTGTCGCACTGGTGCAGGAGCGCCTCCTCCAACTGGGTCCGCATGGCGGTGATGGGGGTACGCAGGTCGTGTGAGGCGTCCGCGGTGAACCGCCGTAGCCGGGTGTAGGCGCTCTCAAGCCGGTCCAGGGTGTCGTTGACGGTCTCCGCCAGGGCCTTGATCTCGGCGTAGTCGGTGTGGACCGGCACCCGCCGGTCCAGGTCGGTGACGGTGATCTCGGCGAGCTCCGCCCTGATGGCGTTCACCGGGTCCAGGGCCTTGGTCAGGTCGCGGAACACCCACGCGGCCATCAGCGCGGTCACCAGCAACGACACGCCGAGGGCGATCAGGACCGCGGTGGTCTGCCCGTACCAGGGGACCACCGGGACCGCCACATAGAGCAGCCAGGCGCCCTGCGGCTGGTAGATCTTGTAGGAGACGACGGTCATGCAGCCCGCCAGCCCGGGTGGGGAGCACAGCACGCGTGCGGCGCTCACGCTCGTGCGGGGTGCGCGGAAGTCGGCGATCGGCGGCCTGCCGGCGAGCTCCGGGGTGGCCGCGACCACCCGGCCTCGCGTGTCCACGACCTCGATCCCCTCCACTCTGCCCTTGCGCAGGGTCGGGGGGAGCGGCCCCTGCCGGACGAGGGGCACGACCCGGTTCCAGGCCTCGGTGACCCGGGACTGAGCGGCGTCGGCCGCCTGGTTGCCGGTGTACATCAGGAAGAGCACGCTGACGACAGCGCACACCAAAGCCGTGACGACACCCGTCGCCACCGTCCTGCGCGCCCGGAACGACGGCAGATACCAGCTCAGCATTCCACCACCCAGAGGTCAGGGACTCACCGCCCCCGGCTACGTGCCGCCCTCGTCGCGGCCGGGGCCGTTGTCGTCTTCGCGGGCTTGCCGACCGAGCGGGGCGAGCCCGCACGCGGAGGGGCCGGCGGGGGCGGCCTGGATGGCGACCCGTTGCCGGCCGGCGGGGGCGCTCCGGTGGGTGGGCCGGGCCGGCGGCGCGACCTCCTCACGCCGCTGTCCTGGCGTCCTGCGATGCCCGGCGGGCCGGGCAGGGGCGGTCACCTTGCGCCGCGCCCGTTGGGGTTCGCCGAGCAACCTGTCGTTACCCATACATGAAAGATATGTCCGTTTAGTTCCATTTGAGTAGGTGTATCACGGTTAGTCACTTTATCCGTGGTTGGCGGAGGGCCCCTGAGCAGGGGCACGGGTGAGCAGGTCCCGCAGGGCCCGGGCGACCTCCGCGGGCGCCTCCTCGGCCATGAAGTGGCCGTACGAGACGGTCTCGTGCCGCAGGTCGGGCGCCCAGGCCCGCCACAGCGCCGCCGCGTCGTAGCCGAGGGCCGCGCCCCAGTCCTGCTGGAGTACGGTGACCGGCATCCGCAGCCGGTGGCCGGCCGCCCGGTCGGCCCGGTCGGCCTCGGCGTCCACGCCCGCGGAGGCGCGGTAGTCGGCGACGATCGAGGGGATCGCGCGGCGGCAGGCGTCCAGGTAGGCGGCGCGTACGTCGGCGGGCAGCGCCCGCGGGTCGCCCGCCCACAGATCCAGGAAGTGGCCGAAGAACAGGTCCGGAGCGGCGGCGATCAGTGCTTCCGGCAGGCCGGGCGCTGCCCCGGCTGGCGCAGGCGCTGGGCTGGTGGCGCGGCCCGGCCTACGCCGAGTTCGCCGGCCAGGGCTGGGCCCGCTCCGAGCGGGCGCGGCTGGCCGAGCTGCGCCTGCGTGCCGTGGAACGGATGGCCGAAACCCGGCTGGCGCTGGGGCTGGCCGGCGAGGCGGTGCCGGACCTCGACGCGCACGTGGCCGAGCATCCCTGGCGGGAGGACGCCTGGCGGCTGCTGGCCCTGGCGCTCTATCGCACGGGCCGTCAGGGGGACGCCCTGGCGGTGCTGCGCCGGGCACGTACGCTGCTGGCCGAGCACCTGGGACTGGACCCGGGCCCGGCCCTGCGCCGCCTGGAGTCCGACATCCTGCGCCACTCCCCCGACCTCGGCTCCCCCGGCCTCCACCTCTCCGGCCCCGACGACGCGGCGGGGCGGGTGTGGGCGCGGGCGGCGGCCGCCTTCGACCGCAGCGTGCCGTCGGGCTCCCGAGCGCGGCTGGAGTCGACCATCACCCTGCTGCGCGACCTGGCTGTGACCGGCGGCAGCGGTCTGGAGGCCGCCCGCGGGCACCGTGCCGCGGCCGTCGCGGCGGCGGTGGAGCTGGGCGACCCAGAGCTCACCGCACGCGTGATCGGCGCCTACGACGTCCCGGCGATCTGGACGCGCTCGGACGACCCCCGGCAGGCGGCGGAGATCGTGGCGGCGGCCGAACACACCCTGGCCGCCCTGCCGCCGGGCTCGCCCGCCGCGACCCGGGCCCGGCTGCTGGCCACGATCGCCCTGGAGTCACGCGGCACCCACGCCGCCCGCGCGCCCCTGGCCGCCACCCAGGCCGAGGAGATCGCCCGCCGGCTGGCGGATCCGGCGTTGCTGGCGTTCGCGCTCAACGGGGTCTTCATGCAGAGCTTCCAGCGTGCCGGTCTCGCCGGCCGCCGGGACGAGGTGGGCGCCGAACTGGTCGCATTGTCGGCCCGGCACGGGCTGGCGTCGTACGAGGTGCTCGGGCACCTCATCCGCATGCAGGCCCGCGGCGCGCTGGCGGATTTCGCGGGCGCCGACCGGCACGCGGCCGCCGCCGAGGACCTGGCGGAGCGGCACGAGCGGCCGCTGGTGGGGGTGTTCACGGAGTGGTACCGGGCGCTGCGCCTGGACGCGGCCGGCGACGCCCCGATCGGCGCGGTGGCCGCCGCCTACCGGCGGGCCGCGGACCGGCTCCACGGCGCCGGCATGCCCGGCCTGGAGCACGGCCTGCTCCCGCTCGCCCTGCTCTGCGCGCGGGTGCGGCGCGGCCTGCCCGCCGAGGACCCCGAGGACGCCGAGGGTGGCGGCTGGGGACCGTACGAGCCGTGGGTGCGCCCGCTGGCACTGTTGCACCGAGGACGGCCCGCGCAGGCCGCCGCGGCGCTGGCCGAGACTCCGGAACCGCCGCGTGACCTGCTGCTGGAGGCCCTGTGGTGCCTGACCGCGCAGGCCGCCGTCGGCGTCGGCGACCGGGAGACGATGCGCCGAGCCCAGACCGCGCTCGCGCCCGCGGCCGGGGAGCTGGCCGGGGCGGGCAGCGGTGTGCTCACGGTGGGCCCCGTAGCCCGGCACCTCGACGGCCTCGCCGCCGCCCTGCGCTCCTGAGCGCCGCCCCGCGCTTCACACGTCCTGATCATCCAGCTTGAGGGCCCGCTCACGGAGGCGACGAGGCACAGCCTGCAGATGTACCCGATCACGAGGCGGGTGCCGCCCGCGTTGATCGTGGACGTCAGTGAGGTGACCGAGGCCGGCCGGCGACGTCTTCGGGGCGGTAGCTGCCCCGTGCAGGCGCTCACCGTCGAGGACTGACCCGGTCACCTTCTCGCGCTTCCATCCGTCATCGAGGGGAAAGCACGATGACGGCTCCAGGAGGAGAACATCATGGAAGCTCGGATGAAGGCCCCCACGGCGATCCTGCCCGAGGCGACGAAGGGGATCCAGTCCATCCTCAAGGCGGTCTACCAGGGCGGCGCCCCGCAGAGGACACTTGAGCTGGTCCACCTGCGGGTGAGCCAGATCAACGGTTGCAGTGCCTGCGCGTACGGCGGCGTGGACAGCGCCAAGAAGGCCGGCGAGACCGATGAGCGGTTGCACGCGGTGGCGGTCTGGCGCGAGTCGCCCCTGTTCAGCGAGGCCGAGCGGGCCGCGCTGGCGCTGTCCGAGGCGGCCACCCGGATCGCCGACAGGTCCGGGGACGCGGTGCCGCAGGAAGTCTGGGACGAGGCCGCCGACCACTTCGACGAAAGCCAGCTGTCCGCCATCATCCTCATGATCGCCACGACCAATCTCTTCAACCGCCTCAACGCCGTCACCAGGCAACCGGCCGGCGCGACCTGGGCCTGAACCCCTCCGGCCCGGCGCCGGGCGCACCCGGCCGGGGCCCCTGCGGCAGGGACCCGGCCGGGTGATGGACGAGGTCAGGCCGGCAAGGCGTCCAGGTCAGGGCGGTCGAGGAACCGGCCCCGAGGACGAGTGCCCGGATCTCGCGTGAGTGGGCGATATCCTCCAGCGGGTCGCCGCCGAGGACGACGAGGTCGGCGACCTTGCCCTCCTCGACGGTGCCGAAGGGCGACGCTCAGCGAAACAAGGGACTGCTGACGTGTTTTCACGAAAGGACAGCTTTTGGGTCTAAATCACCTCAACCCGGTAACGACACGCCGATGGCCCTCGAGATCGACCCGCCGTCGTGGGCCGCGCCCGGTGAGGTAGTCTCGATCAAGACGTCCGGTCATATTGCGGGAGGTAGCGTGCCCAAGCCGTCCAAGCGAGAGGACCTGCTGGCGTCGGCCCTTGAGGTGTTCCACACCCGCGGTTTCCACGGGACCGGCATCAAGGAGATCGCCGACGCGGCCGGGGCGCCGAAGGGGTCGTTCTACAACCACTTCGCCAGCAAGGAGGAGTGCGCCGTGGCCGCGCTGCGCCGTTACGGCGCCGAGCGTCGCTTCGACATCCTCACCGACACCGCGCTGCCGCCGCTGGAGCGGATCCGCCGCCACTTCGAGTACCTGCGGGACGAGAACATCCGGCGCGACCTCACCCGCGGCTGCCTGGTCGGCAACTTCGCCACCGACGTGGTGGACCACAGCGAGCCGATCAGGTCCGCCGTCGCCGGCGGCCTGCGAGCGTGGTATGACGTGATCGCCGACAACCTGACCGAGGCGCGCGGCGACGGCGCCGTGCGGGCCGGCCTCGACCCGCAGGCCACGGCGCACTTCCTGGTGAACGCGTGGGAGGGCACCCTGATCGAGGCCCGCGCCACCAAGTCCACCGCGTCCTTCGACACGTTCTTCCAGTTGGCCTTCGACGTGGTGCTCCGCTGACGTGGACCCCGGCGTCACGGCCCGGCGGGCGCCTCTGCGACGGCGCGCCGCCGCAGGATCGAGCGCCACACGACCAGGACCTTCCTGTACGTGGTCGGCGCGCTCGTGCTCACGGCCGCCTTCGGCCTCCCTCGCCACGCGGCCGGGGACGCACGAGGAAGCCCGCCCCTGCGCCCGTCCCTCGTGGTGAGCTTCCCCGGCGAGGCCGTGGCCGTGGCCCGCCGCGCCCTCCGGCTCTGCGTGCCGTACGCCCCCGAGCGCGGGCGGTCAGGGTGATGCCTCCCAGACGGGGCGGATCTCGATGCCCGCGCCCAGCGGGCAACGGCGGGCGCTCCTGCGGGATGATCGCGACTCCGGCCTCGTCGTCGAGGTCGAAGACGTCGGGGGCGGTCAGCATGCAGTTGCCGTACGCCTGGCGGTTCCGGCCGCGATCGCCGCGGCTGCGGTGGAGCGGCAGGTAGCTGCGTACCGCGAACTCGTTCTCACACTCGCCCCAGGCGACCTTCACGTTGGTGACGAACCGGCGGGTGAACGACGGCGGGTCCTCCGCCCAGGCCACGTTGGTGCCCAGCCGGCGTACCCGCAGGCCCAGGCTGAGCTTGTTCTCGTCGAAGCGGAAGATGTCGTCCACCACGTCCGGGTGGCCGATCCGCCGGGTGATCCGTACCGGGACGCGGTATTCGGTGTCGTCGGTGAACTGGGCCGGCCACTCCTTGGAAGGGATCCCGTCATGAAGGAGAAAGCGCTGGCCGGCGTGCCGGCCCGGCTGCTGTCGGAGCAGATCGGGGAAGGGCTGTTCTTCTTCCGGGTCGGCTCGGAGCACCACAACGTGGGCGTGCGCGGCGGGTCCGAGCGTCCCGACGCGCACCACCTGGCGTTCGAGGTGACCGGCTGGGACAGCTACCGGATGATCTGCGACCATCTCACCGACCTGGGCCACAAGGTGGAGTACGGCCCCGGGCGGCACCGCCCCGGCCACAACTTCTTCGTGTACGTCCGCGACCCGTCGTCCGGGCCGCGCCTGGAGCTCTACAGCGACATGGCGCACCTCCATGACGAGGCGTCCTACACACCGCCGCGCTGGGAGATGAGCGACCGGGGCAACACGGTCAACCGCTGGGGTCCGGCGCCGCCGGAGAGTTTCCTGGCCTGACGGTCAGGGCGTGGTCGCGGCGAAGGCGAGTGAGGCCGCGGCCAGCGCCAGGAAGCCGCCGGGGAAGGGGATCTTGGCGAGTACGCGGGCGCGGATGTGCACGATGATCGCGCCGGCGAAGAACAGGACGAGCCCGGCCGCGGCGGCGACGCCGACGTACGGGACGCCCGCGAGCCCGAGCAGGAGCCCCGCGGCTCCGGCGGCCTTCAGCCCGCCGAGCAGCGGAAGCCATGATCGTGACAGCCCGAGCTGGTCACAGTTGGCCAGGACGAACTTCGCCCGCGCGAAGTCGGCGACGGCCGCTCCCGCGTTGACGACGACCGTGGCAAGGGTGACGACGAGATAGGCGGTGCTCAAGGGCTCGGTCTCCGTTCGGGGGCTTACCTGTCCTCGTCTAACCTCTCCGCATTCACCCGTTGGCGTCCAATACTTGGATCTATAACCTCTTGGCATGGATGTCGACACGCGGCTGCTGCGCTACTTCGCCGCTGTGGCGGAGGAGGGGACCCTCACCCGGGCCGCGGAGCGGCTGTTCGTGTCACAGCCGGCGCTGACCAAGCAGATCAAGCAGCTGGAGGCCCTGCTCGGCGTGCGGTTGTTCACGCGCTCCCGGGCCGGCATGGCGCTGACCGAGCCGGGCCGGGCGCTGGCGGAGCGGGTGCCGGCGCTGCTGGCCGACTGGGACGGGATGTCGCGGGAGGCCAGGCGCGCGGCCGGCCGGGAGGCCCGGGTGCTGCGTGTCGGATTCCTGGCCAGCGCCGCGAATGAGGCCACCCAGGACATCGTCGCGGCGTTCGCCCACCACCGGCCGGGCTGGCGGGCCGAGATGCGGCAGGCCTCGTGGGGGAACCCGACCGCCGGGCTCGCGGACGGGAGCGTCGATGTCGCCCTGCTGCGGCTGCCCTTCCCGGGGCAGGACTCGTTGCGGGTGAAGGTGCTGTTCGCCGAGGATCGCTGGGTGGCGCTGCCCGCGTCGCACCGGCTCGCCGGCCGGGATCTGATCCCCTTCCGGGAGCTGTGGGACGAGCCGTTCGTGGCGGCCCCGGCCGAGACGGGGCGGTGGCGGGAGTGGTGGCTCGCCACCGACGAGCGCGACGGGCGCCCGGTCAGCGTGGGCGCGGTCACGGACCAGCCCGACGACTGGCTCAGCGCGATCGCCAACGGGTACGGCGTCGCCCTGGCCCCGGCCTCCGCGGCCCGCTTCTACGCCCGTCCCGGGGTCGTGTACCGGCCGGTCAGCGGGGTCAGCGAGACCCGGGTCGCGGTGGCCTGGACACCCGCCGACGACACCAACCCGGCCGTCCGCGACTTCGTCCGGTGCTGCATGGAGCACGCCGGCTCGCCCTAGCCGCGAGACGGCCGGTGCCGGAGACGGCTACAGGACGGGCACCGGGTTGCGTGCGGCGATGGAGTCGGCCAGTTGCTTGACGGCCCGCTCGGTGGGGCTGTCCGGCTCGGAGGCCAGCACGACGAGCTGTTGCGAGGTGCCGCTGACGGTCAGCACCTCCCAGGTGAAGGTGAGCTCGCCGAGCTTCGGGTGGCGGAAGTCCTTGACCTCGTTGGCCCGCATCCGCACCTCGTGCCTGGCCCAGTGGCGGCGGAACTCCTCACTGTGCAGGGACAGCTCCTCCACCAGCCCGTGCAGGTACCGATCCTCCGGATCGGTCGCCAGCGCGGCGCGGAGCTGCGCCGTCTTGGCGCGGGCGGCCTTCTCCCAGTCGGGGTAGAGCTCGTCCGCCCCCGGGCTGAGGTAGATCATGCGCAGGCAGTTGTCCACGTGGGTCATGCCCTCGTACACGGCCTCGGCCAGCGGGTTGGTGGCCAGTATGTCGAGCCGGCGGCCGATCACCAGGGCCGGGATGTGGTGCCAGCGGTTGACGAGCTGGAACAGGCTCGGGCTGACCTTCTCCAGGGCCGCGGCCGGCACCTGGGGCCGAACCCAGGGATGGGCGAGCGTGTAGAGGTACTCGGTGGCGTCGGCATCCAGGCGGAGCACCCGGGCGAGGGCCGCCAGGACCTGGGTGGAGGGGTGGCGTTCGCGCCCCTGTTCCAGCCGGATGTAGTAGGAGGTGCTGACTCCGGCGAGCAGGGCGACCTCCTCCCGCCGCAGCCCCGGTGTGCGGCGCGAGCCGGCGTGCAGGAATCCCGCCTGCGCCGGAGAGGTGACCTCGCGGCGAGCGCGTAGGAACTCGCCGAGCAGCTTGCTGCTGTCCATTTCGACTCCATTTATAGGTAAATATCCGTTTCCCCCGGGAACGGACGGTCCAGTCCTTATGGCACGGCAGCGGTGGCCGTGCGCCCCCTCGAGGCTTTGTGCTTGCTGTTCCGCACCGGCCCAGCGGCTTCGCCGGCGGGTCGTGCGGCCTCATGCCGCGGGCCGGGGTCGCGCCGCGGGGAGCGCGGCTCCACGGCCGAGGCGGGGTCGGCCTGCGGGCTGCGCGGCTCCGCGGCGCCGGTCGCGGTCGCGGGGCGCCGCTGCCGGGAGATGTCCTCGCCGAGGCGGGCGAGGGCACCGCTGGCGGTTCGGGCCAGCTCCGCGATCTCGCCGTCCCCGGACGGGACGGGGAGGCCGCGGCCCAGGTCGTTCAGGGTGATCCGCGCCAGTTGGTCACGCAGGGCCGCGACGGGGCGCAGCACCCGGCCGACGGCGGCCCAGGTGACGGCACCGGCACCGGCGGCCAGCGCCAACACCAGGCCCGCCAGCAGGTCTTCGAGGTGGTGCCCGCGGAGCACAGCGGGAATCGGGCGAACGACCAGCACCTCCGGGGTGGTGCCCGACCGGATGGCGACCAGCAGGTTCTGGCCGTCGGACAGGTGTCTCACCGGGTCGTCGGGAGTCGGGTGGAGGCTGGTGAGCGGGGCCCTGCCGCGGGCGGTGGCGCTGGCGGCCAGCACCGTGCCCTGGTCGTCGATGATCTGGACCAGATCCACGTCGCCGGAGACGGGCAGCGGGTCGGGCAGGCCGGCCGGCGGGGTGGTACGCGCGGCGGCGATCCACTGGCTGGCCACGTCCTCGGCCTGGTCGTAGAGCCGTTCCGACGCGATGGTGCGGATGGCCAGGCCGGTGGTGGCGCCGAGCGCGGCCAGGACGACCAGCGCCAGCAGTGACACGGTCACCGCGCAACGCCCGCGGATGGATCGGGGGCGGTGGATCACGGTCACGGTTCTCCTTTCAGGGACGCACACCCGGCGGTGACGGCCGGCTCAGATCGTGGTGGTGACGGCGAGGCTGCCCAGGAGCGCGAGCGCGTGCTCGGAGGGGCTGTCGGGTTCGGCCTGGAAGACGATGAGCTGATGGCCGGGCAGGCGGTGCACGTCGAACACGTCACAGATCAGGGTGACGTCGCCGATCTCGCGGTGGCGCATGCGCTTGAACCTGTGCGCGTCGGTGACGAGGTCGTGCCCGGCCCACAACCGGCGGAAGTCACGGCTCTCCCCGGACAGCTCGCCGATCAGCGCGGCCAGCTCGGGATCGTCGGCGCCGCCCGGCACCGCGCGCAGGGAGTCCGTCGCGGCACCGGCGATGTGATGCCACTCCTGGAAGAAGTCCGGCGCGGCCGGATCCAGGAACACCAGCCTGAAGAGGTTGTCGGCGTGCTCCAGCCCGTCGAGCAGGGCGGCACCCAGGCAGTTGGTGGCCTCCACGTTCATGAGGCGGTCGCAGAGCAGGGCCGGCGTGTCCACCCAGCCGTCGATCAGGCGCCGCAGGTGGGGGCTGACCGGCTTGACCGCGCTCGTCTCCGGTCGCGGGCACAGCAGCGGACGGGCCAGTTCCCACATCCGTTGCGTGGCGGCGGGGTTGAGCTGCAGCACCCGGGACAGGGCGTCGAGGGTCCGTTCGGACGGGCGGCGCTCCGTCCCGTCCTCCAGGCGGGTGTAGGCGGCGGCGCTGATCCCGGCCAGCATGGCCACCTCGGCCCTTCCCGGTCCACCAATGGAGCACACGGACGCCAGGGCCTCACGACGGGTGCGGAGGAATTCACCAAGAAGCTGGCTTTTGTGCATTTTGTCACCGTACGTCGGATTCTAAAGTCCAGGGTGACCGTGCGGCACCCAGGCAGCCCGGGTTTGAATCCGCACGTCAGCGGCAACGTAGCCCTTTCTGAGCCCCTGAGGCCGCCGGAGGATCGGCAGCCGAGACTGCACACCCCAAGTTGCACAGTCCAGGCTGTCGACCTAGGGTAAAAATATGGATATAAGGGACGATACCGTCTCCGAAATCGCCGCTCAGGCCGCGCAGGACGTATGGGTGGTGCTCAGCCGCCTGCGCCGCCGGCTCGCGGCGCTGGACGGAGCGGGTGACCTTTCCCCCGCCCAGTCCTCGGTACTGGTCCGGCTGGACAGGAACGGCCCGGCCTCGGCCAGCGAGCTGGCGGTGGCCGAGCAGGTCCGCCCGCAGTCGATGGCCAAGATCGTCATCGCGCTGGAGGAGGCCGGCCTGGTGGTCCGGCATCCCGACCCCCTGGACGGCCGCCGCCAGGTGGTCACCCTGACCGAGCTGGGACGCGAGCGGCGCCTGGGCGACCTGCGGGCGCGCCAGGCGTGGCTGGCGCGGGCGATGCAGGAGCGGGGCTCGGAGGAGCGGTTGCGCGCCGTCATCACGGCGATGGAGCTGCTCGACGAGGTGGCGCATTCATGATGCGGGTCGCGGAGCGGCTGCGCGGGTCGCGCACGACGGGCACCGGCGGGTTCAACCGCAAGCTGATCGCGCCGATGATCCTGGGTTCGGTCCTGAACCCGATCAACTCCTCGATGCTCGCGATCGCGCTGTTCAGCAGGCCGCCGTGCGTGTTGACGGGCAGCCGCACGCCGAGCCTGATCCCGTCCGTGAGGATCAGCCCGGCCACCGTCGAGGGCGCGGCGATGGGGCTTGGGAACCGCCGTTTGCGCTGTCGGCGAAGGCGTTCCGCTCGTCCGCGCTGCGGCGCAGGATAAGGGCCTGACCGCCGCGTGTGCGGTCGCGCCGACGGCGCCCCGGCCCTGGGGGCAGTGACCGGGTGGCCGGTGGTCAGTCCCTGGTCGGCAGGGCCGCGCGGGCGACTGCCCGGCGTTCGGTCGCCTCGCGTTCGGCGGCCTCCTGCTCGGCTGCCGCGCGCCTGTCGTAGGCGGCGCGGGCCGTGGCGATGGCGCTCTGATGCTCCTCGGTCCAGACGACGAGGGCGCGGATGGTGCTGTGCAGCGTCTGGCCCATCGGCGTCAGCTCGTAGTCCACGCGCGGCGGGACGGTCGGATGCACCGTCCGGCTCACCAGGCCGTCGCGTTCCAGATGCCGCAGTGTACGGGTCAGCATCCGCTGGCTGACCCCGTCGATGGCACGGCGCAGCTCGGTGAAGCGCAGGCTCTGCCTGTCGAGCAGCGCGATCACCAGGAGTGACCACTTGTCGGCGATGCGATCGAGGATCTGCCGCACCTCGCAGTCCGCGCGCTGATCCCACTGGAGAACGTCCTCGTCGAAGCTGGTTTCCGCGCAGTAACCGAGGAACTCGGAAGTGCCGTCTTCCATGCTCACCGGTAGTGCCTGACGATGCTGTCGGTTACAAGAGGGAACTGGCAGGCACTCGGGAAATCGCCCCGGGACCGGTTCCCGGAAGAGATGGGGTCAGGCTCTGATGTCCAATTCCGTCAGCGGATCCAGCCGTCCCGCCCGCATGACAGGGCGGGCGTGGGGAGTGTTGCTGGTGCTCTGCGGCGCGATCTTCCTGGAGGGGATCGACGTGGCGATGCTGAATGTGGCGCTGCCGTCGATCCGCGCCGACCTGGGGCTGTCCACCGGCACGCTCAGCGGCGTGGTCAGCGCGTACGTGCTCGGCTACGGCGGGTTCATGCTGCTGGGCGGGCGCGCCGCCGACCTGCTGGGATACCGGCGGATGTTCGTGCTGTGGCTGACCGTCTTCCTGGTCTTCTCCGGGCTCGGCGGGCTCGCCACCGAAGGCTGGATGCTGCTGGCCGCGCGGTTCGCCACCGGGGTCGCGGCCGCGTTCATGGCCCCCGCCGGGCTGGCGCTGATCACATCCAACTTCCCCCAGGGGCCGATGCGCACCAAGGCACTCGGCGTGTACGCGGGGACGGCGGCGGGCGGATTCTCGCTCGGCCTGGTCGCGGGCGGCGTGCTCACCTCGTTCGGCTGGCGGTGGGTGTTCTTCGCGCCGGTCATCCTGTCCGTGCTGATCCTGGCGGCGGCGCTGGTGCTCCTTCGCGAAGCGGGTGGCGAGCGGCCCACGGGCGGCTTCGACGTGGCGGGGGCGTTCGCCATCACGGGGACCATGTTGCTGCTGGCGTACGGGGTGGTCCGGTTGGAGCGCCCTGGCGACGGCCCCGGCCTGACCGTCGCCACGTTCGCCGCGGGGCTGGCGCTGCTGGGGTTGTTCATCGCGATCGAACGGCGGTCGTCCTCGCCCCTGGTGCGGCTGGGCATCCTGCGCACGGCGCCGCTGGTGCGGGTGAACGTGGCCGCGCTGCTGTTCCTGTTCGCGTTCGCGGGCTTCCAGTTCCTGGCCACCCTGTACTTCCAGGAGTTGCGCGGCTGGAACACGATGCAGACCGGGCTGGCGGCAAGACCCTCGTCGACGCCGAGACCGTCAGGGCGGACAACGCCACGGTCACGCTGTCGCTCGAACTGGCCGATCCGACCGGGGTCACCGCCATCGACCGGGTGGTCGTGCAGGTGTGCCGGTTCAGCGACGCACCGATCGGGATCAGCTACTGCGGCGGCGCCACGGAACACCCGATGCCCTGAGCCGTGACCGGGGCGGGCGTTCAGGGTTCCGTCCGCCCCGTACTCCGGAGGTCGTCCCGGGAACCGTTGCAACCTTTCGTCCGGTGGCCGCGTTCGAGTTCCCCGAGCACATGAAGCGCACGCTCACCCAGCTCGAACACCAAGACCAGGCGCACGCTGCGGAAGGTGCCCATCCGCGGCCTGCCGAGCACCAGGGGCAGCGGCATTTACGGCACCGGGCTGTGGCGGGGCACGTCGGAGGTCACGATCATCTACACGCACGACGGCGCCACCGGCCTGTACGGCATCGACGTCAACACCGGCCAGGCCCGCCCGCTGGCCGAATACCCCGACCCGATGAGCCTGCCGGTGCTGCCGGGGATCGTGCTCAACTGAGGCCGGCGGCGGACGGGCCGCGCCCGCTGTCGTAAGATCACGAGTTCGCCCGCTGCCGACCCTCCAGGGAAACGATGAACGCCTTCACGTACGCCGAACCGTCCGAGTCCCAGCCCGAGATCCCGCTCCTCGGCGGTGACGTCACCGAGGGGGTCGTACAGGTCGGCGACACCGTGCGCCGCCCGGTCGGCCCCCACACGCCGCTCGTCCACGCGCTGCTGCGTCATCTGGAGGAGGTGGGGTTCGCGGGCGCTCCGCGGCTCCTCGGCATCGACGCGGCCGGTCGGGAGGTGCTGACCTTCGTGTCCGGCGAGGTCGCCGGGCGGCCGCGGCCCGGCTGGATCGCCGACGAGGAGCGCCTGGCCTCCGTCGGGCGGCTCGTACGCGACTACGACGACGCCGTCGCCGGTTTCGTCGTGCCCGCCGGGGTCCGGCCCGGCCAGGGGGTCTCGCCGCCGCCGGGGATGCCGCCCGCGCCGCCGTACCCGGCCGAGCTGGTCGGGCACATGGACTACACGCCGGACAACATCGTGTTCCGGGACGGCAGGGCGGCCGCGCTGATCGACTTCGACCTCGCCAAGCCGGTCCCCCGGGTGGACGAGGTGTGCAACGCGATGTTGTACTGGGCGCCGTTGGGCGACCCCGCCGACGCCGACCCGCTGCTGCGGGGGGTGGACGTGCCGCGCCGCTGCCGGATCCTGGCCGACGCCTACGGGACGTCGGACGTCGACCGGTCGCGGCTGGTCGAGGTGGCCGTGCTGCGGACGCGGCGCGCGTGGTTCTCGATGAAGCAGATCGCCGAGGAGCGGGGCGGCGGCTGGGCGCGGATGTGGGAGGAGGGCGTCGGCGACGAGATCAAGCGGCGCGAGGCGTGGCTGGAGCGCAACGGCGCGACCATCCACGCGGCGCTGACCGCGCCCTGATCCGCGCCGGCCGGCCGGTCCGCGCAACGGGGGGTCATACCGTGATGACGACCTTGGCTCGGGCGTGTCCCCGCTCGACGTACTCGATCGCCGCCGGGACCTCGCTCAGCGGATCGAGCAGTATCGGCCCACCCTCCTGCTGGAGATCGAGCAGCGCCACCTCGACCGGTAAGGCAGGACCACCGGCGAGGTCTCCGGGTCGCTGATCGAGCGCGGCTACCGCATGCACGTCTGGCAGGGCGGCGGCTGTATCGAGATCATTCTTGGCATCAGCCCAACCGGCGAGGCCCGCATCAATAAAGGCGGCACCCGCGACCCCCTGCCGCTTCCGCATCTGGCGACGGGCCGGCCATGCGCGTCCCTCCGTCATCACGGACCTACCGAAGGGTCGGCCGAGCGACCAGTGAGATCGGCCGAACGTCCGATGGCCGTCGGCGCGAGTGCTTGTTCACCGCCGGGTGAGGTGGGCCGCCGGTAACGATCGCCGTGGTGGGCAGAGGGCGAGCCTCATTGAAAAAATCTTGAAGTGGTGTGTCGATGTGCGGGAGGAGTGTTCGACGCGTTGTCGGAAGCACATCCGAGATGAAGGGAAAGCACCATGCAGAAGGTCACCACGTTCCTCTGGTTCGACGACCAGGCCGAGGAGGCCGCCACCTTCTACACCTCGCTGATCCCGGGCTCGCGCGTCGTCGACGTGCAGCGCCAGGGTGAGGAGGGGCCGGCGATGGTGGTCACGTTCGAGCTGGCGGGGCAGCGGTACCAGGCGCTGAACGGCGGCCCGCAGTACACGCTCACCCCGGCGATGTCCCTCTACGTGGACTGCGAGTCGCAGGAGGAGGTGGACGAGCTGTGGGCCAAGCTGACCGAGGGCGGCAAGGAGCTGCAGTGCGGCTGGCTGACCGATCGGTTCGGGCTGTCCTGGCAGATCATCCCGAGGCAGTTGCCAGAGCTGCTGGCCCACCCCGACCCGGTCAAGGCGCAGCAGGCCATGCAGGCGATGCTGGGCATGCGGAAGATCGACATCAAGGGCCTGCAGCAGGCCGTCGGTCTCTGACACCCGGCACGGGCCGCCGCCTCACGGCCTCGCTTGTCACCGCCCCTCCGGCTTCATTCCGGCCGGTGGGGCGCGCTGGCCGGTGGGGCGTGACCGCGTGACAGATGCGTACGGGTTCGGGCACGCTGGTCGGGTGGTTCGGTGGCGGGGGCGTGCGTGAGGCCCCGCGACGGCGCGGTCCCGGGAGTCGCGGATGATCAGGTTCGGCTATGCGGACACCCGTTTCGGCCAGATCCACTACGCCTCGTGCGGCGCGGGCGAGCCGGTGCTCCTGTTGCATCAGACGCCGCGCTCCTGGGACGAGTACCGCGAGGTCCTGCCGCTGCTGGGGCGTACCCGGCGGGCCATCGCGATGGACACGCTCGGCTTCGGCAACTCCGCCCCTCCCCCGCGCCACTCCATCGGGGACTACGCCGCCGGCGTGCTCGCCCTCATGGACGCGCTCGGCCTGGCCGTGGCCGCCGTGGCCGGGCATCACACGGGAGGCGTGGTGGCGGTCGAGGTGGCGGCGCGGGCGCCGGAGCGGGTGTCGCGGCTGGTGCTGTCGTCCACGCCGATGATCGACCAGGAGGGCCGGACGCACCGCCGCGACCGGCCGCCCATCGACGCCGTCAGCGTGAGTGCCGACGGTTCCCACCTGACCGCGATGTGGCGCAACCGGGCGCCGTACTATCCGTGGCGGCTGCTCAACCGCTACGTCCGCGACGCGCTCACCGTGCTGCCCGAGGTGGAGCGGGGGCACCAGGCGGTGGCGGCGTACCGGATGGAGGAGCGGGTGGGGCTGGTCCGCTGCCCGGTGCTGCTGGTCGGGGCCGCCGGGGATCCGTTCGCCTTTCCCGAGCTGGACCGGCTGGCCGCCCGGCTGCCGGGCAGCGAGAGGGCGGTGATCGAGGACGGGATGATCCCGCTGGAGCACCGGGCGGCCGAGTTCGCCGCGATCGTGGCGGGTTTCCTGGAGCGGTGAGCCGGGTTCCTGGCGGTGTGGGCCGGGTTCCGTTCAGCGGGCCAGGAGATCGGCGAGTTCCGTCCTGCCGGACACCCCGAGCTTGGCGTAGGCGCGGCACAGGTAGTTGTCCACCGTGCCTACCGAGAGGCCGAGTCTGCGGGCGATCTCCCGGCCGGTGCGTCCTCGCGGCGGCCGTCTCGGCCTCGGCGGCGTGCAGCCACAGGCCGAGCCGCTGGAACACGCCCGCCCCCGTTTCCGGCGGCCCCGCCGCGCAGCCGGCCAGGCCGGCCGCACCTTCGAGCTGAGCGCGGCGGAGATCACCAGGGTCAACGGGATCGTCGACTCCACCTACCCCGACGCCGTCCGTGAGACCGACGCGACCCGCAAGTACAACTGCCACGCCTTCGCCTGGTACTCCACCTCGCCTTTCGGGAACGTGTGGATGAACGACCCGGGCGACAACACGTACTGGCTGGACGGCATCGTCTCGAAGTGGGGCCAGTGGGCACGCGTGCGCCACGCCTGGCACGACAGCCCCTACAACGACTCGGTGATCTACCGGTACTGGCGCAACTGGTGACCGGTCAGCCGAAGTCCAGGAAGACCGTCTCCTTCTCGCCCTGCAGGTGGATGTCGAAGCGGTGGACGCCCGGGCGCTCCCGCACGGGCACCAGGGTCTGCCGACGCTCGGGGGGCAGCGAGTCGAGGAAGCGGTCGTGGCCGAAGTAGATGCGGGTGTAGAGGTGGTGCAGCAGGCCGCGGGCGAAGACGCAGACGCTGATGTAGCCGTTGCCGGGCTCCAGCGTCCGCAGGGTCCAGTGCCCGTCGAGGTCGGTGGGCACCCGGCCGAACCCGGTGAAGCGCACGCCGTCCCGGCCCAGCACGGCGCCGTTGACCGGGTCGCGCCGCAGCGTACCGGGACTGCCGCGGAGCGATCCCGAGGGGTCGGGCTGCCAGAACTCCAGCAGCGCGTCGGGCACCGGCTCGCCCGCGCCGTCGTAGACGTGGCCGTGGACGACGATCCCGCCGGTGGCGAGGTCGCCCCCGCCGGGGAAGGGCAGCGCGAAGCCGTAGAAGGGGCCGACGGTCTGCGAGGGGGTGGGGTTCATCGGCCTTCCTCCATCCAGGTTGCGGTGGGGCCGTCCAGGACGATGTCCCAGCGGTAGCCGAGGGACCACTCCGGCTTGGACAGCTCGTGGTCGTAGGCGGCGACCAGCCGTTGCCGGGCCTGGTCGTCGGTGACCGACTGCATGATCGGGTCCAAGGGGAACAGCGGGTCGCCGGGGAAGTACATCTGGGTGACCAGGCGCTGCGTGAACGCCGTGCCGAAGAGGGAGAAGTGGATGTGCGCGGGCCGCCAGGCGTTGAGGTGGTTGCGCCACGGGTAGGCGCCGGGCTTGATCGTGGTGAAGGTGTAGGTGCCGTCCGCGCCGGTCAGGCAGCGGCCCACGCCGGTGAAGTTGGGGTCGAGCGGCGCCGGGTGGTCGTCGCGCTGGTGCAGGTAGCGGCCGGAGGCGTTGGCCTGCCAGATCTCCACGAGCTGGCCGCGCACGGGACGGCCGTCGCGGTCGAGCACCCGGCCGGTGACGGTGATGCGCTCGCCGAGCGGCTCGCCGAGGTGCTGCTTGGTGAGGTCGGAGTCGAAGGCGGTCACGTCGGTGGCGCCGAAGACGGGGCCGGCCAGCTCGGCGGCCTCGGGATCCTTGATCGGGACCAGCGGTTGCCTGGGGTGGCGCAGCCGGGTGCTGCGGTACGGCGCGTAGTCGCGGGAGGGGTGGTCCCCGCCGCCCTCCGCGCGCAGTTCAGCGATCTGCCGGTCGATGTCAGCCTGCTTGGGAGGTTGGTGCATGTCGCCTACCTTTCGAGGATGAGGGCCAGGCCTTGTCCGACGCCGATACAGAGTGTGGCCAGCCCGGCCCCCGAACCAGCCGCGGCCAACCGGTGCGCCACCGCGCCCGTGATCCGAGCCCCCGACGCACCCAGCGGATGCCCCAACGCGATCGCCCCGCCATCCGGATTCACGATCGCCGGATCCAGGTCAGGCAACTCGGCCAGACACCCCAGCACCTGCGCCGCGAACGCCTCATTCACCTCGGCGGTCGTCAGCTCCCCGAACCCCTTGCCCGTCTTGGCCAGCACCCTGCGCGTGGCCTCCACCGGGCCCAACCCGAAATAGCGTGGTTCCAACGCGCTCACCGCGCCGGCCACGATCCGGGCCAGCGGCTCCCGCCCCCGTAGCCCCTCCTCATCGGTCAACAGCAGGGCGGCGGCGCCGTCGTTGAGCGGAGAGGCATTCCCCGCCGTCACTGTCCCTCCCTGCTTGCGGAAGGCCGGCTTCAACTTCGCCAGCGCCTCCGGCGACGTGTCCGGACGGATCCCCTCATCCCGCACCAGCGCGCCGACCGGGACGATCTCCCGCTCGAACGACGCCTTGGCCGCCTTCTGATGGCTGGCCAGCGCGAACGCGTCCTGTGCCGCCCGCTCGATCCGATACCGGTCGGCGATCAACTCCGCCCCCTCCCCCAACGGGACGGTGTGCTCGGCCGGCATCCGGGGGTTGACCAGCCGCCAGCCGAGCGTGGTGGACACCAGCTCCTGCCCGCCGGCCGGGAACGCCCGCTCCGGCTTGGGCAACACCCACGGCGCCCGGGTCATCGACTCCACCCCACCCGCGATCATCACGGAGGCGTCACCCACCGCGATCGCCCGGAAGGCCTGGATGACCGCCTCCATGCCGGAGCCGCACAACCGGTTCACCGTCACCCCCGGCGTGGTCACCGGCAGACCCGCCAGCAGCGCGGCCATCCGAGCCACGTTACGGTTCTCCTCCCCCGCCCCGTTGGCGTTGCCCAGCACCACCTCGTCCACGGTGTCCTGGCCGGTGCGTTCGACCAGCGCCGTCAGCACGTGCGCGGCCAGGTCATCGGGGCGAATGCCGGCCAGCGCGCCGCCGTAGCGGCCGAACGGCGTGCGCACGGCGTCGACGATGTAGACGTCCTTCATGCGGCGACCTCCGCATCCGTACGGTCGCGCAGTTCCTGCGCGCTCACCCCAGGCGCGCACTCGACCAGTGCCAGCCCCCGGTCGGTGACGTCGAGGACGCCGAGGTCGGTGATGATCCGATGCACGCACCCCTGCCCCGTCAACGGCAGCGAACACCGCTCAACGATCTTCGGCGAGCCGTCCCTGGCCGTATGCTCCATGATCACCAGCACCTTACGGGCCCCGTGCACCAGATCCATCGCCCCGCCCATGCCCTTGACCAACCGGCCCGGCACCATCCAGTTGGCCAGATCCCCGCCGGCCGACACCTGCATCGCGCCGAGCACCGCGACGTCGATATGGCCGCCGCGGATCATCCCGAACGACAGGGAGGAGTCGAAGAACGACGCTCCCGCCCGCACCGTCACCGTCTCCTTGCCCGCATTGATCAGATCCGGGTCCACCGCGTCCGCCGCCGGATACGGGCCCACCCCGAGAATGCCGTTCTCCGAATGCAGCACCACCTCCACCCCCGGCGGCAGGAACGACGGAATCCGGGTGGGCAACCCGATACCCAGATTGACGTAGTCACCGTCACGCAACTCGGCCGCCGCCCGGGCGACCATCTCATCCCGACTCCAGCTCACGACCCCACCCCTCCCTTCGGCTCGGTGATGGTGCGCTTCTCGATCGCCTTGTCCGCCGCCTGCTCAGCGGTCAGCGGCACCACCCGCTGCACGAACACCCCCGGCAGGTGCACCTCATCCGGATCCAGCTCCGTCAACTCCTCCACCTCGGCGATGGTGACCCGCCCCGCCATCGCCGCCAGCGGATTGAAGTTCCGCGCCGCCTTGGCGAACACCAGATTCCCGAACCGATCCCCTTTCGCCGCCCGGACCAGCGCGAAATCGGTGGTAATCGCGTGCTCCAGCACATAGGCACGACCGTCAAAGGTGCGCACCTCCTTGGCCGGGGACGCCAGCGCGACCGACCCGTCCGGATGGTGACGCAGCGGCAACCCGCCATCGGCGACCGGCGTGCCCACCCCGGCCGGGGTGTAGAACGCCGGGATCCCCGCACCCCCGGCCCGCAACCGCTCGGCCAGGCTGCCCTGCGGAGTCAGCTCCACCTCCAACTCCCCCGCCAGATACTGGCGGGCGAATTCCTTGTTGTCACCGATGTAGGACGCGGTCACCCGGGCGATCCGGCCCGCGGCCAGCAGCACACCCAGCCCACCGCCGTCCACCCCGCAGTTGTTCGACACCACCCCGATACCGGTGACCCCGCTGTCATAGAGGGCCCGGATCAGAACATTGGGGATACCGCTCAGGCCGAAGCCGCCGACCGCGAACGACGCGCCGTCACGCACGCCCGCCAGCGCTTCCCCGGCCGTCGCGACCACCTTGTCTGTGCGCACGACGCTCCGTTCAGCCGATATGTTCGCTCAGTGAACTAAAGTTCATTTATCTTATGATCGAGTATGTTCACGCGAAGGCGCTCATGTCAAAGCTCCTTCGAAGGGGGAGACGATGGAACCGGCCGGAACCCTGGAGCGCGGGCTGATGGTGCTGCGCGCCTGCGCCGCCGATCCAGGCCGGCGCACCCGCGCCACGGACCTGGTCCGCGCCACCGGCCTGGCCCGCGCCACGGTCGACCGCGCGGTGGACACACTCGTCCGGCTCGGCTACCTGCGGGCCGAAGGCCGCGACGTGCTGCTCGCGCCGCGCCTGATGGAGCTCGGCGAGGCCTACCTGACCGGCGGCGGCCTGCGTGACGCCCTGGCGCCCCTGGCCGGGGAGCTGGCCCGCGAGCTGGCCGAGCCGGTGTCGCTGGCCGTGCAGGACGGCGACGCGGTGCGCTTCATCGCGCAGTTCACCCGGCGGCGCACGATGTCGATCGTCTTCCGGGTCGGCGACCGGTTGCCCGCCGACCGTTGCGCTGCCGGGCTGGCCCTGCTCGACCCGGCCGCGCCGTGGGCCGAGGACGACCAGCTCATCGAGCCGGGCCTGATCGCGGTCGCGCTGCCCGTACGCGGCCCGGACGGCAAGGCGGTCTGCGCGCTGAGCGTGGTCAGCCACACCAGCAGGCACACCGTCGCCGGGCTGGCCGCCCACGCCCTGCCCCGCATGCGCGAGACCGTCGCCCGCATGGAGGCCGCCCTGGCCGGCCCGCCCCCCGAGCCCCGCCCGGCCGTCCGCGCCGCCGGCCCGGCCGACGGCGGTCTGCAGTCGCTGGCCCGCGGTCTGTCCGTGCTGGTCGCGCTCGGCTCGGCCGTCGGCGGGGCGAGCCTCGCCGACGCCGCCCGGACCACCGGCCTGCCCCGCGCCAGCGTGCGGCGGGCGGTCCACACGCTCGAACGCCTCGGGTACGCCGCCGCCGACGGCAACCGCTACGTGCTGCTGCCCAAGGTGCTGGAACTCGGCTACGCCCCCCTGTCGGCCCGCACTCTGCGCGAGATCGTCCAGCCACACCTGGCCGACCTGGTGGCGCGGGTGCGCGAGTCGGCCTCCGTCGCCGTGCTGTCCGGCGACGACGTCGTCTACGTGGCCCGCGTGCCCACGGTGAGCATCATGAGCGTGGACATCACCGTCGGCACCCGCTTCCCCGCGTACGCCACCTCGATGGGCCGGGTGCTGCTGGCCGACCAGCCCGCCGAACGGCTGGCCTCGATCGTGCCCCGTCCGCTGTCGCGCTACACCGTCACCTCCCCCGCCGAGCTGGGCGCCGTGATCCGGCAGGCCGCCGCCGACGGCTACGCCCTGGTGGACCAGGAGCTGGAGGAGGGCGTGCGCTCGATCGCGGTGCCCGTGCGCGGCCCCGGCGGGCGGACCGTCGCGGCCGTCAACGTCGCCACCCACGCCAGCCGCGCCACCCCGGCCGACCTGCTGCGCGACGTCCTGCCCGCGCTCGCCGAGGCCGCCGCCCGGATGGAAGCCGACCTGACCCACGTCCGCGACCACCCGCACACCCTCGCCGAGGAGGACGGGCCCGACGCGCCCAGGTCCTCCTGAGCTCGGCGGTTTCCAGGGGGAGCCGCCAGGACGATCCCAAGGCTGCTCCCGGAGACGGGTGAACGCGGCGGCTCCTGACGTCTGCTGATATACGTCCGGGGAGCCACATGACGTAGCGACGGGTGGCACGGCGATGAGCACGCGGGAGAGTGCGGGTGGCGGCCAGATCGGCGAGGCGGCCGCCTCCGCGAGCGCCTTTACAACGTAGATCCCTTAGGTGAGGTGATCAGGTGCCATAAGCGTCGCGCCTCCTGCACGAGCCGGCTCGATCCCGTACGTGCCGCCACCGCCGCCACCTCAGGAACCTCCGCCCGGACCCCCGCGATCCTGGCCGCCCTGGCCCCCGCCGCCAGCAGGTCCGCGACCCCGGCGCGCGGCCGCTCGCCCTCCGCGGGCAGCAACCCCGGCAGGACCCGTACGACCACCTCCCACACCACCTCCTGGGCCCCGGCCTGCGTGGCGTCGTCGAGCACCGCGACCACCCGGTTGAGCTTGAGGAAGTCGGCCCGCACCAGCCGCGTCACCGCCTCCGCCAGCGCCACCACCGGCACCTCCCCCCGCGCCGCCAGGGTGAGCAGCGCGTCGGTGGCCGCGCCGCGGTCGGCGGCGTTCTCGTGGCCCATGCCGCAGGCCAGCGCGTGCGCCATGCCCGCCCCCAGCGGGCCGTCCCCGTGCACCACGCTCGCCAGCACCGCCGTCTGCCGGTCGGCGCCCGCCATCGACGCCGGCAGGTAGCAGGACAGGTGCGCCGCCACCAGCTCCCGATGCGAAGGGAGGACCAGGGGCCACCAGCCCAGCGTGTAGGAGTGGCCGGTCTGCAGCTCGAACAGCTCCCGAATCGCCACCGGCAGGTCGGCGAGCAAGGGGGCGGCGGACGGCAGACCAGCGGGAGGCGGGCCGGCGGACAGCAGACCAGCGGACGCCAGACCGGCGGACGGCAGGTCGAGCTCGGCCCGCAGGTGGGCCCGGCCGTGTACGGACACGGTCACGCGGGGATCGGCCAGGCCGCCGCCGCGCATCCAGGCCGCGCACGCCCGCCCCGCCTCCGAGGTCAGCCGCCCGGCACGCCGGACGTGGACGGCGCCGACCACGCGGGGCAGCCGCAGCAGCGCCTGCGCCAGGTCGGCCGGCAGCGCCGCCGCCCCGCCGGCCTCCAGCAGCTCCAGCCGGTCGAGCAGCACCCCGGGATCGACGTGGCCGGTGCCGCGCGTGGGCGTGGCCAGCAGCACCGGGTAACCCGTACCCTGCTCGAACGCCGTCGCCAGCTCCCGCGCCCGCTCCAGGTAGATCCGGTCGAGCGCGCCGGGAGCCCGCGGCCGCCGCCGCTTGGATGCGCTCTCCGCCGTCAGCGCCCTGCTGTCGCCCGGCGAGGCGAAGGCCAGGAAGGCCCGGCGCACCACCGCCACGAGCCCCTCGTCGATCTCGCTCCCGAAGTGCCCGTAGTCCGCCGGTTCGAACGGCTGCCACCAGGCACGCAACGCCTCCCGCGACGCCCAGGGCGCCCGGTGCGACCAGTCGGCCAGCCCGGCGAGGAGGCGTTCGTAGGTGTAGGGGTCGGGCGGCCAGTCGAAGGCGGCGATCTCGCGGGCGAGCTCCTCCGGCGAGGCGATGGGCCCCGGCAGGCTCGGCGCGTGCCCGGCCGTCAGGGCCGCCGCGGTGAGGGCCGCCTGCTCGGCGATGCCGCCCCCGTACGCCGGCGCGATCTGCTCCCGGAGCTCGGCCGGCAGCCCGGCCGCCGCCTCCCTGACCACCTCACGAGCCGCCTGGTCGGCCTGCGGCGCCAGCTTGACGGCGAGCCGCACGGCCTGCTCCCGCAGGGCGAGAGTGTCCTGCGTGAAGATCGACGACATCGCACGCAACACGGCCGGCACCCGCCCGGCGTCGCGCAGCACGGCGTCGCCCGCCCACGAGACGACCGCGCGCAGCAGCTTCTTCTCCGGCCGGAACGCCAGCGCCGCCACTGCCTCGGCGAACAGCTCCTCAGCCAGCCGCCCCGACTCCTCCAGCCGCCGTAGCTGCGCCAGCGCCAGATCGGCCACCGCGACCGGCCCGGCGGGCAGCAGCGCCGCGTAGTCCGCCGCGCGCCGGGCGGCCTCGTCGAGGTCCAGGTCGAGCCGGTCGTGCAGGACCGCGAACGGCACCGGCGCGCCCGGCCCGTCCCGCAGCAGCCGCCGCACCAGTCCGTCGATCACCGCCGCCCGCTCCAGCCGTCCGTCGGCCACGAGCCGGACGACCGACTCGACCACCCGCCACAGGTCGGCCGTGGCCAGGCCATCGATCTCGAAGACCCGCCGCCGGTAGGCGGTGAACAGCCGATCACCCGCGGCCGGCGCCGGGCTCAACGCCCGCAACCAGCCGGCCATGAACGCCGCGTCGTCCGGCGGCTCGATCCCCGTCTCCCGGACCAGCTCCGCGGCCAGCGCCCAGTGCCGCAGCTCCGGCAGCCGCACCCGGGCGGCCACCCGGCGCGCCAGGTCCGCCCGCCACCCCGCCGGCCGCCGCCGCAACAGCTCGGGCAGGCAGCCGAGATCGCCGTCGGCCGCCCACCGCAGCTCCGGCCGGAACAACCAGGCCGCCACCGCCGCCGGCCCGCCCAGGCAGGCGACCCCCGCCACCATGAGCGGCGCGCACTGCCCCGGCCAGTCCCACCACCGGCCGGCCCGGCCCTGCTCGGTCACGTGATCGGACAACCGGGCCGCGACCGCCTTGCGCCCGGCGGCGTCGAACTCGGTGACCAGGCGCACGGTCCCCACGGTGTCACCGGCCCTGGCGAGCTTGAGGAGATCGTCCCAGGCGCGCTGTGAGGTCGCCCGGCGGACCTCCGGTGCCGTCACCCGGCGACCACCCGATGCCGTCGCCCTTCGGCGATCGTCCGGCGCCGTCCCTTGGAGGGCGTCTGGCGCCACTGCCCGGCGGACGTCGCCGACCGTCCCCCGGAGGGCTTCTGGTGCCACTGTCCGGCGGGTGTTCACGCCCGCACCGCCGAAGGCCTGCCACCCGGGGATCGGGCAGGCGAGCACACCACCATCGCGTCAACCATGGCGGGACTTTATCGGGCCGCTCCGACAATCCGCGGATCACGAAGCAGGCCGCTCCGACATTCCGCGGATCACGACACGGGCCGCCAGATCGACGCGGGTGGCGGGCATGAGAGATCCGTTCACCGGCCCGACGGGTAGGCTGCTGATCGCGCCGACGAGGGTGCGGAGATCTTCCAGAGAACGGCAGGCCAGACGCTCGCCCCGTCATCCTGGACCTTGCGCCGTTCCGCAGCCGAACGCCGGTTCCAGCCGCAGGGCCGGCGACCGCCCTTCAGGGCCACGTCCACGCCGCCGACATCCCTCGGCCGGCACCCGAGCATCGTCTGGAGCGGGTGCGGCGTGCCTCCCTCGGCCAGGGACTCGATCGTGGTGATGCGACGGTCCTCGCACTGGGCGGCGAGCGTCAGGCAGGCCACCACGCGCCTGCCGTCGATCAGCACCGTGCAGGCCCCGCAGGCACCCTGGTCACACCCCTTCTTGGCCCCGGTCAGGCCGAGGTGGTCGCGTAACGCGTCCAGGAGGGTGACCCGGGCGTCCACGCGCAGCCCGTACGGGACGCCGTTGACGTCGAGGGTGATCTCCACGTGCGGAACTTCGCCCGTGTCCTGGTCAACAGCGCTTCTCGCTTCGGTCATATACGCCTCGATTCCGTGCTCATCGGGCATGACGCCCGGTCGGCATCGATAACTATGACCAAACTTGACACCGTATATAACCAGGGGAAGGCCCGGGTTGAGCCCCTGGGTATCGCCCGCGCACCACCAGGTCCACGCCGCGCCCACGCCCCGGTGACGGCCCGTGCGTCGCGACTCCCGGGGCCGCCACCACGGAAGAGGTACGTGTGCCCACCCATCCAGGACCGGGACCGCGCCTCACGGCGTTTCGAGCAGGCCCGTCCCCAGGGGTGTCAGCACACGGACTCCCCCGAGGCGGCCCGGCCGAGGTCGGCGCCCAGCCGCTGGATCTACGCCCACCACATCGACTGGGACGCCCGCGCGGCGTGACCCGTTTCCCGGTCACCACGGGCTGGGCAGAAATCGATCTGACGAGCCACGACCGGAGGGAAGCGGATGGCGGTCAACGTCACTGTCTGGAGCGAGAACTACCACGAGCAACGCGAGGAGGACGTGCGCCGCCGCTACCCCGACGGCATCCACGGCGCCATCGCGGCGGGACTGACCGAGCTGCTCGGCGAGCGGGTACGCGTGCGCACGGCCGTACTCGACGACCCCGAGCACGGCCTCACGGACGAGACCCTGGCCGGGACCGACGTGCTCACCTGGTGGGGGCACATGGCGCACGAGGAGGTCGATGACAAGATCGTCGAGCGGGTACGCCGGCGCGTGCTGGGCGGCATGGGCCTGATCGTGCTGCACTCGGGCCACTACTCCAAGATCTTCCGCGCCCTGATGGGCACCACCTGCACGCTCAACTGGCGCGACGCCGCCGAGCGGGAGCTGGTCTGGACGGTCTCCCCCGGCCATCCGATCGCGCGGGGCGTGCCCCGGCCGCTGGTCATCGAGCGGCAGGAGACCTACGGCGAGCCGTTCGGCATCCCCCAGCCGGACGAGCTGGTCTTCATCAGCAACTTCAGCGGCGGCGAGGTCTTCCGCAGCGGCTGCTGTTACCGCAGGGGTCTCGGCCGGGTCTTCTACTTCAGCCCCGGCGACCAGGAATACCCCATCTACTACCACCCCGGCGTGCGGCGCGTGCTGGCCAACGCGGTCCTGTGGGCCGCCCCGGCCGAGCAGCCCGGCGACCCCCTGCAGAACGTTCACACCCCCATCCAGTGGTAGGAGCCGCCTTGCCGTCCGACAGCCCAACCCCCTTGACCTCCTCCCCCAAGGAGGCCGGCAGCCCGGCCTTCGACACCGTGACGGCGGACCGGCCGCTGCGTGCCGTGGTGGTCGGCGCCGGCTTCATCGGCGGCGAGTGGGCGCCGGAGCTGCTCGCCCACCCCGACACCGAGCTGGTCGGCTGGGTGGACGTGGCCGAGGACCTGGCCCGCGCCGCCGCCGCCAAGCTCGGCCTGGACGACCTGCCGGTCAGCTCCTCGCTGACCGCCGTGCTGGACGGCCAGGAGCCCGACTTCATCGTCAACTGCACGGTTCCGCGGGCACATCACGACGTGACGGTCACCGCGCTCAGGCGTGGAGTGTCGGTGCTGAGCGAGAAGCCCATGTCGGTCACGCTGGCGGAGGCCCGCTCCATGGTGGGGGCGGCCGACGAGGCGCGGCGGCTGTTCGCGGTCAACCAGAACCGCCGTTTCAAGCCGACCCTGGTGGCCTTCCGGCGCACGGTGGCCGAGCTCGGGCCGCTCGGGCTGCTGACGTCGGAGTTCTACATGCCGTACCGGGGGCGGCCGTTCCTCGACGAGCTGGAGCACCCGCTGTTACAGGACATGGCCATCCACCTGTTCGACGCGGCCCGGGCGGTCTCGGGGAGCGATCCGGTCTCGGTCTACTGCGAGTCGTTCCGGCCCGCGTGGACCTGGTATCCGGGCGCCTGCTCGGCCACCGCGATCTTCGAGATGACCGGCGGGCTGCGGTACACGTTCACCGGGAGCTGGTCGGCGCCCGGCGGCGCGACGTCGTGGACGGGGAGCTGGCGAGCGGCCGGGTCGCACGGCACGGCTCGCTGGGACGGCGACGGCGACCCGACCGCCGAGGCCGTCGAGGGCCACGTGGTACGGCCGCACGCCCCGGAGGCCGACCCGTTCCCCGGGCGGCGGCGCTTCGCCGGGCTGGCGGAGGGGCTGGACGAGTTCGTGGCGGGGCTGCGTACGGGGCGGGCGCCGCAGGGCGAGTGCCACGACAACATCCGGAGCCTGGCCATGGTGACGGCCGCGCTGGAGTCCGCCCGCACCGGAAACCGGGTGCCGATCATGGCCTGACCGGCGCCCCGTTTTCCACCCCACCACGGACAGGGGTGGAAAACGGGGCGCCCCGGGCTCTCGTGCGACCGGTCATCCGGCGCCACCGGCCGGCCCGGGACGAGCACCGGGCCGCGCGGCAACCCGCCTGGCCGGAGCGGTGGCGGCGCGGTGGCGGCGCGGTCAGCGGCCGTAACAGCTCTTCAGGTGGCGCCACCAGTCGCGGAACATCCACGCGTCGAACTCCGTGATCGACGACGCGGTGCCCGCCTTCATCAGGAAGCAGCCGATGAGCAGCATCGGCAGGATGGCCAGGCGTTTCACGCGCACCTCGCTGGTTGATAGTAGCGCTAACATTCCGAGACCCTCGGGGAAGGGCGCGCTTCCCCGAGAGCCGGAGTCCTGTCAGCGGATGGTGATGTCGGAGGAGGAGTAGAGGCAGTTCACGCCGTCCGCGCCCGAGCCGATCTTGACCGGCTCACTGCCCTTCGGGACGCCCCGGTACTTCTCGCAGATGGTGGTGCCGCTGCCGTACACGGCGATGTTCCTGAAGCGCGCGGTGTCGCCCCAGTTGGTGTTGATCCCGGCCAGCACCTTGGTGGAGCGGGCGGTGATGCCGTCCATGACCACGTTGCGCCGGTAGGAGCTGGAGCAGTTGCCGCAGGCGCGATAGAGCTTGCCCGAGCTGTGCACCTGGAAGTTCCTGATGGTCAGCGTTCCGGCGCCGTTGTGCTGGAACACCTTGTCCGAGGCGGACCGGGCGCCGCCGCCGTCGACCAGGTACGTCGCCGACGAGCTGGAGGACATGAACGTCGCGGCGTCCTCGCCCACGTCGTTCCACCACACGTTGCGGATCGTGCACGAGCCCTGGCAGTGGATGCCGTCTCCGGCCGGGGCGTCGAGGATGACGTTCTGGATCGTGCCGCCGTTGGGCACGACGAACATCGGGTCCTGGCTCTCGCTCTGGCCGCCGTCGCCGATGCCGTAGTGGCGCTTCATGCCGCCGTCGAACAACGAGCCGGTGTTGCGCGTCTGAGTGATGTGCACGCTGCCGGTGTTCGACGGCCACGGGCCGTCCCTGTCCATCGACTTCGCCTGCGCCGCGGGCGGCAGCACGGCGGTGACACCCGCCAGCGCCGTCGCCATCACCAGGAGCCGTCTGGTACGTGGTTGGAATCTCAAGGCCGCTGTACCTACCCCTCTGCGCTCTTCGGTAAGCGCTTTCCCACTGGTCGGACCGGTGCCTTGCACCGGAGTTTGTTGGAGGGTCAGCCTAATTAGGGGCGCGGCTGCCCTGTCAGAGCCTTGATGGCACGGGTAAGGATCGACCGTCAACCCGCCCGTCCGGCGGCAATCAACGACCTGCGGATTCCCCTGAAATTTTCATCCGCGCCCGAGGGGCCCGGGGCGGCGGCCGCCCCTCGACCGCACCCGCTCCCTCTCACCGCCGGAGACCCGGACACCGCGCCTCACATCCGCGCCCGGAACGAGCCGATCTTGTGGTCCAGCACCTTCATGTCCTGGGTGAGCTGGAACGCACTCCAGGTCAAGCCCGGCCCGGGATCCCGTCACGGCGGCCGCCGTTCCGCTGCCCCCGGGGCACGAAGCACCCTGTGACCTGCGGTTATCTGGAGGGGTGGGAATCGATCGGAGTGCGCGGCTCGACGAGGAGTGGGAGCTGCACCGGCCCGCCGTCTTCGGCACCGCGTACCGGCTGCTGGGGAGCGTCACCGAGGCGGAGGACGTGCTCCAGGACGTCTGGCTGCGGGCGGCGGGGGCTGATCTGTCCGAGGTGGCGGATCTGCGGGCCTGGCTGGTGACCGTGGCGGCGCGCATCTCGTACAACGTGATCAACTCCGCGCGGGTCCGCAAGGTGGGATATGTCGGGCCGTGGCTGCCCGAACCGCTCCTGACCGGTCCCGACGTGGCGCACCGGGTGCTCATCGACGACTCGGTCAGCACCGCGATGTTGCTGGTGATGCGGGAGTTGCCGCCGCCCGAGCGGGTGGCGTTCGTCCTGCACGAGGTGTTCGAGCTGCCGTTCGAGCAGATCGCGGGCGTGCTCGGCAGGTCGCCGGTGGCCTGCGGGAAGCTGGCCTCCCGGGCGCGGCGGCGGGTGGCGGGGGCGCGGATGCCGCAGCGGGCCGGCCGGGCCGAGCGGGAGGAGGTGCTGCGGGCCTTCCGCGCCGCCTCCCAGGCGGGCGATCTCGCGGCGCTGGTCGGCTTGCTGGACCCCGACGTCGTCTACGTGGCCGACGGCGGCGGGAAGGCCACGGCGGCGCGGGCGCCCGTCCATGGGGTGGAGCGGGTCGCCCGGATGCTGCTGTGGTTCGGCACCCACCGGCCCGGCGACCGGATGGAGGTGGTCGAGGTGAACGGGGACCCGGGGCTGGCGACCTGCCGCGAGGGGCGGCCGCGCTGTATCGACACCGTGGAGGTGCGCGGGGGGCGGATCCTCGCGTTCCTGCGGGTGGCCAATCCCGACAAGCTTCCAGGTCACCTCTGAGCCGCCTGCATTGTCTCCCTGCCCTACGGCATGGCGATAGGATCTTGGTCCGCACCGGCGTGCCGAAGGAGTCCCGTGACCATTCCCGAGCCGAACGGCGTCCACGCGGCCTGGCTGCCTCCCGAGGCGTTCCGGGCGATCGGCTCGCGGCGCGTCCTGGTGTGCGGCGACGGGCCGCTCGCCGGCACCGTGCGCGAGGAGGCCGAGGCGGCCTGCGCCCGCCATGGCGGCAGCCTGACGGCGGACTCGCCCGACCTGGTGCTCGCGCTCTCCACCGCCCGGCCCCTGCCCGCCGCCGCGGCGCGGCTGGCCGGCCCGGAGGGCCCCGGCGAGCAGGGTTTCGTGCTCGCCCGCCACGACGGCGTCACGGTCGTGCTCGCCGACGACCCGGCGGGCCTGCTGTACGGCCTGTTCCACGTGGTACGGCTGGGCGAGGCCGCGTTCGGGGCCGCGCGGCCGGCGGAGACGCACCGGCCCGCGGTGCCGCGGCGCATGGTGGATCACTGGGACAACGTGGCCGTGCACCCGGTGATGGGCCAGGTGGAGCGGGGTTACGCGGGCGGTTCGATCTTCTGGGCGGACGGGGCGGCGCGCGGGGACCTGACCCGGGTGCGGGCCTACGGGCGGCTGCTGGCCGCGTGCGGGGTCAACGCGATCACGGTCAACAACGTCAACGTGCACGCCACCGAGGCCCACCTGCTGACGGACCGGCTCGGGGACGTCGCGGCGATCGCCGGCGCGCTGCGCCCGTACGGGATCCGCGTGCACCTGTCGGTCAACTTCGCCTCCCCCGTCGCGCTGGGCGGGCTGCCCGGCGCCGACCCCCTCGACGAGCGGGTGCGCGAGTGGTGGGCCGCCACCACCGCGCGGGTCTACGAGACGATCCCCGATTTCGGCGGTTACGTGGTCAAGGCCGACTCCGAGGGGCAGCCGGGCCCGTTCGCCTACGGGCGCACCCACGCCGACGGCGCCGGCGTGCTCGCCGACGCGCTGGAGCCGTTCGGCGGGGTCGTGCACTGGCGCGCCTTCGTCTACAACCACCGCCAGGACTGGCGGGACCGCTCGACCGACCGGGCCCGCGCGGCCCACGACCACTTCCAGCCGCTCGACGGCGAGTTCCGGGACAACGTGATCCTTCAGGTGAAGCACGGGCCGATGGACTTCCAGCCGCGCGAGCCGGTGTCACCGGTGATCGCGGCGATGCCCCGGACGCGGCTGGCGGTGGAGTTCCAGGCGACGCAGGAATACACCGGCCAGCAGCGGCACGTGTGCTATCTGGCACCGATGTGGCGGGAGGTGCTCGGGTTCCGGCCGTGGGGGCCGGCCGGGCGGGCCGTGGCGGAGGTGGCGGGCGAGATGGTGGCGGTGTCCAACGTGGGCGACGACCCGTACTGGACCGGCCACCCGCTCGCCCAGGCCAACCTCTACGCCTTCGGCCGCCTGGCCTGGGACCCCTGGCTGGAGCCGGCCGCCATCCTCGACGAGTGGATCGACCTGACGTTCGCGCCCGCGCCCGACCCGCCGCGCGGCACGCTGCACGCGCTGATGGACGGCTCCTGGCGCACCTACGAGCGCTACACCGCGCCGCTCGGCGCCGGCTTCATGGTCCGCCCCGGCCACCACTACGGCCCCGACGTGGACGGCTACGAGTACACCCCGTGGGGCACCTACCACTTCGCCGACCGCGACGGCGTCGGCGTGGACCGCACCCGCGCCTCGGGCACCGGCTTCACCGGCCAGTACCCGCCGCCGTGGTCGGAGGTCTACGAGTCGCCCGAGCGCTGCCCCGACGAGCTGCTGCTGTTCTTCCACCACGTCCCCTACGGGCACGTGCTGCACGACGGCTCGACGGTCATCCAGCACATCTACGACACCCATTTCGCGGGCGCCGAGGAGGCGGCCGCGTACGGGCGGCTCTGGGAGGAGGCCGCGGGCTCGGTGGAACCCGCGCTGCACGCCAGGGTGCGGGAGCTGCTCGGCGAGCAGCTCCGCTCCGCCGAGGAGTGGCGTGACCAGGTCAACACCTACTTCTTCCGCAAGTCGGGGGTGCCCGACGCCCGCGGCCGGCGCATCCACTGATCAGGCGGTGAACTCCCGCTCGACCTCCTCGACCATCGACCGGGAGTTCCACAGCAGCACCGCCAGGAAACCGGCGGCCAGCAGCGCCACCGCCGCCTCGGTGACCACCAGCGTGAGGCCGCCGGCCACGACGAGCAGGCTGAGGTTGGCCAGGGTGACGGCGGGGCGGCGGCCGAAGAAGTAGACCGCCAGCCGGGCGACGTCCACCGGGCGGAACTCGAACAGCGAGGTGATGACCAGCGCGTTGCCGGCCCACAGGGTCGCCGCCACCGCCACGAGGACGAGCAGCACCGCCCACCAGCCGGGCACGCCCGCGGCACCGAAGTTCGCCAGGTTCGTCCCGATGACGGTCATCCCCGCCAGCCACGGAACCCAGATCTTCAGCACGCCGCGCACGTTGGCCCGGTAGCCGCGCCAGAACGCCGCCGCCGGTCGCAGGTCCGCCAGGTCTCGGCCGCGGCGGCGCAGGGCGTACAGGGCGGCCGACAGCGCGGGGCCGAGGGGCAGCGCGCAGGCGGCGGCCAGCGGGACGTTCCCCGCCGACCGGTCGAGCAGGACGAGCCCGGCCAGCCCGGGCAGGGCGGTGGCCAGGAACAGCAGCTCCACGGCCAGCAGGCTGTAGACCAGCGCCGAGACCCGCGAGAGAGGTCCCTGGCCGAACCCGCGCAGGCTCCGGGCGGCCGTATCGCTCAACCGTGCTCCTTCTTGAACCGCTCGTAGGCGGTGTTCACGATGTTCATGTAGGAGGTCATGTTCTTGCCCTCCAGCTCCTTGACGTAGGCGTCCCACTCGCTCAGGTCACGCTCGCCGAGGATGAACTTGAGCGTCTGCTGGGTGACGTGGTCCTTCAGCGGTGTCTCCCACAGCGTGGCCTGCTCGCGCTCCTCGTCGTTGAACGGGTGCGGCGGCTCCACCGGCCACGGCTTGCGCGCGTTCATCACGTTCTGGAACTCCAGCTCCTCCTCGGAGAAGGTGGAGTTGAGCAGCTCGGTGGTGCCGCCGTAGGCGAACACGCCGTTGGAGAAGCCGAAGTCCTTCTGCAGGTGCTTGGGCGCCCCGGCGTTGAGGCCCACGAAGTCGATGTCGTCGGCCAGCTTGTAGTGGCCGGAGGCGTCCTTGGTGTACGTCGTCCCCTCGACGCCCCACTTCGCGAACTCGGCGCCCTCGGGGGAATACCAGAGCCAGTCGATGAACTGCATCAGCGCCACGAAGTTCTTGTTCTCCAGCGCCTTCTTGGAGATCATGACACCGTTCTCGGTCCGCGGGCCGATCTTGTAGTCTCCCACCGGGCCCAGCGGCACCGGGATCTTGGCGATCTTGGCTTCGGGGTTGAGCTCGGTCAGCGTCGGCCGGTAGTCGTTGATCAGCGACTGCGCGTTGGCGCTGATGACGAACGACTTGCCGGAGTTGAACTTCTGCTTGGCCTGCTCGTCCTGCTGGGTGAAGCTCTCCGGGTCGAGCAGCTTCTCCTTCACCAGCTTGTTCAGATATTCGATCATCTGCTTGTACTGCGGCATGGCGCCGGTGTAGGCGAACTTCCCGAGGGCGGGGTCCCAGGTCGCGTGCTGGTACTCCCACCCGCCCTTGGTGCCGTAGGCCTGGGCGACCAGCTTGAGCAGGTTGCCGCCCGGCGTGGGGACGCCCCACCGGTCGGTCATCGGATAGAGGTCGGGGTATTCGGCCTTCATCGCCTTGAGCACCGTGTACAGGTCGTCCCAGGTCTTGGGGGTCTCCAGGCCGAGCTTCTCCATGATGTCGGTCCTGACCGCCAGGGTGTAGTCCACCCAGATCTCCTCGTGGAGCCCGGGCAGCAGGTAGAAGCGGCCGTCGGCCTGCCGGAGCAGGTTGAGCTCGGGGTCCATCCGCCACTTGGCGACCTGGTCCTTGAAGTTCGGCATCAGGTCCATGTACTCGCTGACCGGCAGGATGGCACCGGAGGCGACGAAGGCCTCCTCCTGCGGGTGGTAGGTCTTCGGGATGATGAGCGGCGCCTGGCCGGAGCCCACCAGCAGGCCGCGCTTCTTCTCGTAGTCGCTCAGCGGCACCGCCACCGGCTTGAGTGTCACGTTGGTCCGCTTGGTGAGCTCCTGCCAGAACAGCCAGTCGTTCTTGAGCGGGTAGAACGAGTGGTTGTTGTAGAGCACGTCGAACGAGATCGGCTCGGTCGCCTTGAACTGCCGGCCGACGGCGTAGCCCGCCATCGAGCCCGCCTTGTTCGCGGACACGTCGCCGGTCTTCTTCGGCGTCTCGCCCTCGCCGCAACCCGCGACCGCGAGGGTGAACGCACCCAGACCGATGATCGCCTGACGTCGTGAGAGTTCGCGCATGGGGGGTTTCCTTTGCCTGGGAGGGGACGGGCTAGCCCTTCACCGCGCCGAGCATGACTCCGGAGACGAAGTACCTCTGGACGAAGGGATAGACCGCCAGGATGGGAAGAACGGTGAGCGTGATCGCCACCGACTGGATGTTGGCGGCGGCCTGCGACACCTCGGACGTGATGGCGCCCGCGGACTCGGCGCCGGTGGCCCCGGCGATGAGATTGCGCAGGTAGATGGTCACCGGGAACAACTCCGTCTCGTTCAGGTAGAGGAAGGCCGTGAACCACGAGTTCCAGAACGAGACGGCGTAGAACAGCACCATCGTGGCGATGACCGCCTTCGACAGCGGCAGCACGATCCGCAGCAGGATGCCGTACGTGTTCAGGCCGTCGATGGCGGCGGCCTCCTCCAGCTCGTTCGGCAGGTTCTCGAAGAACGTCTTCATGACCAGGAGGTTGAACACGCTGATGGCGTTGGGCAGGACGATGGCCCAGATGGTGTTCGTCATCCCGAGGCCGTTGACCAGCACGTACTGGGGGATCAGGCCGCCGGAGAAGATCATGGTGAAGACGGCGACCCAGATCAGGACCGTACGGCCCTTGAGGTGCTTCTTGGACAGCACGTATGCGTAACAGGTCGTCAGCGTCATCGCGACGGCCGTGGCGACGACGGTGTAGACCACGGTGTTGGCGTAGTTCGTCCAGAACATCGGATCGGAGATCACGATCCGGTACGTCGTGAGGTTGAACCCGCGGGGGATGAGGTTGACCTGCCCGCTCAGGATGTAGCGCTCGTCGCTGAACGAGCGGGCGACGATGTTGACGAAGGGATAGAGCGTCACGATCACGACGCCGGTCAGGATGACGGCGTTGACCCCTTGGAAGAGGCGGTGGCCGCGGCTCTTGGCGAGCGTCACCACAGGCCCGTCCCCACCACGCGCCGGGAGATCACGTTCGCGGACACGATCAGCACCACCCCGATCAGGGCCTCGAACAGGCCGATCGCGGCCGCGTAGCTGAGGTTGCTGGACTCCACGCCCATGCGGTACAGGTACGTGGTGATCACGTCGGCGGTCGGATAGGTCAGCGCGTTGTACAGCAGCAGGATCTTCTCGAAGCCCGTGGTCATGAACGTGCCGAGGTTGAGGATCAGCAGCGTGATCGCCGTGGGCGCGATGCCCGGCAGGGTCACGTGCCAGATCTGCCGCCACCGGCCGGCGCCGTCCATCCTGGCCGCCTCGTAGAGCTGCTCGTCGATGGTCGTCAGCGCGGCCAGGTAGAGGATGGTGCCCCACCCGACGGTCTGCCAGACCTCCGACGAGACGAAGATCGTGCGGAACCACTCCGGTTCCTGCAGGAAGGCCGTGGGCTCCCCGCCGAACACCTTCACGATCTGGTTGATCGGCCCGTCGATGGCCAGCATCTGCATGACGATGCCGGCCACGATGACGATCGACAGGAAGTGCGGCAGGTAGGACACCGACTGCAGGAACCGCTTGAGGCGCCTGCTGCGCACCTCGTTGAGGAGCAGCGCCAGCGCGATGGGCAGCGGCCAGCAGAACAGCAGGGTCAGCGCCCCGAGGATCAGGGTGTTGGTGAACACGTTCCAGAACGTCGGGTCACTCAGAAACAGCCGCACGTAACGCAGGCCGACCCATTCCTCGCCCAGCACGTTGCCGCCCGGCTCGAACTTCCGGAAGGCGATCACGTTGCCGAGCATCGGCGCGTACCGGAAGATCAGGAAGAACAGCAGCGGCAGGATCGCCAGCGTGTACAGCCGCCAGTCGCGGCGCAGTGCGGCGCGCCAGCCGTCGGACCGGGGGCGGGCGCGCCGGCCGGGACGCGGCCCGGACCGGCGCATCCGCGCCGTGCCCGGGTCCAGCGTCTTCGAGGTGCTCATCCCCGGCCCTCCGGTGGGTCGTGCTCCACCCGCGTCGCCGGCCCCAGCCGCCGGTCGTGGCCGGCCTCGCGCTCGGCGCCGACGAGGCGCAGCGGCACGCTCGCCGCCATGTCCGCGCTGGAGCGGCCGAAGCGCAGCTCGACGTCGCCGGGCTCGACGACGCGCCGGCCGCTCAGTCCGACGAAGGACGTGACGTCGGCCGGGACGTCGAAGGTCACGCGGGCGGAGCGGCCGGGCTCCAGCGGCACGCGCGCGTAGCCGATCAGGCGGACCACCGGCCGGGTGGTCTGCGCGACCGGGTCGTGCAGGTAGAGCTGGACGACCTCCGTGCCGGGCCGCGGCCCGGCGTTGCGGACCGTGATGCCGACGCTCACCTCCCCGTCGACCGGCCAGGCGGGCGCGGACCCCACGGAGTCGCGCGGATCGGACACCGCGGCGTCGCTCCACTCGAAGGTCGTGTAACTCAGCCCGTGCCCGAACGGGTAGGCCGGGGTCGGGTCCACCGACGACACCTCGGAGCGGTGGCCCAGCCACGGCGACAGGTAGGTCGCGGGCAGGCCGCCGGCGTCGCGGGGCACGCTGACCGGCAGCCGCCCCGACGGGGCGACCGCGCCGGTGAGCACCTCGGCCATCGCCTGGCCGCCCCGCTGGCCGGGGAAGAAGCCGTAGACGACGGCCGCGGCGGCCTCGGTCTCCGGGCCGAGCGCGTACGGGCGGCCGGCGAGCAGCACCAGGACCACGGGGGTGCCGGTGGCGAGCACGGCGCTGACGAGCTCGGGCTGCACACCCGGCAGGCGCAGGTCGGCGGCGTCGCACCCCTCGCCGGAGGTGCCCCGCCCGAACAGCCCCGCCCGGTCCCCGACGGCCAGCACGCACACGTCGCTCGCCGCGGCCGCGGCGGCCGCCGCGGCGATGCCGGAGGTGTCCTCATCGGTGATTCCGCACCCGCGCTCGTACGTCAGGTCCGGGACGAGCCGGCCGAGCTCCTCGCGCAGCGACGGGATCTCCAGCCCGAGCCCGTGCTCGGGATGCTCGCCGATGTGCGCGGGGAAGGTGTAGCAGCCGAGCATCGCCATCGGGTCGTCGGCGACGGGGCCCACGACGGCCACCCGCAGCCCCGCCGACAGCGGCAGGATCGCGCCGGTGTTGCGGAGCACGACGACGGACTCCCGGGCCAGCCGCAGGGCGAGGTCCTGGCTCGGCCCGTCGTCGAGGCGCAGGCTCTCGGCCTCGCCGGGCAGGCACCGCCAGTCCGCGTCGAGCAGGCCGAGCTCGGCCTTCTGCGCCAGCACCCGGCGCAGCGCCCGGTCGACCAGCGCCTCGTCCACCTTGCCCGCCTTGACCGCCTCGATCAGCGGGGCGGCGTAGGTGTCGGCCGTGGGCAGCTCGACGTCGATCCCGGCCCGCAGGGCCAGCGCCGCCGCGTGCGAGCCGTCCCCGGCCACGCCGTGCAGGCGCTCCAGGAACCGGACGGCGAAGTAGTCGGAGACCACCGTGCCGGTGAATCCCCACTCCTCGCGCAGCAGCCCGGTCAGCAGGGTCTCGTCGGCCGCGACGGGCACGCCGTCGATCTCGCAGTAGGAGTTCATCACCGACCGGGCGCCGCCCAGCCGCAACGCCATCTCGAACGGCGGCAGCACGACATCGGCCAGCTCCCTGCGGCCCATCGGCACGGGCGCGAGGTTGCGGCCGCCCCGGGAGGCCGAGTAGCCGGCGAAGTGCTTCAGCGTGGCGACGATCCCGGCCTTCTCCAGGCCCCGCACGTAGGCGGCGCCGACGGTCCCGACCAGGTACGGATCCTCGCCGATCGTCTCCTCGGTGCGGCCCCACCGGTAGTCCCTGGTCACGTCCAGGACCGGGGCCAGCCCCTGGTGCACGCCCGCGGCTCGCATGGACCGGCCGATCCGCCCGCCCATCTCCTCGACCAGCTCGGGGTCGAAGGACGCGCCCCAGCTCAGCGGCGCCGGGTAGACGCTCGCCCGCCAGGCGGCGAACCCGGTCAGGCACTCCTCGTGCACCTGCGCCGGGATCCCGAACCTGCTGGCCGCCACGATCTGCCGCTGGGAGGCGGCCAGCGAGCGGGCGCCGGCGGCGGGATCGACCGGCGCGGTCCCGTACGGGCGGGTGAGCTGGCCCAGCCCGTGGCCGATGACGGTGTCCCAGTCCACGCTGCCCACCAGGTCGGTCTGGTGCGGGGCGACGCCCTCACCCGAGGCGTCGGCTCCCGCCCACACCCCGACGAGCTGGGCGACCTTCTCCTCCAATGTCATGAGCGGGACGAGCGCCTCGGCCCGCTCGGCGGGCGACAGCCGCGTGTCCCGCCATCGCGCGCTGTCCGGACTCGTGTCAATGGGTACGTGGCCCCTCATGCCATCCCTTCAGCCCAAGAATGTCGCCGAAACTTTCATGACGATCTCTGTAATATTGCGGCAACATAAGGGGCCCTTACAAGCATGTCAAGGGTGCCATCAACTGCTACGTTGCGGATTCGCTCGCCCGGGAATTCCCAAAGGTAGCCCGTTTGTCCAGGCTGATCTGGCCGACAAATTTCCCGAAACTTTCGGATGTCATTCGAGGCGGCCGTTTCCGTCCACCAAGGCAGCGAGCTGGCTGCGGTTGGAGATGCCGAGCTTGACGTACACGCGGGCGAGGTTGTTGTTCACGGTGGCCACCGAGAGCCCGAGCCGGGCCGCGACGTGCTTGCTGCTGTAGCGGGCCGCGAGCAGGGCGACCTCGCGTTCCCGGCGGGTGAGCACCGCGGTGCCGCCGTGGCCGAGCAGCGGGGTCGTGGCCCCCTCGCAGCGCCCGCGCAGCACGGCGGCCCGTTCCAAGGCGATGGCCGACTTTCCGGACAGGCCGTCCTTGCGGTAGGCCCGGGCGGCGGTGGAGACGGCCTCGGCGGCCAGCAGGACGTGGCCCAGGTCGCCGAAGACGGTCGCGGCGGCGCAGAGCGCGTCACCGTCCATGCCGGCCAGCCCGCGCGGCACCTGCACGCGCTCGCCCACCCGCTCCGACACGGCCAGGCCGCGGCCCTCCGCCGCCTCGATCGAGGCCGCGTCCGACAGCCGCTCCAGCACGGCCAGCGGCAGCGGCTCACCACAGGCCAGCAGCTCCAGCACGAGCCTGGTGGGAGGGTCGAGCGGGCGCAGGCGGTCCGTCAGAAGCCGGCGGATGCCGCCGCTGGGCGGTAGCCGCCGGTGAAGTGCCACACCCCGTACGTGCGGCGCAGCGTGCCGTCCGCGAGCGCCCCCGACAGCAGCTCGCGCAGGTCCAGCGCGCCGGGCCGTCCTTCCACAGCGTGGTCACCACGTCGGGGACCGGCGCGTCGCTGCGGATGGTGATCACGGGGAAGGCCAGTCCGTGGGCCGCCAGGTGCCCGAGCACGGCGGCCGAGCCGCCGTCGAGCAGGTGGGCGTCCGCCTCGGCGGCGATGACCACCCCGATCGCCTCGCCCGAGGAGGAGCACGTGCGCGCAGTCGCCAGCTCCGCATCCCGCCCGACGAACGGCCATCCTCGCATGAGCCCCATCCCTCTCCTTAGACGGTGCCTTTCATTCGTCCCTCACGGGCGGGCGGATGCCCCGCGCGATCGCCAATCTGACCCGGGCCTCCACCGGGTGTCAGCCGCCTTGATACGTGGCTGATACATGGCCGCGCCCTGGTGGCGGCCTGGTGTCGGCAGTGCGGAGACCCGGCTCGCAAAGGGTTGCCGGTGCGAGTCGGTATCTCCGGAGGTGCTCCAGCGATGTTCCCTGCTCCCACGGCGGCCCCCGCGTCCACGGCCGGCGGCGGCGCTTCTCCGGCTCGCGCCGGCGCGAGCCGGCTCGGGTGGGCCGACACCGCCAAGGGCGTGTGCATCCTCCTGGTCGTGCTGTGGCACGTGGTCGTGAAGCACTACCTGCAGATCGACTGGCGGCTCGACGTGCCGATCACCGGTTTCTGGGGCATGCTCGGCAACGCGTTGCTGACCTTGCGGATGCCGCTGTTCTTCACCATCTCCGGCATGTTCGCGACCGGCGCGTTCCAGCGGCCCTGGCGGGTGGTGGCGCGTTCCCGGGTGGCGAAGTTCCTGTACCTGTACGTCCTGTGGGTCTGCATCCACACGGCGCTGCTGGCGCTGGTGCCCGGGTTCGACACCGCCAGCGCCGGCAGCGTGGGCGAGTTCGTCGAGCAGCTCACGATCTCGCCGCCGAACCTGTGGTACCTCTACGCCCTGGCCCTCTACTTCACGGTGGCCAAGGCGCTGCGCCGGGTGCCGCGGCCCGTCATGCTCGCCGCCGCCCTGATCCTGTCGGCGGTCGTGGCCGCGGGATACGTGCCGATCGAGGCCAACCGCGGGTCGCTGCTGCAGAACCTGCTGTTCTTCCTGGCCGGGCTGTACTTCCGGCCGTACTTCGAGCGGCTCGCCGACACCACCGGCCGGCGCCGGGCGGTGCTGATCACGGTCGCGTACGGGGCGGCGGCGCTGGCGCTGATGGTCACCGGCGCGCAGCAGTTCCCCGGCGCCTGGCCGGCGGTCTGCGTCATCGCCACGCTCTTCGGCGTGTCGGTCGGCCCGCTGGTCGCCGCCGTGCCCGGGATCGGGAGCGGGCTCGCCTGGCTCGGCCGCCGTACGCTGCCGATCTACGTCATCCACATGCCCGTGCTCGCCCTGATCCACAAGGTGCTCGTCGGGCCGCTGTCCACGGTGGGGGCGCTCGGGCAGCACGCGTTCGTGTTCCTCTACCCGGCCCTCCTGACCGCGTTGATCGTGGCGCTGTGCCTGCTCGCGGAGAACCTCCTGCGGAAGGCCCGGGCGACCTGGCTCTTCGACCTTCCGCGCCGGCGAATAAAATAAGCGGAATGTCCGTTCTGCCTGTCCCCGCGCCCGCACTCTCCACGATCCTGCTCGTCGAGGACGACGAAGGGATCCGCCGGGCGGTGGCACTGGCGCTGGAGCGCTACGGTTACCACGTGACGGTGGCGAGCGACGGGCTGCGGGCACTGGAGCTGTTCCGGGAGGGCCGGCACGACCTCCTGGTGCTGGACGTGATGCTGCCGGAGCTGGACGGCATCGGGTTGTGCCGCAGGATCAGGGAGTCGAGCGTGGTCCCGATCCTCATGATGTCCGCCCGGGGCGACGCCCTGGACGTGGTCTCGGGGCTGGAGGCCGGGGCCGACGACTATGTGGTCAAGCCGGTCGACATCCCCGTGCTGGTGGCCAGGATCCGCTCGCTGCTGCGCCGGGCCGCCGTCGCGGCGACGGAGGACCACACCCCGAGCGACCGGCTCGTCTTCGGCGATCTGGTGATCGACACCGGCGGCCTGGAGGTGTTCCTGGGCGGCGAGCCGGTCGCGCTGGCACCGACCGAGCTGCGGCTGCTGCTGGAGTTCGCCGCGCACCCGGGCATCGTCCTCGATCGGCAGACGCTGCTGGGCAACGTCTGGGACTACGGCTGGGACGGCGACAGCCGGGTCGTGGACCTGTGCGTGCAGCGGCTGCGCAAGAAGATCGGCGCCGATCGGATCGAGACGGTTCGTGGGTTCGGCTACAAGCTACGACGCTGACGTGGGGCGTGCCCATCCGGCGTGGCGGTCGCTGCGCTGGAAGATCGCCGCGCTCGTGGCCACGGCCGCCTGCGCGGTGTCCCTGTCCGTGGGGCTGCTCGTGCACCAGAGCACGCTGGAGCGGCTGCTGAGCGAGGGCGCGGACCGGGCCGTGACGGCGCTGCTCTCCGCCGTTTACGTCTACCGCGACACGGGCCTCACGCCGCCCTTCGGGGACGGGCCACCGCCGGACGAACTGCTGGCCCTGGTGGCGCGCGCGGACGGCCACGTCACCTGGTACGACGACCGCCGCCCCGGCATCCCGTGGATGTGGGCCGCGCAGAGCGTGAACGACCATGTCGTGGCGGTGAAGGTCGACATGGGCTCCGACATGCGCGGCCTGGAGGCGCTCGACCGGCACATGGTGATCGCCTCGCTGACGGTGCTGGCCGCGGCCGTCCCGCTGTCGGCGCTGGCCGCCGAGCTGCCCAACCGCCGGCTGCGGCAGGTGGCGGCCACCGCGCGGCGCATCGCCGCGGGAGATCTGGAGGCCAGGACGGCGCCGGGACGCACGGGCGGCGACGAGATCAGCGAGATCGCGGCCACCGTCGACGCCATGGCCGACAGCCTGCGCGACCGGCTGCTGAACGAGCAGCGCTTCACCGCGGACGTGGCCCACGAGCTGCGTACCCCGCTGATGGGCCTGGTCGCCGCCGTGACGCTGCTGCCTCCGTGCGAGGCCACCGACCTGGTCACGGACCGGGTCCAGGCGTTACGGACGCTGGCCGAGGACCTGCTGGAGATCTCCCGCCTGGACGCCGGGATCGAGCAGGCCGACGTGCGGCCGGTGCCCGTCGCCGACCTCGTCCGGGCGGTGCTGGCCCGGACGGGGCTGGAGGGCCGGGTCATCGTCGCCGGCCGGCCCACGGCCGAGACCGACCCGCGCCGGCTCGACCGGATCCTGGCCAACCTCCTGGCCAACGCCGCCCGCCACGGAGCCCCGCCGATCGAGATCTCCGTGACCGCCACCGTGATCGTCGTCCGCGATCACGGCCCCGGATACCCCGCCGCCCTGCTCACCGACGGGCCCCGCCGCTTCAGGACCGGAACCCCGGAACGCGGCCGCGACCACGGCATCGGCCTGACCATCGCGCTCGGCCAGGCCCGGGTCATCGGCGCCACCCTCACCTTCACCAACGCGGCCGACGGCGGCGCCGTCGCCACCCTCCGCCTCCTTCACCAAGGGGTACATACGCGACTTGTATGAGTCAGTGATGCCTCGTCAGGCGGCGGGCACGTCGCCGAACGCGGCGGCCCGCGCGTGCTGCTGGCAACGTGCCTCGTGGCCGGCGGTCCAGCCGTACCACTCCCTCATCTGGCGGAACTCACGGCCGAGGGTGGTGGCGGAGGTGGTGCGGGCGTCGGTGGAGACGGTGACGGCCAGACCTTCGGCCAGCAGCCGGCCGGCGGGGTGCGCCGCGGCGTCGCGTACCGCTCCGGTCTGCAGGTTGCTGGTCGGGCACATCTCCAGGGCGATGCCGTCGTGCCTGAGCCGGTCGAGCAGGGAGGGGTCCTCCGCCGACCGCACGCCGTGGCCGATCCGCGCGGCGCCGAGCACGTCGAGCGCCTCCCACACGCTCTCCGGCCCGGCCGCCTCGCCCGCGTGCACGGTGACGGGAAGCCCCGCGGCGTGCGCGGCGGCGAAGGCCGGCAGATGCGGCGCGCCGGGGTGGCTCTCGTCGCCCGCCAGGTCCACGCCGACGACCACGTCCCGGTGGCGAAGCGCGGTGGCCACGACCCGTTCGCTGGTCTCCGGCGGCTGCTGGCGCAGGCAGCACAGGAGGAGCCCGCAACGGACGCCCGTCTGCTCCGATCCGGCCGCCAGGCCGCCGGCCACCGCCGTGACGGCCTCGTCGAGCGTCATCCCGCGCTCGCCGTGCAGCTGCGGCGCGAACCTGGCCTCGCCGTACACGACGCCGTCGGTCGACCAGGCGAGCACCAGCTCCAGCGCGGCCCGGCGCAGCGCCTCGGGGGTCTGCAGGACCCGCAGGACCGGGTCGAGGTAGGTGAGGTAAGCCATCAGGTCGCCGCACTCGCGCGGGGCCACCACCAGCGACTCGACCGGCCCGTCGAGGCGGATGCCCTGCTGCTCGGCCAGCTCGGCGACCGTGCCGGGCCGGACCGAGCCGTCGAGGTGGCAGTGCAGCTCGTAGCGGCCGTTCATACGCGTGCCTCCTGCGCCAGCAGGCCGAAGAGCAGCTCCTTGAAGCCCTTTTCGTGTACGCGGCGAACCAGGGTGACGTTGGGTGGCGGCCCGGTCAGCCGCCGGTCCACCATGCTCTGGCCGCGCGCCTCGTCGCCGAGCGCGATCCGCACGTGGGCCTTCTCGTGTTCGGCCACCAGGCCCGGCCGCAGCGCCACCGCCATCGCCACCGGATCGGGCAGGTCGTAACCGGACAGCCCGCTCACCTGCCTGGCCCACTCGGCCACCTTGCGGTTGATCCGGTGGGCGAAGGAGGCCAGCGGCGAGTCCAGGGCCAGGAGCCGTTCCTGGTCGCCGGGCGTCATCACCGCGTCACGCCGGGAGACGTCCCAGCCGATCCAGGTGACCCGGCCGGGGTCGGCCGCCGAGAGCACGATCTGCGCCGCCTCGGGGTCCACCCAGGCGTTGAACTCGGCCGTCGCGCTGATGTTGCCCACCGCGTCGGGCGCGCCGATCATGCAGTACACGTGGCGGTAGCGGCCGAGCAGGTCGCGGTCGCGAAGCAGCGCGGCGGCCAGGTTGGTCAGCGGTCCGAGGGAGACCAGTGTGTACTCGCCGGGCCGCGCCCGAGCCCGGTCGAGCAGCACGTCCACGGCGTGCCCGGGTTGGGGCCGGCCGGCCGGGTCGGCCAGGCCGAGGTCGCCCATGCCGTCGTCGCCGTGCACCGGCTGCGCGGTGGACAGCGGGCGCGCCATCGGGCGGTCGCAGCCCTCGTACACCGGCACGCCGCCCATCCCGGCGAGCTCCAGGGTCAGCAGCGCGTTGCGGGTGGCCAGCGGCAGCGGCACGTTGCCGGCGACGGTGGTCACCGCGTCCAGCTCGGTGCCGCTATCTCGCGCGGCGAGCAGCAGCGCCACCGCGTCGTCGGAGGCGGTGTCGGTGTCCACGATCAGCTTCATCACGGCTCCGTGAAAGAGGTCGTATCTAAACGTTTAGAATCGATGTCGGGTGCAACGATGGTGGGCGCGCACACGCGCTGTCAAGAAGGGAGCGGGCATGGCGGTGACCATGGCCGACGTGGCCCGCCGCGCCGGGACCTCGATCGCGGTGGTGAGCTACGTCGTCAACGACGGGCCCCGGCCGGTCGCGGCACGCACCCGTGAGCGCGTCATCGCCGCCGCCGCCGAACTCGGCTACCGGCACAACCGGGTGGCCGCCGCGCTGCGCTCGGGCTCTTCCGGGCTCGTCGGCGTCGTGCTCCCCGACACGGTCAACCCCTACTTCGCCGCCCTCGGCCGGCGATTGGAGGAGGCTCTCACCGCCTCCGGCAAGCTGATGGTCGTCGCGAACTCGGGCTACGACGGCCGGCGCCAGGCAACCGCGATCGAGGCCCTGCTGGGCGCGCAGGTGGACGGCCTGATCATCGTCTCGGCCTCGGGCGCCGACGACCCGGCCGGTCCCGCCACCGAGGAGGGCGCTTCCGTCGTGTACGTCCACCACCGGCCCCCCGGCTCGGCCACGACGCTCGTGGCCGCCGACAACGAGGCGGGGGTCGCCGCCGCGGTCGCCCACCTGCGCGAGCACGGACACGCCCGGATCGACTTTCTGGCCGGCCCCACCGACGAGGGCCCGGTGGGCGACCGCGTCGCGGCCTGGCGGGCGACGGGCGTTCCCGGCGAGCTGCTGCGTTCCGCGTTCGGCCGTGCCGCCGCCGCCCGCCTCGTGGCCGGGCTGGGAACCGTGCCGAGGGCGCTGGTCGTGGCGACCGACGAGCAGGCCGTCGGCGTGCTGGCCGCCTGCGGTGCGGCTGGCGTCGACGTGCCCGGCCGGCTCGCCCTGATCAGCTGCGACGGCAGCCCGGAGACCGCGTTCACCGTGCCGCCGTTGACCGCGGTGGAACAGCCGCTCGCCGAGATGGCCCGCCAGAGCGTGCGCCACCTGCTCGGCGAGCCCGTGCCCGGCGGAACACCGGCGGCCACCCTCACCGTACGGCGGAGCTGCGGCTGCCCGCACCCGGGCTTCCCCACCCCCTGACACCCGCACGAGCACGCGGCCGGTCACCACGACGGGACGGGCCGCGCCGTGATGGACTCCCGGTCAAGGTGTGATGCCGGTCAAGGTGCGGAAATAGTCGGTGACGGGCGCGAGATCCACCGCGTCGCCGCGGTAGCCGACGTACTTGTCCGGGCGGATCACGTACAGGCTGGGGCGGCGCACGCCATAGCGGTTGTGCGCCTCGCTGCGCAGGTCGGCGAGGGCGCCGGGCACCGGCGGCAGGTGGCCGCGGGTGAGGAGGTGGACCTCGCCGTGCCCGGCCATGACCCGGCGGGCGGCAGCCTGCCAGGCGGCCAGGGTGGCGCGTGCCGCCTGGCCCGGCGGGCGATCAGCGTGCCGGCGGTGGCCACCCGCGTGGCGGTCGAGGTCGCGTCGACCACGGCCTTGGCCACGGGCCAGCGCTCGGCGTGGTAGCTGTCCAGCAGGGTCTCCCGCGCGTGCCCGGTGGCACGGTGCTGTGGGCCCCGTCGGCACCGACCAGCCAGCGGGTCTCGCAGCTCAGGCGGCTGCCGTCGCGGACGAGGTCCACGCCGACGCCGTGCTCCCCCGGCCGCAGCCCCACCAGGCGGGTCTCCCATTCGACGGTGACCCCCAGCTCCGCGGCGCGCTCGCGCAGCAGGGTGACGGTCTGCCACTGCGGGATGCACAGATCCAGCGGGAACGGGAGTCCACGGCTGTCACGTCCATCTCGGCCAGGGTCGTGGCGCCCTGGTAGAAGGCGAGCGCGTGCAGGGGGACGCCCCGTTCGATGGCGGCCTGGGCGAGCCCGAGGTCGTCCAGTAACTCCAGTGATCTGGCCACGATCGACACCGCCCGGCTTTCCCGGTGGTCCGCGCCCGCGGCGTCGATGACCCGCGGGATCACGCCGCGCCGGGCCAGCTCGATGGCCAGCACCAGGCCGGTCGTCCCGGCACCGACGATGAGCACATCAGCGTTCGCCGTCATCCGATCCATCCCTCCATCGTTAAAAACGAATGTTCGTTCTTTGAGAAGAGCACGCTTCGACGTGCTCGGTCAAGAGCGAATGTCGTTCGCTATCGGCTGGCGGGCACCGACATCAGGGCGCGGATGCCGTTCCTGAAGGCCACCGGGTCCGCGTCGCCGAACACCGCCCGCCGCACCAGGAACCCGTCGACCAGAGCCGTCAGCACGTCGGCCACGTGCTCGGGCGGGACGCCGGCGGGCAGCCGCCCGCGCTCCTGGTGCCGCGCCACCAGTCCCCCGATCACGCCACGGGCCTCGGCCATGACCTCCTTCAGCCGTGCGGACAGCGACGGCGAGCGCAGTGCCTCCGCCCAGACCTGGACCAGGAGCTGGGCCGACTCCCGGGATCTGGACAGCGGCGGGCGCTCCACGCCCAGCACGAGGTCGACGACGTCGTCCAGATCGGGCGGCGGCGCGGCGGCGTCGGCCCCGAACGCGGCCGCGACCTCGGCGAGGGCCTCGGAGGCGATCGCCGCGATGATGTCGTCCTTGCTCTTGAAATAGCGGTAGACGGCACCGGCCGACAGCTCGGCCTCGGTCAGGACGTCCTGCATGGAGGTGGCGTGGAAACCGTTGCGGACGAAGCAGCGCCGGGCGGCGTCGAGGATCTGGCGGCGGCGGGCTTCGAGGTGCTCCTTGGGCATGCGTGCCATGGGATCCCAACGTAGAACGAACATTCGCCCTTGACAACCCGCGCGCCGCCGACGGCGCCGGGGCCGGGGAGGCTGATGGGGCTAGGGGGTCAGGGTGAGGGTGTCGAAGTCCAGTCGGAGGTCGGCGTCGTCGCGGGTGGCGCGGATGCGCTCGGCGTTGGGCTCGTCGACCTCGGCCACCCAGCGGGCCGCGTGATCGGGACTCTTGCCGAACCGGATGTGCCGCTTGATGAGGCGGTCCAGGCGTACGCGGTCGTCGAGCTCGACGTACCAGACCTCGGTCATGGCCGCTCGCACCCGCCGCCACGGCTCGTCGCGGGCGAGCAGGTAGTTGCCCTCACTGACGACCACCCGTGTGGCCGGCGGCACCGGGATGGCGCCGGCGATCGGCTGCTCGATCTCGCGGTCGAACGAGGGCGCGTAGACGAGGGTGGCGGTCTCGGCGCGCACGCGGCGGAGCAGCGCCAGGTAGCCGTGGGCGTCGAAGGTGTCCATGGCGCCCTTGCGGCCCAGCCGCCCGAGGCGTTCGAGCTCGACGTCGGCCAGGTGGAACCCGTCCATCGGCACCCACACGGCCGGCAGCCCGGCGGCGGTGAGGCGCTCGGCCAGCCAACCGGCCAGCGTGGACTTGCCCGCGCCCGGGCATCCCGCGATGCCGATCAGCACGCGGTCGTCGGCGGCGACCAGATCGCGCACCCGCCGCACCAGCCCCGCACCGGTCACCCGGCTCCCCCTGCCACTCGGCCGCACGAAGCATGTCTCATACGCTCGCCTACCTCCGGGTCCGGCCCCTCGGCCCTGCCCAGGCACTGTACCTGGCCGCCACCAGGAGAACCCGAGCCCGCCGGCACCCGTGCCGCATTTGCCACATTCATGAAGTTCTGTGGCCATTTTGACGAACAGCAGGGCTTGCCACACCTCAGAGCTGCGTAGTTTGAGGGCATGGAGGGAGAAAACGAGTATGCGGGTTCCCGGGCGCCCGGGCCCCCCGAGGACTCGCGGTACCTGCCGATCGGTGACCATGGCCTGATCGGCGACCTGCGCACGGTCGCGCTCGTGGGCGTCAACGGCACGATCGACTGGTACTGCTGCCCGAGGTTCGACTCCCCCAGCGTGTTCGCCTCGATCCTGGACGCCGACCGGGGCGGCTCGTTCGAGCTGTACGCCGACGTGCCCGCCCGGACCAAGCAGTTCTACTTCCCCGACACCAACGTCCTGATCACCCGCTTCTTCGCCCAGGACGGCGTCGGCGAGATCCAGGACTACATGCCGATCCCCGAAGACCCCCGGGAGGCCGACCGGCACCGGCTGATCCGCCGGGTCTCGTGTGTACGCGGCAAGCTGCCGTTCCGCATCCGGGTGTCCCCCCGCTTCGACTACGCCAGGCAGTCCCACTCGCTCACGCGGGAGGGGGCGCTCACGTTGTTCGAGTCGCCGTCCCTGTCCCTGGCGCTGTCCGCCAGCGTGCCCATGGAGACCGACGGCCGCGACGCCTGGGCCCGGTTCGAGCTGCAGGAGGGCGAGCACGCGGTGTTCTCCCTGGACAAGACCTGCCCGGGGCTGGAGACGCGCGGCTGCCCGATCGAGGAGGCGGAGCAGGAGTTCGTCGCCACGGTGCGGTTCTGGCGCAAGTGGCTGTCGGCCTCGCGCTACCGCGGCAGGTGGCGGGAGGTCGTGCACCGCTCGGCCCTCACGCTGAAGCTGCTCACCTACGCGCCGACCGGCGGGATCGTGGCGGCGCCGACGACCAGCCTGCCGGAGCACTTCAGCGGAGGGCGCAACTGGGACTACCGCTACGTGTGGGTGCGCGACGCCGCGTTCTGCGTGTACGCGCTGCTCAGGCTCGGCTTCACCGAGGAGGCCGAGGCGTTCATGGGCTTCCTGTCCCATCACGTCCCGTTCGCCGCCAAGCGCGGCACCGGCCCGCTGCAGATCATGTACGGAATCGACGGCCGCAAGGATCTGCCGGAGGAGGAGCTGCACCACCTGGAGGGCTACCGGAAGTCCGAGCCCGTGCGCATCGGCAACGCCGCCGCCAACCAGCTCCAGCTCGACATCTACGGGGCGCTCATCGACTCGATCTACCTCTACAACAAGTGGGGGAACCCGATCTCCAGCCAGCGCTGGGACGAGGTGTGCAAGGTGGCCGACTGGGTCTGCGACAACTGGGACCAGCCCGACGAGGGCATCTGGGAGACCCGCGGCGGCCGCAAGAACTTCGTCTACTCGCGGCTGATGTGCTGGGTGGCCATCGAGCGCTCCATGCGGGTGGCCCGCCAGCGTGGCCTGCCCGCCGACATCCCGCGCTGGCGCCGGGCACGCGACGCGATCTACCAGGACATCATGGAGAACGGCTGGTCGGAGGCGCAGCAGGCGTTCGTGCAGCACTTCGACGAGGATGTCCTGGACGCGTCCGTGCTGATGATGCCGCTGTCCAAGTTCGTCTCGCCCACGGATCCCAAGTGGCTGTCCACCCTCGACGCGCTGAGCCGCGGCCTGGTCTCCGACTCGCTGGTCTACCGCTATGACCCGGTGGCCAGCCCGGACGGCCTGGAGGGGCTGGAGGGCACGTTCTCGATCTGCTCGTTCTGGTACGTCGAGGCCCTGGCCCGCGCCGGCCGGGTCGACGAGGCCCGCCTGGCCTTCGAGAAGATGCTGACCTACGCCAACCACCTGGGCCTGTACGCCGAGGAGATCGGGCACACCGGCGAGCAGCTCGGCAACTTCCCGCAGGCGATCACCCACCTGGCGCTCATCAGCGCCGCGTTCAACCTCGACCACGCCCTCGGCTGAGCGGCCGGCACCCCCCGCGGGCCGCTCGGGCCCGGATATTCCCAGGTCAGCGGATAGGATGAGGGCTCGTTCGACGCCTGGACGGATGGTGACATGCCAGACAGCACGGCGGGGGGCGCGGCGGAAACGGGGATTCCGGCGCTGGCCGTGATCGACGCCGAGGGCACCGTGATCGGATGGACGCGAGCCGCGCAGGAGCTGCTCGGATATCGGCCCGGCGACATCCTCGACCGGCCTGCCACGCTCCTCCTGATGCCCGCCGATCAGGCGGGCATGGTCGGCGGCGGCCCGTCCGAGGACGACGTCGCCCTCCTGATGGCCCGCACTCTTGCGCCGGCCCTCTGAGCGCCGGACGGCGCGGCTAACGGGGGAAGACGGCGGCCAGCTCCGGGATGCGGGCCCGGTAGCCGTCGAACAGGCCGCGTGCCGTCGCCACCGAGTCGACCAGCGGATGCAGCGCGAACGCCGCCACCGCCAGCCGCGCCGAGCCCGACACCGCGGCCTCGATGACCGTCTGCTCCACCGCCTTCACCTGCTGGACGAGGCCCAGGAAGGGGCCCGCGAGCGGGCGGGTGGCCAGCGGCCGGACCCCCGCGCCGTCCACCGCGCACGGGATCTCCACGACCGCGTCCGCCGGCAGGCCCGGCACGGCGGACCCGTTGCGCACGTTGAGGATCATGGTGGCGGGCTCGCCCCGGGCGATGGCGGCCATGAGGGCGAGCGCGATGCCCTCGTAGCCGCCCGCCTCCAGGTCGGCGGCGGCGCGCTCGCCCGCGTCGGTGGCGTCGCGGGCCTCGGCCATGTACGACTCGTCGCGCTCCCTGCGGGCCCGCCGCCACTCGGCCAGCGCGTCGCCCGGCCGGGCCAGCGCGGCGGCGTAGAACCGGTCCTGCTGCCCCACCAGGGACTCCCCGCGGGTCTGCCCGGAGATCGCGGCGACCGATTCCCGGGTGAAGTAGTAGTAATACAGGTATTCGTTGGGCAGCGCCTGCAAGGTGCGCACCCAGTCGGCCCCGAAGATGCGGGCCTCCTCGACCTGCCGCAGCGCCGCGTCGTCGGCGAGCAGCCGGGGCAGCTCGTCGCGCCCCTGATGGGTGAGCCCGCGTAGCCAGCCGAGGTGGTTGAGCCCCACGTAGTCGGCCGACACGCGGGCCGGGTCGAGCCCGAGGGCGCCCGCCGCCCGCCGGACCAGCCCGATGGGCGAGTCGCAGATGCCGATCACCCGGTCGCCGAGCACCTGCCGCATGGCCTCGGTGACCATGCCCGCCGGATTGGTGAAGTTGATCACCCAGGCGGCGGGCGCGAGGGCGGCCACCCGCTCCGCCATCCGCAGCGCGACCGGGACGGTGCGCAGGCCGTACGAGATGCCGCCGGGCCCGGTCGTCTCCTGGCCGGGCAGGCCCAGCTCCAGCGCGACCCGCTCGTCGGCGGTGCGGCCGGCCAGGCCGCCGACGCGGATGGCCGAGAAGACGAAGGCGGCGTCACGCAGCGCGCTGTCCAGGTCGGTGGTGGTGCGCACCACGGGCGGGTCGTCGTGCCCGGCGGCGAGCCCGCGCAGCACGTGCCCGATGGTCTCCAGCCGCTCGGGGGACACGTCGTGGAGCACCACCTCCTGCACGCGTGGCTTCGCGGTCTCGCGCAGGAGCGCGCCGTACACGAGCGGCACCCGGAAGCCACCGCCCCCGAGAACGGCCAGTCTCATGGACATCCCTTCCTGCGAGCCGGGCACTCCAGCACGCGAATCGACGCCCCTTCCCGCGAGCCGGGTGTCCCGTCACGCGAAGGGGACGTCCCTCCGTGGGAGCCGGCGTACGTACGCGCGCGTGTGCGTCCCCTCACGCGAGCAGCACCTCCACGCCCGCGGAGGCGCAGGCGCGCAACGTCGGCTCGTCGGCGCCGTCGTTGGTGACGATCACGTCGATGTCCTCGGCCCCGCACACCCGCAGGGCACCGGTGCCGGGGAACTTGTGCCGGTCGACGAGCAGCACGACCTGCCCGGCCGCCGCGATCATGGCGCGCTTGAGCGGCACCTCGGCCAGTGTGGTGTCGACGAGCTGGCCGTCCGGCCGCACGCCGCTCGCCCCCAGGAACACCCGGTCGGACACCACCTGGCTCAGCGCCGCCTCGGTGAGCACGCCGACCAGCGAGTGGTAGGGCCGGCGGACCATGCCCCCGAGCAGCAGCAGCTCGACGTCCGTGTCGGTGCGCAGCGCGTCGAGCACGGCGAGGCTGGAGGTGACGACCGTGACGCGGCGCCCGCGCAGCCGCCGGGCCAGCCGCATCGTCGTCGTCCCGATGTCGAGCAGCACCACGTCGCCGTCGCGGACGAGCTGCGCGGCGCGGCCGGCCACCGCCTCCTTGTCCTCCTCGTCGACGCACGCGACCTCGGCGAAGGGCCGGCCCGTGTCGGCGTCGGCGAGGGCGCCGCCGCGCACCCGCCGCAGCGTGCCGTCGCGGTCGAGCACCTCCAGGTCCCGGCGGATCGTGGACGGGCTCACGCCCAGCTGGCTGGCGAGATCCCGGACGCTGGTGGCCCCGGAGAGCCGGACCCGGCGCATGATCTCGGCATGCCTGAGGCGCTGTAGCACGCCGCGAGTGTATCAGTCACGTTCGCGCATGAGTGAGCGTTTTGCGCCAAACGCTCTCGTGAAACACTTGAAGTGCGCGGGCAAACGTGCAAGATTGCGCAGAGTTCGGTGTGTCGAGGAGGACCTATTGCCGTGTCTGCCCAGGCGTACGACCCTCTCGCCGGTGAACGGACCCCGGAGGGCCCGCAGTTCGACGTGTTCCTGGCCGGCACGGTCTTCCTCGACATCGTCTTCACGGGCCTACCCGCGATGCCGGCCGCCGGCACCGAGATCTGGGCCGAGGGCATGGGCTCGTGCCCCGGCGGCATCGCCAACCTCGCCATAGCGACGAGCCGGCTGGGCCTGCGCACGTCACTGGCCGCCGCGTTCGGCGACGACGACTACGGCGACTTCTGCTGGCGCACGCTGGAGGAGCAGGAGGCGGTGGACCTGTCCCGGTCGCGCCGCTTCGAGCACTGGCACTCGCCGGTGACGGTCTCCATGGCGGTCGACCGCGACCGCAGCATGGTGACGCACGGCCACCGCCCTCCCCTGCCGGCCTCCGAGATGATCGGCTCACCGCCCCGCTCCCGGGCGGTGATCGTGACGCTGTCCGCCGACGAGCCCCTCGACCGCCCCGGCAGCCCGTCCGGCTGGGCCGGGCGGGCGCACCGCGACGGCGCCCTGCTCTTCGCCGACGTGGGCTGGGACCCCTCGGGCGCCTGGCCGCGCTCCCTGCTCGACCAGCTCTCCGTCTGCCACGCGTTCATGCCGAACGCGACCGAGGCCATGGCCTACACCCGCACCGACAACCCCCGGGACGCGCTGTACTCGATCGCCGACAAGGTGCCGCTGGCCGTGGTGACCGACGGGGCCAACGGCGCCATGGCCATCGACTCCACGACCGGCGAGGAGGCGTTCGTCCCGGCCCCGCGGGTGACGGCGCTCGACCCGACCGGCGCGGGCGACGTGTTCGGAGCCGGCATCGTGCTCGGCACGCTGTGCCGCTGGCCGCTGGCCGACCGGCTGGCCTTCGCCGGGGTCTGCGCGGCGCTGGCCGTGCAGCAGTTCGGCGGCTCGCTGGCCGCGCCCGGCTGGGGGGACATCGCCGACTGGTGGCACGAGGTGCGTGCGACGGCCCGCCACAGCGGCGCCTACGGCAGTTCGCTGGCCCGCCGCTACGCCTTCCTGGACCGGCTGGTGCCCGCCGTCCCGGTGGGCGCGGTGCGCCGCGCGGCCGCCACCATCGCCCGGTACGCCGACGTCGGCCCCCGCTCCGACACGGCCCGGCCGGACCCCGATGACGAGGACCCGGACACGCCCCGGGTGCCTGTGCCGAAGGAGTGACACCATGACCGCCTCGACGCGGACACCGTACGGTTCCCGGACGCTCACCGTGCTCGCCGCAGTGGCCCTGGCCCTCTTAGTGACCCTGACCGCGTGCGCGCCCGGCTCCTCGGCCCCGCCGGCGGCCTCCTCGGCGCAGCCGAGCCCCTCGGCGGTGCGCACCGACGCCAAGGCCCTGGGCAACGTCACCCTCACCGTCTGGGACCAGGAGGTGCGCGGCGGTCAGGCGGCCCAGATGAAGCGGCTCAACGCCGCGTTCGAGGCCGCGTACCCCAACATCAGGCTCAACCGCGTGTCCCGCTCCTTCGACGATCTCAACACGACCCTGCGCCTGGCGCTGAGCGGCAACGAGCCGCCGGACGTGGTGGAGGCCAACAACGGCCGCTCCTCGATGGGCGCCTTCGTCAAAGCCGGCCAGCTCCGCCCGCTGGACGCCTACGCCGAGGCGTACGGCTGGAAGGAGCGCTACCCCGACTCGGTGCTGCGCTACTCGCGCTACAGCGCCGACGGCAAGCTGTTCGGCGAGGGCGACCTGTACGGCCTCCCCCAGGTCGGCGAGGTCGTGGGCCTGTACTACAACGCCGCCAAGCTGACCGAGCTGGGCCTGCGGCCGCCGAAGACCTGGGCGGAGTTCGGGGCGGCGCTGGCCAAGGCCAAGGGCGCCGGGCAGGTGCCGCTGCAACTGGGCAACCTCGACAAGTGGCCGGCCATCCACGTGTTCGGCACCGTGCAGAGCCGCGACGTGCCCGCCGAGCAGATCGGCACGCTCGCCTTCGGCCGCAAGGGCGCCTCCTGGAACACCCCGGAGAACGTCAAGGCCGCCGAGCAGCTCGCCGGCTGGGCGGGCAAGGGCTACTTCAACGAGGGCTTCAACGGGCAGGGCTACGACGCGGCGTGGCAGGCGTTCGGCAAGGGCGAGGGCGTCTTCCTGATCGCGGGCACCTGGCTGCTGGCCGACCTGCACAAGGCGCTCGGCGACGACCTGGGCTTCATCCTGCCACCGGGGGCCACGCCCGACGCCGCGCCCGTCGCGACCGGCGGCACCGGCCTGCCGTTCGCCATCACCGCCAAGAGCCCCAACCCGGACGCGGCGGCGGCCTACATCGACTTCATCACCAGCGCCGACGCCATGAAGGTGCTCACCGACACCGGCAACCTGCCGGTCGCCGACACCGGGAAGCAGACCGTGCCCGCGGGGCCGCAGCAGGACGTCTTCACCGCGTTCGGCACGGTGACGGAGCGGAACGGGCTGGTGCCGTACCTGGACTACGCCACCCCGACGTTCGCCGACACGCTGGGCGCGGCGCTACAGGACCTGCTGGCCGGGAAGGCGAGCCCGCAGGAGTTCCTGGCCACGCTGGAGAAGGACTACAAGGCCTTCGCCGAGAGCAACGGGTGAGCAGCCGGGTCACCGGCCGGGCGGGCGCGAGCGCCGCCCGGCCACCCGGGGAGCCGCGCCGGGTCGCCTACCTCTACCTGCTGCCGGCCTTCGCCGTCTACGCGGCGTTCCTGCTGTATCCGATCGGGCGCGCGGTGCAGTTCTCGCTCTACGACTGGGACGGCCTGTCCGTGGGCCGGTGGGCGGGGCTGGACAACTACGCGGCCATCCTCGCCGACGAGGGACTGCGGGCCGCCTTCGGCCACGCCCTGGTCCTCATCGGGTTCTACGCGGTGGGGCCGCTGGTCATCGGGCTGGCGCTGGCCGCGATCCTCAACCACGCGAAGGTGCGCGGGCTCGGGTTCTTCCGCACCGTCGTGTTCCTGCCGCAGGTCATCGCCATGGTGGTGGTGGCGATCGCCTGGCGGCGCGTGTACGCGCCGGACGGCACGCTCAACAGCCTGCTCGGCGCGCTGGGGCTGGACTCGCTGACGCGCGGCTGGCTCGGCGACTACGCCTTCGCGCTGCCCGCGGTCGGCGTGGTCGGCACCTGGTTCGAGACCGGCCTGGTGACCGTGCTGCTGCTGGCCGGGATGAGCCGCATCCCGGCGGACCTGTACGAGGCGGCGCGGCTCGACGGGGCGGGGGCCGTGCGGGAGTTCTTCGCGGTGACGCTGCCGTCGGTGCGCGGGGAGATCGCCGTCGCCCTGACGCTGACGGTCATCGCCGCGCTGCGCACCTTCGACCTGGTGTACGTCACCACCCGAGGCGGCCCCGGCACCTCGACCTCGGTCCCGTCGTACGAGGTCTACCACCGGGCCTTCGGGCTCGGCCAGGTCGGCTCGGCGGCGGCCGTGGGCGTCACCCTGACCGTCGTCATCTTCGCGATCTCGTTCGGGATCAACCGGTTCGCCGACAGGAGGGTGTCATGATCTCCCGAGCGGAGCGGCTGGCCAACTACGTGATCCTGTCGGTGTTCGCCGTGTTCGCGCTGTCCCCCGTCGTGGTGATCCTGTCCGCCGCGCTCGGGCCGGCCGACAGCGGCGGCACGGCCGGGCTGGGCAACTTCGCCGCGGCATGGGAGATCGGCCGGTTCGGCACATACCTGCGGAGCAGCCTGGCGGTGTCGGCGTTCGTCGTGGTCGTCAGCGTGGTGCTGTCGATCATGAGCGGGTACGCGTTCGGCACCATGCGCTTCCGCGGCCAGGCGGTGCTGTTCTACCTGTTCATGCTCGGAATCATGATGCCGAGCGAGGCCATCGCGGTGCCGCTCTACTTCGACCTGCGCTCGCTCGGCCTGATCGACACGTTCTGGTCGGTGTCGCTGCCGCAGGTGGCGCTGTCGGTGGCGTTCGGGACCTTCTGGATGCGGGCCTACTTCCGGGCCGCCAACCGGGCGATCGTGGAGGCGGCCCGCATCGACGGCGCGTCGAGCTGGCGGATCCTGTGGCAGGTCCTGCTGCCACCCGCCCGGCCCGCCGTCGTCACCCTGACCGTGCTGGTCTTCATGTGGACGTGGAACGAGTTCCTCATCCCGCTGATCATGGTGACCAGCGAGTCGCTGCGAACCGCGCCGCTGGGGCTGGCCTTCTTCCAGGGCCAGTACACCTCCGGCTTCACCCTGCTCGCGGCCGGCTCGGTCATCGTCGCCACCCCGGTCGTGCTCTTCTACCTGTTCCTCCAACGCCACTTCGTCCGCGGGCTGCTCCAAGGGGCGGTCCGCGAGTAACCCCCCGGAGGTTCCATGCGCGACTCCTTAGGATCCCCGCCCCCTTCAAGATCGCCGCGCCGCCTGGCCGTCGCGGCCTGCGCCGCCGTCCTCACCCTCGTCCCCGCCTCCCCCGCCCTGGCCGCCCAGCCCGCCCCGTCTGATGTCGCCGGGTCCGCGACGGCATCTGATGTCGCCGGGTCCGCGACGGCGATCGACCTGGACGCGCTGTTCGTCGGCGCTCACCCGGACGACGAGGCGTCCACCCTGTCGACGCTCGGGCAGTGGAACGAGGAGCACGGCGTGCGCGCCGGCGTCGTCACCGTGACCCGCGGCGAGGGCGGCGGCAACGCCGTCGGCCCCGAGGAGGGCCCCGCCCTCGGACTGCTGCGCGAGGCCGAAGAGCGGGCGGCGGTGGCCCGCGGCGGCGTGCGCGAGGTGTTCAACCTCGACGACGTGGACTTCTACTACACGGTGAGCGCCCCGCTGACCGACCAGGTCTGGGGCGGCGACACCCTGGAGAAGGTGGTCAGGGTCGTCCGCCGGACCCGGCCCGAGATCCTGCTGACCATGGACCCGGCGCCCACCCCCGGCAACCACGGCAACCACCAGGAGGCCGCGCGGCTGGCCATCGAGGCGTTCTACGCGGCGGGCGACCCCAAGGCGTTCCCGGAGCAGATCTCCCGCGAGGGGCTGCGCCCCTTCGCGCCGCTACGCCTGCTCACCGGCGGGGGCCGCGGCACCTCGCAGACCGGCCAGGACTGCGCCGCGACGTTCCGGCCCGCCAACCCGGCCCAGAACGTGTACGGGGTGTGGAGCGGGCGCACCTCCCGCGGCCGGCAGGGCAAGACGTGGGCCGCGATCGAGCGGGAGGCGCAGCGCGAATACGCCTCCCAGGGCTGGGCCGGCTTCGCCGACGTGCCCACCGATCCCGCCCGGCTCGGCTGCGACTTCTTCACCCAGGTGGACGCGCGGGTGCCCTTCCCCGAGCCGGGCACGCCGGCCACGGCAGCGCCCACCGCGATCCTGGACGGCGCGCTGACCAAGGCCGCCGGAGGTGTCCCTGTGGGGACCCTGCTGGGGCTGCGAACCAGCACGTTCGACGTCCGTCCCGGGACGGCGTTCAAGGTCGAGGTCACCGCGACCGCGCCGCCGCGCGAGCAACTCGGCCGCTCGGCCGTGACGCTGCGGGTCCCGCCCGGCTGGCAGGTCAGCGGCTCGGGTGACCTCGGCCGGCTCTCCGCCGGGCGGACCCGGTCGGCGACGTTCACCGTGACGCCCGGCCAGGACGCCCCGGGCCGGGTGCGGGTCGCGGCCGCCCTGACCACCGAACGGGGACGCGGCTACACCGACCGGCAGGTCGAGGTCAGCCCGGCCGTACGCGCGGGCCAGCAGCCACTACCCCAGGTCGCCCAGTACGAGGAGTGGACCCGCGAGGTCGGCGTGCCGCAGTCGCGCGGCCTGGTCGCCCCCGTGCTCACCCTCCCGTCCGGCGGCTCCCGGCAGGTGGGGGTGGTGGTCACCAACCTGAGCGAGGCCACCCGGTCCGGCACCGTGCGGGTTGACCTGCCCGCGGGCTTCACCGCCGACCGGGCCGAGGCACCCTACCGCGACCTGGCGGCCGGCGCCTCCGCGACGGTGCCGTTCACGGTCACCAACTCCGACCCCACGCTGAAGACGTCCAACGAGGGCGGCGACTACGCCTACGCCATCAGCGTGGACGGCGCCGTCGCGAGCCGGCCCGCGCTGGAGCTCGTCCCGGCGGCCTCGGTGCCGCAGGCGGCGCCCACGGTGGACGGGGCCGCGGGTGAGGGCGAGTACCCGGGTCCGGCGCTCGACATCTCCCGCCTGTGGGAGGGCACCGCGTGCTCGTCGGCCGCCGACTGCTCCGGCACGGCCCGGTTGGCCTGGGGCGACGACACGCTCTACCTGCTGGTCGAGGTCAAGGACGACGTGCTCGGCACGCCCCTGCCCGCCTCCGACTGCAAGCGGCACTGGCGCACCGACTCGGTGGAGGTCGCGCTCGACCCGCGCGGCACGTCCGAGAACACCTCCACCACGTTCAAGACCGCGGTGCTGCCGGCAACCGCCGATTCTGATGTCGCCGGGTCCGCGACTTCTGATGTCGCCGGGTCCGCGACTTCTGATGTCGCCGGGTCCGCGACTTCTGATGTCGCCGGGTCCGCGACTTCTGATGTCGCCGGGTCCGCGACTTCTGATGTCGCCGGGTCCGCGACGCTGGGGCCACCTTGCCACTTGCGGGACGCCGACAACCGGCAGGGGCCGGGCGAGCAGACCGCGCCGGGGATGCGGGTGGCCTCGACGGTGGCCTCCGGCGGGTACACCGTGGAGATGTCGATCCCGATGGAGCTGCTGCCCGGCGCCGTCGATCCCGCGCACCTCGGGCTGAACATCCTGGTGTACGACTCCGACACCCAGGACAAGACCGGCCAGACCAGGATCGGCTGGTCGACGTGGGGCGGCGTGCAGGGCGACCCGTACCGGTGGGGTGTCGCGACGCTGCCCGGCTACCAGCCGCCGCCGGACCGGCCGGTCACGCCGCCCGACCCGGTGATCCCGGACACCGCCCTGTCCAGCCTGGACTCCCCGCAGTCGCTGGAGCAGGCGGTCCGCGTGCATGTCCCGCCGGCGGGCGGTCCCGCGGCCAAGGCGTCCGAGAGCGGCCGGGTCGTCTCGGCCTCGCGCGGGCGGGACTCGGTGAAGGTGACGCTGCACGCCCCGGCCCGGGGCAGCGCACACCTGTTCGTCCGTGACGGCCAGGGAACGGCGGGCGGCCGCGTCGTCACCGTAGCCGGCAAGGGCACCACGACCGTGACCGTGCCGCTGACCAGGGCCCTGGCGGGCGACCCGAGAGTGGTGGCCGGGTGGCAGGCCCCCAGCGGCGGGACCGCGGCCTCCCAGGTCGCGGTGCGGTGAGCGGCGGGCGGCCACCGCGCTCATGCACGGTGGCCGGCCACCGCCCTCATGCCCGGCGGCCGGGCGCGACGAGAACCTCGTCACCACCCGGCCGCCCAGGTCCTGGCTCCCGGAGCCCGGCCGCCTCAGAACCCCGCCGAGATGCGGGTGAAGTCCCAGTTCCCCTGGCTGACGCCGCTGCAGGTCTGGGTGAGGCCGCCGGAGCAGGGCCGGTCGCGGTTGACCGACCAGAACGCGAAGCGGCCCAGCCCGCGCGCCTTGGCCCAGTCGCGGATCTGCGTCCAGGTCCCGGTCGTGGTGACCTCCTGCTGGTCGGACATGCCGTTCATGCCGGAGATGCCCATGCGGGCGTACGCCTGGGCGTCGCTCCAGCCCCACGCGTTCTTGAGCGCGTTCTTCAGTCCTTCGGAGGAGTTGACGGTGCTCTGGTAGATGTTCGAGGAGCCGAAGTTGAAGGGCATGATCGTGTAGTTGTCGATCGGCACGTTCAGCGCCCTGGACTGGTTGATCAGCCGGACCCCGGCCGCGCTCGGGCCGTTCTGGCCGGTGCCGAAGGTGACGGCGATCTTGACGTTGGGGTTGTTCTGCTTGACGATCTTGAGACCGTTCAGGATGCGGTCCTGGACGGTGTAGTTCTCGAACTCGTCGGTGTTCTCGATGTCGAAGTCGACCACGGCCGGGCCGTGCGCGTCGATGACCTGCTGGACGGCCGCCGCGTAGGCGGCGGGGCTGGAGCAGTTGGGGCCGAGCTTGTTGCCCGACCAACCGCCGAAGGAGATCTGCACGCTGCCGCCCGCGGCCTTGATCGCGTTGATCGTCTGCTGGTCCGTGCCGCCGGTCAGCGGCCGTGAGCCGTCCCAGCGGGGCACGCACCCGCCGCCGGACAGGATGAACGCCATGGTGAAGGAGCGCACGCCGGTCTGGCTCATCACCGAGGTGGCGCTGGGCGGGCTGGCCCAGCCGAGGTAGAGGTACGGGGCGGCGGGCATCTTGCCCGGGGCGGGCGGGGTGGTGCCGCCTCCGGGCAGCGTCCAGCGCTGGTTGGCGCCGGCGAAGCAGTCCCAGATCTGCAGAGGGGTGCCGTCGGCCGAGCTGGGGCCGGTGGCGTCCAGGCACTTGCCGAGGGCGCGCAGGGTGCCGTCGGATCCCGCCGTCCAGACCTGGGCGGCCGAGCCGTTGCAGTCCCACAACTGCACCTTCGTGCCGTTGGCCGTGCCGGCCCCGGCCACGTCGAGGCATTTGCCGAGGGCGCGCAGGGTGCCGTCCGCGCCGGTGGTCCACTGCTGGGCGGAGGAGCCGTTGCAGGCGTAGAGCTGGATCTGGGTGCCGTTGGCGGTGGCGGCACCGGCCACGTCCACGCACTTGCCGCCGTAGCCGGTGATCTGACCGGTGGCGGCCGAAGCCGGTGCGGCCAGGACGGCGGTCACGAGGCCGAGTGAGGCGAGCACGCTCAGGAGGAGCCGTGCCGCAGGGCGCTGGGGGATCATGAGATGTCTCTTTCTCTCTGCGCCGCGATGCGCCGGGGCTTATTTCGCCCCTTGAATCAACTGGGATCCAAACAGTCCTCCACAAGGCTGTCAATAGGAAAGTTTCCAAACAGAAAGGGGTTGACCCGGGCCCGCCGGACCTCTATCTTCGCCATCGTCCAGGCCCCCGCATGACATCCACGTATGTGGACGAAGGGACTCCCCCCGTGCGCAGCCGAACCTTACTTTCCCTGTCCGCGCTGGTCAGCCTGCTGGTCGCCGGCCTCACCGGCGGCGCCGCCGAGGCCGCTCCCGCCACCTTCACCCACCCGGGCGTGCTCGTCAACCGGCCGCAACTCGACTTCGTCCGGGCCAAGGTCCAGGCGAACGCGCAACCCTGGAAGTCGGCCTACGATCAGATGACCGCCAGCGCGTACGCCTCCCTGAGCAGGACCCCGCGCCCGCGGGCGATCGTCGAGTGCGGGTCCTACTCCAACCCGAACAACGGCTGCACCGACGAGCGCGAGGACGCCCTGGCCGCCTACACGCTCGCGCTGCGCTGGTACATCTCCCGCGACGGCAGGTACGCCGAGAAGGCGATCTCGATCATGGACGCCTGGTCCGCGACGATCAGGGACCACACCAACACCAACGCGCCCCTGCAGACCGGCTGGGCGGGCTCGACCTGGCCGCGGGCCGCCGAGATCATCCGCCACACCTACACCGGCTGGCCCAACGCCGGCCGCTTCGCCACCATGCTGCGGAACGTCTACCTGCCCGAGGTCGCGGGCGGTTCGTCGAGCAACGGCAACTGGGAGCTGACCATGACGGAGGCGGCCCTGGGGATCGCCGTCTTCCTGGAGGACCGCGCCGCCTACGACCGGGCCGTGGCCACGTTCCGCGCCCGTCTGCCGGCCTATCTCTACGTGGCCGCCGACGGCGCCCTGCCGGTCCGGCCTCCGAGCGGGGGCGTCGACACCCCGGCCGAGATCATCGGCTTCTGGCACGACCAGAGCACGTTCGTCGACGGCCTCAGCCAGGAGACCTGCCGCGACTTCACGCACACGGGCTACGGCCTGGCCTCCATCTCGCACATCGCCGAGACCAGCCGCATCCAGGGCCAGGACCTCTATCCCGAGGTGTCGGAACGGCTCAGGCACGGGCTCGGCTTCCACGCCAAGTACCAACTCGGCGCCACCGTGCCGAGCTGGCTGTGCCGCGGAAATCTCACGCTCGGCCTGGGCCCGGTCACCGAGGTCGGGTTCAACGGGCTGCACACCCGGATGGGCGTCCCGATGACGAACACCCAGGCGCTGACCGAGCGGCAGCGGCCCGCGGGCACCAACAACCTGTTCGTCGCATGGGAGACCCTGACCCACGCGAACAACCCGAACTAGGCGCGAAGGCATCCGGAAACCGGATTGCCGCATTCCACAGGCAAAACCACCTTTACCCCAGGTGCCGGCAAGATCGGATGGGCACATATGGTGACGAGATCGCGACCACCTGTCACGGGACCGTCACCGCGAAGGAGTCCACATCCATGTATCGACCCGTCCGTATCGCCGCCACTCTCGCCGCCGCCGGCCTCCTGGCCGCCGGCGGCACCACCGCGGCGTCGGCCGTTCCCGGGCACATCGTTCTCGACGGCCAGGGGGTGAAAAACCCGGCGGGCTGCTACGACGGCACCCGCCGGCCGCTGACCCTCGACAACCACACCGCCACCATCGTCCTGCTCTACGAGAAGCCGGACTGCCAGGGCAGGGTCATCAGGGCCGTGAACCCCGGGACCTCGACCGTCGAAGGGCACGCCTCCAGCGTCCACATCCTGTCCTGACGAACGCGGGCGGCGCTCAGGGCGGAGTGCTCATCAGGCCCGGGCGCTCAGGGCAGGTGCTCAGGCCAGGTGCTCAGGGCAGGTGCTCAGGGCAGGGCGACGTACTCGCCGAGGAACTGCCGGGCCGAGGACGTGTCCAGGCGGTAGTCGTAGTTGGTGTCCATGCAGGCGTCGTCGGCGCCGCTGATCGTCGTGGCCACGAGCAGGTGCGAGGTGGGGCCACCGAGGAAGTTCGGGCCGCCCGAGTCGCCGAAGCAGGTGCTGCCGTCGGTCTTGGAGGTCACCGAGAGGTCGAGCCACTTGCGGTGCAGGGCCTTGAAGCCGATGGTCGCCTGGTGGCGGGTGTCGGTGTAGCGGAACAGGGGGCCGTGCTTCTTCTTGGCCGGGGCCAGCGAGCCGTAGCCCACCGGGGTGAAGCGCGCCGTCTTGAGCGTGTCATTGGCTTTGAGCTGGTCGAGCAGGCCCTTGACGGGTAGCTGGGCGGGCCGGATGCCCGGGATGGGCTTGTCGAAGACGACCACGGCCATGTCGTGGCCGTCCGACTTGTCCGTGTAGCGCGGGTCGGGGATGTAACGGCCGGTGTAGACCTGGGACCCGGATGCGTAGTGGTCGGCGAAGGTGACCTTCGCGGTCCTCTGTTTCCGCTCGCCGCAGTGGGCGGCGGTGAGGAAGACCGTGGAGGAGATGAGCGTCCCGGTGCAGTAGGCCCAGGTGCCGTCCGGATGGGCCTTGTTCTCGATGAGGGCGCCGACCTCAGGATGGGCGTCCCCGTCGGCGGGACCGTTGGTGATGGCGAACGCGGGCGCCGTGGTGCCGATGATCAACGTTGCGATAATCAGGGCAAAGGGGACATAACGCATTCCCGGATAGTAACGGCGCATGAGGTTCACATGACAGAGCTGAGTAAAAAATCTACTCAATGGCTGTTAGGCGACCGTCAACGGGGAAAACCCCTCCGCACCTCACTCAGTCGGCGAACCGGGCGGCGTCGTCCCCGCGCCCGGCGCTGTTCGCCGCCCGGGCTGTCACGGCACGCGAGCCAGGCCAGCAGCACGACCGTGAGCAGGGCCATGGCGATGAGCACCACCGCCATGGGGACCAGCATCCACGGGCCGCGCTCGGGGAGGGCATGGACCGGCTGCGCCACCACGCCGGCGCGCTCGCCGGGCACCCGCTGCCATACTTCTGCGACGAGTTGCTCGCCCGGATGCGGCACGACGTGATCGACGACATCGCCCTGCTCGCCCTGCGCCTGCGCACGGTCCCGGGCTGACGCGGGATACGGTGGAGCCGCTCTCATACCGAAGATCGGAGACGACGATGCCGCGGACCTGGCTGACCGACCGGTTCGAGCTGGACGTGCCGCTGGTCGGCGCGCCGATGGCGGGGGTCAGCGACGGCCGGCTGGCCGCAGCCGTCTCCGCGGCGGGCGCCCTGGGCATGTTCGGCGTGCCCGCCGGCGCCTCCGCGGCGTGGATCTCCGAGCAGGCCGCCGTCGCCGCCGCGAGCGGGCGCCCGTACGGGATCGGGTTGATGGCCTGGGCGCTGGGCGGCGATCGGGCCCAGCTCGACGCGGTGCTCGCCGCCCGGCCGGCGCTGGTCTCGATCAGCTACGGCGACTACGCCCCTTGTGTCGGGCCGCTGCGGCGGGCGGGCATCGTCGTGGCCACCCAGGCGGGCACCACGGAGGAGGCCCGCGCCGCCGAGCGGGCCGGTGTGGACGTGGTGGTGGCCCGCGGCGGCGAGGGCGGCGGCCACGGCCGCGACGACGTGGCCACGCTGCCCCTGCTGCAGAGCGTGCTGGACGCGGTGGGCATCCCGGTGCTGGCCGCGGGCGGCATCGCCACCGCCCGCGGGCTGGCCGCCGTGCTGGCCGCGGGCGCGCAGGGCGGCTGGGCCGGCACGATCTTCCTGGGCTGCGCCGAGACGACCCTCTCCGAGCCCGCCCTGAAGCGGGTGCTCGCCGCGGGTGAGGCCGACACCGCGTACGGACGCGTCTTCGACATCGCCCAGCGCCTGGCCTGGCCGCCGGAGTACGGCGGGCGCGCGCTGCGCAACGCGTTCTTCGACCGCTGGCACGGCCGGGAGGAGGAGCTGGGGGCGGACGAGGCGGCCCGGGCGGAGCTGGCGGCCGCCCGCCGCGACGGCGACTTCGACACCGCCTACGTCTACGCGGGCCAGGCCGTGGGCCTGGTCGGCGGCCCGCGCACGGCCGCCGACGTGGTCGCCTCCTTCGCCGCCGCCGACGACCTGCTGCGCCGCTTCGGCGGCGCGTGAGACGGGGCCGCCCGGGAGCCGCGACCCGGTGACCACGCCCGCGGAACAGTGACCGCCGGGTTCCCGGCGGTGTCCGGCCGGGCCGGCTACAGGTGCGGGCCGAGCAGGGTGAGGTCGGCGGGCGAGAGGCGGTCGGACGCGGTCGCCGCCTGGTGCCAGTACGGGTAGAGCAGCGGCTGGCGGCTGACCTCCTCCAGCCGGGACCGCTCCTCGTCCGACAGCTTCAGGTCGGCCGCGGCCAGGTTGTCGGCGAGCTGCTCGCTGGTACGGGCGCCGATCACCAGCGAGGTGACCGCCGGGCGGCCCAGCAGCCAGGCCAGCGCCACCTGCGCCGCCGAGACGCCGTGCCCCTCGGCGATGCCGACCAGCACCTCCACCGTGTCGTAGAGCTGCTCCTGGTCGCGGACCGGCGGCTCGTTCCACTCGGTGAGCTGGCGTCCCTCGGCCGGCTGCACACCCCGGCGGTAGCGGCCGGACAGCAGACCGCCGGCCAGCGGGCTCCACACCAGCACGCCGAGGCCCTGGTCGACGGCGGCCGGGATCAGCTCGTACTCGGCATCGCGGGCCTGCAGCGAGTAGTAGATCTGCTGGCTGGCGAAGCGCGGCAGGCCGAGCCGGTCGGCGGTGCCCAGAGCCTTCATGAGCTGCCAGCCGGCGTAGTTGGAGACGCCCACGTACCGGACCTTGCCGGAGGTCACCAGGTGGTCCAGCGCGGCCAGGGTCTCCTCCAGCGGAGTGCGCCCGTCCCACTCGTGCACCTGGTAGAGGTCGATGTGGTCGGTGCCGAGCCGGCGCAGGCTCGCCTCGGCACCGGTGATCACGTGATGCCGGGACAGTCCGGCGTCGTTGGGGCCGCCGCCCATCGACATGCGTACTTTGGTGGCCAGCAGCACCTCGTCGCGGCGTCCCTCGATCGCCTTGCCGACGATCTCCTCCGACAGGCCGGCGGAGTAGACGTCGGCGGTGTCGATGAGGTTGACCCCGGCGTCCAGGCACATGTCGATCTGCCTGCGCGCCTCCTCCACACCGGTGGACCCGACGTAGGCGAACTTGCCTGTGCCGCCGAAGCTCATGGTCCCCATGGTGAGCACCGATATCCGCAGGCCCGATCGGCCTAGTTCGCGATATTCCATTCCGTCATTATCGCGACGCCGCGGTCCGGCGCCCAGGGTGGGGCCCTACCGCTCCGCCAGCACTTTCCGCAGCACCTGGGCGAATTCCCGGGGCTCGCCGAGGAAACCGCCGTGGTCGCCGGGGAACTCGACCGGCGGCGTGCCGAGCAGCCCGGCCAGGGCCATGGAGGTCCGGTAGGTGACCAGGCCGCCGGAGTCGGCGCCGAGGCCGACCACGATCCGGGCCGGGGCGGCCCGCAGCGCCGCGATGTCGGGCACGTGCCGGGTGGTGCCCCGGATCTCGTGGTCGAAGAAGCGGGCGCTGTCGGCGAGGTCCTGCTCCGAGAACTCCATCGGCGGCGCGCCGTCATCGCCCTCCTCGAAGGTGAAGCCGGCACTGGCCAGGAACTTGAGCTGGGCCGCCAGTGCCCCCTCCCGGTGCAGGGTCGCGATGATGTCCTCGATCCCGGCGCGCTGCTCGGCGGCGTCGGGCAGCAGCTCCAGCAGGGGCGGCTCGTGCGCGACGAGCGTACGCACCCGGCCGGGGTGCCGCTCCGCCAGGGCGAGGCCGGTGACCGCGCCCCCGCTGCTGCCCAGCACATCGGCCGAGTCGGCGCCGAGGGCCTCCATCAGGGCCACCAGGTCGCCGGCCCGCAGCTCGGGGGTGGAGTCCTGCTCGGGGTCGTCGAGCCGGCTGCCGGACATGCCGCGCGGGTCGTGGGTGACGACGGTGTACTCGCCCGCCAGTTCCTCGGCCAGCGGCGCGAACGGGGCGGCGTTCATCGGCGCTCCCGCGAGCAGCAGCAGCGGTCCGGAGCCGCGTACCTCGTAGCGCAGGTGCGCGCCGGGGACGTCGAGGGTGTGGGTGGTGGTCATGCCGGGGTCCTTTCCTTCGCGGCGAGGCGATGAGGGGTCCCACGCGGTCGCGGGGGGCGAAGGTTGGACTCGGGACGGCACGGAAAATCATCGCCGTTCGCGCCGCGACCCGGCACCGCGTGCCGTCTATGCGCGCGGGACGGCCTGCTCCAGCAGATCCTGCGGGACGCGCTGCTGATCAGCGGTGAGACCCGCCAGCGGCGAGTCCTCGACGAGCAGCTCGAGAAGCCGCTCGCGCGTCGTGTCGCCCTCGGCGGTGAGGACGAGCAGCTTGGCGCGGCGGTCGGTGGGATGCGCGCGGCGCTCGATCAGCCCCTGCCTCTCCAGCTTGTCGACGATGAAGGTGGCGTTGGAAGGCTCGCAGGTCATGCGTACGGCGAGCTGCCCCGGTGCGGCGGCGTTCCCTGGCCGCCGGCATGGTGGGCGCCGCGCTGTCGGGTGCCTTCGGCTTCGCCGGAGCGGCGGCCATGATCGCCGGAACACTGCTGTCACGGTCGGAACCGGATCCCGCACCGGGTCCAGGCCGGGCGGAGCACCAGCCCCCGCCCGGCCCCGGGGACGGAGGAGATCAGCAGCGCGGGCAGGCGAACACGTGCCCCGCCCCGCTCGGGTGAGCGGGGCGGGGCAGGTGGTGTGCGGCCGGAGTCAGTCGCGGCCGTGACCGTGGTCGTCGTCGTGGCCGTGACCGTGGTCGTCGTGCTTGGACCACGGGCCGGTGATGGCGAACGTGTAACCGGGGGTCTGGATGCTGGCGAACAGGAACTTCCCGTCGCTGCTGAAGACCACGCCGGCGAACTCGCTGTCGTTCAGGTCGTTGCGGGCCATCGGGTAGGGCGAGCCCTTCTCGGTGACGCCGACCAGGTGCTGCACGCCCTCGCCGTCCTCGGCCATGATGAGGCCGCCGTACGGGGAGACGGTGATGTTGTCCGGACCGTCGTAGTCGGTGTCCTTCTCCGGGTCCGGGTTCACGCCGAAGATCGTCTTGAGGGTCACGGTCTCCGACTCGGGGTCGTAGAACCAGACCTGGCCGTCGTGCTCGTTGGCGCTGCCGTCGTCGTGACGGGCGTAGCTGGAGACGAAGTAGACGCCGCCGTCACCCCACCACTGGCCCTCCAGCTTGCGGCTGCGGGTCACCTTGTCGTCGCCGAGCTGCTTGCGCACCGAGGCGGTCTTGGCGTCGCGGTCGGGCACCTCGACCCACTTCACCTTGTACTTCGTGCCCGGCTGGGTGGCCTCGGACAGGTCGGCGACGTGCTTGCTGCCCTTGTAGCAGGTCATCGCCTCGAGCTCGCCCGCGGTGTCGCCGTCCTTGCCCGTCGCGAGCTTGCGCAGGGCGCCCTTGCCCGGGCGGAAGCCCCGCGGCGGGGTCCAGCGGAAGTACAGCCCGTTGGGGGTGTCGGCGTCCTCGGTGAGGTAGATCTCGGAGTTGCGCGGGTTGACCGCGACGGCCTCGTGCGCGTAGCGGCCGAGGAACTTCAGCGGGACCGGCTGCTGGTTGGCGTCCTTGTCGAACGGGTCCACCTCGAAGACGTAGCCGTGGTCCTTCTTGAGCGCACCGCCGGCCTTGACCTCGGTCTCCTCGCAGGTCAGCCAGGTGTTCCAGGGGGTGACGCCGCCCGCGCAGTTCTGCACGGTGCCGGCCAGGCTGACGTACTCGCGGACCCGCTTGCCGTTGCGGTCCACCACGATGTTGGTGGTGCCGCCGCGGCCGCCCTCGTCGTAGGTGAGGCCCTCCAGCGCGGGCACGCCGTGCGGCTCGTCGCCGCCGATCTCGTGGTTGTTGACCAGGACGCCACCGTTGCCGGTGTGGAAGAAGCCGGTGCCGTCCGCGTCGCTGGGCGTCGGCTCACCGGACTCCAGCTTGGTCACGCCGGCCTGGGCCACGATCTGGTACTTGAAGCCCTTGGGGAGCGCGAGCACCTTCTTCGGGTCGGCGACGACGGGGCCGTATCCCGCGGCACGGGCGACGCCGTTCTGCACCGCCTCCGCGTAGGCAGGTCCGGAAATCGCGTCGATGCTGCCGGCGATGGCGATGCCGAGGCCGCCCGCGGCCCCGGTACGCAGCACATCGCGGCGAGAGAATGAAGAAGCCATTTCAACCCTTTGAGGTAACTACTGGGATATAACACCCAATTCCTCTGGCTTGAACGCGCTCCTGCCCCCTCCAGGCCGCAGCATGAACAGAGGACGAATGACGACTCTCCCGCACCAGGAGTCGCCGGCCGGGGTTTTCCCTTGGCCGCACCCTGGCGGGAGGCGAGGCCACCCGCCTTGCATGACGCCGGAGGTGAGCCGTTGTGACGGTACCGGCGATGGCTCAGGACGACAGGGGACCGGTTCGCCGGCTTCCACCGGACCGGCACCGGGAGGCCTACTCCTGAGGCGGCCTGACCTCGCGCAGCGGCACGCGGGTGCTGTGGCTGCTGCTCCTGCCGTTCCTGCTGGCCAACATGGCCGGCTGGATGTGCTCGGAGCTGCTGGCGACCCGGCCGAAGCGGTTCGCGCTGCACCGCGCGGTGACCAGGATCGCGGCGCTCGTGGTGACACTGAACTACCTGCTGCTGGTGAGCTGGATCCCCATCGACTACGTGGGCTACCAGTGCGGCGCCGACCAGAGGTGCTCCGAGACGTGGTGGCTGCAGCCCTTCCAGGCCATGGGCGACCTGCCCGCGGGCCGGATGGCGCTGGCCGCGGTGGTGCCGCTGGTGGCGATCGTGGTGCTGTGGTTCGTGGCGGCCAGGTCCGTACGCCGGTTCGAGGCCGTACCGCCCCTGATGAAGCAGGGGCTCGAACCGTTGCGGGAGCCCGGCAGGGGCGCGGCGGTGCTGTCCGGCCTCGCCGACCGCAGATTCTGGCACGGGCGGCGCGCGGCGGCCAGGCTGGGAGCCGCGCACACGGCGGCCGGGCTGACCGCGCTGCTCGCCTGGCTGACCCACGCGCTGGCCGTCGAGGCCGGCCGGCCGGAGCCGGTGGGGGTGCCGCCTGGCTGGCCTACACCTGGGAGGCCTTCGCGGCGCGGCAGGCCGCCGCCGGCCCGCTCGCCCCGGCCCGAACCGATCATGGTGCTGGCCGGTATGTGGCTCGGGTCGCCGGGCACCTTCCTGAGCGGTGTCCTCTCCCTGTGCACCCTCGTGCTCTACACCGGCAGCGAGATGCCGAAGGCCGCCCAGCGGCTCGCGGTGGCCACCGTGACCAAGCTCCCCACTCACCTGCGGCCGCTGAGCGCAAACCTCCCCGCCAGGCGACCAGCTGGGCGCGGCGGATGGCCACACGGTGGCCTGGCGTAGCGTCGCGAGATCGGCGACGGCCCCCACTCCGGTCAGGGGCGGACCTCGCCATCCGAGCAAGGCCCCACGTTCCGAGCAAGGCCTCGCGATCCGCGCCAGACCCTCCCGGCTGTGGCAAAGGATGATTTAGGTGCCGGGTCGGCGTGCGGGCGTGGGCTGGGGTAGGGCGATCGCATGGGGGACAAGCGCGGGCCCGTGGTCGTCGTGGGTGCCGGGCTGGCGGGGCTGGCCTGCGCCGTACGGCTGCACGAGGCCGGGGTGGCGGTCCGGGTGCTGGAGGCGTCCGACGACGTAGGCGGCCGGGTACGCACCGACGTGGTCGCCGGGTTCCGGCTCGACCGCGGGTTCCAGGTGTTCAACACCGCCTACCCCGAGGCGCGGCGCGTGCTCGACCTCGCCGCCCTGGATCTGCGGCCCTTCTCCGCCGGGCTCCTCGTCCAGCGCGGCGGCGACCGCGTACGGGTGATGCTGCCGTGGCGCCATCCCGAGCACGCGCTGAGCGGCCTGCTGGCCGGCATCGGGTCGCTGCGCGACAAGATGGCCCTGGCCGGGATGACCGCCCACGACATGGCCGTACCCGGATCCTGGTTGCGGTCCGGTCCCGAGCGCAGCACCGCGGACGAGCTGCGCGCGTGGGGCATCTCCAAGCAGATGATCGAGGACCTGCTGCGCCCGTTCCTCGCCGGCGTACTGCTGGAGCGGGACCTGGAGACCTCCAGCAGGGTCTTCCACCTGATCTGGCGGTCCTTCGCCCGCGGCACCGTCGGCCTGCCCGCGCTGGGCATGGGGCGGATCCCGCGGCAGCTCGCGGACCGGCTGCCGGCGGGCGCGACGACGTGCGGCGCGCGGGCGAGCCGGGTGGCGCCCGGGCACGTGGAGCTGGACGGAGGCGGGGAGGTGGGCGGGCGCGCCGTGGTGGTGGCGGCCGACCCCGCGAGCGCCGGCGACCTGCTCGACGAGATCGACGTGCCGCCGATGCGGGCGGTGACCACCTTCTACCACGCCGCTCCGCGCTCGCCCCTGCGCGAGCCCATCCAGGTCATCGACGCCACCGGGGCGATCGCCGACACGCTGGTGCTCACCGACGCGGCCCCCGAATACGCGGCCGACGGCCGGGCGCTGGTGGCCACGTCGGTGCTCGGCGTCACCACCGACGAAGCCCCGGTACGCGACCGGCTGACCGAGATCTTCGGTGACACGTCCTCGTGGGAGCACCTGGCCACCTACCCGATCGCGGCGGCGCTGCCCGCGATGCCTCCGCCCCAGCCTCTGCGACGCCCGGTGCGCTTGTGTGACGGCCTGTACGTATGCGGTGACCACCGCGACACCGGCTCCATCCAGGGCGCCCTGGTCTCCGGCCGGCGCGCGGCGCAGGCGGTCCTGGCCGATCTGGAGCGGACCGGCCCGGCGGAGCCGAAGGAGTGATGATGGAGTACGGCAGGCCCCGGCTCGCGGTGTCGAGCTGCCTGCTCGGTGAGCCGGTCCGGCACAACGGCGGGCACTGCCGGTCCCGGTTCCTGACCGAGGCGCTGACGCCGTTCGTGGACTGGGTGGCGATCTGCCCGGAGATGGAGCTCGGCCTCGGCGCGCCCCGCGAGACGCTGCGCCTGGAGCGCTCGCCGGACGGCCCGCGCCTGATGACGCGCGAGTCCCGCAGGGACCTCACCGCCGCGATGGCGGAGCTGGCCGCCGGCCGGGCAGGGACCCTGCAGGTGGACGGATACATCTTCAAGGCCAAGAGCCCGAGCTGCGGCATCCGCGGCATTCCTCTCTACGCCGGGGACATCGCTGTGGACCGGCGCAACCGCGGCCTGTTCGCGGACGTCGTGATCCGGGCGCATCCGCTGCTGCCGGTCGAGGACGACGGGCGGCTCCATGACGCCGTGCTGCGCGAGGCGTTCGTCGAGCGGGTCTTCGCCCACGCGCGGCTGCGGGAGCTCGTGCGGGGCGGCCCGCGGCCCGGGGACCTGGTGGCGTTCCACGCGCGGCACAAGATGCAGCTCCTGGCCCACTCCCCGGCCGGATACCAGCAAGCCGGCCGCCTGGTGTCCCAGGCGGGCGCCCGTGACCGGGCGGAGCTGATGGACGACTACAGCCTGGTGTTCCGCAGGACGCTGGCCGTCAGGTCCTCGATCGGCCGCAACGTCAACGTGCTGCAGCACTGCCTTGGCATGGTGAGCGACCGGCTCGATCCTGCCCGCCGGGCCGATCTGGCCGAGGTCATCCGGTCCTACCAGCGGCGCGAGGTGGCGCTCAGTGTGCCGCTGGCGTTGCTGCGCCACCACGCCCTCGGCGCGGCGGCCACGTACGTGCAGGAGCAGACCTACTTCGCGCCGTACCCCGAGCGGCTCGGCCTGCGCAACCACATAGCCGGCGTCTGAGCCGCAGGGCGCGGCGGGCTCGCTCACGCGACCGCCTGAGCCGCAACGCGCAGCGGATCACGCCAGCCGTTGGTGCGCATATATGACGGGAAATCACTCCGAATCGAAAGCTCTGCGCAGGGCGCGTGGCGTGCCATACATCGGGGATGGCGCGGATCGTCTTCATCGGGGCCGGTGACGTGGAGCTGCTGCGCCGCGCCCTGTCCGCCCTGCTGCTCGCGTCCGAGCTGCACGGCGAGCTGGAGGTCGTGCTGCACGACGACGACCCGGGCCGGCTGGCGACGGCGGAGACGCTCGTGCGCGCGCTCGACGCCGAGGCGGGCGCGGCGGCGAAGATCCGCAGCGTCTTCGACCGGCGGCAGGCGCTCGCCGACGCCGACTTCGTGGTGAGCCGTGTTCACGTTCAGCGGGCTCAAGGGCTGACGGCCGGGGCTGGTTCCGGGCCGGATCCCCCGTTCCGGCCCGGAACGCTTCTCACCGCAGTTTCGTCATGGCCATGCTGAGGGTGACGAGCCCCAGGATGGCGATGACCGCGCCCACGACCACATTGCTGATGATCGACGCGGTGGTAGCGCCCTCCCCCCGGATCACCCACGGCGCCACGATCGTCCACACGCCGATGAGCGGCGCGGTCCAGGCCAGGCCGTAGGTACGGCCGAAAGCGGAGCTGAAGGCCAGCGCCAGCAATGCCACCGCGAGGCCGGTGATCACGTTGTTCCCGGTGAGCCCCGTGTGACCGGTGAATCCCACGATCCACGGCGAGACCGCGAGGAAAAGCCCGGCCAGCAGGGTCAGCCCGTCCGCGAGCTGAACCGCCGGTTTGGCCGCGGCTGCCTCATACCTTTCGCGCATGCGGATGATGTCGGGATGCTGTTCCATTTCGCGGGTCATCGTCGACACCGCCTTCCCCCATCGGATTGACGGGACCTTTTCCCGCCGGCATGCGTGTCCCTACCCTCACATCCCGCGCCAATACCATTTGCTGCCATTTGTTTACTTTATGAGATCGCGCCAGTTCAGGACCCCTCCACGGGCTCGATCCGGGGGGGCGCGTCGAGCAGGCCCAGGCTGTCCTGCTCGCCCCGGCGCTGAATGACCTCGTTGATCGCCTCCACCATCTCCCGCCGGGTGTAGCCGCCCTCCGGGATCTCGTTGAGGTGCGCGAGCATGTCCGCCGTCAGGCGCGTACGCCTGGACGCGCAGCCGTAGACCTCCCGGACGGGGGCTCGGTCGCGATCGCGGTACACCTCCTCCAGGACCTGTCGCATCTCGCCCAGGAAAACTGGATCCGGCATCTCTGCGTCCCCCCATCGGCCTCACGTTCGTACCGTCACGGGGCCGGACGCGCGGACCCCTGCCGGGTGCCCCGCGCGCCGGCCGCGTGCGGACGCCCCGCGTCAGGCGGCCGCGTAGACGCGGTGCACGAACTCGGCGAGTTTGCTGTCGGGCAGTTCCTTCGCCAGGTCGGCTTCGGTGATCATGCCCACCAGGCGGTGGTTGTCGATCACGGGCAGCCGCCTGATCTGGTGCTGCTCCATCCTCTCCAGCGCCTCCTCGACGCTGCAGGAGGCCTCCACCCACACCAGCCCGTGGGCGAGCTCGCCCGCCGTGATCCGGTCCAGGTCGTGACCCTCGGCACAGCACTTGATCACGATGTCGCGATCGGTGACGATGCCTTTCAGCCGGTCGTCTTCCCCGCAGATCGGCAACGCCCCGACGGACATGTCGCGCATCATCTGCGCCGCGGTACGCAGGCTGTCGTGCTCACCGACACACTGCGCGCCCTCGTGCATCACGTCCTGAACGGTCTTGCCGATTCCCGATATGCTCATCTCTTCCTCCCCGAGCAGGATCGGATGGCCTTTCAACAGAGCCCTACCCACCAGCGCGCGCATCACGAGCGGCACCGCCCCGCGCGCCCGCGCCGAAACCCCGCCACGGCACCCGGCGGGGAAAGCTTGGCCAACTCTTTTCCGGGGCCTACCCGTCGCGGGCGTCGCGTTCCTCGGCCCGGCAACGGCCCGAGCACCCGGAACGACGGCCTCACGTTCCGGGAACGGCCAGCGCGACGGACTCCTTACCAGCTCGACCGCGAGATCCGTACCGGTGGGGAGGGCCGGCGTCGGTATCACGTGTTCGCAGAAGAGGCCCCGAAGGGCCTCTGGGTCGCACTTACTGCTGGTGGCAGGTGCAAGGTTCGAACTTGCGTAGGCTGAGCCGACGGTTTCGCAGATGGTCACGGGTTCCGGTGTGGCCCGGTGGTGGCGGGCCGAAGGGCTTCGAGCCGGAAAATCACCTCGCGGGCGGGGGCGGGCTTTACTAGATTCGATGTTCGTGCGGGAACCGGTCGAAATCGGGTGTGACGAGTCGGGAGCAGAGGGCGAGAAGCTCGTCGGGGGAAACACCGACGTGTTCGCGCACGCCAGTGTCATGATGGACCTCGACTCGGCGGCCGCCTGCATCGGTGAGCTGCGGGCGCGGGCGCCGTCCCCCGTCACCGAGTACAAGGCCAACCACATCCTGCGCGAGAAACACCGGGCGGCGCTGCGCTGGCTGCTCGGCCCGGACGGGCCGGTGCTCGGCCACGTACGCGTCTACCTCACCGACAAGACGTTCCTGGTCATCGGCAAGGTGGTCGAGCTTCTCGCACCGGACGGCACGCCCGGCCCTTTTCCCGATGACCCCTCCCAGGGCATGGCCGCCGTGCTCTACCGGGAGGGACCGGCCGCGTTCGGGGCGAGACGGTGGGCGGCGTTCCTCGACTCCTTCAACTACCTGCTGCGCGCCAAGAACGGCCAGGGCATCGACATGTCCGTCGAGGACGCCTTCCGCCTGGTCGGCGAGTTGCGGACGGCGGACGGCCCGGCGGGCGAGGTGATGGAGCTGCTGTGGCGGGCCAGGCCGCGGGTGGCGGCGTTCCGGGAGCGGCTGCTGCTGGCCGGCCCGGGCGTCTTCCCCGCGCTCGACCCCCTCATCCCGGCCATCGTGCGGGCCGTGACCTCCTGGGGCGGCGCCTCGGAGGGGGTGCCCGGCCGGCCGGTCTCGGTGGTGCACGACCGGCAGACCACGCTGACCGATGAGCGCATCGCCCGGCTGCGGGCGGCCCTGGGGGACTCGCTGGCCGGGTTGCGGCTGGTCGAGTCGCGGCTGGACGCCCGGGTCCAGGTGGCCGACGTGCTGGCGGGCGTGGCCAGGAAGGTCGCCTCCGAGGAGCTCAACGGCCGGGGCGACGCGCGGCTGACGGCGCTGCTGCGCCCGTACGTGGACCCGCACTCCATCTGGGGTGACGAGCGGAGCCGGGCCCTGCTGGCGCCGCCGCCCCCCGGAGAGGTCATGTACCGGTAAATACCAGGACCCCGCCCCTTTCGCCACAGATTGTGACGATAGTGTGACGTACTGTGAACCAATCGAAGTGTGTGGAAATTTCCTGGCCGAGCCTCGGCATCACCGTGGCGGCCGAACTCGACCAGCGCAACCCGGCCCTGGCCCAGTGCCTGTGGGACGCGCTGCCGTACCGCAGCCTGCAGGGGCACGCCCTGGTCGCCGGATATCACCTGTACCACGTCGCCCCGGTCCATTCGCTGCTGCACGCGCCCGCGGAGTACCGCGTGGACCGGCGCACCGTGCCGGACGGCACCCTGTTCTGCTCGCGGTTGCAGCACCTCGGCATCAAGTACGGCGAGCTGACCGAGCCCATGACCGCCACCCCGGTCGGCAAGGTCGCCGACAAGGACCTGGACGCCCTCGTCGAGGCCGGCCGCGAGGTGTGGCGGACCGTCTACACCACCAAGGAGCCCGTCATCGCCGAGGTACGCCGCGCGGGCGGGCCCGGCGGCCACGACCTGCCCCGGCTGCCCGTCGGCGACCCGCACCTGAACGCGCTGGTCACCGACGTACACGCCGAGACCCAGCGCATCTGGCTGGAGCCGCCGCCCGAGCTGCTCGACCTGCACGCGGGCCGCATCCCGTCCGGGGCGGGCAGCTACGAGACGGTCCTGACCACGCTGCTGTTCGTCAACGGCGAGACCCGGCCGCTCGGCTACAGCTGCTACGGCGGCCTCGTACGCGCCGCGCTGGACGGCATGCCGATGCCGTGGCTGCGCCAGATGACCCGCCTGCTGGCCGCCACGCCAGCGGAGTTCCTCGGCTACTGCGGCCTGGACACCCTGTGGGACTTCACCCAGCGGCTGCTGGCCGGGCTGGAGCGCCTGGAGAACCACGAGGACTTCATCGCGACCATGGCCCACATGGCGCTCTACTGCAACTGCCTGGGCGGGTGGAACCTGCACCTGTTCCCGTGGCAGGCGGGCGAGCACCTGCGCCGGGTGCAGGAGGCGGTATGACCGACAGGCGCGTGGTGGTGATCGGCGGCGGCGTCATCGGGCTGTCGATCGCCTTCCACCTGGCCGAGGCCGGGGTGGACACGACGCTGCTGGAGCGGGGGGTGCTCGGTTCGGGCGCCTCCCGCGCCACCGCCGACGTGGTCCGCTCCTACTTCGCCGGCAATCCCGTCAGCTCGGCCCTGGCCGTACGCAGCCTGGCGGCCTACCACGCGTTCCCCGACCGGCCGGGCACCGAGCTGCCGCTGCGGCAGGTCGGCTACCTGGTGCTGTTCACCGAGCAGGAGCAGGTGAACGCGTTCAAGGCCGACCTGCCCGACCAGCGGGCCGCCGGGGTGGACGTGGGCCTGATCAGCGTGGAGGAGGCCAGGGAACGCAACCCGCTGATCGGTGACCTGCCGCTGCTGGGGGCCGCGTACTCGCCGCAGGCCTACATCTCCGACACCACGGCCATCGTCACCGCCTACGCGCGGGCGGCGGAGCAGGCGGGCGCGCGGCTGCGTACCGGCTGTCCCGTCGCCTCCATCGACACCCGGACGGGCCGCGTGACGACGCCGGACGGCGAGATCGCCGCCGACGCGATCATCTGCGCCGCCGGCGCCTGGTCGGCCTCGCTGGTGCGCTGCGCCGGCGTGGACCTGCCGCTCACCGAGCCGATCGAGCAGGAACTGCTCACCACCGACCCGCTGCCGCCGGGCACGCCCGACATTCCGGTCACCCTGCACGCCGCCAGCGGCCTGCTGGTACGGCTGCGCGGCGACCGGCTGCTCATCGGCATGGGCTACCCGGGCCCGGACCGGAAGGCCTGGCGGCGGGAGGTGGCGGAGCGGCTCGCGGCCACGTACCCGAGCCTGGCGGGGCTGGCGCTGCACACGGCGGTCACCGGCCTGCGCGACGCCAGCCCGGACAAGACCGCCTTCATCGGCCACCAGCCGGGCACGCCGGCCTTCCTGTACGCGACCGGCTTCTCCGGGCACGGCCTGTGCAACGCGCCGGCCGCCGGCGAGCTCGTCCGCGACCTCTACCTCGACCAGGATCCCGGATTCGACGTGACGGCCCTGGCCATGAGCCCACGACGCACGGGGTGACACCATGACAGAACACCACCCGGCCGACGGCCGTTTCGTCCTCGACCCCGCCACCGGCGACCTGCACGGCGACAACCGCCGGCTGCGCGAGGCGGGCCCGCTGGTGCCCGTGACGGCCGAAGGCGTGCCGGCCTGGGCCGCGACCCAGTACTCGACGCTGCTGACCGTCCTGACCCACCCGTGCCTGTCCAGGGAGATCCGCTACTGGGCGGCCCGGGACGAGCTGCCGCCGGGCACCGCCATCGACCGCATCGTCACGGACACCTCCATGCTGAACGCCGAGGGGGAGGAGCACCGGCGGCTGCGTACCGCGGTGGCCGGCGCGTTCACGGCACGCCGGCTGGAGGCGCTGCGCCCGAAGATCGAGGCGCTCACCGGCAGGCTGATCGACCGGCTCGCGGACATGCCGCCCGACCAGCCGGTGGACATGCGCAAGGAGTTCGCCTACCCGCTGCCGCGCGAGGTCATCTCCGAGCTGATCGGCATCCCGCAGGCTTACCAGGACGAGCTGCACGAGCTCAGCGACGCGGTGGCCCAGGTGGGCGGCAGCCTCGACGACACGCCCGCGCTGCGCAAGGCGCTGCACGAGCTGCTCGGCCGGATCATCGACGAGCGGCGGGACACGCCGGGCGAGGACCTGATCACCGACCTGTTCCGGCTGCGCGAGCGGGACGGCGGGCGGCTGTCCATCGAGGAGCTGTTCGCCACGATCGAGCTGCTGTTCATCGCCGGGCACGTGACCACGGTCAACCTCATCACCAACGCCATCGGCGCCCTGCTCAACGTGCCGGGCCAGCTCGACCTGCTGCGCTCGGGCAAGTGCCCGTTCAGCGCGGCGGTGGAGGAGACGCTGCGCTGGGACTCGCCGATCGCCTACTTCCCGATGCGGTACGCCGTACGCGACGTCGAGATCGACGGCGTGCACCTGCGGGCCGGCGAGCCGGTGCTGGCCTGCTTCGCCTCGGCCGGCCGCGACCCGGGCCAGTACGGCCCGACCGCCCACGTCTTCGACCTGTCCGACCCGCCGGCCTCGCACCTGTCGTTCGGGCACGGGCCGCACTTCTGCCTCGGCGCGCCGCTGGCCCGGCTGGAGGCCGAGGTGGCGCTGGCGGCGCTGTTCGCGGCGTTCCCGGAGATCGCACCCGCCGCCAGACCCGAGGACCTGGCCCCGCTGGACACCTTGCTGGGCAACAGCTACCGCAGCATGCCGGTCTTCCTCGGCCCGCGCGCCCGCTGAGCCGTTCTGTCCCGTGAGGCTGGGCCCGCGGCCGGCGGTTGGCAGGCCGTACAGCGCAACGCGACCGCGGCCGAGCACCGCACCCGCTCGGCCGCCTGGCTAGCCGCCGGCTCGGGTGGCCTGGCCTCGGTCGATCGCCGCGCGGATGGCGGCGGCGTCCTCCGGTGACATCAGGGGATGGGAGTAGATGTCCAGAATCGCCCGCAGCAGCGTGGCCTCACCCTCCGGGGAACGCACGTCCACCCCAAGCCCGCGCGAGACATGCGGCTCCAGGACCGCGACCGACAGCGCCATCGCGGCGATCAAGGTCGAGCGGGCCCTGGCATCGACCGTGGGCGGCTCAGGCCGGCTCTTGTCGGCCTCCGCCAGCCACCGCTCACCGATCCCGACCATGTCGTCGAACAGCGGCGCCGCCCATCCCTCGGTCAGCGCCCTGCCCAGGTAACGCTGGTAGGGGCCCATGACCGCGACGGGGTTGGGCACGCCGTGCGGCGCGCTCGCGACCTGCTCGTGCATCCGGCGGATCACCTTGATCAGGTGGGCGTCGCAGGCCTCACGCAGTGCCTGCTTCGAGCCGAAGTGGTGCCGTACGAGGCCGAGGGAGACCCCGGCGGTCTCGGCGATCCCCCGGATCGTGGCCCGCTCGAAGCCGTATTCACCGAAGTGCCACAACGCCGCGTCCCTGATCCGCGCACGAGCCGTCAGGTCTTCGGGATCCGGTACGGTTGTCACGCGCATCCTGTTCCGTATAGCCACCTGTTCCACCGACGAGCTTACTATACCCACGTATAGCCCCCACCATCCCTCGGCCCTCCCTCCGGCTCAGCAGCCGTGAGGCCCCCACCATGGTCCGCTGAGCACGCCGGCAGCATCCCTTGGGGTCAGCGCCGCAGGGGTGGAGTGCTTCTGTTGGGGGGACGGCTTCGCGGGATGGGTGGGGGCGGTCTAGGCTCCTCTCACCACGATTGGAGTTCACACCGTGCCGCAGATCGCCGCGCCCATGCGCCTGGCCACCGCCGTCCGCCCCTACGACTGGGGCTCGGTGACCGCGCTGCCGGAGCTGTTCGGCACCGAGCCCACCGGCCGGCCGCAGGCCGAGCTCTGGATGGGCGCGCATCCTGGCGACCCCTCGTCGGTCGACGGCGTTCCGCTCGACCAGATCATCGCCCGTGACCCGGCGGGCACGCTGGGTGAGCGGGTGGCGGCCCGGTTCGGGCCGGTGCTGCCGTACCTGCTGAAGGTGCTGGCCATCGAACGGCCGCTGTCGCTGCAGGTCCATCCCACCAGCGCGCAGGCCGCGGCCGGGTTCGCCGAGGAGAGCGCTCGGGGCGTCCCGCTGGACGACTTCGCGCGCACGTACAAGGACGCCTCGCACAAGCCCGAGATGGTCTGCGCGATCACCCCCTTTCACGGGCTGTGCGGGTTCCGCGAGCCCGCCGCCACCGCCGCCCTCCTCGAACGCCTCGGCCTGCCGGACCTGCGGCCGTGGATCGACACGCTCCGGACACAGGAGCCCGGGGCCGCGTTGCGGACCGTGTTCGCCTCGATCTTCGATGACGCCTCGCGCCCGCTCCTGGCCCAGGTCGAGCAGGCCCTGCTCGGGCAGGAGGGTGGTGACGGCCTCGGCGTGTACGCCGGCATCGCCCGTGCCTGCCCCGGTGACCCGGGCGTGGTGGCCGCGCTCCTGCTCCACCACGTCAACCTGCTCCCCGGTGAGGCCCTCTATCTCGGCGCCGGTGTCCCGCACGCCTACCTCGGCGGTATCGGGGTCGAGATCATGGCCAACTCGGACAACGTCCTGCGTTGCGGGCTCACCACCAAGCACATCGACGTGCCGGAGCTGATGCGCGTCGTGGACTTCACCCCGGGCGATCCGTTCCTGGTCCGGTCCGAGCGGGACGTGCCGGGCGAGCACCACTACCGGCCGCCCGCCCCCGAGTTCGCGCTGACCCGCTACGACCTGAGTGAGGGGAGCCCGCACACGATCCCGGGCGGGGATCCGCAGATCGTGGTCTGCATCGAGGGCGAGGCGCGGCTCGGCACCGGGTCGTTGACGTTGCGTCCGGGCGAGTCGGCGTTCATCCCGGCCGCGGCACCCACGACCTCGCTCACCGGCAAGGGCACCACCTACCGCGCCCTGCCCTCATCACCACCGTCCTGATGAACGCTGTCCGCAGGTCGCCCACTGCCCGGCGGTCACCACCGTGACCGCCCCCTGGCCGTCGCCGTCCGGACCGCCGTCACCGCTGTGACCGCCACCCGGTCTGCCCGATTCTCGCCTGCGGGCCGAGCGGTCGTGGTCAGGGGAGCCTGCGGAGCTTGAGGACGTTGTCGGTGCGGGTGCCGGGGTGGCCGTCGGGGGCGTTGTGGGTGCGTTCGTACTCCTCGCTGCGCAGCACCTCCCACTCCCCCTCCAGCAGGTCAAGGGCGTCGAGCACGTCCTGCGGGGTGGGGAAGTACACGCCGGGGATCGGGGGCTCGTGCTCCCACGAGGGCCAGCCCGCGTGGCCGGTGACGAGCAGCACCCCGCCCGGGGCGACGGCCGCGGCGGCCTCGCGGAGGATGCTGTCGCGTGGCATGTCGACCGGGGAGTGCAGGAAGGAGGCGGAGACGAGGTCGAAGGTGCCGCCGGGGAACGACGTGCCGAGGTCGTGGCGCTGCCAGTCGATGCGGTCCTCGACCCCGGCGATTTTGGCCTGCGCGGCGGCGCGGCCGAGGGCGACGCCGGAGATGTCGGCGGCGGTGACCCGCCATCCGCGCCGGGCGAGCCAGATCGCGTCGGCGCCCTCGCCGCATCCCAGGTCCAAGGCCGTGCCCGGAGCCAGGTCTGTGGCCTCGCGGACCAGCATGACGTTGGGGTTCCCGCTCCAGATCTGCGCCTTCTCGGAGTAGCGGGCGTCCCAGAACTCCTCCTCCGACCCCGACGGCCGCGCGGAGCCATCCGTGGGAGAGCCGCCGTGGTGCGGGTGCCCCGGTGAGGGGTGGGTGGAGTGCGGGTGCTCCGAGGAGGAGTCGACGGAGTGCTCCGGGGAGGAGTTGGCGGGGTGCGGGGGCTCCGGCGCCCGGCGTGGCTGGTCTGGGTGTTCGGATGCGGAGCGGGCGCGGTGGGCCCTGACGGCGGCGCGGGTTTCCGCGGCGATCAGGTCGGCGTTGATGGCGGCTCCCGCGCGTACGCCTGCCGCCGCCGCCCCGATGACCTGTTCGGTCAGGTTGGTCACGTTCCCGGCCACCCACACCCCCGGCACGCTCGTCGCGCCCGACGGGTCCGCGGGGGCGCTCGTGCCGACGGCGTGGCCGCCCATCTCCTGCTCCTCCGCCTTCAGGCCCAAGTCCGCCAGGACACCGGCGCGGGCGTTCAGACGGGTGGCGACCGCGAGGGCCCGGCGGGGGATCTCCCGCCCGTCGGCCAGGTGCACGCCGGTGAGCCTGCCGCCGTCCGCGGCCAGCCCGCTCACCCGGCCCTCCACCACGGTGACGCCCCTGGCGGCGAGCTGCTCGCGCTCGTCCGCGGACAACTCTGGCGCGGTGTGGAGGAAGAGGGTCACGTCGTCGCTCCACTGCCGCCGCAGCAGCGCCTGGTGCACGGCGAGCGGGCCGGTGCCGAGGACGCCGATCGCCTGGTCGCGTACCTCCCAGCCGTGGCAGTACGGGCAGTGCAGCACGGCGCTCCCCCACAGCCCGGCCAGCCCCGGCACCTCCGGCAGCTCGTCCACCAGGCCGGTGGCGACCAGCAGCCGGGCGGCCTCGACCGCCGGCCCGTCCGCCAGCACGACCCGGAACCCGCCGTCCGGCAGCCGCTCGGCGGTCGTGACGGTGCCCGTGACGATCTCGCCGCCGTACCCGCGTACCTCCTCGCGGCCGGCGGCCAGCAGCTCCTGCGGCGGCGTCCCCTCGCGGCCGAGGTAGACGTGCACGCCGTCCGCCGGGGCGTTGCGCGGCCGCCCGGAGTCGACCACCAGCACCCTGCGGCGCGCCCTGCCCAGCGTGAGCGCGCCGCTCAGCCCGGCGGCGCCGCCCCCGATCACCACCACGTCGTATCTCGCGTCCATCGCGAATCTCCTCTCGTTTCCCACCGAGGGGCCACTGTCCGCGACGAGCCGCCGATTTGACAAACATCCTTGCCGAAATGGCAATGTGGGCGCATGGACGACCTCGACGAAGTGCTCCACGCGGTCGGCCCCCGGCTGCGGGCATTGCGGCTGGAGCGCGGCGCGACCCTGGCACAGCTCTCCAAGAGCACCGGCATCTCCGTCAGCACCCTGTCGCGCCTGGAGGCGGGGCAGCGCAAACCGACCCTGGAGCTGCTGCTCCCGCTGGCCCGGGCGCACCAGGTCCAGCTCGACGAGCTGATCGACGCGCCGGTGACCGGCGATCCCCGGGTGCACATGCGGCCGATCAAGCGCGCCGGCATGACGTACATCCCGCTGAGCCGCCGCCCCGGCGGGATGCAGGCGTACAAGCAGATCTACCCGCCGCACTGGCCGGGCTACGAGCCGGAGCAGCAGGTGCACGAGGGCTACGAGTGGCTTTATGTCCTGTCCGGGCGGTTGCGCCTGCTGCTCGGGCCGCATGACGTGGTGCTGACGGCGGGCGAGGTGGCCGAGTTCGACACGCGTACGCCGCACGCCTTCGTCAATCCCGACGCCGAGCCGTCCGAGGTGCTGGCCCTCTTCGGGCCGCAGGGCGAGCGGCTGCACGTCCGCGCCAGGCCCGCGGCCAAGTGAGCGCAAGATGACGGAAATTTCCCCCGTGGCTGTCGAATCCCCCAGCTCCCGGTTGTCGCTGTTCTAGAAGAGCCCGAGACGAGCGAAACGGAGGCCGATGACATGTCCCGGCGGTTCGAGGTTGTGGGGGTGGCGTGATGGCCCGGTACGCGGTGCTGCTGTACGAGCGGGTGCCGCCGGAGGACCTGCCCGAGGAGGTGATGCAGGCGCATCTGCGGATGCCTGAGCGGGTGGCCGAGCTCGGCGGGCGGATCGTCATGGGGCTGGCCCTGGAGCAGCCTGAGACGGCCACCGCGATCCGCGGCGACCTGGTGACCGACGGGCCGTTCATCGAGACGAAGGAAGTGCTCGGGGGCCCTTCGTCATCGAGGCCCGCGATCTCGACCACGCCCTGGCCCTGGACACGGCGGAGGAGGCGGTGCAGGAGGCCTACGTCCAGGCGTTGCGTACGTGGCCGCGGGACGGGGTGCCCGCACGGACCGGCGCGTGGCTGACCACGGCCGCGCGGCGCAACGCGCTCAACGTGCTGCACCGCCGCAAGACGCTGGAACGGAAGCTGCCGCTGCTGCTGGAGCCGGAGGAGGCCGAGATGCCCGAGCCCGACACCGCCATCCCCGACGACCGGCTGCGGCTGATCTTCACCTGCTGCCATCCGGCGCTCTCCCCCGAGGCCCGCGTCGCGCTCACGCTGCGACTGGTGTGCGGGGTGGCGACGCCGGACATCGCGCGGGCGCCGCCGGACCGGTGGCTGGCCGACACGCGAGCAGGTCATCCCCGGCCGTAGCGGTCCTCGGCCCGCCAGAAGTACCAGAACCCCAGCGCCATCGTGACCACCGCCCACCCCAGGCACGACATCCACACCAGCTGCGGCGGCGTGTGGGTGGTGATCAGGATGTCCCGCATCCACTCGATGTAGGAGGCCGCCGGATTCAGGTACATCACGGTCGCCACCCACTCAGGCAACCCCGCGCTGCCGACGACCTTGGCCTGGATCGCGAAGAACACCCCGGAGGCGTACAGCCAGGTCCGCATGATGAACGGCAGCAACTGGTTCAGGTCCCGCAGCGTGGACCCCACCCGCGCCAGGATCAGCCCCGCACCGACGTTGAACATCGTCTGCAACAGCAGCACCATCGGGATCATCAGCCAGAACCAGTTCGGCGCCTCCCCGGTGAACAGCACGATGACCAGCAGCACCCCCATGGAGATGAGGAGTTGCTGCAGCTCCTGGATCGTGTACGCCAGCGGCAACGAGGCCCGCGGGAAGTGCAGGGCGCGGATCAGCGACAGGTTCCCGGAGATCGACTTGGCCCCGGCGGTGACCGTCCGCTGCGTGTAGGTGAAGACGAACATCCCGGTGAGCAGGAATCCCACGTAGTTGTCGATCCCGTGGCTGCCGCCCAGGATCAGCCCGAACATCACGTAGTAGATCCCGGCGTTCAGCAATGGCGTGAGCACCTGCCAGAGCTGCCCCAGCGCCGATCCGGAATATCGCGAAACATTCCGCGAAGAGGCATATGTCAGGATAAAGTGTCGTCGCTCCCAGAGCTGCCGCACGTACACGGGGAGCCGCGGCCGCGCGATGGCGGGCCGGAGCCCGTATTTCTTGGCGAGCTCGGCCAGTGACTCCGGCGAACCGCTCTCCACTTGGCTCATTCATCACCTCGATGTCCATTCACGATCTTTCCCCGCCGCAGGGTACGTCGGTCCAGTCTTGGCGGGGAGTGTCGCGGAGTCGAGCGTTTCACCGGAGATAGGGCAGAAGCGCCTCGTCCACGGCCTCCCGCAGCGCGTCGGCGAGCCGTTCCTCGCCGGTCAGCGCCCACAGGACCAGCACCCCGTTGTACGTTACCTGGACGGCCCGGGCAAGCCGCCCGGCCGCCACCTCACCCGTCAGCTCCCCGGCCGCCACCGCCTCCGCCGGCAGGGCCGCGATCTCGTCGCGTACGTGCCCGGCGTGCCCGATCGCGCGGGCGACGGCCCGCAGGATCTCCTCGTCGCTGGTGGTGCGCGGCCTGCCCATGGTCCCCCTCCGACGGCTCGCGACTAGCCTGCCAGGTCGGGCAGACGACGGCGGGCATGCTCGATGAACGCCCTGGCGGCCGGGCTCTTCGGCCCGCTCTCCCGCCAGATCAGGCCCATCCGGCCGCGCATGACCGGCCCGGTGATGGCCAGCACGCCCAGCTCGGACCCGGCCCCGGCCACCGCCGACTCGGGCAGGACCGCCACGCCCAGCCCCCGCCCGGCGAGCCGGCCCGCCACCTGCGGCTCACTGGCCTCGAACGCCACGTGCGGCCCGAACCCCGCCTGCGCGCACATCTCCTCCAGCGCGGTCCGCAGCCCGGTGCCGACGGGCAGGGAGATCAGCGGCAGGTCGCGCAGCTCAGCCACCGTGACCGAGTCGCGGGCGGCCAGCGCGTGCCCGCGATGCACGGCCACCACGAGCGCCTGGTCCACGACGACCTGCACCTCCACCCCGGCCGGCAGCCGGCCGCCGAGCCCCAGGAGGCCGAGATCCAGCCGCCCGCTCTGGACGCCGCCGAGCAGCGCCTCCGGATTGGTCTCCACGAGGGAGATCTCCACGGACGGGTGCCGTTCGTGGAAATCCGCCAGCATGCCGGGCAGGTCGAGCACCGACGGCGCGGAAACGCCGCCCATCACGACGCGGCCGCGCAGCAACCCGGTGAACTCGTCCACCACCAGCCGCATCCCGTCCACCGCCGCCAGCGCCGCCCGCGCGTAAGGCAGCACGGCCTCGCCCACCGCCGTCAGCCGCACCGCCCGCCCCGACCGGTCGAACAGCTCCTCCCCCATCTCCCGCTCAAGCTGGCGGATCTGCGCGCTCACGCCGGGCTGCGCCACGTGCAACCGGGCCGCCGCCCGGGTGAAGCCCGCCTCCTCGGCTACGGCCACGAAGTATTCGAGCTGCCGCAACTCCATAACCAGGCATGCTAACAGCCGCCCAGTTCATGCTCACCGCTTCTAGCCGGTCACGCCGGTCACCGCGAAGCGCTCCACCGCGGCGACATGACCGCCGGTGGAGACCACGACGGTCAGCGTCCGTCCCGGCGCGGCCCGGAAGGTGACCTGGCCCGACCAGGGCGCGTTCTCCCCGCCCGCGCTCACACAGCACGACTCGCCCAGCGGCTCGGCCGTGCCCGGCCGGCGCACCTGGACCCGGACGCTCTCGTCCACGCCCGTGATGCGCCCGCCCACGGTCAGCGGCGAGTTCACCGCCGCGCCGTATCCCGGCCGGGTGAGGGAGAACGACGTGTCGTCCGTCCCGACCACCTCCCACGGCGCGTCGCCGCCGGAGCCGTATCTGACGAGGTGGACGACGGCCGCGACCAGCGGCTGGGAGCCCTCCTCCGGGGTGGCGCCGACGTGCACCCGCGCGTGCCGACCCTCCCGCACGGTCTTGACGGCCTGGTCGATCTCGGTGAAGCCGAGGTAGCCGCGGGTGAAGGTGAGCGCGGTACGGGCCGGATCCAGCCGCCACGCCTCCCGGCCGTCCGCGCGGTGAGCCCGCTGCCAGCCCGCCGCCTCCTCCGGCCCGGAGAACGGCCACAGCGGCTGGTATCGCCCGGCCACCAGCACCCCTTCCGGCCGGGGGCTGGGCGTCGCCGGCCACGTCACCGACGCGGTCGGCGGGGCGGCGGGCTCGCCGGGTGGGTCGGCCACCCCGGGCGGGGACGTCACAGTCGCCGTGCTCCCCTGCCTCGCCTCGTTGCCGCACCCCGCGACGATCAGCCCGACCCCGATCAGCAGTGGCACCACACGCCCGCCGACTCGTCCCATTGGCACCTCCCGGCCTCACCAAGAGACTTACCCGCCCCACGCCGACCCCCTTCACGAAAAGAACGCCCAGCTCAGCGAGTACGGCGGCACAGGGCTGGGCAGCGCGTGCGCGGGTAGCTTGCAGACATGGCCACCTTCGACCTGACCAGGCTCCGGGCGGTCGCCTTCGACGCCGACGGCGTGGTCACCGACACCGCACGGGTGCACGCCGCCGCGTGGAAGCACGTCTTCGACGCCTTCCTGCGCGGCCGCTCGGCACCGTTCGACATCCGGGACGACTACCTGCGGCACGTGGACGGCCGGCCTGCGCTGGACGGAGTGCGTACGTTCCTCGCCTCGCGCGGCCTCTCCCTGCCCGAGGGCGGCCCGGACGACGTGCCGGGAGCGGCGACCGTGCACGGGCTGGGCCTGGCCAAGGACGTCCTGTTCGCGCAGCAGATCGAGCAGCACCAGGTGGCCGCCTTCCCCACCACCGTCGATCTGCTGCACGAGCTGCGGCGGCGCGGCTGCCGTACCGCGGTCGTGTCGGCCGGCCGGCACTGCCGTGCCGTCGTGTCGGCGGCGGGCGTGCTGCACCTGTTCGACGTGCTGGTGGACGGCGTCGACGCCGCCGAGCTGGGCCTGCCGGGCAAACCCGATCCCGCGCTGCTGCTGGAGGCCGCGCGCCGCCTGGCGCTGCCCGCCGTCGAGGTCGCGGTCGTGGACGACGCGCTCCCGGGCGTCGAGGCCGGCCGCCGGGGCGGCTTCGGGCTGGTCGTCGCCGTGGCCAGAAGCGCCTCCAGGAGCACGTCCGCGGTCGTCAGCGAGCGGCGGCTGCTGGCCACCGGGGCCGACGTCGTCGTCCGGGACCTGGCCGAGATGAGCGTCACCGGGCGCGTGCCCGTGGGGCGACGATGAACGACGTCTGGCGGCTCGCCTACGACGGCTTCGACCCGGAAGGAGAAGGCCTGCGCGAGGCCCTGTGCACCCTGGGCAACGGCCGGTTCGCCACCCGCGGCGCCACGCCCGACGGCCGGCCGCGCACCCCGGGCACCTACGTGGCCGGCTGTTACGACCGCCTCGACTCCGTCGTCGCCGGACACACCACCACCAACGAGGACATCGTCAACCTGCCCGACTGGCTGCCCCTCACGTGCGCCACGCCGGGATCCGACTGGTTCCGCCCGGAGCACGCCGACCTGCTGCACTACCACCACGAGCTCGACCTGCGCCACGGCGTCCTGGTGCGCGACCTGAGCTGGCGCGACGGCGCCGGCCGGATCACCCGCTCCCGGCAGCGCCGCCTGGTCTCCATGGCCGACCCCTACCTGGCCGCCCTGGAGACCACCTTCACCGCCGAAAACTGGGCAGGCCCCCTCCGCGTCCACGCCGCCCTGGAGGGCCGGGTCGCCAACCGCGGCGTGGCCCGCTATCGAGACCTGCGCGGCGACCACCTCACCTGCCACGCAACCGGCTCGGAGGACGACCTGGCCTGGCTGACCGCCGTCACCCGCTGCTCCCACATCACCGTCGCGCTGGCCGCCAGGATCGACACCGACGGCCCGCCCGCCCGGCCGTCCCTCGCGGCCGACCACATCACCTCCGACCACGTCCTCGACCTGGCCAGGGGCCGGCCGGCCCGGCTCACCAAGATCGTCGCGCTGACGACTTCGCGCGATCACGCCAGCCACGACGCCCGCTCGGCGGCGCTGCGCCACGTACGCCGGGCGCCCCGCTTCGAGGACCTGCTGGCCCGCCACGAGAGCGCCTGGGACCGCCTGTGGCGACGCGCCCGCCTCGACGTGACCGACCCCGAGCTGTCGCGCCACCTCCACCTGCACATCTTCCACCTGCTGCAGACCCTCTCCCCGCACACCGCCGACCTCGACGTGGGGGTGCCCGCCCGCGGCCTGCACGGCGAGGCGTACCGAGGGCACGTGTTCTGGGACGAGCTGTTCGTCCAGCCCTGGCTCGACCTGCGCTTCCCGGAGATCTCACTCGGCCTGCTGCGCTACCGCTGGCGCCGCCTGCCGGAAGCCAGGGACGCCGCCAGGGCGGCCGGATACGACGGCGCGATGTTCCCCTGGCAGAGCGGCAGCGACGGCCGCGAGGAGACCCAGACCCTGCACCTCAACCCGGTCTCGGGCCGCTGGATCCCCGACCACTCCCGCCTGCAGCGGCACGTCGGCCTGGCCATCGCCTACAACATCTGGCACCACTACCTGGCCACCGGCTCCATGCCACCGTGGTGCGCCGAGCTGCTGCTCGACATCGCCAGGTGCTTCGCCTCGATGGCCGTCCCGCACCAGGGCCGGTACGAGATCCGCGGCGTCATGGGCCCCGACGAATATCACGACGGCTATCCCGGCGCGCCCGCCCCCGGCCTGGCCAACAACGCCTACACCAACATCATGACCGTCTGGCTCCTCATGCGCGCCCGCGACACCGCCGCCCTGGCCCCGCACCTCGCGCCCACCGCCGCCGAGCTGGAGCGCTGGGACGACATCAGCCGCCGCCTGCGGGTCGACTTCCACGACGGCGTCATCAGCCAGTTCACCGGCTACGCCGACCTGCGCGAGCTCGACTGGGACCGCTATCGCGGGGTGCGCCGGCTCGACCGCGCGCTCGAGGCCGAGGGCGACGACGTCCGCCGCTACAAGGCCTCCAAGCAGGCCGACACCCTCATGCTCTGCTACCTGCTGACCGGCGCCGAGCTGACCGCCATCCTCCACCGTCTCGGCTACCCCGCCGAGCCCGGCCTGATCCCCCGGACGATCTCGTACTACCTCGAACGCACCAGCCACGGCTCCACCCTGAGCGCCGTCGTGCACGCCTGGGTCCTGGCCCGCTCCAACCGGACCCGGTCCTGGGACTTCTTCACCGAGGCCCTGCGCAGCGACCTCCACGATGTCCAGGGCGGCACCACCGCCGAGGGCATCCACCTGGGCGCCATGGGCGGGACGCTCGCCCTCCTCCAGAGCTGCTACCTGGGCCTCGAAGTCCAGCGGGACGGGTTCCGGCTGGACCCCCTGGTGCCCGGACGCCTCGGCCTGCTGTCCATGCCGATCCGCTGCCACGGGCGTCAGGTCTACATCGACGCCGACGACCGCGTGGCGCGGGTCAACGGCACCGCACGCCGCTGCTACACACGAGGAGAAGCGATCATGACTGGCACCGGAGATCTGGGCCGCCGCATCATCCACCACCGCGAACGCCTCGGGCTGACCCGGGAACAGGTCGCCGAGCGTGCCGGCATGTCGGCGGGCTACGTCACCTACCTGGAGGAGAACGCCGACACCCTGGACACCGGCGCCCTCTACCGTCTCGCCGACGCCCTGCGCACCACGGTCGACGACCTGCTGGGCGGCGGCCAGGACCGGCCGCCGGGGCACGGCCCCGCCACGTCCCACCCGACTCTGGAGATCCTGCCCCAGGACGAGTGCCTGCGGCTGATCGAGCCCGGCGGGATCGGGCGGGTGGCCTTCAACAGCGCGCTCGGATGTGTCGTGCTGCCGGTCAACTACAAGATGCACCAAGGCACGGTGATCTTCCGCACCGCCTCGGGCGGCCCGATGGACCAGGACCTGCGCACCGGCCTCAAGGGCGTGGACATCAAGATCGCGTTCGAGATCGACATGATCGACGAGCCCAAGCGCGAGGGCTGGAGTGTCCTGGTGCACGGCGCCGCCCACCACGTGCCGCCCGAGGAGATGGACGAGGTGGCCGGCTGCGGCGTCACGCCGTGGGCGGGCGGCGAGCGTCAGCTCTACATCCGCCTCGTGCCCTGCCAGATCACCGGCCGCCGCATCCACGGCATGTGAGCCCTACCGGCAGCCCGACACGCCGAACACCATCAACTGGGTCGCCTCGCTCTGGTCGAAGTTGTCGTCCGAGCCGATCACCAGCGTGCACTCGCCGCCGGGCAGCCGCGGCCCCCAGGCGAGACTTTCCAGGTTCTGCACCGGCGGGCGGAACGAGCCGAGATCGTAGACCAGGCGCTTGGTCACCGGCCGGTACGACTCCCCGGCGGCCAGCCCGTTCATGCTCAGCACGTTCGTGGCGGAGCTCAGGTCGATCTCGTAGAGCCGCACCCGATAGCCGACGCCCTCCATCCAGGCCCGCTCCAGGGCCAGGAAGCGGGACCCCTCGATGGGCAGGATCTCCGACACCCCCGTGTCGGCCATCCCGTTCGCCGGGACCGGCGCGATCGGCAACGGGTCCAGCGGGTAGGCGTACTGGGCGCGCAGGGCACCCTGGCGGCTCCACACGGTCAGCCGCGCGGGCGCGCCCCGCCGCACCGTCGGGAGGCGCCCGTCCTCGTACCGCGGACCCTCCGTCACGGCGGTGATCGTGCGCTCGGTGACGGCCAGCCCCTCGAAGCCGAAGTTACGCCGCGGCCCGCTCTCGCCGTCGGTCAGCCGCAGGTTCTGCGGCAACCGCAACTCGCTGACCTGCCGCCCCTGCAGGTTCATCCCGCGCACGGCCGAGGCCGAGACCGGGATGTCGGGGTTGGCGGTGTCCGGCCGGTCGCCCTCGTCCCCCCACAGCAGCCGCTCGCCCCACCGGTCGAACCTGATCGACTCCGGGTCGGCCGACTGCGTCTGGCCGTAGCCGGGGAACGCCGTCCCGTCGGAGCGGGTGAGCGTGGTGACCCCGGTCAGCCGCACCCCGGTGAACGCCCCGGTCTCCCGGTCGATGTCGAGCCTGCCGGTGTAGTAGCGGGCCGGGTTGTATCGCCACCGGTCGTCGGAGATGAAGTACCACGTGCCGGTGCGCGGGTCCCGGTCGACTCCCGAGATGCCGCCCACGGTGGTGCCCCCGAACATCATCTTGTGCGGTATCCGCTGCTCCCCCAGGAACCGGGTGATCCGCACCGGCTCCCGCGGCTCCGCCGCCGACACCGGCTGGGTGAGGCCCACCGACGACACCGCGAAAGCGACGGAAATCGCCATTAGTTTCCGCGTACGACTCATTCATTCCCCCGAATTCATCGGTCCGCCGACCGAACCGACGGGGAAATGAAACCGCGAATCCCGAGCGAAGTCCACGCACATTCAACCGCACGTCGTCGCAGAAAAGGGGCTAGTCCCCAGAATTCTCACCGGAGACCAGCCCTTTACAATGTAGATCAGGAGGTTCGGGTGCCGATCACGGCGGTGGCGTCCCGCTCGTCGCTGACCTCCGCTCGCGCGACCAGCCCGGCCTCGGCGACGGCCCGGACGGTCGCCTCCGCCTGCCGTTCGCTGGTCTCCACCAGCAGGTGGCCGCCGGGCGCCAGCCACTCCGACGCCCCGGCGATCACCCGGCGCACCACGTCGAGCCCGTCGCCGCCGCCGTCGAGCGCCAGGCGCGGCTCGTGCAGCCGGGCCTCGGGCGGCAACAGCCCGATCGACTGCGATGGCACGTAAGGAGGGCTGGCGATCAGGATCTCCACCAGGCCGCGCAACGAGGCGGGCAGCGGGTCGTACAGGTCGCCCTCGTAGACGCGGCCGGCGGGCAGGTTGCGCCGGGCGCAGCGCACGGCGACCGGGTCGAGGTCGGCGGCGTGCAACTCGGCCCGGCCGAGCCGGGCGGCCAGCGCCAGCCCCATCGCGCCCGTGCCGCAGCACATGTCGAGCACGACCGGCGCCCCCGCGGCCTCGCGGGCCAGCGCGGCGGCCCGCTGCACCAGGAACTCGGTACGCGGCCGGGGCACGAACACCCCCGGGTCCACGGCCACCCGCAACCCGCAGAACTCCGCCCAGCCCACGACGTGCTCCAAGGGCTCGCCGGCGACCCGGTGCCCGATCATGGCCTCGAGCTCGGCGGCCGTGTGCGCGCTGGACAGGAGCAGCCGCGCCTCGTCCTCGGCGAAGACGCATCCGGCGGCCCGGAGCCTGGCGGCGACGGAGGCAGCGGATACAGATGATGAGAAAACCGACATGGGGAGCCTTTCGGAAACGCCGATGGGCGCTCCCGCGGTCACCTAGTCCCGGTGGGCCGTCCGTACGGCTGCTGGACGGGAGCACCCAGCCTGACAAGCGGTAATGGGTCTCACCTCCCTGGGACGATCTTTGGCATCACAGTAGCAGAACCATCCTCATTTTCCGCAGGGGGGCGTCCCCTGCGCGGTGCCGGCCGGGATCTCGCCGTGCAGGTGCACCCCGGCGCCCGGGCTCGTGTCGATGGTGAGGGTCCCGCCGATGGCGCCCAGGCGGTCGTACATGTTGGTGATCCCGTGCCCGGAGCGGATCCGCTCGGGGCTGCTGCCGTCGCCGTCGTCGCGGAAGTCGAAGGACAGCCCGCCCTCGTCGCGCAGGTCGATGGTGACCGTGGCCTTCTCCCCCGCGTGCTTGATGGCGTTCTGCATCGCCTCCAGCAGGCAGAAGTAGATGTTGATCTCGATCTCCGGCGGGTAGCGGCCGATCCCGGCCGCGCGTACGGTCGTCCGCAGCGGGCTGTGCTGGGCCACCGCGCGCAGCGCCGTCTCCAGCCCGTACTGCGCGAGTTGCGGCGGGTAGATGCCGTGCGCCAGGTCGCGCAGCTCGGCGCTGGCCTCCTGCAGATCCGCCGAGAGCCGGTCGAGCAGCGGGCCCACCTGGTCGGGCCGGCCGGGATGGCCCTGACCAGGAACCCGGCCATGATCAGCAGCAGTGCGATGATCACGAAGAGCCAGTCGTCGCGCACGGTCGTGAGCCTCAGGACCGTCAGCCAGGCGGCGGCGACCACGACGCCGACCAGGTCGGCCTGGATGTAAGTACGCAGGCGCTCCCATTCGGGCGCGCCGATTTCGATGATCTCATGCCCCCTAAGCCGGCTAGAGCTGCACGTGCCCCCCGTCGCTCCACAACGCCTCCAGTTCGTCGGGCCCGAAGCGGTCCTTGTGCCGATATTGAGCGCCCATCACCATCGCGTCCCTGGGCAGGTCCTCGGTGTTGTTGACCGACAGCAACACCACCAGGACGTCGGGATACCAGCACCTGATCTGCCGCGCCGCCTCCAGTCCCCCCATGCCCGGCATGTTCACGTCCATCAGCACCATGCCGACGGTGTGATGCGCCAGGAACCCGAGCGCCTCCTCACCGCTGGCGGCCTCCCCCGCCAGCTCGAACCCGTCGGCCACGGCGATCACGCCGGCCACCGCCCGGCGGAACGACGGCAGGTCGTCCACCACCAGAACGCGCACGAGTTCTTGCTCCACAGGCAGATGGTCGCATCCGAGCGCCGATCTGTCGGTGGTGCCACCATCACTATCCGCGGCCCTCTTCCGGGTGCCCTCCCCCGGCTCAGTCCCCTGGCATGATCCCCCGCCCCCGTCCGTCGCTACTTCCCCGTGGAATGCGAGTCCAGGAACATCAGGACCGCCTTGACCCTGCGGTTGGTGTCGCGGTCCCCGCGCAGGCCGAGCTTGAGGAAGATCGAGTTGATGTACTTCTCCACCGCGCGTTCCGTGACGCCGAACCCGGCCGCGATCGCCAGGTTCGACCTGCCCGCGGCCACCTCGCCCAGGGTCTCCCGCTCGCGCGGCGTGAGCTGCGCCAGCGCGCCCCCCTCGTCGCGGGCCTTGGCCGACACCAGCGAGTCGACCACCACGGAGTCGATGAACGACCCGCCGGAGGCCACCGTGCGCACCGCGGAGACGAGCTCGCCGGGGGCGGCGATGCGCTCCTTGAGCAGGTAGCCGCGTCTGCTGCTGCCCTGCGCGATGAGCGCCAGCAGGTAGCCGGGGTCGAGAAACTGCGACAGCACCAGGACGGCGATCTCCGGGTGCGTCTGACGCAATGCCGTGGCCGCCCGGATGCCCTCGTCGGTCAGGGTCGGCGGCATGCGGATGTCCGTGACGACCACGTCGGGCTCGTCCGTGGTGACAGAGTCCATCAACGCGTCGTAGCCGGAGCAGACGCCGATGACCTCGAGGCCGTCCTCGGCACCCACCAGCGCCTGGATGCCCGTCCGCACCAGGAGATTGTCGTCGGCGATCACGATCCGGAGCGACCTCACCACCAAACCGTAGCCCTCCGCCGGAACACACTCAATATCCGCAGGTCGGCCCCCGGGGACACCACCGCGCCGGTGCGGAAAACCGAACCCCGAACTCGGAAGCCAGCATTATGGGATTTTTGGTGGGCTGGGGAGGAAACTGAGTACGGCAGGGGAATTCAGCGGACCCGGCACGACGGCCGGGACGACGCGAACGGGGAAGTACGCCGGAAACGGCACAGTCCATGGGAGCGATAACGCACTTCAACTGAGGCGACAATGGAGGGGAAGTGGCGGCCGAAATGTTCCACGTCACCAGGCGCGTATCACGAATGACGGCATGGGTCGGCGAACTCGTCACCCGCGCCGACCACGCGTTGTGCGCGAAGCAGGACGAGCGGGCCCGCCGGCATGGATGGACGGTCACCAAGACGGGCTTCGGCGCGCGGCGCTACCGCGACCCGCGCTTCGACGCCCTCAGTGCGGCCCGGGTGGCCGAGCGGGCCCCCGTGAGCTCAGGTACCTGGAGTTGATCGCCATGACCACACGTAACCTGCGACACAATCCGTACGCGCCGGTCGAGAGCCTGTTCGTGGCCCCTCGGCCGGGCGTCCTCGTCACGCTCTGGCGCTGGCGCACCGAGCTCGCGCTGGCCGCGCTGGCGGCCGGCGCGGCGGCGGTGATGACGGCGGCCGCGGGGCAGGGCTCGTGGTGGGCGCTGTTCGCGCTCGCGGGGACCGTCTCCGTGCCCGCCACGGTGCCCGCCGGGCGGAAATGGATGAGCCGCCACTTCTGGTGCCTGTATTCCCGGCACCGGTTGCAGCGGGTCTTCCTGGAGACGCCCATGCACACCCGGCGGGGTCGAATTCCGCTGATCGCCTGGATTACTCCGACGGAACGCGGGGAAAAGGCTTTCCTGGTGCTTCGGGCCGGGATTTGCGCCGATGACCTGGAGGCGTTCGGCGGCGAAATAGCGGCGGCCTGCAGCGCTTCTTCCGTCCGTGTTTCCCGGCATCCGAGGCGGGCGCAGTTCGCCACGGTGGAGATCGTGCGGCGGGGCGAACTGGCCGGGGATGAGCCGTGGGGCGGCCTCACGGACACGGCGCGGCCGATCGAGAGGCTGGCCGGATAGCACGACGGCGACTCACGGGCATGGAGGCTCACGCCACCCGAGCCTCCATGCCCGTCCCTGGTCTCAGACCGCCCGCCACCAGACCGGGCCATGGGAAGTCTGAGACCCCTGCCACCCGGGCGGAGGGCGGTCCCGCCCGGGTGGCAGGCACGCCGGCGGTACGGGCGCGGGGGTCAGGCGTGCCGGGCGGCCCCCAGGCGACGATCTTGCCTACCCCCCCGCCCCTTACCGCGGAACGAGCGGCATGGCCGGTCGGCGGGCTTGCCGATGCGTGCCACCGGTGTCTCAGCCGCCCAGCGTCACGGGCAGCGACGGCAGGCGCCACATGCCCGGGCCGGGGCTCTGCCTGGCCTCACCGGCGAGCGCCAGGCCGGGGAAGCGGCGCAGCAGCGTGCCGAGGGCGCCACCCCTGACCTGCGCCGGCACCACCACTCGCGCGCTCAGGCGTAACACCACTGCGTGCCACCGCACGGCATAGGGCGAGCTGATGCGCATCTGTTCGCATCTGATGGAACCGCGGGGCGGGGATGGGCTGTCCAAGTGATGGGCGACGTTCACGCCGGTGCCCCACCGCCCGAAGGTCGCCTGGCTGCGACCGGGTGTCGCGGCGGCGAGCCGGCTGACGCCGCGTACGGCCCTTCCCGTCCGCTGGCGCGCGCTGGACGTCGCCCCCCGCCAGCTACGGCGTGGCCGCCGCCACGTTGTCCTCCCGTACGCGGCCCAGGAAGCCGTCCAGGTTGGTCACGGCCCGCGCGACACGCTCCTCGACGGTGAGCGACTCGAACCGCTCGCCGCGCTCGGTCTGCTTCTTGCCGCGCACATAGAGCGAACAGGCCAGGTCGGCGCACATGTAGAGGCCGACCGTGTTGCCCTGGCGGCCGGCGGCGCCGACCCTCGGTGCGGTGAACAGGGCCACACCGGTGCCCGCGTGCGGGGTCACGCACACCGAGCAGAGGGTGGACTTGGCGGAACTCCTGCGTACGTCCTGCGACAGGCGCAGCGCGACACCCACCGGCCCGCCGTCGCGCTCGGCCACCAGATAGGCGCGCTCGGGCGCCCCCGGATCACGCCACCCCAGGAAGTCGAGGTCGGACCACGGGGTAGCGGCCAGGTCGCGCGGCAGGCTGAGCCTGCGGGCCTCACCCTTGGAGCAGTTGATGAAGGAAGTACGGATATCGTGTTCGGAAATGGGGTTCATAGTGAAGTCTCCTGCCTAGGCCAACTAGTCCAAACCTAGGATCCTTAGACACCCCCACGCAAACCATTTTCCCTAGAGGGCCGTCGGCACGTTACCCACCGGCGGGAGATCGGACTCAGGCGGTGCGGTTGCGGATGATCTCCTCGACGATCGGCCGGAGCGTGTCGCGGGCGGGTTCGAGGGTGACACCTGCCGCGTTAACACACATCTATGGGGAAATCACGACACAAGGTGTCGGGTTTTGCGTCGAGTGTGGTTCCCCCGGCCGGCGTCGATGGCCGACACGGACCGGGGGCCACGGACGAACACGAACAGACAAGGACCGCGATGCGCGAAACATCAGAAGAGCTCGCAGAGCTCCAGACCCTCCTCGATGCCTCCCTCGCCCGCTCCACCTCCCACCTTCGCTCGATCATCACCGGCAGCACCCTGACGGCGGAGCGACTCACCCGGATCCTGACCGGCATGTGCACGCTCTCCCTGTCCACCGTGACGGCGAAGGGCGAGCCGCGGATCAGCGGTGTGGACGGGCACTTCCTCCATGGCAAGTGGCATTTCGGTACGGCACGCAATGCCGCCAAGGCCCGCCACCTCGCCGCCCGCCCCGCCGCCAGCGCCGCGCACATGCGCGGGGAGGATCTGGGCGTCTTCACGCACGGCACGGTGGAGATCCTCAACCCCCAGGGTGGCGAGCCGGCCCCGGACTGGCCGGAACTGCTCGCGTACTTCAAGGACTTCTACGGCGCCGCCGCCTTCGACTGGGAGCACGACGTGATCTACTTCCGGCTGCACCCGCACTGGATGACCGTCTACGCCCCCGATGCCGCGAAGTCCCAGTCCTGATCGCAGGCGTGCCGCCAGGGGGCTCCGTTCCGCCCCGGAATGGGGATGTGTAGTATCCCCTTTATGCAAATGGGCGAAGGGGTCGAGTGGGGGCTGCACTGCTGTGTGACCCTGGGCTGGCTCAAGGACGAGGGGCCGGTGTCGATCCGCAGGCTCGCCGCCTGGTTCGACCTGCCCCAGGAATACCTGAAGAAGCGGCTCCAGGCCCTGACCAGGGCCGGGATCCTCGCCTCGACCCCGGGCGCGGGGGGCGGCTTCTCCCTGGCCAGGCCGCCCGATCAGATCACCATCATGGACGTGGTGACCGCGGTCGAGGGGCCCGCCGAGGCGTTCCAGTGCGCCGAGATCCGGCAGCGCGGCACCGGGGCCGAGGGGGCGACGTTCCGCGGCCCGTGCGGGATCTCCGTGGCGATGCGGCGCGCCGAGCTGGCCTGGCGGCGGGAGCTCGCCGGGCAGACCATCGCAGACCTCATGGACGGCTCGCCTCAGGCGGGTGAGCGCACCCGCCGCAACTACGCCCGCCGGAGCGGTTGATCACCGCCCCTCACCGCCCCCCGGCGTCGCCATGAGCTGATCACACCGTCCCTCACCCCCGCCCCCGGGGTCGTCATGAACTGACCACACCGCCCCCCACCACCACTCCCCCGGTGTCGTCATGGAGCTGACGACACCGCCCCTCGCCCCACATTGTCACGCTTTTTCACCACACGCCCGCGCATATTCACGAAAGGAAAGGGGATGTCTCCTATCCCTGTTAGGACGCTCGTCCTGGGGCTCGGCACATTCGCGGTGGGCACCGACGCCTACGTGGTGGCCGGGTTCCTGCCCGCGATGGCCCGGTCGCTGCACGTCTCCGAGGGCGTCGCCGGGCAGTCGGCCACCGCGTTCGCCCTGGCCTACGCCGTGCTCTCCCCCCTCCTGGCCACGTTCACCGCCCGGGTGCCGCGGCGCGCCCTGCTGACCGCCGCGCTCCTCGTGCTCGCGGTGGCCAACCTGGGCTCGGCGCTCGCGCCCGACTACGCGCTGCTGATGGCCGGCAGGGTGCTGGCCGCCGCCGGGGCCGCCGCCTTCACCCCCGGCGCCAGCGCCGTGGCCGCGTCCCTGGCCGCTCCCGGGCAGCGGGCCCGCGCGCTGGCCGTGGTGGTCGGCGGGCTGACCGTGGCCACCGCGCTGGGCGTGCCGCTGGGCAACCTCGCCGACCGGATCCTGGACTGGCGTACCGCGCTCGGCCTGGTCGCCGCGCTCTGCGCGCTGTGCGCCGCCGGCGTGCTGGCCGTCCTGCCCCGGCTGCCCGGCAACCCGAGCGTGCCGCTGCGCACCCGGCTCGCCGCCCTCCGCCGGCCGGGTGTCCTGGCGGTGCTGCCGCTGACCCTGCTCGGGATGATGTCCGGCTACGGTCTGTACGCCTTCGCCGTTCCCCTCCTGCACGCGCTGGGTGCCGCGCCGGAGACCGAGATGTGGCTGCTCTTCCTCTACGGCGTGGGCGCCGTCGTCAGCAACATGGTGGCGGGCAGCGCCGCCGACCGCTACGGGCCGGTCCGGGTGCTGACGGTCGGGTACGCGGCGCTCACCCTCACGCTGGGCGCCTTCGCCTGGGCCACCGGCGCGGGGGCGCACTGGCTGCCGCTGGCCGCGCTGCTCATGGCGGCCTGGGGCGCGAGCACCTGGTTCCAGACTCCGGCCCAGCAACTGCGGCTGATCTCCGCCGCGCCCCAGGAGACCGCCGTGGTCGTCGGGTTGAACGGTTCCGCCCTCTACCTCGGCATCGCGCTGGGCACGGGCCTCGGCGGGCTGCTCCTGCCCGTGGGCGCGCCGGCCGCCCTGGGCGCGAGCGCGGTGCTCGCCCTGTTGTGCCTGCTCTACCTGGCCGCCACGCGCCGGGCGGGCGCGGGCGAGCACTCCCCCGGCAGCCCGGCCCTGGCACCGGTCCGGCGCTGAGGCCTGCTTGAGGGCGGGGCGCCTGTCAGCGGCGGCGGCGGCCCGCACTGCCGCGAGCGCCCGGCGCCGCCCGGCCGGCGGCTCGCGGTGCCGGGCCGGTGGGGGCGGCGGGCCAGTGGCCCGGGCGGGTGAGGAGGTCGGGCAGGCGGGTGGTGGCGTCGCCCTTGGCGGAGTTCACCTGGAGCTGGGTCAGGAAGATGGCGCCGGTGAGGTCGGCGCCCGACAGGTCGGCGCCCCTGAGGTCGGCCCCGATCAGATCCGCCCGCCGCAGGTCCGCGTCGCGCAGGTCGGCCCCGATCAGGTACGCCCCCCGCAGGTCGGCCGCCCGCAGGTCCGCGCCCCGCAGCCGGGCCCCGATCAGGTCCGCTCCCCGGCGGTCCCGGCCCTTGTGCCCGGCCCGCGCCAGCTCGCTCGCGCGCACCAGCAGGCCCCTGACCCCGTCCCGGTGCGCGGCGACGTCCAGTTTCTCCAGCACGTCGGCGCTCTCCCGGGTGAGCCGCTCGGTCTCGGCGACCGCCTCCCGCACCTCGGCGTGGATCGGCTCGGCGGCCTCCAGGTCCAGCGCCTGCGCCAGATACCACAGCAGCTCGTGCAACTGCCGCACGACCGGGAACACCGCGAACATCTGCCCGGCCGTGCCCGGCTCCTCGCGCCAGCTCCGGCCACCGTACGTGACCTGCGAGACCTTCTGCCCCGCCCCGAAACAGTCGTAGACCGTGCACCCCGGGTAGCCGCGCCGCCTGAGCTGCTCGTGGACGGAGCAGCGGAAGTCCTCGCCCAGGTGGTGGCAGGGCTGCCCGGCGTCCTTGTCGGCGGCGAAGTCGGCCGAGGCCGAGAACGGCAGCGCGACGCAGCACAATCCGAAGCAGCTCTCGCAGTCGGACAGCAGGCCGAGCTCGCGGGGGTTCGTTCCGGGCAACGTGCTGGTCTCCTCGGCGGATGGCGGGGGGTGGATCTGAACAAGCGTACTCAAGGATGGACGTACGGCGTCGTCGTGGTCAGCGCCTCGAACCCCATCCGCGCCAGGATGGGGCGGCTCTGGCTGGAGGCGTCCACCTGCAGGAAGTCGTGGCGCCCGGCGGCGGTTCGAACGCCCATCGGCCGGTCCCGGCGAGCTCGCCGACCATGACGGTCTCGGCCGGTTCGGCGGTGAAACCGGCGGCCAGGAGGCGGCGCCCGAGGTCGGGGGGACCTTCGTGGCCGTACAGCTTCCACCCGAAGGAGCGGCCCAGCGCGCCGAAGTGGCGGACCTGCTCGGCGACGGCCGCGTCCGCGCCGCGGGCGTCGAGGTCCGACCAGATGACGCCGTTCCAGCCGTGCTCGGGGCCGACCTGGCGCACCACGCCACCGGCCCGCTCGACCCGCGTCCCGGGCCCGTCAGGGTGGGCCTCCCTGCGGAGCTCCCGGTCGAAGTCCGCCAGCACTTCCTCGCGGTCCCTTCGCGTCAGCTCCCGTAACGCCGCTGGCGGGCGGCGAAGCTGCGCAACGCGCGCAGGAAGTCGATCTCGCGGAACGCCGGCCAGTACGCCTCGCAGAAGTACAGCTCGGAGTAGGCCGACTGCCACAGCAGGAAGTTCGACATGCGCTGCTCGCCGCTGGTCCGGATCACCAGGTCGGGGTCGGGCTGGCCGGCCGTGTACAGGTGGCGGGCCACGTCGTCCACGGTCAGGGTCGAGGCCAGCTCCCGCATCGACTCGCCGGCCTCGGCCCGCTCGTGCAGCAGCTCGCGCAGCGCCTCGATCACCTCCTGGCGGCCCCCGTACCCGATGGCCAGCGTCAGGTGGAAGCCGGTCTCGCACGTGCGGGTGGCCTCGACGGCGCTCTTGAGCGCGCGGGCCGTGCTGTCGGGCAGCACGTCGAGCATGCCCGCCACGCGCACCCGCCAGCGCGCGTCGGGCTGGTCGAGCCGGTCGGCGACCATCTGCTCGATCACCCGCAGCAGGAAGGCCACCTCCTCGTCGCCGCGCCGCTGCAGGTTCTCCGTCGAGCACAGGAACACGGTCAGGTGCTCGATGCCCAGCACCTCGCACCACGACATCACGTCGGCGATGTGGTCGGCACCGTATTTGTGGCCCATGCTCGGGTTGGCCAGGCCCACCTGCCTGGCCCAGCGCCGGTTGCCGTCAGTGATCAGGCCCACGTGGCGGGGCAGCGGGCCGGCCATGACCTGACGGCGCAGGCGTCGGCCGTACAGGGCGTGCAGTAGGTCAGTCGTCCACATCCTCCAAGGATGGCGCCTCCACCGGTTCGGAATCTGATCTTTCCTGATTTCCGGCGCCGAGATGTCCGGGCTTGCCGGGGAGAACCGGCGGCCAGCCGTCGCCCCACTCGGCGTCCCTGGCCCGGCGGTACAGCTCGCCCTGCCGCTTGGAGACGAGCGCGTCGCGCAGCCCGTCCTCGCCGGTGCACAGGCGCAGGGACACCACGCCCTTGCGTTGACCGGGTGGCGCAGGACGCGGGCGGCGGGCCGGGGCGCGGGCACCGCCGTGGCGGCCACGTAGGAGAACTTCTCGTCCTCGAAGCCGAGCGTGCCCAGTCGCCAGGGCGAGGACCCGGCGGTCGCCGCGGCCCGAGCCCGGTTCTTCTTCCACCGCGTCCGCACGCTGGAGACCGATACCCTGGAGCGCCTGCTCGCCGGCATGTCCCGGCCGAGCCGCTCATACCGGCCTGGGATCGCTGAGAGTCGCTGTCCCGCGCCCGCCGGATCACGGCTGAAATGGGGATCATGCGAACTCTGTCAGAGCTGCTCTCCCGGGTGCAGCGCGGGGTGATGCCCGCCACCGACGGCGGGGTGACGATCCTTCCCCAGCCATCCCCGCGCGACCTGGGCGTCATCGCCTTCACCGCGCACTCCGTGATCTTCGCCGACGTCGATCCGGGCTGGGTCCGCGACCGGCTGCCGCCGGACGACCTGTCCGCGCCGCTCGGCCCCCCGTTCCTGCAGGCCCTGGCGTCCGCGACGGGGCGGGAGATCGGCGGCGTCGACCTGCTGGGCCTGGCCGGGCCGCTCCGGGGGCCGGTCCCGCTGCCGCTGGAGGAGATCACCGGCAGCGGCCATCCGCGGGTGGCGCGGGCCCGCAGGTTCCGCGACTCCGTCCGCGTGTGGACCGGCCGGGGCGGGCTGATCGCCGTGGGGCGCGGGGTGGCGGGACGGTGGGAGGTCGCGGTCGAGGTCGAGCCCGGGCACCGGGGCCGCGGGGTGGGCCGCGCCCTGGCCACGGCCGCCCGGCATCTCGTCGGGGAGCCGCTGTGGGCACAGGTCGCACCGGGCAACGCGGCCAGCGTACGGGCGTTCCTGGCGGCCGGGTACGTCCCGATGGGAGCGGAGGTCCTCCTGCCGGCCCACGACCTCCGGTGAGCTGCGCCAGGCCACGACAGGTGTGGAACGGGGTGGCCGAGCTCGGCTGGTGATCCCGCTTCGCGCCCCGCGCCCGGCCAGGGCACGCACCCACGGGCACCGCACCGACCCCACCCCGGCGGCAAGCGGTGGGGCGGGGTCGGATCGGGATGCCAGGCGGGCACCGGGTGGGCACCGGGTGGGCGCCCGCTGGGTGGGGGTCAGCGCTTGATGGTCACTCTGTCCGCCGGGAACGGGACGAACGACGGCGCCGCCGCCTTCGCCGTGGCCTGGCTCGTCCCGCACAACGCCACCAGCAGATGCTGGACCATCGCCGCGTCGATCGGGCTCGGCTCCAGATTGCCGTTCTCGTCGATCCGCTGGTACTTGGCGCGGTTGAGGCCGATGGAGATCTGGCGCTTGCCGTCCGGGGTGGACAGCGACTGCGTGATCATGCCGAAGACTCCCCCGTCGTGGCCCCAGAACCGGCCGCACGGCAGGTCGAGGGAGTAGAGCCCGAGGCCGTAGTCCAGCGCTGCCACACCTCCGACCAGCACCGGCACCGTCTTCTGCATCTCGGCGAGCTGAGCCGCGCCGATCAGCTCACCACGCAGCAGCGCCCGGTAGAACCGGTTGAGGTCGTCCATGGTCGAGGTGATGGCGCCCGCCGGGCCGGCCCAGGACATGTCGTAGACGCTGTAGTCCCGGGGCGGGTCGATGAACCCGTACAGCGACTCGTACGCCTTGGAGTGCGGCCCGGGGATGTGCGGCGTGCGCGGGAAGGACGTGTGCCGCAGGCCCGCCTTGCGGATCACGTTGCGGGTGATGTACTGCTGCGCGTCCTCGCCCGTCACCTTCTGCAGCAGCATGCCCAGGATGACGTAGTTGGTGTTGGAGTAGCTCCCGGGCAGCACACCCGGCTCACCGGTCGGGGGCGCGGCGAGGGCCGGCTCCACCAGGTCCTCCGCCGTGAACCTGCGGAAGCGGTTGTCGTCCAGGCTCTGGCCCGAGGGCTGCAGCAGCGACGGGAACACCAGGCCCACGTAGTCCGCGATGTGGCTGGTGTGGTTGAGGAGCATGCGCACGGTGATCCGCTGCCCGCGCTCACCGGGGATGAGGCCGGGCAGGTAGCGGCCCACCGGGGCGTCCAGCTCGACGGTGCCGCGGGCCACCTGCTGGAGAACGGCCACCGAGGTGAACGACTTGGTGATGCTGCCGACCCGGTGCACCATGTCCGGGCCTACCGGGCGGCCCGTGTCCACGTCGGCGACGCCGGAGGCGCCCTCCCAGGTCCGGCCTCCGTCGCGGGCCTCCGAGTAGATGCCGTACATCCCCGCCTCGTGCACGGCGTCCAGGGTCTGCCGCAGCGCCTGCCGGTCGAGCCCGGACGTGCCGGGGTCCGCCGTGCGGGTGGCGGCCGTGGCCGGGACGGCCGCCACCCCTGTCGCGAGCAGCGCGCCCGCCACGGTCACGACGGCCAGCCGCCTGACGCGACCGGTCTCTCCACGCTTCGTGGCCGACATCATTAATTGACGAGAATTCATGGACTTCAGCATGGTTCACGGCATTCGGATGGGGTTAGTCCCCTGCGTCATCGGCGGTCCATGACGCGTGTCATGACGGATCCATGACATCGGCGCCGCGCGATCGAGGCCCGCGCCCGCAAGCTGCCCGGCGTGCCGGTCGGGCGGAAAGACGACGGCCCTGACCCGCTCCTGGCCCCGGGGGATCTGGAGCGGGCCTGCGTCAGCGCTCGCTGGAGGCCGCGCGGTAGTGCAGGTCCTGCACGTACGGCGTCGTGGTGATCGCGTACGGCGAGGTCACCTTCGCCACCTCGGCGGAGCCCCTGGTGACCGTGGCCGAGGCGGTGCCCGCCCGCAGCGGGACCGTCCTGGCGGACACCCCGGCGGGCGCGTCGTAGGTCTGCGTCGTGCCGCCCACCGTGACGGACACCTTGCCCGCCTCGGTCAGCATGGTCAGCACCTCGACCGTGTCACGGGCCGCCGTGCTGCCGGAGCGCGGTTGCATGAGCTTGGTCTGCTCGTACGAGGGCGGGGCCGCGACCGGCTGGACCCGGTGGGTCAGGTAGGCCGTGTCGTCGGTGATCTCCGGACAGCCGAGCTTGTAGCAGGTCAGGTAGTAGGCGTTGATGTCCAGGTAGGTCCAGCCGGCGTTCCTGGAGGGGGCGAACTGGGTGTTCTCCGAGTAGTCGTTCCAGGTGGTGAGCTGCACCCAGTCGGCCCCGCCGTCGATCGCGCCCTTCCAGGTGGCCCGCAGGTTCTCGGTGTTGCCGGCCTCGTCGAACACGCCCTGGCTGGGACGCTCGTCCTGGACGGACACCGGCTGCATCCAGATCTTGCCCAGGTCGTGGGCGCGGTCGATGTTGGTGCCCAGCGAGCCGTTGGCCGCGGGGCTGCGGCTGCCCCAGTTGGACAGGCCGTAGCTGATCGGCGCGAAGGCGTCGCGGTACTCGTTGTACTTGACCATGCAGGGCACCAGCGCGACCTTGATGCCGTACTGCGTCTCCATGGTCTTCATCCAGTCGGACCACCAGGCGGGGGTGCGGCCCTCGGCCTTGAAGGGGGCGAGGACCAGGCGGCCGTCGGCGAGCCGGTAGACCGACTCCGAGGCGGCGAGCCCGGCCATGGCGGCGGCGAGGGCGGCGCTGTCGACGTTGGACAGCCCGTTCATGTCCGGCATCAGCACGATCTTGAAGCCGGGGTCGACGGCCTCGGCGGCCTTGACGAGGTTGCCGGCCCGCGTCCAGTTCTGGCTGGTCACGGAGAGGATGTCGACGGTGAATCCGTCCAGGCCGGCCGCGATGGCCTGCCTCACCTCGGTCTTGAGGTCGGCCAGCGCGTAGTCGCCGGAGATCGGGGCACGTCCCAGCGGCCGGTCCCTGAGCAACCCGCCGTACGCGGCGTGCTTGCCGCTCTCGCCCTCCGGCTTGAGGTAGTTCCTGGCGTAGTAGTCGTTCTCCGGCGCCTGGTTGTCCAACGAGATCGGGTACGGGCTGAAGTAGTGCGCGAACACCTTCTTGCCGGAGGCCCGCAGCGCGGCCGTGCCCGGCAGGGTGAAGGGCAGCGGTCCCGCGGTCTGCCCGCCGCCGCTGCCCTTGGTGTACGTGACGGTGAGCTTCGGCCCGCGGTCACCGGTCTCCCGGCGAGGACATCACGACGGTCGCGGTGTCCTCCGTGCCGGTCAGGGCTAAATCGTACGTGCCGTCGCCGGTCACGGCGCCCGAGACGTCCAGCCTGGCCGTCGCGCCGGCGGTGAAACCGGTGTGCGTGGCGAGGGCCGACCCGCCGAACGCCGGCCGGGTGTTCCAGGTGGTGGCGGCCTCGGTCCAGGCGCCCGTGATGGGGCGGACGGAGATGGTGGTGTCGGTCGTCCTGGCCGCGACGACGTCCAGCGTGACCTTGACGTCCTCGGCGTCGTCCGGGATCCCGGCGACCTCGAAGCGGGTCAGGGCGACCCGCTGGCCCGCGGTGGCGCTGCCGCAACCGCTGCCGCAGACGCTCATCCACGTCGCGGTGGCGAAGCTCTTGGCGGGCTCGGCCTGGCTGATGAACACGTCCTCCGCGGCGGCGAAGGTCACGCTGACGGGCTCGGCGACGGCGGACGCCCGCGCGGGGGAGACGGCGGCGGTCCCCAGTACGGCGAAGGCCGCCAGCGCCGCCGGCAGCGTCCGATATCGGTTGACCATGAAACTCCCTTGGCTCTCGGTACGGCGCCGCCGGGGCGGCGCCGACTTGCACGGCCCAGAATGAAGCAAGATCAACCGCACCACCCAGCATTTCGGATTAATCACCCTTTCTGCCGCCCGTCGTCCCTGTCCGGCCAGGCCGATTGGGCGTGGCACGCCTGCGCGAGGCCCCGCCGACTATAAAGTGACCCGGTCGTCGAGCAATCCCGCGCTCGATCCCGTGACCTGGGAGGATGTCGATGGTCGACCTGCTTGCCGCCGACGCGCCGCGGACCGGTCCGGAGGTTCCGGATCTGACCCTGTCGGGCGTCGTCGGGGTCACGATCGTCTGGGCCGACAACAACGGGATCCCCCGCTCGCGCACGGTGCCGGTGAGCCAGTTCGGCGCGGCGGTCGAGCGCGGTGTCGGCGTCACGCCGCTGTTCGCGGTGTTCGACTCCCACGACGGGATCACCTTCGCGCACGCCCCGCTGGGCACGCCGTCGGGCGACATCCGCCTGATGCCGGTCCCGGATCGGCTGGTCCAGCTCGCGGGCCAGCCCGGGTTCGCGTGGGTGCCCGGCCGGCAGGTGGCGGCCGACGGTTCCGCGTGGCCCTACGACCAGCGCGGGGTGCTGGAACGCCAGGTCTCCCGGGCCGCGGACCTGGGGCTGGACTTCCTGGCCGGCTACGAGATGGAGTTCCACCTCAGCCGGGCGGACGGGGACGACGGCGACGACCTGCGCCCCGTCTACCAGGGCCCCTCCTACGGACCGGCCAAGATGCTGGCCGTGGACGCCTTCGCCGAGCAGTTGCTGCGCGACCTCGACCGCAACGGCGTGCCGGTGGGGCAGTTCCACGGCGAGTACGGGCCGGGCCAGTTCGAGTTCAACATCGCCCCGGCCGACCCGGTCACCGCCGCCGACCGGCAGCTCCTGGCCCGGCAGACCGTGCACGCGGCCGCCCGGGCGCACGGGCTGCGGGCGAGCTTCGCTCCCCTGGTCACCCTCGGCCAGGTGGGCAACGGCTGGCACCTGCACACCTCGGTGTCTCGCGCCGGAAAGAACCTGCTCTCCGGCGGGGACGGTCCCGCGGGCATCACCGCGGAGGGCGGCGCCTACCTGGCCGGGCTGCTGCGCGACCTGCCCGCGGTCGTGGCCGTCACCGCTCCCAGCCTGTCCTCGCTGCAGCGGCTGCGGCCCGGCTACTGGTCCGGCGCGTACACCTTCTGGGGCGTGGAGAACCGGGAGGCGGCCCTGCGGCTCGTACCGGCCACTCCCCTGCTGGGCGCCGGGCACGCCAACGTCGAGCTCAAGCCGTCGGACGCCTCGGCCAACCCCTATCTCGCGCTCGCCGCCGTCATCGCCGCGGGCCTCGCCGGCATCGAGGACGGCCTCACGCCCCCCGACCCGGTGCAGGAGGACCCCGGCAACTGGACCGACGGGCAGCGGGCCGAGCGCGGCATCCGCCGCCTGCCCACGACCGTCGCGGAGCAGCTCGGCGCGTTGCTGGGCAACCAGCGCGTCCGGGGCGCGCTGGGCGAGGAGCTGATCGGCGCCTTCCGTGCCGTACGCGAGTCCGACGCCGCCCGGGCGGCCGACCGTGACGCGGCGGAGGTCGTCCGCTCCTACCGCTGGCTGTACTGACGCCTTGGGCCGGGCGACCGGCCAGGGGCAAGGGAGGGTCGGCTCCGGCCCCAGGTCAGGCCAAGTCCGCATGAGGCCGGCGGGCCTTGCGCCGAGGGCCGGATCAGGAGGCCACCACCGGCCGTCGTGGTGACATTGCCCCTGCCATGGCCGCGCTTTGCCCTGGCCGGAAGGCGATGGGCCACGCCTGGACCACCGCCGCACGCGATGCTCCCGAAAGGCCGGCCGGGTGCCCACGGCCCCGCGCGGGCCGGGCAGGTTTTGGCCCCTGTCACCGGGAACGGGATGGCTAGACAGCGCCACCTGACCTCGCGACACATCGCGCCGGTCGGCGGACGGCATCGCGCCGATCGGCGCGGGCATCCGCGCCCGCGCCCGTCCACTCCCCCGGCTGCTCATCGGGGGATCGGGAAGAAGCGGCCGATCGCCGACAGTGGCCCGCTTCGTCCTGCGGAAGCGGGGCCGGGGCAACCGAGGAGGCCATGGATGACCAGAACACCGAAGGCCCTCGCGACCGTAGCCGGAGAACTCGACGACCGGCTCGGAGCCGCGAACTTCCTCAAGCGGAATCTGCGCAAGATCTTCCCGGACCACTGGTCGTTCCTGCTGGGCGAGATCGCGCTGTACTCCTTCATCATCCTGCTGCTCACCGGGACGTTCCTCACCTTCTGGTTCGAACCCAGCATGCGGGACGTGATCTACGACGGCCCCTACACGCCGCTCAAGGGCGTCGCGATGTCCCAGGCGTACGCCTCGACGCTGGAGATCAGCTTCGAGGTACGCGGCGGGCTGCTGCTCCGGCAGCTCCACCACTGGGCCGCCCTGCTGTTCCTCGCCGGTCTGATGGCCCACATGCTCCGGGTCTTCCTGACCGGCGCCTACCGCAAGCCACGCGAGCTGAACTGGCTCATCGGGGTCGCGCTGCTGGCCCTCGCCATGATCGAGGGGCTCACCGGCTACTCGCTGCCCGACGACCTGCTGTCGGGCGCGGGGTTGCGGATCACGCAGGGCGTCCTGCAGTCGATCCCGCTGGTCGGCACCTACCTGTCGTTCTACCTGTTCGACGGGGAGTATCCCGGCAACGTGGTGATCCCGCGCTTCTACGCCTTCCACATCCTGCTGATCCCGGGCCTGCTGGTCGCGCTCATCACCGCCCACCTGACCCTGATGTGGGTGCAGAAGCACACCCAGATGCCCGGCAAGGGCCGCACCGAGAAGAACGTGGTGGGCGCCCCGCTCATGCCGGCCTTCATGGCCAAGTCGGGGGCGTTCCTGCTGTTCACGACCGCTGTCCTGGCGGGCCTGGCGACCTTCACGCAGATCAATCCCATCTGGCTGTTCGGACCGTACACGCCGGCTGACATCTCCGCCGGATCCCAGCCGGACTGGTACATGGGCTTCCTGGAGGGCGCCCTGCGCCTCATGCCCGCCTGGGAGATCGTCTTCCTCGGGTTCACCGTCCCGATGAACGTGCTGATACCGGCCCTCGGACCGATCGGGCTGATCCTCACCGGGCTGGTGCTCTATCCCTTCCTGGAACGCTGGATCACCGGTGACCGGCGCGAGCACCACATCGTGGACCGCCCGCGCAACAACCCGCACCGCACCTCGATCGGCATGGCCGCCATCACCTTCTACGGGGTGCTGTGGCTGCTCGGCGCCAACGACGTGATCTCGTCCAACTTCCACATCAGCCTCAACTGGACGACGTACGCCGGCCGGGTGCTCATCTTCCTCGGCCCCGCCCTGGCCTACCTGATCACTTACCGGATATGCCTGGGCCTGCAGCGCTCGGACGCCGCCACCGTCAGCCACGGGGTGGAGTCGGGCGTCATCAAACGCCTGGGGCACGGCGAGTTCATCGAGGTCCACGCGCCGCCCGCGGAGGACATCGAGGCTCATGTACGCGGTAAGGAGCCCGTACCGATGCTGCCCGCGGCCAGCCGTGAGGGCGAGCGGGTCCCGCCCAAGGAGGCACGCGGCCCGCTCGGCCGGCTGCGCATCCGGATGAGCCGCACGTACGGCGGCGAGAAGATCCCCCTCGACGGGCACCGCGAAAGGAGGCCGGCCGTCAGGAAGAACCGGCGCGGGAAACCGCCTCCGCCGCCCGGCTGAGCCCGGGCGCCCCGTCCCCGTCTCCGGGGCGTCTCAGGGGCCTTCGACGATGCTCCAGAGCATGCCGTGGAACTTGGCGTGGTCGGAGGCGGGGATGGCGGCGAGGCGTTCGCTGATGGCCGCGTCGCGGGCGATGGCTACCTCCGAACCCGAACGTAGCTGATCGCTCCTGACATCCGGGACACGCACCTGCCGCATCACCGCAGGGCTACCTGGGGGCGGGTTTCTCGGCGCGCAGGAGGTCGGTGACGGTGGTGGCGCGTAGCAGCCGGGGGTGCAGCGCCTCGGCTCGGGGCGCGGGGATGCCGCCCGCGCGGGCGGCCTCCGTCAGCACCCACCCGAGCCAGGCGTTGTCCACGGGGTCGCCGTCGTCCCGCCGGATCAGCGGCTCTCCCGCCGAGCGATCGGAGCACAACTGCCGCAGTAAGGAGCGGGCCCGCACACCCAGGGGGAAGGCGACCGCCCCGTTCTGCTGGCCGCGCAGGACGACGATGCCAGGCCGGGCGTCCTCCCCCTCACCCCCGGCGTGGATGTCCTGCAGGGTCAGGCGTGCCAGCGTGGCGGCGGCGGCCCCGGTGGCCTCAAGCAGCGCCACCGCCGCGGCCTCGGCCGCCCGGCCCTCGGCGGCCAGGCGCCCGATCCCCTCCCGCAGGAGCCGGCGCTCCTCCGGCGTGATCGCCGGCACGGCGTCGGTCTCACGGCCCAAGCCGATCCTCGGGCCGGCATCCCGAACCGCATGGCCCGGCTGACCGGCGTCACGGGCGGCGCCGGGCCACGGACCAGCGTCGCCGACCTTGCCCGCCTGCGCACCCGCATCCCACGCGGCGCCGACCGGCCGATCGGGGTCGCCGACCGGGCCGATCTTCGGGCCGGTGGCGTGCGTTGAGGTGGTCTGCGGGTCAGTGGCTTGAGCTGGGGTGGCCTGTGGGCCGGTGGCGGGTGCCTGGCGGAGCGCGCCGCGTTCCCAGGCGTAGGCGTAGAAGGACGACAGTGCGGTGCGTCTCTTGGCCACGGTCGCCCCCGCCAGGGGCTTGCCGGGCGTGCGCACCCCGACGGTGAGAGCGCCCGAGCGGGCGGCCTCGCAGTAGGCGTCCAGGTGTGCTCCGGTGGCCGCGAGCGGCTCCAGGGCCGGGTCGAGCGTGCGCAGCCAGCGCAAAAACGCGGCCAGGATCTGCAGGCGGCTCCGGCGGCTCGCCATGGAGGGCGTGTCGCGCAGCCAGGCGACCACCGTGCGCCAGGTCGGCGGGTCCAGGGCGTCCACCAGGTCCACGTCGGCGCCGCGCACGTCGCCCCCCGCGTCGGACCGGCCGCGTGGTCGCAACCCCGCCAGGTGCCCGACGCTGCTCACGCTCAGGACACGGGCCGGCGCCACGCGGGATTTGCGCTCCGCCCGCCGGCCGTCGGCGGGGCGCACGGACGTGGATTCCATGATCGTCATCAGAGCAGGCCCCACCTTGTCGGCGCGACCCGCACCCCCGGGGACGCCATTCCCCCGTGGCCGATCGTGCGGGGCGTGCGCGGGGCATCGCCACCGTGGTTGGTCGCGCGGGCCGCGAACGGGACACCGCCACCGAGGCCGATCGTGCGGGCCGTGTGCGGGACAATCTGCCAGGACCGGCCGCTCGAACGGTCAGCGCGCCGCGACACGCCCTCTTCGCCTGACTTACCGATCATGGTCACGATCATCTCACGGAGTGCCGCCTGCGCCGTCCGGAACGGCCGTCGGCCCCGGCCCACGCGCAGGTCAGCGTGGCCAACGCCGTAAGCGAACGCGACCATGCATCGCCGGCCCGCCGACATCCATTCGGCGGCATGCGCGTGCTGTTGGCCGGCCTTGCGGCGGACGGTCGCACCTATCCGCTGATCCCGCTCGCGATCGCCGCGCGCGGCAGCGGCACGACCCTCGGCGCGCTCTCCGCCGGCGTGCCGCGACTGATGCCGCCCCAGGGAGCCGGCCAGTTCGCCAGCGCCGACGCGGTCACCTCCACGCCTGCCTGCGACTGCTCCCCGGCGAGTTGATCTCGGGCCTGCTCCCGCCGTCGGAGTTCGAGCGGCTGGCGGAGAAGACAGCCGCGTACGGTTGAGACCCCGAGGTCACGGCTGAGTGTACGAGACGGACTTTCCATCCGTTTTGAGGACACGATCCCTATGATCGTCCCCGTGATGTCCTACCCCTCCCCCACCGTCGCCGCCCTCAGCGACCAGGATCCCCGAGAGCTGGGCCGGTACCGCGTGGCCGGCCGTCTCGGCGCCGGCGGCATGGGCAGCGTCTACCTGGCGGAGGGCCCGACCGGCCTGGTCGCGATCAAGGTCATCAAGCCGCACCTGGCGCACGACCCCGACTTCCTGCGCCGGTTCCGGATGGAGGTGGCGGCGGCGCGCAAGGTGAGCCGGTGGTGTACGGCGCCGGTGATCGACGCACAACTGGACGACGCCCCGCTGTGGCTGGTGACGGAGTACGTCCCCGGCTTCGACCTGGGCCGGCACGTCAAGGAGCACGGGCCGCTGACCGGGGCCGCCGGCGAGTCGCTCGCGGTGGGCGTGGCGGTCGCGCTGGCCGCGATCCACCAGGCCGGCATCGTGCACCGCGACCTCAAGCCGGGCAACGTGCTGCTCTCGCCGTTCGGCCCGCGGGTGATCGACTTCGGGATCTCCCGCGCGCTGGACACCGAGCAGGCGACCCGGTCCGGCCAGATGCTGGGCACGCCGGGCTACATGGCGCCGGAGCTGTTCTCCGGGCAGGTGGAGCCGGCCGCGGACATCTTCGCCTGGGGGTGCGTGGTGGCCGCCGCCACCTCCGCCACCGCGCCGGGCAGGTCGCCGTTCGCCGCCGACAACATGATGCGGGCCTTCCACCGGGTCATGCAGGAGGAGCCGGACCTGGACGGCGTCGAGCCCGCGTTGCGCCACCTGGTGCGCGCCGCGCTGGCCAGGGACCCCGCCGCGCGCCCCACCGCGGAGGAACTCGTGACCAAGCTGTCCGGCCCGGGCACGACGGTGGCCGAGGTCGCCCGGACCGTACGGCTGGGCGTGGGGTACGGGCCGGCCGTTCCGCCGCCCCCGCCGCCCGCGACTCCCATCCGGCGGCTGCGTGACCTGGTGATCGGCGCGGGGGCCGGAGTGGTCGCGGTGGGAGTGGTGGCCGCCGCCGTCGCCGGGCTGCGGGCACTGCCGCCCTCCCCGCCCGAGGGGGGCGCCCCCCTCTACAGCGAAGCCTTCTCCAGTGACGAGTCGGGCTGGGAGAACAGCGGCCTCACCTCGCCGACGACCTCGCGTGGCTACACGGGCAACGGCTTATACACCATGGCGGAGGACGTGTCCAACAACACGCAGTGGTCCACCGCGCCGGTGAACGCCGTACTCCCCGGCCGGGCGCTCGTCTCGGTCAAGATGGACCTCAGATCGAGCGTGAACAGCTGGAACGGCGTCTTCTGCGAATACTCGGCGACCGACGAGGCCAAGGACGATCTGATCTACATCCTGCAGATCGGCACGGGCGGGCAAGCCAAGATCACCAAGGTGGCCGGGGGCGACTGGGACGATCTGACGCCCGACCTGCCCATTCCCGGGTTCGACCAGAGGAGGGCGGCGCAGCGGTTGCGGGCCGAGTGCGTACGCGACGGCGACGAGGTGCGCATCGCGGTGTGGCTGGGCGAGGACCTGGTCGCGGAGCACATGGACGAGGGTGTCACGACCGCCACGGGCAATCCCCGGTTCGGCTTCTACATGGACGCGGGGGAGAACTCGAAGAGCCGCGTCTTCTACGACGACTTCACCATCGCCCCGCTCGCCTGAGCCCGTTCCGGCGGCCGGAGCCGTATGCGGAAATACGCGCGCGGGTCCGGGTGTTCGCCAGATCTAGTTAAACATTAAACTAGAAAGGCGCGGACCATGGGGATCGAGTACCTGTTCATGCTGGTCATGGGGCTGATCATCGCGGCCGTCGTGGCGATCTCCCCGATCGTGATGGCGTTGCGGGGCATCAGGAGCGGGCAGTGGCCCACCCTGCGGCGCCGCCGGGTGATCTGGCGCGGCTTCGTCGTTCGCTGACCCCGGCGCCGCTTGGATCGGCGACCAGCACGCCCCATTCTGCCGCGAGCTCCCCACGTGGCAATCAAGGGTGTTGGGCCTATTGCCTATGGAGATCGCACACGACAAGTTAAGGTGAACACCTTTCACGGTCTCCCCAACTCACTCCCAGGCAGCGGCTCTCCCCCGCGCCGGAAATGGACGGTCGGTCATGGTGGCCAAGGTGGAACGGCGGGTCGCCGTGTTCGGTGCCGGGTACATCGGGCTGGTGACCGGCGCCTGCCTCGCGGAGCTCGGTCACCGAGTCGCGATCCGGGACATCGATCCGGAGAAGGTCAGGCTCCTGCGGGCCGGCGATCTGCCGATCTACGAGCCGGGGCTGGGTGACATGATCACGCGCAACAAGGAGCGCCTGACGTTCACCCTGGACCTGGGCGAGGCCCTGAAGGACGCCGAGATCGCGTACGTGTGCGTCGACACCCCGCCCTCGGCCTCCGGCGACGCGGACCTGTCGCGGGTCTGGTCGGTGGTGACCTCGCTGGAGGGCGCGGCGCACCTGAAGGCGGTCGTGGTGAAGTCCACCGTCCCGGTGGGCACGGGCAGCCGGCTGCGCGCCGTCCTGGACGCGGCCGGGCTGGGACACGTCGGTTACGTCGCGAACCCCGAGTTCACCGCCGAGGGCACGGCGGTCCGTGACTTCATGCAGCCGGACCGGGTCGTGGTCGGCGCCGCCGACGAGGACACGGCCCGCCTGGTCACCGACCTGCACGACGGCGTGGACGGGCCCGTCGTGGTGATGGACGTACGCTCGGCCGAAATGGTGAAGCTGGCCTCGAACGCGCTGCTGGCCACGAAGATCAGCTTCATCAACGAGATCGCCACGTTGTGCGAGAAGACCGGCGCCGACGTGCAGGAGGTCGCCCACGCCGTCGGCCTGGACCACCGTCTCGGCCCGCACTTCCTGCGTCCCGGGATCGGCTGGGGCGGCTCCTGCTTCCCCAAGGACTCCGAGGCGCTGCGGCAGCTCGCCAACAACACCGGCTACCACCTGCAACTGCTGTCGGCCGTGATCGAGGTGAACAACCTGCAGAAGCGCCGGGCGATCCAGAAACTCAAGGACGAGCTGGGCACGCTGGTGGGCGCGCGGGTGGCGTTGCTCGGGCTGACGTTCAAGCCGGGCACCGACGACATGCGGGAGGCGCCGAGCGCGGTGCTGGCCGGCCGGTTGCTGGCGGAGGGCGCCGAGGTGCACTGCTGGGACCCGATGGCCCGGCCCGCCGAGACCGACCCGTGGATGTTCACGACCCGGCACGCGAACCCCGAACTGGCGGTCGAGGACGCGGACGCAGCGATCATCGTCACGGAGTGGCCCCAGCTCAAGGACGTCGACTGGACGCGGGCGGCGTCGCTGATGCGGCGACCGGTGCTCTTCGACGGGCGTAACCTGCTGGACCCGGCGGCGATGCGCGCGGCCGGGTTCACCTACCTCAGCGTCGGACGGCCGTAGCCGTCCGGTGGTGCCGCCCGGGACGGCGCCCCCGGACGCACGCATGACCGCCGCAGGGGCGGGCGGGGACTCATCCTCCTTCATGACGATCAGGCTGGGTCTCCAGAACGAGATCTGCGGAGATGGTGCGTCACTCGCGGACGCCGATCGGTTGCACGGTGCGCACCTATCGGGAGGCGAGCCGGTAGTGCGACACCACGACCTGGCCGTCGAGTGCATGTGAGCCGACGAGCCGCAGCTTGTGGCGCTGCTCCGGCGCGGCGAACAGTCGCCGGCCGCCGCCGAGCACCACCGGGTGCACGGCGATGTGGTACTCGTCGATGAGCTCCAGCTCGGTCAGCGAGGCCGCCAGCGCGGCGCCGCCGGTGAGCAGCAGGTCCCCACCGTCCGGCCGGGTCTTGAGGGCGGTGACCTCCTCGGCCAGATCGTCGTTGACGACGCGGCTGGTCCACTCGTCGCCCGGATACGTACGGGAGAAGACGATCTTCGGTGTGGCGCGCCAGAAAGGCGCGAAAGCGGCAACGTGTGCATCGTCCGACATCGACTCAGCGTTCGGCCAGAATCCGACCATCATCTCCCACACCGGACGTCCGAACAGCAGAGTATCGACCCCCTTGTCCAGGCCCTCGGAGTACGCGGACAGCTCTGGCCCCATCACCGGCCAGTCGAACTCCCCGTTGGGCCCGTCGATGAACCCGTCCACCGACGCGTGCACCCAGTAAATGATCTTACTCATGAGTTGTCTCCTCTTGTCTGTTCGGTCATGGACAGATCGAAGCCGACCGCTGTCCGCGGCAGCGAGGCCACGGTGACCGCGGCTCGCCCAAAGGATCAGGCAGGCGTAACGACGTCGGCCCCGTCAGGGTTCGATGAGGGAGCCACCTCGTCGTCAGTGGCCCGGCTTGCCGGGCGCATGGTCAGGATCAGTACGGCCAGCCCGGCGAAGATGGCCGCGGCGATGGCGCCGGTGACGTGCAGACTCGCGGTGAACGCCTCCCGCGCGGTGTGCAGCAGCTCGGCGCCCTGGCCGGGAGGAAGATGGCGGCCGGCGGTGACCGCGGCGGCCAGCGAGTCGGACGTTCCGCCCATCCTGCTGCGGTAGACCACCGCCGCAAGCACACCGAGCAGCGCGAAGCCGAGCGAACCGCCGAAGTAGTTACCGGTCTCCGACATCGACGCCGCCGACCCCGCGCGTTCCGGCGGCACCGCCCCGACGACCAGCCCGGTGCCCAGCGCGAACAGCGGGCCGGTGCCCAGCGCCAGCACGGCGATACCGAGCATCACCAGCGGCAGCGCGCCCCCACCGCCGACGCCGACCAGCAGCAGGCCGCCCAGCGCCGACCCCACCAGCCCGCCCGCGATGGCGGTGGTCTGCTTCATCCGCCGGGCCAGCAGCGGCGCGATCATGGTACCGGCCGCCGTCCCCAGCCCCATGGGGATGAACAGCAGCGCCGATACGAACGGCGAATGGCCCAGCACGCTCTGCAGGTACTGGGTCACCAGCAGGCCCGTCCCGGCCATGGCGACGCCGGCGAAGATCAGCGCGATGAGCACGGCCGTGAACGGGCGGTTGCCAAGCAGCCGCAGGTCCAGCAGCGGCGTCTCCATCCGCAACTGCCGGCGTACGAACACCACGCCGAGCGCCGCACCGACGACGAGGGCGACGGCCGGCACGAGCGGTGCGCCCTGGACGGCCAGTTGCTTGATGCCGTAGATCATCAGGAGCACGGCCGCCAGGGACAGGCCGACGCCGGCGGGGTCCAGCCGCCCGGCACGGTCGCTGCGGAACTCGGGCAGCAGGACCGGTCCGGCGATCACGACCAGCGCCATCACCGGCACCGCGACCAGGAACACCGACCCCCACCAGAAGTACCGGAGCAGAAACCCGGCGAGCACCGGTCCGAACGCGCCGCCGGCGAACTGGCAGGTCGCCCAGATCGCGATCGCCTTCCCGCGGCCGCGTTCGTCGCGGAACATGTTGGTGATCAATGCCAGGGTCGACGGCGCCAGCGTCGCCCCGGCGACGCCCAGCAGGGCACGCGTGACGATCAGCATCAGCGGGTCGACCGCGAACGCGGCCACCACCGACAGCACCGCGAACGCCGCCGCCCCGATCACCAGCAACCGCCGGCGGCCGATCCGGTCACCGAGCGTCCCCATCGTGATGACCAGGCCCGCCACCATGAATCCGTAACCGTCGCTGATCCACAGCTGCTCGACGTCGCCCGCCCCCAGATCGGCGCTGAGCCGCGGGAGCGCGAGGAGCAGCGCCGTCGTGTCCAACGCGACGAGGAAGGTCGGCAGCGTGAGGAGGACCAGCCCCAGCCACGTGCGGTTGACTCGCATATCCGAAAACTCTCTGTTCTCTCGACGTCTCGTAGGGGGGTCGGAGCGGCGGAGAGGTTCTCGACATCGGACTCGTACGAAATCTCCCGGCGGACGATGTCGCCACGACGAGGTCCTGACGGGGGCCTATGCGTGTGAGCAGGGCTGACGGAGATGGCCTGACCGCGGGCCGGAAGGCCTCCGGTCAGGGGGCCAGGGCGGGCGGCTCGCCGGGGAGGGTGCCGGGATCGGGGATGCGCAGGCCGTCCAGGACGACCTGGAGGTTGCGCTCCCACTGGCGGGCGCCGGCCTGGAGGCCCAGGGTGTGGGGTCCGGTGGAGGACGCGGCGACCATGAGGAAGGCCACGTCCTCCCAGGTCACGTCCGTGCGCATCGCTCCGGCCCGCTGGGCTCGCTCGACCAGGAGCCGGATGCGGTCGCGCAGCTCGGCTCGGGAGTGGTCCAGTACGTCGCCGAGGCGCTTGTTGACGTCGCACAGCTCGTTGCGCAGATGAATGTAGGACAGCGCGAACATCGCGAAGCCCGCCCAGGGGTCGGGATCGGCCATCCCCTCGTCACCCTTGGCGACGATCTCCCCCAGCACCTCGCCGAGGACCGCCTCGAGCAGGGTCTCAAGGGAGCCGACCCGGCGGTAGAACGTGCCGATGCCCACACCGGCGCGGCGCGCGATCTCGTGGGCGGTGATCTCGCCACCCTCGACGGCGGCCTGACGGGCGGCGGCAACGAGGCGTTCCACGTTGCGCCGGGCATCGGCACGCGGAAGCCGGCCCGAACCGTCGTCCAGGAGCCGGTCCACCGCAGGTGCTGCCGTTGTCATGCGACCAGCCTAGCAATAACCGGACCGACCTAGTCCGATTTAAGTGGACAAGTGACGTCCGGTTGGGTTAGCGTCTGCATCCGGACGCGTGGCGTCCACTTAAGCTGGGAAACGCGAGGTCGATCATGTCCAAGATTCCGTCAGGCCCGATGAAGATCACGGCGCTGGCCGCCGGGTTCGTCATGGCGAGCCTGGACACCACCGTGATGCAGGTCGCCGGGGCCACCATCCAGGAACGCCTGCACGCCTCCCTCGCCCAGCTCACCTGGGCCGTGGACGGCTACGTCCTCACCTTCGCCGCCCTGCTGATGCTGGCCGGCGGCCTGGCCGACCGGGTGGGCGCCAGACGGATCTACATGTGGGGCATGGCGGTCTTCGGTGTCGCGTCGCTGGCCTCCGCCCTGGCACCGGGCATCGAGGTCCTGATCGCGGCGCGCCTCCTCCAGGGGGCCGGGGCGGCGCTGTTCATGCCCAGCTCACTCGCGCTGCTGGTGCGGGCCTTCCCGGACACGCGTGAACGCACCAAGATGCTGGGCGTCTGGTCGGCGATCGTCTCCTCCTCCATGGCGCTGGGCCCGACAGCCGGCGGCATCATGGTCGGCGCGTTCGGCTGGCCGAGCATCTTCCTGATCAACCTGCCGATCGGCATCGCGGGCATGCTCCTCACCCGCCGGCACATCCCCGGGGCCGCAGGGAACGCCCGGCCGCTGGCGGCCCCCGGGCACGCCGCCGTCATCGTCGCGCTGGCCGGCATCAGCTTCGCGCTGATCGAGGGACCGCAGCTCGGCTGGACCGCGGCCCCGGTGATCGGCGCGATCGCCGCCACCGCACTCGCCGCCGTCCTGCTCATCGGCCGCGAGCGCCGCACCGACAACCAGGTGATGCCCTGGACACTGTTCCGCGGCGCCCGTTTCGCCGGCGCCAACGCCGTGGGGTTCCTGTTCAACGCCGCGTTCTACGGCTCGCTCTTCATGATCGGCCTGTACGTCCAGCACGCCCGCGGCGCGAGCCCGCTCCAGGCCGGACTGGAGATCCTGCCTCTCACGATCTTCATCCCGGCCGGCAACATCGTCTTCGCGCGCATCTCCGGCCGCGTCACCACCGGCCCACTGCTGGCCTTCTCCCTCCTGGTCGCGGGGGCCGCCTCACTGGCCCTGGTCGCCCTCACGCCCTCCACCCCGTACTGGATGATGGCCGTCGCCCTCGGCCTGACCAGCATCGCGGGCGGCTTCATCTCCCCCGCCATGACGGCGGCCACGGTGAACGCGGCGGGCAACCGGCACGCCAACACCTCAGGTTCGGTCCTCAATGCCAACCGGCAGATCGGCTCCCTGGTCGGCATCGCCTCCATCGGCGTCGTCCTGGCCGTCACCCCTGGCTGGACCGGCGGAGCCGCCCTGTCGTTCCTCCTCGTCGGCGCCGCCTACATCGCCGGAGCCCTGATCGCCTGGCGCCTCATCCACCTGCCCGAACGCCGCGAGTCCACCACCCCGGCCGCTACCGCGCCGGCCCCCAAGTCACAGCCCCACCACGCCGGGCAGGCGCCCCGGCCGGGCTCCACCCGCACGGCGCAAGCAGATCTCGCGTGCGGGCAGCCACGATGACCGAGACGCCGTCGCCGACCAGACGGCGCGGCGTGGCCGACGACGCGATGACGACATCGGCCCCCGCGGCGACGGCCTGCTCCGCCGAGGTCGCCGACGTCGGCGGCCTACTCCGCCGCAGCGGCCAGGCGGGCGGGAAGTGGGGCCAGGGAGTAGTTGTCCCAGATGAAGGCGTCCATCTGGTGCTGGTCGGCGGAGAGGTTGACCACCCGGTCGACCTTTCCGTCGGCGTTGAAGTGCCAGACAAGTGCCCACATGGTGTCGACCTTGCCGACGCCCTTGGTGGTCCAGCCGCGGTGGATGTCCACGACGTACTCCTCGTTCGCCTCCAGGAACAGCGGATCGGCCTGGAAGCCAGACTTGCCCAACTCGGTGAAGAACGCGACGACCTCCTCCACCCCTCGCTTGACACCCGACAGGGGGTGATGCCCGGGGATCGTCCACTCGATGTCGTCGGCCAGCACCGCGCTGATGCCCGCCAGGTCGTGGGCGGCGTAGGCGGTGAAGAACCTGCCGATGGCTTCGATCTTGATGTCTTGGGTCGTCATGGCAAAGCGCCTTTCGTTGCGTGAAACAGCCTCCCCCCGGAGGCAGGGCCACTGTAATGCACGTTGTTATCCAGAGTAAATCGGCGGATTACACCCTGGTAGACTGCCCTGCATGACGGACCAGGGGGTTGGGCGGCGCATCCGGGAGCTCCGCCAGGAGCAGGGGCTCTTGCAGGCAGAACTGGTCAAGCCCGGCCTGGTGTCGGCCGGCTACCTCTCCTTGATCGAGTCGGGCCGGCGGCGCCCCTCGCCCGAGGTGCTGCGACATCTGGCCGAACAACTCGGCACCACACCCGACCACCTCGCCACCGGCCTGCAGCCCGACCGGTGGCAGGAGACCGAACGCCGGCTTGCCTTCGCCGAACTGGCCCTCCAGCACGCCACCGCCAACGGCGCCCTGAGCGAGTTCGAGGAGGTCATCCGGACCGGCCCGCCCCCGCTCCACGCGCGAGCCGAGCTCGGCCGGGCCCAGGCACTGGAGTTGCTGGGCCGCACCGAGCAGGCGATCACCGCCTACGAAGCGCTGTGGAAGGCCACGGAGCCGGGCACCGCGCTGTGGGCCGAACGGGCCACCGACGTGCTGCGCTGTAGCCGGGATCTGGGCGACTACGGCTACGCCGCCGATCTCGGCGAGCGGGCGATGGCCACGTTCGAGGACCTGGGCGTGGAATGGAGCGACAGCGCGGTGCGACTGGGCGTCACCCTGGCCGGCGTCTACGTCCAGCGGGGCGATCTCGGACGCGCCGCACACCTGCTGCGACGCCTCATCGAGATCTCCGACGGCACCGGCAGCCCTCCGGCCAGGGGCTCGGCCTACTGGAACGCCGCTGTCACCGCCCACTACCAGGGCAGAGGCGCCGACGCCAGGGCCTTCGCCGACCGCGCGCTGGCCCTGTTCGGCGAGACCGACCACCAGCGCAACCTCGCCGTCCTGCGCACCTTCTACGGCGAGTTGCTCCTGGATGGCGAACCCGCCGACCCCGGACAAGCCCGTGAGTTCCTCCTCGACGCGCACGACCGCCTCACGCAACTGGCCAGCCCGGCGGAGATCAGCGAGTGCGAGACCTGCCTGGCCCGCGCCGCGGTGCGAATCGGCGACCTCGACGAGGCGCTGCGCTGGGCGCAGGCCGCCCGTTCCAGGCTCACCGCCGACGCGGCCCCGGTGGCCGAAGCCGAAGCGTTGATCGCTCTCGGCATGGTCCACCTCGCGGCGGACAACCCGGCGCAGGCCCTCGCCGCCCTGGCCGAAGGAGAACGTGTGCTGGCACGCGCGGCTCCGGGACGCTCCGTCGTCAACCTCTGGAACCTGATGGGCAGCCTGCACGAGGAACGCGGCGACACCGCGGCGGCCTTGCGCAGCTACCGTCAAGGCTTGACGGCGGCCGGCTACCGGCGGCCGTCACGCCTGCTGACGCGTCCAGACGTAGCGCCCGCTCCCGCCCGGGCGGCCGCCGCGGACGCGGGCGCGGTTGCTCTTCAGGACACCGCTCTTCCATGAAGCGCCGGCCGCGTGCCCTTCGCCCAGCCCCGGCTGCCAAGTCAGGAGCGGGCGCCTCGCTGTGTTGGACCTGGGGGTTCGTTGTCGCCGGCTGGTTGCTGACCACCGCCGCCGCCTCGCGCGCCTGAGACTAGGCTCGGCGGAATGAGGTACCTGCTGTTGATTTGTGGTGACGACGAGTCCTACCAGGCGATGCTGGCCGACCCGGGCTTCCTGCCCGACTGCGAGGCGTGGGCCGCGGCGCGGGGTGACGGGCTGATCCTGAGCGGCGGCCTGGAGCCCCCGGCCGACGCCACCACCGTACGGGTACGCGACGGCGAGACCCTCCTGACCGACGGCCCGTTCGTCGAGTCGAAGGAGATCGTGGCCGGGTTCAGCATCATCGAGTGCGCGACCCGGGAGGAGGCGGTCCAGGCCGCCCGGGCCCATCCGGTGGCCCGCCACGGCACGATCGAGCTGCGTGCTCTGCAGCCGTGACCGTCCCGGCGACCGTCGCGGCCCTGTTCCGGGACGAATGGGGTCAGATCACTGCGACTCTCATCCGGCTGACGGGCGACTGGGACCTCGCCGAGGAGTGTGCGCAGGACGCCTTCACCCAGGCGCTCGCCCGGTGGCCGGCCGACGGCGTACCGCCCAACCCCGGGGGGTGGCTCACCACGACCGCCCGCAACAAGGCCGTCGACCGGCTGCGCCGGGCCGCCGTGGGCGCCGCCAAGCTGCGTGAGCTGGCCGCCCTGCGGGTCGCGGACGCGCCGCCACCCACCGCCGGCGTCGAGGACGACCGGCTGCGGCTGATCTTCACCTGCTGCCACCCCGGCCTGCCGTTCGAGGCCCGGGTCGCGCTGACGCTGCGTACCCTGGCGGGGCTCACCACGGCCGAGATCGCCCGGGCGTTCCTGGTGCCCGAGGCCACCATGTCCAAGCGGCTCACCCGGGCCAAGCGCCGCATCCGCGAGGCGGGGATCCCCTTCCGGGTGCCGCCCGCCGAGGCGCTGCCCGCACGCCTGCCGGCCGTCCTGGGCGTGCTGTACCTGCTGTTCACCGAGGGATACGCGGCCGGCAGCGGCGCTGAGCCGGTCCGGCAGGGCCTCTCGGACGAGGCGATCCGGCTGGCGCGGCTGCTCGTCCGGCTGCTGCCCGGCGAGCCGGAGGCGGGCGGGCTGCTGGCGCTGATGGTCCTGCACGACGCCCGGCGTCCCGCCCGTACCGGCGGCGGTGGGGAGCTGGTGCCGCTGGAGGGACAGGATCGGTCCCGGTGGCGGCGGGAGCAGATCGAGGAGGGGACGGCCCTGCTCGACGAGGTGCTGCGGCTGGGCCAGGCGGGGCCGTACCAGATCCAGGCGGCGATCGCCGCCTGCCACGCGACCGCGCCCTCGTTCGAGGAGACGCCCTGGGCGGAGATCGCGCTCCTGTACGGCCGGCTCGAACGGCTGGTGCCGTCGGCGATCGTCCGGCTGAACCGGGCCATCGCGGTGGGCATGGTGGACCCCGCGCGCGGGCTCGCCCTGGTCGAGCCGCTCGCGTCCGCGCTGGACGGCCACCACCTGCTGCCCGCCACCCGGGCCGACCTGCTGTGCCGCCTGGGGCGCCGGCCCGAGGCGGCCGCGCAGTACCGGCAGGCCGTGGAGCTGGCCCCGGACGGCCCCGAGCGGCGGCACCTGGCCCGGCGGCTCGCGGAAATCTCCTCCGGCGGGGTGTCCGTCTGAGCGGTCCGCGTTCGTAGGGAGGGCGGAACCGATGTTCTTCCGGAAAGGGCCTACCGTGAACGAGACCATGAGCAGCACGCGCTCCGCCGACGGCACCCTGATCGCCTTCGACCGGCTGGGCTCGGGCGACCCCGTCATCCTGGTGAGTGGGGCGTCCTGCACCCGAGGCGTGCACGCACGCCCGGCCGCGCTGCTGGCCGGCGGCCGTACGGTCGTCAACTACGACCGGCGGGGGCGCGGCGACAGCGGCGACACCCCGCCCTACGCGGTGGAGCGCGAGATCGAGGACCTCGCGGCGGTCATCGAGGAGGTGGGCGGCCCGGCGGCGGTGTTCGGGAACTCCTCCGGGGCGGTGCTGGCGCTGCGCGCCGCGGCGGCCGGCCTGCCGATCAGCCGGCTGGCGCTGTGGGAGCCGCCGTTCCAGCTCGACGCGGGCGCGCCCGGCCGGGCCCGCGCGTACGCTGACGAGCTGGCGGCCTGCCTGGCCGGGGGTCGCCGCGGTGACGCGGTGGCGCTGTTCATGCGGTCGGTCGGCCTGCCGGGCGAGGCGATCGACGGGATGCGGCAGGCGCCCATGTGGGCGGCCATGGAGGCGATCGCCCCCACCCTGGCCTACGACGCCGCGGTCATGGGCGACAGCGCACTGCCGGCCGGTCTGGCCGGTGTCACGGCGCCCACCCTGGTGCTGACCGGCTCCCGTACCGGACCCTGGGCGGACGCGGCCGCCCGCGCCGTGGTGGACGCGCTGCCCGCCGCCCGGCACACCGTCCTCGACGGCCAGGACCACAACGTCTCCTGGGACGCCCTGGTCCCCCGCCTGGCGGACTTCCTCGGCTGATCCTCCGGGCCGGCCGGGCACCGGCTAGGTCGGCGCTTCCCCGGCTGATCCCCCGGGCCGGCCGGACACCGGCCTCGGCGCTTCCCCGGCCGGCGCCCGGGCCGGCAGCAGCGAGACCGTGCCCAGCAGCCAGTCCGCGAGCCGGTCGCGCTCCACCAGGATCAGCGGCTCGCGCGCGCCCAGGGCCTCCAGCCTGGCCTGTTTGGTGAGCCGGCCGGAGGTGACCAGGACGCCGGTGTGGCCGGCGAACGTGTTGGCCAGCGCCCCGAGGAAGTTGCGCACCTCGGGCGCGCCGACCGTCTTGCTGTAGCGCTTGCACTGGACGGCGTACCGGCCTTGTCCCGGTGCGAGAGCCGTGATGTCCACGCCGCCGTCGCCTGCCCGGCCGCGCTCGCGGACCTGCCGGAACCCGTCGGCGATCATCCGCTCGGCGACGAGATGCTCGAACGCGGGGCCCGGCATCCGATCGACCCTCTCCAGCTCGGCATTGGCGGCCAGGAACCGCTGCCGCTCCGCCTGGATCATCCGCTGCCGGAGCACGAGCCCGCCCGCGAACGCCACGGCGAGCAGGCAGCCGATCCCCGCGGCCCAGCCCGGGTACTCGCCGGCGAACCACACGACGCCGCCGCCGAGGACGCACGCCCCCGCGACCGCCCACTGCCTCCTGAGCGCTTTCCTCTTGCCCCGCCCCTTCCTGGAGCCCCTCGCCATGGTCCCTCCTCGATGGGTGTGCCGTCGAAGACGAGTGTGAGCGGGAGCACCGACAGAACGCCTCCCTGAGGGCGCCGCCGGCAGAATCCCCGGCATGAGCCTCAAGGACATCCGCAATCTCGACCACACGATCCCGCTCTGCGGGAACATGAAGGAGACCAGGGCCTTCTACGCGGCGCCGGCGTCCTCGGTCATGCCCGGGCCTTCCAGCCAGGATGGAGGGGGCCGGCGGCGGGAGGTGTACGCGCGGGCGATCGCGTCGCGGCTGCGCTCGGCGCCGTCGGGGGTCATGGTGTGGTAGCGGCGCCGGGGACGCCCCTCCGCCGCCTGCGGTTCCTCCCAGTGGCTCTCGATCCAGCCGATCCGCTCCAACCGGGCCAGAATCGGGTAGATCGTACCGCTGGGCAACGTGGTCGCCGCGCACAGCTCCAGGCCGTAACGGCACTGGGCGGGATCGGCGAGGAACACCCGCAGAACCGCCTGGACCTGCAGGGTCATCCGAGGACCGGCCGACATGTCTCGAACTCTACATAGGGTGCGAACGCCGCGGCATCGCCCCTGCGAAACAGTCATATGCCCCGGAGTGCCTGTGCCCTTACTCCATCGGCGGCGGTGGCGCGAGCCGACGACGGGTGAGGTCGCGTACGGACGCCGGCCCCAGTCGCCGTCACTCTCCGGCGGCCACCCCGAACACCATGCGCTGCCCCCTGGCGGTGTCCATGTACTCGCGCACCCGATGGATCAGCCCGTCCCGCAGTACGAACACGAAGCAGTAGTCATTGAGATAGGCGTTTCCATTGGCCAGCGTGGCCCGCATGGTCTCCTCCACCACGACCACGTCGCCGTCGGCGTGGAACCCACGGAAATCCACCGCCACGTCGGCGACGAACATGCGCGGGAAGTCGACAGTGAGGAAATGGACGATGGCGTCCCTGCCCACCATGTGGTGAGTCCCGCCGAGCGACACGGCGGTCGCGTTCCCGGGCGGGGCGAGCCATTCCGCGTCCCGGGTGAAGAATGGCGCGATCAGGTCCTTGTCCCGAGTCGAGAACGAGCGCCATACCCGCCTCACCACGTCGCGGTTCCGGTCTGAGGTCATGCGGGGCAGTGTAAGCATCGCCCAGGCACGGAAACCGGCCACATTCGGACACATCGATCCCGCTCGCCGCCACCAACGTTTCTGTCGTTCGCTGCTGCTATAGATTTCCCGACCACCTGACCTTCAGCGAACAGGATGTTCGATGGCATCAGTGACGTTCCGCGATGAGACCGCGACCGGCCGGGCGCTGGAGGAGTTCTCCCTGCCCGATCTGCCCGAGCGGATCACGGCCCGCGAGCTCGTACGGCTGCGCGTACGCGAGGAGGTGGCCCGCCACAACGCCGCGCCGAGCCACCACTTCCGTGGCCTGGTCAAACCGACCGACGCCGAGGCCGAGCTCAACGGCTACCGGATGCGGACCGCGCGCAGGCTGGACTGGGAGAGGCAGGCCGACGCCGCCGAGGCCGCGTTCGCCCGCAACGGCTTCCTGCTGCTGGTGGGCGACCGGCAGATCGAGGACCTGGACACCGAGATCGACCTCATCGCCGACCCCGTCGTCTCCTTCGTCAAGCTCGTCCCGCTGGTCGGAGGGTGACATGGGCGTTCTCGACGGCCTGCCGCCCGAGCTCCGTGGCTGGCTCGACGACCTGGACGAGGCCATCGCGGACCGCTGCTCCCTGGACGGCCGGTTTCTGCGGGTCCGGGGCGACCTGCGTACCTACCGGATCCATCTCGGCTCGGGCAACATCCTCATGGAGCCCAACGACGCCTATCTGTGCATCGTCCCCCGCCGCTCCAATGACCAGGTCTTCCTGCCTTTCGAGGAGGACGGCGGGATGTTGTCGGTCGTCCTGTCCAAGGCGTTCCTCCTGGCCGCCGACACCGCCATCACCGACCCGTCCATCACCCGCCAGCTCCGGGCCTGACCCACGCGCGACCATTCCGCAGGGCATCGGAACGACGGCGGGGTGGTCGCACGGATCACCTCGCTCTCATTGTTGTTGGAGGAGTTTGCCGCCGAGCGGACGGGTAGACGCCTGCACCGGAGGCCGTGGCGGAAGGGGGCCGGATGCGCCGGTTGCTGGCGATCGTCAACGCGTCTGCCGGAGGCGTCGGCGACGAGGTCGTCTCTGAGGTCCTGGCCGTGCTGGGCGAGCACGCCGACACGGTACGGGTCGGCATCGACGACCCCGCCGACCTGCCCAGGGCGCTGGCCGAGCATCCCAAGCGGGACCCCGTCGTCCTGGGCGGGGACGGTACGCTGCACCGACTCGTCGAGGCCCTCGCCGAGCGGGGCGAGCTGGGGGTCCGCACCGTCGGGCTGGTCCCGCTGGGCACCGGCAACGACCTGGCGCGCGGGCTGGGCGTGCCGCTGGACCCGGTCGAGGCGGCACGGGCGGCGGCCCTGGGCGAGCCCCGGTCGCTGGACCTGCTCCGCGACGACGACGGCGGCATCGTGGTCAACGCCGTGCACCTCGGGGTGGGTGTCGAGGCGGCGCGTGCGGCCAAGCCGCTCAAACCGGTGCTGCGCCGGTTCGCGTACGCGGTGGGCAGTGTGGTCGCGGGAGTGCGTACCCAGGGGCTGCCGCTCAGGGTCGAAGTGGACGACCGGATCGTCGCGGACGGGCGGCACCGGGTGCTGATGCTCGGGATCGGCAACGGCCGGTCCATCGGCGGCGGCACCCCCCTCACCCCCGGCGCCCGGCCCGCCGACGGGCTCGCCGACGTGGTCGTCTCCTTCGCCACCAGCCCGCTCCAACGGCTGCTGTACGGCGTGCTGCTACGGTTCGGACGGCACACCGGCAGGCCGGAGGTGGTCACGGTACGCGGCACGCGCATCCGCATCACGGGCCCTCCGGTGCACGTCAACGCCGACGGCGAACTCACCGGCCCCTTCGCCGGGCGCACGTGGACCGTCGAAGCCGGCGCCTGGCAACTGGCCCTCACCCGGCCCCCCCTGACGGCCGCCCGGGCGGTGCGGACGAGGGCACCAGCACGCGCCGGGCCGGCTCGTCCCCTCGGATGCGGGCATGCAGGTGCATGTCGTGCCGGCCGTCGGAGTGAACGGCGGCGCTGCGCTTGGTGCCCTCCAGGAGGAACCCGCATTTGACGGCGACCCGGCAGGAGGCGTCGTTGCGGGTCGAGTGATCCAGTTGCAGCCGGTGGAAACCAGCCTCGCCCAGCGCCCAGGCGCTCAGGGCCGTCAGTGCGCGGGAGGCGACACCCGCTCCACGGGCGGCCGGAAGCACCCAGTAAGCGCACCCCGCGACACCGTCATCGAGATCCACTCCGCCCATGGCGATCCGCCCCAGCACCTCACCGCCGCCGCCACGGGTCACCGCCCAGCCCGCACCCGTCTCCTGCGCCCAGGCCTGGCGATACTGCTCGAACCACTCACGAACCTGGCCTTCGGACGCGGGCTGGCGAGTGTGCCAATGCCGGATCTCGGGATCCTGGTAAGCGGTGAGGAAGACGGCCGCGTCAGCAGTCTCCCAGGGTCTCAGGAGCAGGCCACCCGGGGCGGGAAGCATCGGTTGCGGGCCGGTGGCGAGGGTTCCGGCGGGTATGGCAGGCGGCGTCGTAAGCGCTGGTCTCACGCCGTATCGTCTCTCGGCGGAGAAGACCCGTGTCAAGTCGACTGCTTAGCCCTTTCGGGTACACCCCTTAAAGGCACCGAAACCCGGTCCGCACAGACATGCCCCCGATGACCTGGTGGGGCCGGGGCCGCCAGGCGGGACGCCTCCTGCTCGCTCAGGGACACGTCCACCGCCGCGACCGCGTCGTCCAGGTGGCTCACCCCCCGGCCGAAGCCATTGAGGCGGCCGCTATCACCCAGGACGGCCGCGATTCATCCCGGCCTGCCCGGCCCCGGCAGCGGAACGGTCGTCACCTCCGCCCGCCGCGGCAACGCTAGAACCGTGGTCCGGTGGTGTCCAACGTCGTCGGCGCCTTCGACGGCGGGCAGTGCTCGTCTCATCTGTGTGACTGGCCTTGTCAGCGGTGTGCACGGGCTTCGCCAGTCGCGGCCGGTCCAAGGTCGGCCAGTAGGGTCGCCCCGACCGCGTTCCACCGTTGGGTTGCGGCGGCTCCCAGATGCGGGTGCGCAGGATGGCGATCTGCTGTCCGGGATTTCGACGACGCCCACATCCCTCCCGCGGTTCTCTCACCTTCCTGTTTGAGGGTGGCGCTCCTCGCGATGGAGTACGACCGACAGCACCACGAGCCCCACCCCGGCGAGCTCGGCGAGGGAGGGGAGTTGCCAGAGCACGAGGATGCCGATCACCGTGGCCGTGGCCGGCAGCAGCGCCACCAGCAACGCGTACGTGGAGCGGGCCATGCGGGCCATGGCGAGCTGATCGCACACATACGGGATCACCGACGAGCAGACGCCCACGCCTATCCCGGCGGCCAGCGTGACCGGGTCGATCATCGCGGGAGCGGCCTGCTGGAGGCCCACCGGCGCGACGAACGCGCAGGCGACGAGCATGGCGGCGGCCAGCCCGTCGATCCCGCCGAGCCGCCGAGCCGAACGGTGGGCCAGCATGATGTAGCCGGCGAACAGCACCGCGTTGGCGAACGCGAACACCAGCCCCAGCGGATCCTCGACCGGCTCGATGCCGGTCAGCGCGTAGACACCGCCGACGGCCGCCACGAGCGCCACGACGTTGCGTCGAGAAAATACGTCCATGCAGGCGGCGAGGACAGCAGGGCGCGAGAGTCGGTGGGCGGCATGACTCCATGGTTGGCCGACTCGTAATTTAGGAGAATGGCCAATCGAAAGATCAGCCCCGAACGGAGCTACGAATCCAAGGAAATGGACGCCCTTGACCTTCGCATTCTGGCCGAGCTGCAGGTCGACGCCAGAATGAGCTTCGCCGAACTGGGCCGCCGGATCGGTCTGTCGGCCCCCGCGGTGGCTGAGCGGGTGCAGCGGATGGAGGCGAAGGGAGTGATCGTCGGTTATCGCGCCGAGGTCGACCCGCGGGCGCTGGGATTTCCGGTCACGGTGATGGTGCGGGTCCGACCGGCCGTCCGGGAATTGCAGCGCATCGCGAAGATCGCCCAGGAGGTGCCGCAGATCGTCGAGTGCTACAGAATGACGGGCGACGACTGCTTCTCTTTCACGATGCACCTGCGGACGGTCGGCGAACTCGAACCGATCCTCGACCTGTTCGCCCCGTACGGCCAGACGACCACATCCCTCGTCCATGCCGCCCCCGTGCCCCGCCGCCCGCTGCCGCTGGACTGAGCAGCGCGACCCGGTGGCAGGGCATCAGGCACGGTCGTGATCGCCTACGCGCTGAGGCCCTGGTCGCGTTTCTCGCCCGCCTCGACGGGGCCCGACTGCGCGCAGCCGCGTGATCGAGGGGAGCCCTGGTCGCCCCCATGGCACGCAGCGGCCGGAGACCCCCTGGATCTCCGGCCTGGCGAGAGCGATCAGCAGGTGTGCCAGGGCTCCCCGCAGGGGATCGGGGCGGCGTTCGCGGCGGAGGCGGTCATCGCGCTGGAGACGGCCAGTCCGCCGGTGCCGGCGATCATGGTGATGAGGACGATCCTGATGGCCTGGATGCTGAGTCGCTTGCTCATTTTCTGCCTGCCTTTGGTTCGTCCGGCAGCCCCGCTGGCTCCCGATCAGGTGAACTGCCGCAACCTTCACAACGGGGGCCATCCGCTCCTTATCCGATCTCTTCCACGCTGATATCAAGGCAGGTCAAAAGCGTTTTGCGCCCTCTTCCCCCGCCCTCGTGCGCACCGGCGGGCGGCATCGTGCGAGATCACGGCCCGGTATTCGGCCGAATAACGCGGACGGCCATCGGGATAGCGCGGCGAAGGCGATCCGATTGCGCCGCCCGGCACATTCGCCGCATGCGCGATTGGACCTCTGCACACGGCGTCGGCACGGGGCGGCGACAGTCAACGTTCAGGAGAGCAGGTGGCCTCGAAAGAGGCAGAGTCCCTTCGGAAGGGCCGGCTCCTCAGCTTTTGACGTCGTCGGCCACGGTGGAGACCGGGAAGCCGACGACCCCGTCGAACGCGTCGAGCACCGCAGTGTGCAGATACGCGCTCTGGATCCGGATACGATCCGGCCCCGGGCCGACGTCGGCGCCGTCGAACGCCTTGGCACGCGCCGGGCGCAGGTCGGCGAGGCTGAGCCCGAGACCGGCGTCGGCGAAGGCGGCCTCGATGCTGCCCGGCTCGGGCGGCGCCAGCGCGGTGTCGTCGATGGCGAACCCGAAACGCACCCCCTCGTCCGGGCGCATGTCCGCGGTGTGCCCGCCGATGCTGGTCAGGGCCAGCGCGACGTAGTCCTCGCCCAGCGCGTGGTGCAGATGCTGCCCCATCGGCAGCCCGGTGAGACGGCCGTCGAAGAACACCGGCGTCTTCTGCAGGTGGGCGTTGTGGGCGGCCAGCACGATCCGCGCCCCGGGGTCCAGACGCTCCAGGTGCCACAGGACCGACCCGGCCATGTAGACGTCCCGGGCCGAGGTGTCGGCGGTCAGCCCGCGCCCGGCATACAGGTCGGCCATCGCGCGGAAGGTGTAGTCCCCCTGGCAGGCGGCCTCCAGGCGGCGCAACGCGATGTCGTAGCCGCGCCGGTCCCCACGGGCGACGTACAGCGCCTCGACGGCGCGGAACCGGATCAGCAGCCGCATCAGCACCGCGCTGAGCGCGTCCTGCTCGGCGCTGGGCAGCCGGGTCCAGGCCGGCGCGGCCGCGGCCGCGGAGTCCCCGGCGAACGAGCCGGCGATCCGCATCGCCGTCTCGATCACCGGGAGGGCCTCGGGGTCGATCTGGCGCAGGTAGCCGGCCACCGGGGCCAGGGCCGGCAGCAGGGATCCCCCGGCCGCCGGGATGTCGAGGCCGGCGAACCGTACCGGCACCGCGGCGGTGGCGTTGTGCCGGCGGATCCAGCGCAGCGGCTCCTCGACCCCCACCGGGATCGCCGCGGCGAGGTGGGCTGCCAGGTCATCGTTGTCTCCTTCTCCCTGGGCCCAGGCGTCCAGGGGGACGCCTTCGCTGAAGCCGTACTCGAAGGCCAGGACGGTGAAGCCGCAGCGTTGGACCAGGAACCGCAGGATGCGCCGGCGCATGAGGGAGAACTCGGTGATGAAGTGGGAGTTCTCCCCGACTCCGACGACACGCGCGTCGCCGATGAGGTCGCGCAGCGGCTCCAGGTCATCGAGCGGCGCCTCGGTGTCGAGGTGGGTGAGCGGGGTGGCGTGGTCGTGCAGCCAGCCGGCGAACGGGTCGAGGTGGGACGGAGCAGGCATGCTGATGGCTCGATTCTCGTGCTGGAAGGTCAATGAACAAAGATTTGTGCCGCTACGACCTGCGGGCCGCCGCCTGCTCCAGGTCGTCGATGCCGCCGGACATGATCGTGCGGATGTGCTCGCTGAGGTGCTGGAGCGGCCAGTCCCACCAGGCCAGGGCCAGGAGGCGGTCGATGTCCGCGTCGCTGTAGCGGCGGCGGATGAGCTTGGCCGGGTTGCCGCCGACGATGCCGTAGTCGGGGACGTCATCGACGACGACGGCCCCGGAGGCGATGATCGCTCCGTGGCCGATGCGGACGCCGGGCATCACCATGGACCGGTAGCCGAACCAGACGTCGTTGCCCACCACGGTGTCTCCCCGTCCGGGCAGGCCGGTGATGAGGTCGAAGTGCTCGGCCCAGGAACCGCCCATGATCGGGAAGGGGAAGGCCGAGGGGCCGTCCATGCGGTGGTTGGCGCCGTTCATGATGAACCGCACGCCCTCGCCCAGCGCGCAGAACTTCCCGATGACCAGTTTCTCCGGCCCGTAGTGGTAGAGCACGTTACGGGTCTCGAAGGCGGTCGGATCATCGGGATCGTCGTAGTACGAGAACTCCCCCACCTCGATCAGCGGCGAGGTGATCAGCGGTTTCAGCAGCACCAGGCGCGGCTGCTCGGGCATGGGGTACATCACGGTCGGATCGGCGGGAACAGCAGGCATCACGAATGGTTCCTTTCGTACAAAAATGGTGGAGAACGTCAGACGTTCGCGGGGGACGCCGTTGCCGCCTGCATCACGAGGTGGGCGCCCTGCCAGCGTCGCCGCAACCGGCGATCGTGGCTGACGACGACGAGGGTGCCGTCGTAGCCCGCCAGGGCGGCTTCCAGGTCCTCGACGAGGGCGGGCGACAGGTGGTTGGTGGGCTCGTCGAGCAGCAGGACATCCGACGGCTCGCTGAGCAGTCGCGCCAGCGCCAGACGCTGCCGCTGCCCGGTGGACAGCCCGCCGACCGGCACCGTGAGCTGGTCACGGTCGAACAGGCCGAGGGACAGCAGCCGTTCGGCGTGCCCGCCGGCGTCTCCCGCCCGGCCACGGGCGTAGGCGGCCAGCAGGGTCTCCCCCGGTCTCCCGGAATCCGGCTCCTGGGACAGGTAGCCGACCCTGCCGCGCCGGGTGACGCTCCCCCCGTCCGGGGCGAGCGCCCCGGCCAGGACGCGGAGCAGGGTGCTCTTCCCCGCGCCGTTCGCTCCTGTGATCAGCAGGCGCTCGCCTGCCGTCACGCTGAGACTCATGCGGTCGAGCCGGTCCGTGACGGCGATGCCGGCGGCGTCGAGCACGACGCCCCGCAGGCGGCGGGCCCGCAGTACGGGGGTGAAGCGCAGCGGCTCCGGCGGGGGCGGGACCGGATCGGCGAGAAGACGGCGCAGCCGTTCCTCGGCGTTACGCACCCGGCCGGCCAGCGACTGCTGCACCCGGCTGCCCGCCTGGTTGTAGGCCAGCTTGTCGCCGTCCCTCATCGGGCGGCCGTGGGCCACCTGGCGGGCGGTGGTCGCGGCTGCCTCGCGGAGCCGGTCGATGTCGGCCTGCCACCGGTCGTGTTCCTGGGCCCAGCGCTTCCGGGCGGCCGCCTTCTCGGCGAGGTAGCCGGCGTAGCCGTTGCCGTACCGGACGACGCGGTGCCGGTCGGCGTCCACCTCCAGCAGGCTGGTGGCGACGCGTTCGAGGAAGTCCCGGTCGTGAGAGACCGCGACCGTGGTGCCCCGCCGGGTGCGCAGGTGCTCTTCCAGCCAGCTCAGGGCGTCCTCGTCGAGGTGGTTGGTCGGCTCGTCCAGCAGGAGCACCTCCGGCGCGGACGCCAGGACGGCCGCCAGGCGCAGCCTGACCTGTTCGCCGCCGGAGAGGCTGCTCACCTTGCGGTCGCGGCCCGCGGTGCGCAGGCCGAGTCCGCGCAGGGCGCGTTCGACGCGGGCGTCGGCGTCGTACCCGCCGCGCAGCTCGAAGATCGTCATCAGGTCGCCGTACTCGGCGATGCCCGACTCGTCGCCCTCGGCCATCGCCGCCTCCAGGCGACGCATCCGCTCTTCCACGGCGCGCACATCGCTCAGGGCCCGGTCGATGATCTGCTGGACGGTGGCCTCCGGCGCAAGCCGCTCGTCCTGCGCGAGATAGCCGACGCCGCCGTCGGCCTGGACGACGATCTCTCCCTGGTCGGGCCGCTCGCGCCCGGCGAGCAGGCGCAGCAGGGTGGTCTTGCCGGAGCCGTTGTCACCGACGATCCCGGTGCGCTCGCCCGCGGCGAGCGAGCAGGTCACCGAGTCAAGGACGAGCCTGCCGTTGAAGGACTTGCTGACCGCGAGCGCGGTGATCTGTGTTGGCATGCGGGCACTCCGAAGCATTCGAGGTCAGGGCGGCCGTCAAGGACCGCGTGGCCGGGTGAACGCTTCGGGTGAGCATTGGTGACTCCATTAGTGCGACAATTGCTGCATTAAGATAGTGTCAGACGCCGCCTCCCCGCGCAACCGGATGAGCGGCGACGACTCCCCGGCACAGCTCGCTCAGTGCGGGCGGCCTATGGCCTGGGAGTGCTGGGGAACCCGGTCCAGCGCAGGTGGGTGGGCAGGTGGCTCATGTCGTTGAACATCACGATCGCCGGCGGCCGGCCAGGGCGGTATTCGATGACCGTGAGAGCGGTGTTGGCGCTGTTGAGGCCAAGCCAGCGGGCGTGCGGAGCGTCCATCGCGTGGCGTACGAGCCATGCGACCTGATATGCGTGCGTGACGAGAACCTCGTGAACGTCGCCGGCCCGCGTCGCGGGGTCGGGCTCGGTCGCGAACCGGGCGATCAGTCCTTCGGCGGTCTTGCGGCCGGCGGCCACCTCGCCGGTGTCGAAATCGCCGAAGAACGGGACCCAGGCCGAGGGCATCTCCGCAGGGGCGGGGACGTAGGGGACGTGGTCGGTGAGTTCGCCGGCCTCGGCGACGGGGGTGTCGGGCAGGTGCCGGGAGAGCTCGTGCGCGCTCGCGGCCGCGCGGGGAAGCGGGGAGTGCCAGACGGCGTCGATGGGGAGGTGGGCGAGTCGCTCCCCCAGCAGCCTCGCCTGCTCACGTCCCGTGTCGGTGAGGTTGCCGGAGGGGTCGGCGTCGCCGTGGCGGGCGATGTAGAGGTGGCGGACGGCCATGTGGGCTCCTTCTCGGATCAGCGGGTGGTCGTCGCGACGGTGCCGGCGGTGCCGTCGATGGCGACGGTCGTGGCGTCGGCGATCGTCGTCGTCGCTCCGGGGATGCCGAGGACGGCGGGGATGCGCAGCTCCCGGGCGACGATCGCGGCGTGGGAGAGGACTCCTCCGGTTTCGGTGATGACGCCGGCGGCGATGCGCAGCAGCGGCGTCCACGCGGGGTCGGTGAAGGGGCAGACGAGGATGTCGCCCGCCTGTACGCGTGCGAAGTCCCCGGGACCACGGACGATTCTGGCGATGCCGGTCACGCTCCCGTGGCTGCCCGGTGTTCCGGTGAGTTCGGCGGCTGCGGTGCCGGGGGCGGCTGAGGGCGAAGCCGGTGGTGGGAGTGCGGCGGTAACCGGCCGGGCCTGCAGGATCCAGGTACGGCCGTCGGCGATCCCCCACTCGACGTCCTGCGGTCCGCCGAGCACGGCGGCGATCCGGCCACCCAGCGTGGCCAGCCGGGTGGCGGTCGCGTCGTTGATCGTCGGCCGGTGCCGGGCATCGGCGGGTACGTCGCGCGTGCGGAGTCGTCCGCCGTCCCGGTCGAGGCGGGTCCGTTTGAGCGCCACGGCACGGGTGACCGACCCGTCCGCCGCGACGCGGTAGGCGTCGGGGGTGACCGTGCCTCCGACGACGCTGGGACCGAGACCCCACGACGCCTCGATGCGGGTCGCGTCATCCGCGTCGGCGGGGGTGAACATGACCCCGGACACCTCGGCATCCAGATGGCGCTGGACGATGACGGCCATCACGGGGTCGTCGCCGCCGGAGGCGCTCCGGTAGTCGATGGCGTGCGGGGTGAACAACGAGGCCCAGCAGGCGCGCAGGGCCTCGGCGACCCCGCCGACTCCGTGTACGGCCAGGAAGCTCTCGTACTGACCGGCCGCCGATGCCTGACCGGTGTCCTCACCCGCCGCCGATGATCTCACCGCGACCGGCGGATCGCCGAGCTCGTCGAGCGCGCGTTCCAGCGCGCCGAGCACCGTGGCGTGGACCGGCCGGGCCTCGATCGCCTGCCGTACGGCGTCCGGGGCGTCGGTGCATAGGTCCAGGTCACGGACAGCGTCCAGGTAGGCGGCGAAGGGGACGGCGAAGCCGTCGGGCACCGGCAGACCGGCGCGGAGCAGCGCACCGAGCGCGCCGGCCTTGCCCCCGCAGGTGTCGGGGACAGCCTCCCTGAGAGGTACGATCATCCACTCCACCCTTCAACGAATTGTTGACAACATTTCATTGAGTCTGGATCATGAGTGCATGCAACGCAAACCGGACATCACTCGCACCGCGCACGCCGACCACGGCCAGGCCCGCCGTGAGCAGGACGCGAGTCAGCGCCTTCTGGATCTGGGCGCCCACCAGCTCGATGCCCGTCCGTGGCGGCCCTCGCCCGTCCCGCCATCGGCGGTCGATCTCGTGCAGTTCGCCGTCTGGCGCAGCGCCGATCTGGACCCGGAGGACATCCTGAGCGCGCTGGCCCTCGTACCCGCCGCACACGCCGAGGTCGAAGGGCTCGAAGCCGCCCTGCTGTTCACCGCTCGCGGCGCGGGACTGACCTGGGCCCAGATGGCGCAGGCGATGGGGTTCAACTCCCCGCAGGCGTGCCAGCAGCACTACACCCGCCTGACGACACGGCAGGACGCCGGCGCATGACGCACGACTCGCCCTCCGACCTGCTGGTCCTGCACGCCGTACGCGTCATCGGGTTCGCCGACACCCCGGCGATCGCTCACCGGTACGGGCTCGACGCGGCCGAGACGAAAGAGGCGCTGCTCGACGCCGAGGCACGCGGCTGGGTCGCGCACACCGCCTTCACCGGCACCGAGGGCTGGTCGCTGACCGAACGTGGACGGGCCGAGAACGAGCGCCGGCTCGCCGCCGAGCTCGCACGAGCCGGCGGCGCGGACGAGGTCCGCGACGTCTACCGCGAGTTCCTGCCCCTGAATGCCCTCCTCCTCCGGGCCTGCACCGACTGGCAGCTCCGGCCCACCGCCGGTGATCGGCTGGCCGTCAACGACCACTCCGATCCCGCCTGGGACGCGCGGGTCCTCCACGAACTCGCCGGCATCGCACGCGCACTCACGCCACTGGCGGATCGGCTTGAGAGCGTCCTCACGCGGTTTCGCGGATACACCACACGATTCACCGGGGCCCTGGCGCGTGCCCGAGCGGGCGAGGGGGCCTGGGTCGACCACACCGACGTCGACTCCTGCCATCGCGTCTGGTTCCAACTCCATGAAGACCTCATCGCCACACTCGGCCTCGACCGGCACGCGGAAGCCTGACCTCTGCCGCCGCTACCGGTGAAGGCGGTCGGGACAGCTCGACGAGATCATCGGTGCCGGCACCGAGCCGGTCACGTCGTCACCGTTCACGAGCCGGCGTCCCTCATCGACGTGTCGAGCCCGCTGGGCGGCGGCGCCCAGGGAGCAGCCGGCCGCCGAGCAGGACCGCGCAGGACCCAACGGTCAGCAGCCCGCCGGCGAGGAAGGCGCCCCGCACGCCGGCGAGCGGCAGGACCAGTGCCCCGGCCGCGGCACCCGCCGCGATGCCGGCGTTGTAGGCACCGGAGTTCGCCGCGAGGGCGATGTCCGTGCGGCCCGGCGCGTGGTGCAACATCGCGTTCTGCGTGGTCATGAACACCGGCCCGAGCGCACCGCCCATCAACGTCAGGAACACCACCGCCGCCACCGGATCAGCGCCGAACGCGTACAGGCCGAGCATGCCCACCGCCTGTGTGACCACGGCAATGGCCAGCGAGGACTGCGCGAAGCGGTCCAGAAACACCCCGGTGATGCTCACCCCGGCCAGACACGCGATGCCGAAAACCACCAGCAGGACGCTGACCGCACCCGGGGAGAACCCGCTCACCTCGCCCAGGAACGTCACAATGTAGGTGTATCCCGTGAACGCCCCGGTGGCCGAAAAGGCCCCGGCCGCCAGCACCGTCCCGAACCGCCGCACGTCGGGACTGGTCGCGTACGCGGCGGGCTCTTCTTCCGGGCGCGAGGTCGGCAGCAGGACGGCGATCGTCACCAGAGAGACCAGCCCCAGCGCCGCCAGCACGGCGATGGGCACCTGCCAGTGACTCTGCTGGCCCATCCAGGTCCCGGCGGGAACCCCGAGCACGAGAGCGAGCGAACCGGCGACGGACAGCGCCCCGATCACCCGTCCCCGGACCCGGGGTGCGAACAGCCCCACCGCGACCGGCCCCATCACGGCCCAGAACAGCGCCTGGCCGAGCGCGGTCAGCAGCCGCGCCGCGAGGAGCGGCCAGTAGGAGGTGGCCAACGCCGCGACGAGGCTGGACACCACAAGCGCGGCCAGCAGTCCCGTGAGCACATAACGCCGGGGCACGGCCCGCACGACGTGGGCGATCGGCACAGATGCGATGGCCACCGTCACGCCGTAACCGGTGACCAGGAGACCGACCGCCGACAGGGAAACCCTCAGGTCTTCGGAGATGAGTTCCAGGAGACCGACCGGCAGGTTCTCGGCGGTGTTGAAGGTGAGGGCGGCCAGCATCAGCGCGCCGAGCACCGCCAGCCTGTGCCATGGGGCCGGTTGTCGCGTGATCGTTCGGTCTTTCCTGTCCCCGCCCATTGCACCTGCTCAGTGGCACCGTTCATGCGCTCACCCCATCAGGCCCATTTGTCCCACCGCAACCGAATTCATCCGTGGAAGCCCGCTTCACCCGCCACAGGGATGAGACCACATGCCGCCCGTTCGCCGGTGTCCTCGTGTTCGATCGTGCCGGCGGACAGCGCGATCTCCTTCATGGTCCCGCCTCAGCGTCGGGCGGGACGCTGGGTGTCTCGCGCCGGGTCCAGGAGGTGCCGGCGCAAAAAGGACAGCTCGACATCGACGGCCTGCTCGTGCACCTCCATGAACGGCGCGTTGTGCCCGCCGGGCAGGTGAACCACCTCCGCGCGGGGAGCGCGGCGCGCGGTGCGGGTGGCGGGTCCGGGCGCGGTGGTCTGGTCCTGCTCGCAGGTGAGGACCAGCAGGGGGCACCGTACGCGCGGAGTGTCGCGGCCTGGCTGGTAGTTAGCACCGATATGCACTCTACGTCATGCGTTGCCGCATTCCGCTATGCAACCGAACACGCCCAGGCAGAAGACCCCGGCGCCACGCCGATCTCGGACGGCCTTCTCGCAGCCATCGCTCATGGCGTCTTTGACCTTGGCTTATGAGGCGAGGCAAGCATTTCCGGGCGTAACTCAAAGCGGCGTCTGGTGCCCTCGATGCGTGGCGCCACACAAACGAACAAACGGATCTATAACATTTCGCATTACCACTCCGACTGCGCCGCTCTGCGGAACCAGGCAAGAAGCCGGCGCAACCAGAATGCGATCAAGAGTTTTACGGAGGTAGCGGTCCGCACGTGGAGCAAAGCCAGTGCCTCCGTAGGGATGCGTGCGGGCCCGACGTCGGCGGGCCCGCACGCACCCCTCAGGGTCATCCTTGTGACGAGCGGCGGCCGCGCGCCGCGGTCGCCCGCGTCTTTCCCGGTCGTCCCGACGACACGCGCGGCTGGCCGGTCTGGTGCTCGGTGGAGATCAGGTCCTGCTCGATGGCCTTGTTCACCGCGTCTATCCGTGAAACGGCGCCCAGCTTGACGAAGACGTTGTGCAGGTGCCGCTTCACGGTGGCCTCGGTGAGCGACAGCCTGCCGGCGATCTGGTTGTTGCTCAACGCCTGCGCCGTCAGTTCGAGCACCTCGCGTTCCCGGCCGGACAGCAGGGGCGGGGTGGGCTCGTCGAGCCTGGCCAGGCTCTCGCGGGAGACGGCGAGCACGACCCGTCCGTCGTCGATCCGTACGCTCCTGATGGCCGAGATCAGCTCCTCCCTCCTGGCGGTCTTGAGCAGATAGCCCCTGATGCCGGCGGTCAGCAGCCCCTGCACCAGTTGCGGGCCGTCGTGCATGCTCAGCACGATGATCTGCGTACGGGGCGACGCCGCCTTGATCCGCTTCACGGTCACGATGACGTCGGCCCCCGGCATCTCGACGTCCAGCAGGACGAGATCGGGACGCTTGTCCGCGACGGTGAGGACCGCGCCCTCGCCGTCGCCCGCCTCGCCGATCACGAGCAGGTCGTCCTTGGCCTCCAGCAGTTCGCGCAGGCCCTCGCGGAACAGGGCGTGGTCGTCCGCGAGGACGATCGTGGTGCGTTCTCCGTCATGTCTCATGGCGACTTTCCCGGTGGTCACGTCTCACGGCGACTGCCCCGGCAGTGGGACCCTCAGCCTGACGCGGGTCCCGCCGCCGGGCGTCCTGCCGACGGTGAGCACACCGGCCAGGAGCTCGGCCCGCTCGGCCATCGTGGACAGCCCGATGCCGCCCGGCGCGGGCACGCGCTCGACGTCGAAGCCGCACCCGTCGTCGTCGACCGTGGCATGCAGCTCGTGCGGCGCGACGTCGACGCGGATCGCCACGAATGCCGGGCCGGCGTGCCTCAGCGCGTTACGCAGCGCCTCCCCGAGGATCAGGAACACCTCGGAACGCACGTGGGCGGGTGCCCACGTCTCGTCGCCGTTGACCGACAGCTCCAGGTCCACGTCCTCATGCCGTACGGTCTCCAGCAGGTGGAAAAGCGCCTTCTCCAGCCCCTCCGGCAGGTTCTCGAACCGCAGGCCCGAGGTCAGCGTGCGGAGGTCGCGCAGGGTCTCCTCGATGAGCGCCTGTGCCCTCTCGATCCTGGCGGCCGCCCTCACCGGCGTTTCGTGCCGGTCGAGGTCGTAGAGCTCGAGTTGCTGGCTGGTGACGCTCACCCCGTGTCCGATGCGATCATGCAGCTCCCTGGCGATGGCCCGCCGCTCCTTGGTGTGTGCCGCGTGCACCAGGTTGAGCAGGCGGCCGAGATGCCTGTCGGCTGCTTCGGTGACGTGGGCGACGAGGCTCTCGTTGAGCGCTCGCGCCGCCCGCGTCAGCAGGTGCAGCGAGTCCGGATAGGCGTGCACCATCCTGGCGATCTCCTGGATGGCGGTGTCGAACAACGTCGTCGCCGCTTGCAGCGTTTCCTCGGGATGAATGTCGCGGCCCCCGTCGGCCCCGATGTTCCGTTCGCCATTGACACCGGTCTCGTCCGTTCCCAGACTCAGTGCCAGATCCGCGAGTATCGATTCCCCGTCGACGACGGCCTGGCGCAGCGCGATCGGATCGCGCGTGAACGGACTCCCCTGTGCTTCCAGGGCCTGGCGGTAGGAATCCAGCAACTCACCCCGTGCGGCCTCGACCCGCCTGGCCAAATGTTCCCCTGTTGATCCTTGAACTCCCACGGCTCCCTCCCAAGAGTGGGGTCCCCCGTGTGTGATCAAAACCATGGTGGCCTTCCCCGCGGCGCCGGGTCAATGCGGATTTACACATTTCAAGGAGCCTGCAACCGGGCTGAAAGCAAGGAGAATGCAAGCGCATTGAAAGCGATTGGGGAGAATACAACTTTCGATACCTAATGCACTGACTTAGGGCGTTGCACCTTGTGGCGTGCGCCGTGCCCCGCTTACCGTCGGGGCTGGGCCAGGGGGAGCTGGCCTCGGGGATTTGAATCGTACAACGGGGGAAGGAATGGTGGCCGACATGGAGATCGGCATATTGGGGCCGGTGTGGACCGTGGCGGGGGGACGGCTGCGCCTCATCAGGGCGAAGAAGGTCCGTACCATGCTCGCCGTGCTCGCCCTGCATCCCGGCCGGGTGGTCCTGTTCGACGAGCTGACCGACGAGCTGTGGCCCGAGTCGTCGCTGGGCAACGCGCGCAACGCGCTGCAGGCGAACGCCTTAAGACTGCGCAAGCAGTTGGAGGAGTGGGTGCCCGGTGGCGGCCGGCTGGTGCGTACGGTCGATCACGGTTACATCCTGGACATCGCGCCGCACGACGTGGACGCCAACCGGTTCGCCGAGCAGGCCGACCGCGGTGCCGGGCTCGTGGACCGGCGGCCCGACCTGGCGGTTCAGGAGTTGCGGGCGGCGCTGGCGCTGTGGCGGGGGCCCGCGCTGTTCGACACGGAGATGGGGCTGCGGTGCCGTGCGGCGGCCGTCAGCCTGTCGGAGCGGCGCGCCGCGGCGCAGGAGGACCTGATCGCGGCGCAGATCAACTGCGGGCGCGAGCGCCTGGTCGTGCCCGAACTGCGGCGGCTCGTCGCCCAGCACCCCGAGCGCGAGCGGCTCAGCGAGCAGCTCATGCTGGCGCTGTATCGGTCGGGCAGGCAGACGGAGGCGCTGGAGGTCTTTCACACCGCCCGGCGGTGGCTGTCGAACGAGCTCGGCGTCGAGGCGGGGCACGCGCTCCACTCGATGTACCGTGCCATCCTCAACCAGGACCCGGTGCTGGCGCAGCCCATCGCGTCGTGAGCGGCGTCGTGATCCCCGCGGCGCGTCTCGCGACCGCCCCGCGGGGCGCGCTGTGTCATTGGGGCAGGTTGTCGTGGCGGAACTCCGGAGCCGGCACGCCCGCCAGATTCCGCAGGCTCACCGCCACCGCCGCCCGGGTCTCGCCCGGCGCGATGATCTCGTCCACCGACAACCGCTCGCACGGGATCTCCGGCGCCATGGCCTCGGCCCGGTAGCGGGCGATGAGCTCGTCGCGGCGCGTGGGATCGGCGGCCAGCTCGCGGCGGTGGATCACGTCGACAGCTCCTTCCGCGCCCATGACCGCGAGCTCCGCGCCCGGCCACGAGAACACCGCGTCGGCGCCGAGCGAGCGGGAGTTCATCACGATGTACGCGCCGCCGAAAGCCTTGCGCAGCACCACCGTGACCCGCGGCACGCTCGCCTCGGCGTAGGCGTAGAGCAGCTTCGCGCCCTTGCGGATCACGCCCCCGCGCTCCTGCGCGCTGCCCGGCAGGAAGCCCGGTGTGTCCACCAGCGTCACCAGGGGCAGGCCGAACGCGTCGCACATGCGGACAAAACGTGCCGCCTTCTCCGACGAGTCGATGTCGAGCGTCCCGGCGCGTGAGATCGGCTGGTTGGCCACGACCCCGACGGGACGGCCTTCCACCCGGCCGAACCCGATGACGATGTTCCTGGCGAACCTCGGCTGGAGCTCCAGGAAGCTGCCGCCGTCCACGACCGCCTTGATGACCGGCCGTACGTCGAAGGTGTGCCGGGGGTTGGCGGGGACGTCGGGCATCGGACCGGGATCGGCGGGCGGTGCCACCGGTGGCGGCTCCCAGCACGAGCTCGGCAGGTAGTTCAGCACCAGCTTGGCCAGCTCCACCGCGTGCGCGGTGCCGTCGGCGACCAGGTGGGCGACGCCCGAGGCGCGCCCGTGCACCTGCGCGCCGCCCAGCTCGGCCGGGCCGACCTGCTCGTGGGTGACCGCCTGGACGACGCGGGGGCCGGTGAGGAACATGTGCGCGTCCTGGCTCATGATCACGATGTCGGTGAGCGCGGGCGAGTACACCGCTCCCCCCGCGCACGCGCCGAGGACGACGCTGATCTGGGGGACCCTGCCGGACAGCCGGACGTTCCTGCGGAAGATCTCGCCGTACCCGTCGAGGGCCGCGACGCCCTCCTGGATACGCGCGCCACCGGAGTCGAGCAGGCCGACGACCGGGATGCGGGCCCGCCCTGCCTGGTCGAGCACACGGGTGATCTTCGCGGCGTGGGTCTCGCCGAGCGATCCGCCCAAGGTGGCGGGATCCTGGGCGAACACTCCGACGGCGCGGCCGCCGACGTGGGCCGTGCCGGTGACGACGCCGTCGCCCGCCGGACGCTTGCGCTCCATGCCGAACGCCGTGGCACGGTGCCGCGCCCGGCTGCCGAACTCCTGGAAGGAGCCGTCGTCCGAGAGCAGCGCGATGCGGTCCCTGGCGTCCCTGACCTGCGCCGGCACCGCCGGTGCGGGCGCGGCCCCGGCCGGGGTGATCGTGACGGTGGAGTCCATTCGGTTGCCTTTCTCAGCGGTGAGGCCCATCGTGCGAGGCCCTGCTGATGGCACGATGACCGGCCGCTGACACGGGCCACACGTCATCCGCCCGTCAGCGGCACGTCAGCCGCAGGCCACAGCCTTGACTCAATGCTTCGTAGTGAAGGGGCTGCACATGTCTCAGCAAGGCTCCATGCCGGGCTTCTCGGTGATCTCCGGTGCCCAGGTGGACGAGGTTCTGCGGGGCCAGGAGAAGCGCGTCATCGACTTGGTTCGGCAGGCGTACCGCGCGCATGGCGAGGGCGCCACCACCAATCCGGCCTCATATTTCCTAACATTTCCGGATCGGCCGCGGGCGCGCATCATCGCCCTCCCCGCCTCCATCGGCGGCGAGAACGAGGACGCCCGCGTGGACGGCCTGAAGTGGATCTCCAGCTTCCCCGCCAACATCGACAGCGGCCTGCCCAGGGCCTCGGGCGTCCTGATCCTCAACGACCCCGGCACGGGCTACCCGTACGCCTGCCTGGAGACCTCCATCATCAGCGCGTGCCGTACCGCCGCCTCCGCCGCGCTGGCCGCCGGCCTGCTGTCGCAGGGCCGCCCCGCGCTCGCGGACCGGTCGGCGGCCAGGATCGGCTTCGTCGGCACCGGCCTGATCGCCCGCCACATCGCCGGCCACCTGGCCGCGACGGGCTGGTCCTTCGCCCGCACCGGCGTGTACGACCTCGACCGCTCCTACGCCGAGCGGTTCGCCGCGGGACTCGACGGCGACGTGACCGTGCATGACAGCGCCGAGGAGCTGATCCGCTCGTCCGACCTGATCGTCTTCGCCACCGTGGCGGCCGCGCCGCACATCACGGATCCCGCGTGGTTCGCGCACCACCCGCTGGTGCTGCACATCTCGCTGCGCGACCTGGCGCCCGAGGTCGTCCTGGCCTCGGCCAACGTGGTGGACGACGTGGACCACTGCCTGCGTGCCGGCACCTCGCTCCACCTCACGGAGCAGCGCACGGGAGACCGCGCCTTCGTGGACGGCACGCTCTACGACGTCATGGCGGGACGGCTGCGGCCCTCCGCCGGCCGCACGCTGGTCTTCTCGCCCTTCGGCCTCGGCATCCTGGACCTCGCCGTCGGCAAGCACGTCCACGACGAGGTACGGCGGGCCGGCGCGCTGGCGGTCGTGGACGGGTTCTTCCACGAGCTCGACCGGCACCGGAGGCCCGCGTGACCCGGGTGATCGCGGCGCCGCACGAGTTCAACGTCGACGACCTGTACCTCGACCTCGCCGGCATCCTCGGCAGGCGGCTCTACCTCAAGTGCGAGGGGTTCAACTTCGCCGGCTCGATCAAGATGAAGGCCGCGCTGGGGATGATCGACCAGGCCGAGCGCGACGGGCTCATCACGCCGGGCATGACGCTGGTGGAGTCCTCCTCCGGCAACATGGGGGTCGCCCTCAGCATGGTGGCCTCCAGCAGGGGCTACCGCTTCGTCTGCGTGACCGACTCGCGGTGCACGCTGGCCAACCGCCGGCTCATGGAGGTCTTCGGCGCCCAGGTCGTGGTCATCACGCACGCGGACGAGGTGGGCGGCCTGCTCGGCGCCCGGCTGCGCCAGGTGCGCGGGCTGTGCTCGGCCAACGAGGGCTTCGTCTGGCTGAACCAGTACGCCAACCAGGCCAACTGGACGGCCCACCACGCCTCCACGGCCCCCGAGATCGCCCGCGCGTTCCCCGCGCTGGACGTCCTGTTCGTCGGAGCGGGCACCACCGGCACGCTGATGGGCTGCGCGCGCTACTTCCGCGAGCACCACCCGGAGGTGACGATCGTCGCCGTCGACGCGATCGGCTCCGTCACGTTCGGCGGGGCCCCGGCGGCGCGCGTGATCCCCGGGGTCGGCACGGGCGTGCGCCCGCCGCTGCTCGACGTGACGTACGTCGACGACGTCGTGCACGTCAGCGAGGAGGACACGGTTCGCGCCTGCCACCGGCTCGCCGAGCGGGGGTTCCTGCTCGGCGGCTCGACGGGGACCGTGGTCGCGGGCGCGGCCGCGTGGCTGGAGGACAACGCGCGGGACGGCGACCCGACCGCCGTGGCCATCTCCCCCGACCTGGGTGAGCGGTATCTCGACACGATCTATTACGACAAGTGGCTGGAAGACGTGTACGGGCCGGACGTGCTCGCCGGCGCATTGGCAGGAAAGTGAGAGGCGGCAACGATGACGAATCCCTTTGACGACGCGGACGGCACGTTCCACGTTCTGGTGAACGACGAGGGCCAGCACTGCCTGTGGCCCAGCTTCGCCGAGGTCCCCGACGGCTGGAGTGCCGTGCTGGAGGACAGCGGCAGGGAGGACGCGCTGGCGTACGTCGAGCGCTCCTGGACCGACATGCGCCCGCTGTCCCTGGTCCGTGCGATGAGCTCCACCCAGCACGCCGCCCTGGTGGGTGAGGGGCCGTGACGATCCTGGCCGAAGGGCTCCGCAAGCGCTACAAGGAGCACACGGCGCTGGCCGGAGTCGATTTGTGGGCGCCCGAGGGCAGCGTGCTCGGCCTGCTCGGCCCCAACGGCGCGGGCAAGACGACCACCGTGCGCATCCTGGCCACGCTCGCCCATGCCGACGAGGGCCGGGCCGAGATCGCCGGGTACGACGTGCGTACCCAGGCCCGCGACGTGCGTCGCCACATCGGCCTGGCGGGACAGTACGCCTCGGTGGACGAGCTGCTCACGGGCAGGGAGAACCTCGTGCTGCTCGGCACGCTGCTGCACCTGGGCCGCCGCTATTCCAGGGAACGGGCGGAGGAGCTGCTGAACTGGTTCGGGCTGGAGGAGGCGGCCGACCGCCCGGTGCGTACCTACTCGGGGGGCATGCGCCGCCGGCTGGACCTGGCGACCTGTGTCATCACCAACCCGCCCGTGCTGTTCCTCGACGAGCCCACCTCGGGGCTCGACCCGGCCAGCCGCCTGATCCTCTGGACGACCGTGCGCGAGCTGGCCGCGATCGGCGTGACCGTGCTCCTCACCACGCAGTACCTGGAGGAGGCCGACCGCCTGGCCGACCGGATCGCGGTCATCGACGAGGGGCGGGTGATCGCCGAAGGCACTCCCGACGAGCTCAAGAGCAAGGTCGGCCAGGAGTGGCTGCAGATCTCCTTCAGGGACCCCGAGGTCATGCCGCAGGCGTTCGCCGCGCTGTCGCGGATCACGACCGGGCAGATCGCCGCGGACGAGGACTCCAACAGCGTCGCGCTGCGGGTGGACGACGGGCTCGACATGATCGTCGCCGCCTCCACCGCCCTCAGGTACGCGGGCATCGAGGTGGTCGAGTTCGCGCTGCGCCGTCCCAGCCTGGACGACGTCTTCCTCACGCTGACAGGAGGGTCGCGATGAGAACGCTCGCTCTCGCCCTGAGCGACACGGGGGCGCTGGCCGCCAGGCACGTCAGGCACCTCACGCGTGCGCCCGGCAAGCTCATCGCGATGATCCTCAACCCGCTGATCATGCTGATCGCGGTCGGCTACGTCTTCAAGAGCTCCATCGTGGTGCCGGGCAGCGGCGTGTACGAGGAGTACATCATGGCGGGCATCGCCGCCCAGGCGGGCCTCACGCTCATCGGCCCCACCGCCATCGGCGTGGCGCTCGACGTACGCGGCGGCCTGATCGACAGGTTCCGCTCGCTGCCGATCTCCCGCCTGACCGTGCTGACCGGGCACACGCTGTCCGACCTGATGCTCGGCATGATCTGCCTGACGGTGCTGACCGCCGTCGGCGCCGCCATGGGCTGGCGTTTCCACGACGGCGTGCTGCCGGCGCTCGGCGCTTTCGCCCTGCTGCTGGCCTTCTTCTACGCCATGATCTGGGTCGGCGTGGTCATCGGGCTGACGATGCGCAACATCGAGGCCATCGAGTCGATGAGCGCCATCGTCATGGTCGGGCTGTCGTTCCTGTCGAACGCGTTCCTGTCGATCCAGGGCCTGCCCGCCTGGCTGCGCCCGATCGCGGAGTGGAACCCGGTCAGCGCCATCGCCACCACCTGCCGCGAGCTGTGGGGCAACGCGGCCATCACCTCCTCCACCTTCCCGGGGCGGCATCCCGGGCTGGTCGTCGTCCTCACGCTCTGTCTCGTCATGGCCGTCGCGGTGCCGTTGAGCCTGCGCGCCTACCGTGCCGACAGGACCCGCTGATGACCGCTCTGGAAGCCGTGTCGAGCTACCTGCCTCCCGGGGTTCCCGTGGGCGACCTGCGGCAGGAGCTCGGCCTCAGCGACGGCGAGCTGTGGCGGTTCCGCCGCTTCTACGGGCTGGCCGAGGTCTGCCGCGCCGGTGACATGAGCGAGGCGGAGCTGCTGGTGGCCGCCGCGGGGAAGCTGGAGGCGCTGCGCGGCCGGGAGCACCTGGTCCGGTACGTGCTGCAGGCCCGCACGGTGCTGACCTCGGCGCCGTACCCGATCAATCCGCTGGCCGAGGTGCGCGACGAGCTCGGGCTCGGGCACGCGTTGCCGTACACGCTGACCCAGCACACCTGCGCGTCGGGACTGCTCGCCGTGGACCTGGCGGGCAGGATGCTGGCGACCGACGGGGACCCGGAGGCGCTGGCGCTGGTGCTCACGGGAGAGCGCGCGTTCACCCCGGCGGCGCAGCTCATCCCCGACGTCACGATCATGGGCGAGGGGGTCGCCGCGATCCTGGTCCGCGCGGGAGGCGGGCGCGACAGGCTGCTCGGCTACGCCACCCGCACCGACGGCAGCTTCGCCACGGGCATGCTGCTCACGCCCGAGCTGGCCGCCGGGTTCCACCGCGTGTACCAGCGGGCGCTGACCGAGGTCATGGCCGCCGCCGTGCGGACGGCGGGCATCTCGCTCGGCGATCTCGCCCTGGTGCTGCCGCACAACGTCAACAAGGTCTCCTGGACGCGCGCCGCCAGGGGCGCCGGCCTGCCGCCCGAGCGGATCTTCCTGGACAACGTCGCCGTCACCGGCCACTGCTTTTCCGCCGACCCGTTCATCAACTACCAGACGGCCCGCGAACGCGGCCTGCTCCAGCCAGGGGACCGCTACCTGATGGTCTCGGTCGGGCTCGGCGCGACGTTCTCGGCCATGGTCTTCGAGCACTAGCCGAGGTGAATCCCGTGGATGTCCGCACGCTGAATGCGAACGCCAGGCTGAAGCTGGCGCTGTTCGGCACGCCCGACGTGCCGCTGGTCCTCCTCGGCAACTTCGAGGTCGAGGACAAGTGGGCGCACGGCGAGCCGGGGCTGCCCAGGGTCTCCTTCTCCGGCGGCGCCGCGATCGTCAACAGGATGGAGGAGTTCGCCCTCACGCTCGCGGGCGCCGGCGACGCCGTCGTGCTCAAGCAGGCGCCCGACCCGGGCTTCCTGGCCTACCTCGATGGGCTCGGCCTGCCCCTGCCGCGGATCTGCGTGGCGGGCGCGCAGGATCCCGGGCGTACGGTCACCGAGGACGCGCTGGCCGACGAGGGCCTGCGGCGCGAGCTCGGGGAGCTCGCCGCCCGCGGCTTCCACCTGGCGCCGCACGGCGTCTCGGGGCTGGAGCAGCGGCTGGCCGAGGAGACCGGGCTGCCGCTCGCGGCCCCCTCCGCCAGCGTGTGCAAGGCCGTCAACAGCAAGCTCTACAGCCGGGCCGTGGCCGAGGCGGAGGGGCTGCGCCAGTCGGCCGGCTGGGCCTGCGCGCGCCTGCCGGAGCTCACGCGGGCGGCCACGTGGGCGTCGGGGCTGCTGGCCGCGGGCGGGACGGTCGTGGTCAAGGACGCCTTCGGCGTGTCGGGCAAGGGCATCGTGGTGATCGACGATCAGCGCCGCCTGGACCAGCTCGTCCGCATGATCGGCCGGCGGGCGGAGCGGGCGGGCGACGACCGGGTGGGCGTCGTGGTGGAGGAGTGGGTGGCCAAGCGGGCCGACCTCAACTACCAGTTCACGATCGCGCGCGACGGCGGGGTGCGCTTCGACTTCGTCAAGGAGGCCATCACCGAGGGCGGGGTGCACAAGGGGCACCGGATCCCGGCCAGGCTGACTCCGGGCCAGGTCGCCGAGCTGGAGGAGGCCGCGCAGCGGCTGGGCCGGCGGCTGCACGCCGACGGCTACTTCGGCGTGGCCGGCGTGGACGCGCTGGTCGAGCCGGACGGCCGGATCCAGCCCGTCATCGAGATCAACGCGCGCAACAACATGTCCACGTATCAGGCGCAGCTCCAGGAGCGGTTCGTCGGCGCCGGCACGGTCGCGCTGGCCAGGCACTACCCGCTGCGGCTGGCCGCTCCCCTGCCGTTCGACGCCCTGCGCGCCGGGCTCGGCGACCTGCTCTTCGACCCGGCGGCGGGAGCCGGGTTCCTGGTGAACAACCACGCCACCGTCAACGCCACCGTCAACGCCACCGTCAACGCCGGCGCCACGCGGACGCGTGACGGCTTCGACGGCCGCCTCTACGGGCTGGTCGTGGCCGGCACGCAGGAGCGGATGGAGGCGCTTGACCACGCCGTCGCCGAGCGGCTGAAGGGAGTCTTCGGTGCCTGACCTCGACCCGGAACTCGACCCGGAACTCGACCCGGAACTCGACCCGGAACTCGACCCGGAACTCGACCCGGAACTCGACCCGGAACTCGACCCGGAACTCGACCCGGAACTCGACCCGGAACTCGACCCGGAACTCGACATCGACTACGCCGCGATCGCCGCGGAGTACGGCACGCCCACGTTCGTGTACGACGGCGACGCGCTCGTCCGCCAGTACAGGGGCCTGCGGGACGGACTGCATCCCCGGATGGAGATCTTCTACTCGCTCAAGGCCAACCCCAACATCTCGATCTGCGCGCTGTTGCGCTCGGCCGGCGCCAGGGCCGAGGTGTCGTCCATGGCCGAGCTGGTCACCGCGCTGAACGCGGGCGTGGCACCCGGCGACATCATCTTCCTCGGCCCGGGCAAGAGCCGTGCCGAGCTGGCCGCGTGCCTGGCGCACGGCATTCACGCCGTCGTCTGCGAGTCGTTCGGCGAGCTGCGGCTCATCGGCGAGCTGGCCGCGGAGCTGGGCGTCGTCGCCCGGGTGGTGCTGCGGGTCAACCCCGGCTTCGCCGTCAAGGGCCCGGGGCTCACCATGGGCGGCAAGCCCCGCCAGTTCGGCATCGACGAGGAGCAGCTACGCGAGCCGTTCCCGCTGCCGGACCGGGTACGGCTGGCCGGCGTGCACGCCTACATGGGGACCCGCATCCTCGGCGAGGAGGTCGTCGCCGAGAACACCCGGCGGATCTTCGAGCTGGCCGAGCGGCTCTCCGACCGCCTCGGCTTCCCGCTCGAACTGGTGGACGTCGGCGGCGGGCTCGGCGTCGCCTACTTCGACGGCGAGCGCGACCCCGACCCGGGCGTCCTCACCGGCCTGCTCAACCCGCTGATCGACGACTTCGCCGCCCGGCACCCGCACACCCGGCTCGCCATGGAGCTGGGCCGCTACCTGACCGCTCCGTGCGGCGTGTACGTCGTCTCCGTCCGCTACGTCAAGACGTCGCTGGGCGAGAACTTCGCGATCGCCGACGGCGGCACCAACCACCACATGGCGGCCGTGGGCATCGGCTCCTTCGTCAAGCGGAACTTCCCCATGCGGCTGCTCAACCGCGCCGCCGGCCCCGGCACGGGAAGCTGGACCGTGACCGGCCCGCTCTGCACGCCCAACGACACGCTGGGCAAGAAGGTGCCGCTGCCGGACGTGCGGCCGGGCGACCTGATCGGCGTGCTGCGCTCGGGCGCCTACGGCCCGACCGCCTCGCCCGTGTTCTTCCTGAGCCACGGCATGCCCGCCGAGGTGCTCGTCCACCAGGGCGCCCACCACCTCATCAGGGACCGCTCCAGCACCGAGGACCTGCTGCGCGGGCAGCACCTCCACGAAATCGCACAAACCATCCCTTAGGAGGAAAGATGACCGACACGACCCAGGTCGTAAGCAGCGTCTCCGACGTGCTCGCACAGGTGCTGAACCGCGAGCCCGGCACCCTCGACGCGGGCACCAGGCTCTTCGACGACCTCGGCCTCGACTCCACCGCCGTGCTGGAAGTGCTCATGGAGCTGGAGGACCGGCTCGGTCTGGAGATCGACACCGACAGCCTGGAGCATGACCACTTCGAGAGCGTCGGCACGCTCGCCGAGTTCCTGGCGACCCAGGCGTGACGATGCGTCACGTGCTCCCGCCCTCCACGGCGCCGCCTGCCGCCGCACTCCGCCTCGCGGGTGCGGCGAGCCGGGTGTTCGGCCCGCCGCCGCGGGCGGACCGGCCGATCGCCGCCGCGACGGTCGTCAGGTACTACGCCGACCTTTCCGGCATGTACGGCGTGCCCTACCGCGGCGACCTTCTCCAGCAGCCGAACACCTTCACCCGCATGGCCGAGGAACTGCTCGACGACCTGGGGCTCGAAGAGCCCGTGGACGTGGCGGTCATCGCGCACGCCACCCCTGACGCCGACCCCCGCGAGTCGGCGGGCTGCCGCCTGGCGCACATCGTGCCGGGCGCGCCGCTCGCCTTCGCGGTCAGCGCCCAGGGGCTGGCGGCTCCGTTCACCGCGCTCAGGCTCGTCGCGGACCAGATGGCCACCGCCGGCTGCCGCACCGGGCTGGTGCTGGCGATGGAGCAGACGCTGATGCCGTACGACACCCAGGTCCCGCCGCGGCTCGCACCGGCGGGAGACGCCGCGGTCGCGCTGGTCGTGGAGGCCACGGAAGGCACGCGGGCGGACGGTGTGACGGTGCGGCAGATGAGCGGGATCGCGCCCGCGGAGGCGCGTACACGCCTGGAAGCGGAGTGGGGCGGCCCGCCGGGTGACGTGACGCTGATCCCCGGGCCCGGCCTGGCCGGGCTCCGGCCGGACGGCGCCAGGGTGATCACGCCGGAGGGCGGGCGGCCGTGCACCGGGATCTGGGCCGCGCTCGCCGCCGCGTGCCGGGCACCCGCGGTCCCGGCCCGCGTCCTCGCCGCCGACTACGAGCCCGACCTCGGCATCCTGTCCGTCTGCGAGGTGACCCATGAGTGAGGTACGCGAAGCCGCCAGAGAGCACGGACTGGGCCCCGCGCTGACCCTGCTGACCACCGGCGTCGCGGGAGAGGCGCTGCCCTGCGGCCCCGGCGGGCACGCCATCGTGCCCGCGCCGGTCGCCCGCGGGGCGCGCCTGGTGTGGCTCGGCGGCGTGCCGGCCGACCGCGACCGCGCCGGGGAGGTCGTGATCGGCGAGCTCGAGGTCGAGGGCGAGCACCTGACGATCCTGCGGCACCCACCGGTCCGCGACGCCCCCGCGCGGATCACCGCGCCGGTCGCCCTGCCCGTCATCACCCCGGTCACCGCCTGGGCGCACGGCCTGGCCTGGCTGCGGCTCGGGCTGTCCGAACGGCTGCTCGGCGCCTGCACCGGCTACCTGCGCCGCAGGAAGGCCGGCGACACCACGCTGCTTCTCCAGCAACTCGTCAAGGGCGAACTCGCCGAGGTCGTGATCGAGCACCTGGAGATCGAGGCCGCGCTGGCCGACCGGGACGCCGGCGCCCCGGCGCTGAGCCGCCTGCACACCCAGATCACCCGCGCCGACCGCGCCCTGCTGCGGCTGCTCGGCGCCTCCGGATTCACCCGCGAGGGCAGCGGCTGGCCCGCGCACGTGTCGGAGCTGCTGGCCGACGTCTACGCCGGGAGTGCCCACCCATGAACGACGACGACGCGCACCTGGACGACCGGTTGCGCGCCCTGCGCGCGCTGACCCGCGAGTGGGCGGCCGGCCTGCACGCCCATGTCCTGGAGCTCGACCGCGACCCAGGTGTCATCCACCGGATGACCCACCTGCCCGCCCTGGCGTACCTGGCGACCTGCATGGTGCCGCCCGGCCATCAGGTGGACCCGGTCACGGCCGGGCCGTACGGCTTCCACGGCACGTCGGCGCTGGAGCGGACCGTGGCCATCGAGGAGTTCGCCGCCGTGGACGCGGGCGCGCTGCTGGCCGCCCCCGGCCCTTCGCTGTCCGGCGCGCTGGTGGCCGCGCTCGGCGACGAAGCCCAGCGGACCTGGTACTACGGCCGCATCCTGGAGCGCCCGACCTGGACCTTTCTCGCGCTGACCGAGCCGGAGCACGGCTCCGACGCCGCCGCCCTCGGCACCTCGCTGACGCCCGGCGGCGACGGCACGCTGCTGCTGAGCGGGACCAAACGGTACATCGGCAACGCCGCACGCGCCCGGATGGGCGTGGTCTTCGCCCGGACCGGCCCGGGGCCGCTCGGGGTGACCGCCGTCCTGGTGGACACCGGCGCGCCCGGGTTCGCCGCCGAGCCGATCCCGACCATCGGGCTGCGCGCCGCGCAGGTCTGCGCGGTCACCCTGGACCGCGTGCCGGTGCCGCCCGAGCACGTGCTCGGGCGGCACCTGCCGCCGAGCAGGCGCGGCCTGTGGAGCGGCGTGCAGATGTTCAACGCCCTGCGGCCCGGCGTGGCCGCGATCGGCGTCGGCGTGGCGCGCGCCGCCCACGCCTACGTGACCCGGCACCGTGCGGCCCTGACCGCGGCCGAGGCGGAGCGCCTGGCCGCGCTCGGCGCGCAGATCGCGGCCGTACGGCGGCTCGTGCACCGCGCCGCCGCCGCCGTCGACGCCGACCCCGCGGGCGGCGGCTACCTGGCCTCGGCCGCCAAGGCACGCGCGTGCCGCCTGGCCGAGGACGTCACACTCGGCTGCCTGGCCTTCTTCGGGCCCGCGGCACGCCTGGAGCATCCGCTGCTGGACAAGTACGTCAGGGATGCCAGAGGGTTGGAGTTCATGGAGGGCACGGGCACCATGCAGAAGCTCAACGTCTTCCGCGGCCTGCACTCCGGCAGGATCGGATCCGCCGCCCGTGTCACCTGACGACGAGGTCCACCTCTGGCCGATCCCCCTCGCGGAGGTCCGTGAGGGGGATTCGGCGTGGAGAGGGCCTGGCAGGGCCGCCTGGGAGGAGCTGGCGCCCGACGAGCGGGCGCGGGCGCTGCGTACCAGGGATCCGCGGGCGCGGGCCCGTTACGTGGCGGCCAGGTCGCGGCTGCGCCGCACGCTCGCCTCCTACCTCGGCGTCGAGCCCGGCGCGGTCCGGCTGCGGCGCGGCCGGCACGGCAAGCCCGAGCTGGCCGGCGACGGGCCGCGGTTCAATCTGTCGCATTCGGGCGACGTGGCGCTGCTCGCGGTCAGCGCCACCCGTGACGTCGGCGTCGACGTCGAGCGGGTACGCCACGACATGGACGTCGTCAGGCTCGCCCACAGGTTCTTCACCCCCGGCGAGTACGCCCTGGTGCGCGGGGCCGAGCGGCCCCCGGACGCGTTCGCGCGGCTGTGGACGCGCAAGGAGGCGTGCGTCAAGGCCCTCGGCGGGACCCTGTTCCAGGGGCTGGCCGCGCCCATCGCCGGCGGGGGCGGCACGCGGGTGGTGGTGAAGCCCGGCGGCGGTGGCGCCCTGCGCGTGACCGATCTGCACGCGCCCGAGGGGTTCGCGGCGGCCGTCGCGGTGGACGGCGCCCGGCCCTTCCTCGTGGTCTGGCGGGATCACCCGTTGAGATAGGCCAGCACGGCCAGGACCCTGCGGTGGTCGTCACCGGACGGCGGCAGGTCGAGCTTGGCGAAGATGCTGTTGATGTGCTTGGCCACCGCCTTCTCCGTGATGAACAGGCTGCCGGCGACGGCGGCGTTCGAGCGGCCCTCCGCCATGAGCCCGAGCACCTCGCGCTCGCGTGGCGTCAGCCTGGTCATCGGCTCGTTCTCGGAGCTGCGGGCGAGCAGTTTGGAGATCACCTCGGGGTCCATGACCGTCCCGCCCCTGGCGACCTGGCGCAGGGCGTCGATGAACTGGTCGCTGTTGAAGACCCGGTCCTTGAGGAGGTAGCCGACCCCGCCGGCGCCGTCGGCCAGCAGTTCCCTGGCGTAGAGCTGCTCGACGTACTGGGACAGCAGCAGCACCGGCTGGCCCTGGACATCACGACGGGCCTGCAGGGCGGCCTGCAGGCCCTCGTCGGTGAAGGTGGGCGGCAGTCTGATGTCGACCACCGCCACGTCCGGTTGCTGACTTGTGAGTGCCTTGAGGAGGTCGCCGGCGTTGTCGACGGCGGCGACCACCTCGAACTCGTGCGCCTGGAGCAGCCTCGACAGGCCGTCTCTCAGGAGGAACTGATCTTCTGCGAGGACAACGCGCATGGAATCTCCATCGTCACCATGGTGGGGCCGCCGGGCGGGCTGTTGAGGGCGAGCACTCCGTCGAACGCGCCCAGCCGCCGCTCGATGCCGCGCAACCCGGACCCGGCCGACAGGTCGGCGCCGCCGGTGCCGTCGTCGGTGACGACGATCCGCAGCCGGCCGCCCGCGTGGCTGATGTCGATCCAGATGCGCTGCGCGCCCGAGTGCTTGGCGGCGTTGGCCACCGCCTCGGAGACGGCGAAGTAGGCGGCGGACTCGACGGGAGCGGGCAGCCGGTGCGACAGCTCGACGCTGACCTCGGCGCGGAACCTGGTGTCGAGCACCAGCGCGCGGACGGCGTCGCCGAGCCCGCGGTCGGCCAGCACCGGCGGGTGGATGCCCCGGACCAGGTCGCGGATCTCGTTGAGCGCCCTGGCGGAGGCGTCCCGCGCCTCGTTGAGCAGCGCCCGCGCCGCGGCCGGGTTCTGCTCGACCAGCTTGTCGGCCGCGCCCAGCGTCATGCCCATGGCGACCAGCCGCGCCTGCGCGCCGTCGTGCAGGTCGCGCTCGATCCTGCGCAACTCGGTGGCCTGCAGGTCGTTGCTGTCGGCCCGGGACACGGTGAGCTGCTGCACGCGGGCCTGGAGCTGGGAGCGCTCGCTGGGGGCCAGCAGGTTTCTGGTGAGCCTGCCGTACGTGCCGAGCACGCGGGGCGCGAGCCACCGGGACAGGGCCATGCAGGCCACCCCGATCGGCAGCGTCACGAACGAGGCGAGCTGGGTGTTGGTCTCGAAGAACAGGTGCCCGCTGATCGAGCCGGCCGGGGCCAGCGCGAACAGCAGCGGATAGAGCAGGTACCAGACGCCGGCCAGGAACGCGCCGACCGGCACCGCCAGCAGCGCCACGCCGGCGAAGGAGTTGGCCAGCACCCAGCCGAAGTCACGCCAGGTGGCCGGGTCGCCGAGCACCGTCGTCAGCCGGGCGGTCGGGCGGTCGGGCAGCGGGGCGTACGGCGCGGGAATCTCCTCGCGCAGCAACCGGCCGGCCACGCGCCGGTGCTCGTTGGCCAGCGCGCGCAGCCACAGGACCGAGGCGACGAACATCGGGATCCCGATCCAGACCGGGATGAAGATCACGCTGAACGCGATCACGTGGAGCACCACCGCCGTGGCGACGGCCAAGCCGGTGAGCGTGAACGCCTGACCCATCAGGCGCAGCCAACTGATCATGTGAGTCATGGCTCCATCATCGGCATCGGACGGGGCGGATTGCAGTGGTGCAGATACCACCTTCGGTTGGGGTGCAGCGACTCCTGTGTACGGCGGCCGACCCTCCCATTATCGAAGGCATCGCACCGAAATGGGAGGAGCTTGGACGTGAAAGGCAAGAGATCGGTGATCACCCGGATCGCCCGTTGGAGCGCGGTCCACCCCTGGCTGGCGATCGGCCTGTGGCTGGCTTTCGTGGCCGCCGCGTTCCTGCTGGGCGGGACAGGCACCAGGATGGCCACCGACGCGGAGCTGACGGTCGGCGAGGCCGGCCGTGCCGCGCACATGGTGGAGCAAGGCGGCCTGGCCGACCCAGCGACCGAGAACGTGCTGGTCACGGCCAAGCCGAACACGGGAACCCTGGACAAGAAGGTCGCGCTGAAGGCGGCGGAGGACGCCGCCGCGCGGCTCGACCGGTTGCCGGGGGTGGACAAGGTCGGCGAGCCGATACCCGCTCGTGACGGCTCGGCCGTACTGGTGCGGACGACCATGCGTGGCGACATCGACACCGCGGACGAGCGGGTCGAGCCGCTGATGAACGAGGTCGCCAAGGTGCAGAGCGGCTATCCGGCGTTGCGCGTGGAGCTCGTGGGCGACGCCACCATCCAGCGTGGCTTCGGCGAGATGCTGGACAACGACCTGAACAAGGCCACCGGCTTCAGCGTCCCGCTGACCCTGGTCATCATGCTCGTGGCGTTCGGCGCGATCGTCGCCGCGGGCGTGCCGGTGCTGCTGGCGCTGTCGGCGGTCGCCGCCGGCCTGGGCCTGTGGGGACTGGCCTCCCAGCTCGTGCCGGACCCCGGCATGGTCTCGCATGTCATCGTGCTGATGGGCATGGCGGTCGGCGTCGACTACTCGCTGTTCTACCTCAAGCGCGAACGCGAGGAGCGGGCGCGGGGCAAGAGCAAGATCGACGCGGTGGAGATCGCCGCGGACACCTCCGGCCACTCGGTCGTGGTGTCGGGCATCGCGGTCGTGGTGTCGATGGCCGGCCTGTACCTCTCCGGCGACCTGGTGTTCTCCGCGATGGCGACCGGTGCCATCCTGGTGGTCGCGGTGGCCATGCTGGCCTCGCTGACCATCCTGCCCGCGCTGCTGGCCAAGCTGGGCAACCTGCTGGAGCGGCCGCGGGTGCCGCTGGTGTGGCGGATCACCAACCGGGGCGGCCGGCCCAAGCTGTGGAGCGCGCTGCTCCGGCCCGCACTGCGGTTCCCGCTGCCGGCTTTCCTGGCCGCCGCCGGCATCCTGGTCGCGCTGGCCATCCCCGCCCTCGACCTGAGCATCAAGAGCACCGCCATCGACGACTTCCCGCGCTCCATTCCCGCGATGCGGGGCTACGACCGGCTGGTCAAGGCGTTCCCCAGCGAGGGCAACGCGCACGTCGTCGCCGTCGAGGCTCCCGCCGGGCAGGCGCCGAAGGTGCGGCAGGCGCTGGACGACCTGGTCACCCGCACCAGCGGTGACCCGCTGTTCGCCCGCGGCCAGCAGGCTGACGTGCGCACCTCCCCGGACAACCGGATCAGCGTGGTCTCCGTGGCGACGCCGTACGGCACCGACTCCAAGCAGGCCAAGGACTCGCTGACCAAGCTGCGGACGACGTACGTGCCCGACGCGCTCAGGGGCGTCACGGGCGAGAAGCACGCCGTCGGCGGCGATGTGGCCGCCAACGCCGACTACACGGGCAACCTGTCGCACAAGCTGCCGTGGGTGATCGGCTTCGCGTTGCTGCTGACGATCGTCATGATGGCGGTGGCGTTCAAGTCGATCGTGGTCGCGATCGTCACGATGGTGCTGAACGGCCTGTCGGCCGCGGCCTCCTTCGGCCTGCTGGCCTGGGTCTTCCAGAACTCCTGGGCCGAGAACCTGCTGGGGTTCGAGTCCACCGGGCACGTCGTGGCCTGGGTGCCGGCGCTGCTGTTCGTGGTCCTGCTCGGCCTGTCGATGGACTACCACGTCTTCGTCGTCAGCCGGATCCGCGAGCTGGCCGCGTCGGGCATGTCGACCAGGGACGCGGTGAGCGAGGGCATCACCAGGACGGCCGGGGTCGTCACCAGCGCGGCCATCGTGATGGTGCTGGTCTTCTCGCTCTTCGCCTCGATGAGCTTCATCGAGCTCAAGCAGGTGGGCGTGGGGCTGACCGCGGCGATCCTGATCGACGCCACGATCATCAGGATCGTGGCCCTGCCGGCCATCATCAATCTGCTCGGCCGGTTCACCTGGTGGCCGTCACGCTCCCTGAGCAAGCAGCCCGAGCCGGTCTACGCCACGATCGAGCCCGAGGCCGAGGAGCTGGAGGACCACTCCGCCGGGGAGACCGTCCCCTTCCGGGTCCGTACCGTCGCCCGGACGGGCTTCCCGTCCGACGCGCCCGCCGCGAGCCGTCCCCGGTTCCCCGTCGCGCGGGACGGCTCCACCGGATTTCCGCCCCGGGCGCGCACCACGAGCCGCGCCGGCTTCCCGCCCGGGCGTCGGGCCGAGGACCTCGCCGGCTTCCCGCCCCGGCGCCGCGCCGCGGATCGCGCCGGGTTCCCGCCCCGGCGCGGCGAGGACTCCGCGGAAGGCTGATGATCCGCCCGCGCCGACGGCCCGGTCGCTCCCGAGCGACCGGGCCGTCTCGCGTCAGCGAGCGGTCAGCCCCGCATCAGCCCGGTTGGTCAGGCTCGACACAGACGTGTCGACGCACCGGCTAGGAGCATTCCGCCATGACCGCTGGTTTGCCGCTTTCCGCCGCCCAGACCGAGATCTGGTACGACGAGCAGTTCGGAGCCGAGGGCCTTGCCTACAACATGGCCGACTGGCTCGACCTTCGGGGCCCGCTCGACCAGACGCTGCTGAGGACGGCGCTGCGGCGGGTCGTGATCGAGGCCGAGTGCCTGCGAGCCAGGTTCTTCGAGGAGGACGGCCGGCCCGTGCAGGTGATCGAGCGCCTCGTGGCCCTCCCGTTCCGGACCGAGGACTTCACGCGGGAGGCCGACCCCGAGGGCACGGCCCTGGCCTGGATGCGCGCCGACCTGGAGCAGCCCATCCGGCTGAGCGACGGCTCGCTGGTGCGCATGGCGCTGCTGAAGGTGGGCCACGAGCGGTTCCTCCTCTACATGTGCATGCACCACATCCTGGGTGACGGCTTCAGCCGGAGCGTGCTCTATCCGCGGCTGGCCCAGATCTATACCGCGTTGCACCAGGGCACCTCGGTGGAGGAGGGCGAGCTGCCGTCGCTGCGGCTGCTGCTCGAAGCCGAGTCCGCCTATCGGGGGTCGCCCCGCTTCGCGCGGGACGAGGCGTACTGGACCGGGCGCTTCCCCGAGGCTCCCGAGCCCACGAGCCTGTCGCGGCGCGGGCCGGCGCCGGGGCGCGGTTTCCTGCGCCGGACGGCCTCGCTGCCCGCGCCGGTGGTGGGCCGGCTGCGTGACCTCGCCACCGAGGCGGGCGTGAGCTGGGCCGCCGTCGCGGTCGCCGCCACCGCCTGCTACACCCACGGCGTCACCGGGACCGAGGACGTGCTGCTCACCCTGCCGGTGACCGGCAGGATCGGCGAGCTCAGCCGGAGCATCCCCGGGATGGTGGCCAACTACCTGCCGCTCGCCGTCCGGATCGGACCGCGGACCACCGTCCGCGAGCTGCTGGCGGGGACGGGGAACGAGCTGCTGCGCACGCTCCGGCACCAGAACTACCGAGGTGAGTGGATCAGGCGGCACATGGGGCTGCGCGCCGACGACCGGCGGCCGTTCGGGCCGTTCGTCAACGTGCTCATGCACGAGCCGGTGCTGCGGCTGGGGCCGTGCACCGCGACGCTGGTCAACCTGTCGACCGGCATCGTCAACGACCTCATCCTCACCGTCATGGGGACCGCCGGCGGCGGCGTGGAGCTGCACCTCAACGGCAACCCCGAGCTGTACGGCGAGGCCGAGCTGCTCGCGCACGCGAACCGGCTCGCCGCGCTGCTGCGGGAGCTGGCCGGTGCCGGTCTCGACGTGCCGCTGGCCAGGATCGGGCTGGTGACCGCCGAGGAACGGCGGCATCTGCTGGAGCAGGGCACCGGCGGGCACGCCCCGCTGCCGGCGCGTGACGTGGCCGAGCTGATCTCGCGGCGGGCCAGGGCCATGCCGGACGCGCCGGCCGTGCGTGACGAGGTGGAGGAGCTGACCTACGCGGAGCTGAACGCCCGCGCCGACCGGCTGGCCGCCGGCCTCGCCCACGCCGCCGGCGTCGGGCCGGAGACCGTCGTGGCCCTGGCGCTGCCGCGCTCCGCCCGCATGGTGGTGGCCGTGCTCGCCGTGCTGAAGGCGGGCGCCGCCTACCTGCCCCTGGACCCGGACGACCCGCCTGAGCGCGTCGCCTACCTGCTCGGCAACGCCGGCGCCGGGCTCGTCCTGGCCGGCCGAGACACCGCTCCCGCCGGCGTGCCCGTCCCGGTGCTGAGCCTCGACGACGAGCTTCCGGCGGGTCCGCCGCCGGCGCCCGTGCTGACCGGGGCGAGCCTCGCGTACGTGATCTACACCTCGGGCTCGACCGGCCTGCCGAAGGGCGCCATGGTGCACCGGCACGGCCTGCTCAACCACCTGCTGGCCAAGCTGGAGGACCTGGAGCTCACCGCCGGGGACTCCGTGGTGTGCAACGCGCCCTTCGTCTTCGACGTGTCGGTGTGGCAGATGCTGGCTCCGCTGCTGGTCGGCGGCACGGTGCGGATGGTGGGCCAGGACGTCGCCGCCGACCCGCGCGAGCTGTTCGACAGGGTCGTCCGCGAGCGCGTCACGGTGCTGGAGGTCGTGCCGTCGCTGCTGCGCGCCGCGCTGGACGGGTGGGACCTGGCGGGTGACGTCCCGTCCCTGCGTGACCTGCGTACTCTCGTGGTGACCGGGGAGGCGCTGCCTCGCGACCTGTGCGCGCGGTGGCTGGACCGGTTCCCCCGGATCCCGATGGTCAACGCCTATGGGCCCACCGAGTGCTCCGACGACGTGACGCACGCCGCCATCGCGCGCGACCCGGGCGCCGGACGGGTGCCCATCGGCCGTCCGCTGCGCAACACCCGCCTGTACGTGCTCGACCGCCGGCTCGCCCCGGTGCCCTCGGGCGTGGAGGGCGAGCTGTACGTGGGCGGCGCCGGTGTGGGACGTGGTTATGTCGCCGACCGGGGCCGTACCTCCGTGACGTTCGTGGCCGATCCGTTCGGGGCGGCCGGCAGCAGGATGTACAGGACCGGCGACCGGGTGGTCTGGCGGGCGGACGGCCAGCTGGAGTTCGTGGAGCGGGTGGACGCCCAGGTGAAGATCCGCGGCAGGCGGGTGGAGCCGGGCGAGGTCGAGGCCGTGCTGCGCGAGATCCCGGGGGTGGCCGACGCCGCCGTGGTGGCGCGTACGGACGGCACGGGCACCGCCCGGCTGGTGGCGTACGTGGTGGGCGCACGGAGCGACCTCGGCGAGGTGCGTGACGCCCTCGCCCGCCGCCTGCCCGAGCACATGGTCCCCTCGGCCTTCGTCTCCATGGACGCGCTGCCGCTGACCACGAACGGCAAGGTGGACCGCAAGGCACTCCCCGCGGCCGAGCACGGCGGCGGACCCGGCCGCGAACAGCACGGCGGCGGACCCGGCCGCGAACAGCACCGTGGCGGACCCGGCCACAACCAGCACGCTGGCGGGCAGGGTGGCGGTGGACTCGGTGACGGGCCGCGTGATGAGCGGGAGCGTGCGGTCCTGGAGGCGTTCGCCGAGGTGCTCGGGGTGGACGCGCTCGGGGTGGCCGACGACTTCTTCGAGCTCGGCGGCGACAGCATCAGCGCGATCCAGGTGGTCAGCAGGGTGCGCCGGGCCGGTTGGGCGGTCACGCCGCGCGACGTGTTCGCGCGCAAGACGGTGGCCGCGCTCGCCGCCGTCGCCGCCCCCACGCCGGCTCCGGCCCCGGCGCCGGGGACGGGGACGGGGACGGGGACGGGGACGGGGACGGTGGCGGGCGCCGACGGTGTCGGGCCGATGGAGCCGACCCCCATCGGGCACCGGCTGCGCGAGGACGGCGGCGGGCTCGACGGCCCGGCGCGCTCCTTCGGTCAGTACGTCGTGGTGGACGTCCCGCCGACCCTCGACCTGGTCACGCTCACCTCCGCCGTCCAGGCCCTGCTCGACCACCACGACGCGCTGCGCCTGCGGGTCGGCCCGGGCTGGGAGCTGGAGGTCCGCCCGCCGGGAACCGTACCGGCCGCGAAGATCGTGCACGCGGGCGGCGCCGACCTGACCGTCGAGATCGAGGTGGCGCGCAGGAGGCTCGACCCGGCCGCAGGCGTGATGGCGCAGGTGGTGCTGGCCGGGCCCGGACGCCTGCTGCTGATGGGGCACCACCTCGCCGTGGACGGCGTGTCGTGGCGGATCCTGCTGCCCGACCTGGCGGCCGCGTGCGCCGCCGTCGCCGAGGACCGGCCGGTGGAGCTGGACCCGGTGGGCACCTCATACCGTGGCTGGTCCGAGCTCCTGTCCGCGCACGCCCGGGACAGGATGGCCGAGCTCCCGCTGTGGCGGGAGATCACGGAGGCGGCGGAACCGCCGCTCGGGCGGCGCCCGCTCGACCCCGCCAGGGACGTGTACGCCACCGCCAGGACACTCCGCGCCGAGCTGCCGCCCGACGTCACCGCGGCCCTGCTGACCGAGGTGCCCGCCGCCTACCACGCCGAGATCAACGATGTGCTGCTGACCGGCCTGGCCCGCGCGGTGGCGGGCTGGCGGCGGCGCAGGGGCGTGCCGGGGGGCGGCGTGCTGGTCGAGGTGGAGGGCCACGGCCGCGAACAGATCGCCGGCGACGTGGACCTGTCGAGGACCGCGGGCTGGTTCACCAGCGTGTTCCCGGTCCATCTCGATCCGGGCGAGCAGGGTCCCGCGCCGGCGCTGAAGGCGGTCAAGGAGCGGCTGCGCGCGCTGCCCGACCGGGGCCTCGGCTTCGGCGTGCTGCGTTACCTGGTGCCCGGGTCCGGGCTGGCCGGCGCGCCGCAGATCGGCTTCAACTACATGGGCAGGTTCGCCGCGGGGCGGACCCGGGAGTGGTCCCTGGCGGCGGGCGACGGTGTGGTGGGCACGGTCGTCGACCCCGCCATGCCGCTGCCGCACGTGGTGGAGGTCACCCCGGTCACCGAGGACCGCGAGGACGGCCCCCACCTGGTCGCCACCTGGGTGTGGGCGGGCGAGCTGCTCGACGAGCGGGACGTCGCCGAGCTGGCGGAGTCCTGGTTCGCCGAGTTGCGCGCGCTGTCGGCCGCGGACGGGGCCGGGCACACGCCGTCCGACCTGCCGCTGGTCAGGGCCGGCCAGGGTGAGATCGAGGAGCTGGAGGCCCAGCCGGGTGGCCTGAGCGATCTGTGGCCGCTGACGCCGCTGCAGGAGGGCCTGCTCTTCCACGCCGAGCTGGCCGGCGACGGGCCCGACGTCTACACCGTCCAGCTCGCCGCCGACCTTGAGGGCGAGGTGGAGGCGGGGGCGCTGCGCGCCGCCGTACGCGCGCTGCTCGATCGCCACCCCAACCTGCGGGCCCGCTTCGTCCGGCGGGACTCCGGTGAGGCGCTGCAGATCGTCCCCGCCACCTGCGAGGTGCCCTGGCGCGCCGTGGACCTGGCCGGGCTGCCCGAGCGGCGGCGCGAGCGGGAGCTGGCCGGGCTCGCCGAGGAGGACAGGCTCGCCAGGTTCGACCCGGGCTCGGCGCCGCTGATGCGCTTCACCCTGGTCAGGACGGGTGAGGAGCGGCACCGGCTGCTGTGGACCACCCACCATCTGGTGCTCGACGGCTGGTCGATGCCGGTGCTCGGGCGCGAGTTGCTCGCGCTGCTCGACGGCGAACGGCTGCCTGACGCGGCTCCGTACCGGGACTACCTGACCTGGCTGGCCGGGCAGGACGCCATGTCCGCCAGGCACGCGTGGGCGCGGGCGCTCGACGGGCTGGACGAGCCGACGCTGGTCGCGCCGCAGGACAGCGCGCGGGTTCCGGTGCCGCCGCGGGTGCTGCACGTCGCGGTGCCGGCCGAGCTCACCGCCCGGGCGGCGGCGTGGGCGCGCGAGCGCGGGCTGACGCTCAACACGGTCGTGCAGGGCTGCTGGGCGGTGCTGCTCGGCCGGCTGACCGGGCGGCGTGACGTGGTGTTCGGCGGCACGTCGGCGGGCCGGCCGCCCGAGGTGCCGGGGGTGGAGTCGATGGCGGGGCTGTTCGTCAACACGCTTCCCGTACGCGTGCGGCTCGATCCGGCCCGTACGCCCGCCGAGGTGTTCTCGCGGTTGCAGGACGAGCAGGCGGAGCTGGCGCCGTACCAGACGCTGGGCCTGGCGGAGGCGCGGCGGCTGGCCGGCGCGGGCGAGCTGTTCGACACCGGCTACGTCTTCCAGAACTTCCCGCTCGACTCCGCGCCCGGCCGGCGGCCCGGCGCCCGCGTACGGGTGCGCGGAACGCACGTGCACAGCGCGGCCCACTACCCGCTCAGCCTGGTCGTCACCCCGGGCGAGCAACTGGACCTGCAGCTCCAGTACGCCCCCGATCTGTTCACCGGCGAGGAGGCCGGGCGGATCGGCGCCCGGCTCACCCGCGTGCTCGACACCGTGACCGGGGGCACCGCCGAGCCGCTCGGCCGGCTCGACGTGCTGGCGCCCGAGGAGCGCCGCCGCCTCCTCGGCTGGAGCGGCGAGACCGTGCCCGTGCCCGCCGAGCACGTGCCCGCCCTGTTCGAGGCGCGCGTACGCAGGGACCCGGCCGCGCCCGCCGTCATCGAGGAGAGCGGGCAGGTCAGCGCCGCGGAGCTGAACGCCAGGGCGAACAAGCTGGCCCGCGAGCTGATCGACAGGGGCGCGGGACCGGAACGCGTCGTGGCGTTCGCGCTGCCCAGCGGGGCGCAGGCCGTCGCCACGATTCTCGCGGTGCTCAAGTCGGGCGCCGCCTTCCTGCCGATCGACCCGGACTACCCCGCCGACCGGATCGCGTTCATGCTCGGCGACGCCGAGCCGGTCTGCGTGATCACGACGCGGGCGGTCGCGCCGGCGTTGCCGGGGCGGACTCCCCTGCTGGTCCTCGACGATCCGCGCACGGCCGCGCTGGTCGCCGCGCAGCCCGCCACCGACCTCACCGACGCCGACCGGCCGGCACCGCTGCACCCCGAGCACGCCGCCTACGTCATCTACACCTCGGGCTCGACCGGCAGGCCCAAGGGCGTGGTGGTCAGGCACGCCGGAGTCGCGGCCCTGTTCACCGACCACGCGCCCCGGCTCGGCCTCGGCCCGGGGACCCGGACGCTGCAGTTCTCCTCGCTGAGCTTCGACGCCTCGGTGTGGGAGATGCTGCCGACCCTGCTCGCGGGGGGTGCCGTGGCCGTGCCCGCCGACCGGATGGACACCGGCTTCATGGCGCGGCACGGTGTGACGCTGTGCGTGCTGCCGCCGTCGGTGGTGGCGGCGCTGCCCGGCGACGCCGCGCTGCCGCCGGACCTGACGCTGGCCGTCGCGGGCGAGGCGTGCCCGCCCGACGTGGCCGGGCGCTGGTCGCGCGGCCGCACCATGATCAACGCGTACGGTCCCACGGAGGCGACGGTCTGCGTGTCCGCGAGCGATCCGCTCGACGGCACGGACGCCAAGCCGCCCATCGGGCGCCCGCTGGCCAACACCCGGCTGTACGTGCTCGACGCGAACCTGCGGCTGGTGCCGCCCGGCGTCCCGGGCGAGCTGTACATCGCGGGCGCGGGCCTGGCCAGGTGCTACCGGGGCCGGCCGGGGCTGACCGCGGAGCGGTTCATCGCCGACCCGTACGGCCCACCGGGGTCGCGCGTGTACCGGACGGGCGACCTGGTGTGCTGGCGGGAGGACGGCCAACTGGACTACCTCGGCCGTACCGACCACCAGGTGAAGATCCGCGGCCACCGCGTCGAGCCGGGCGAGATCGAGGCGGTGATCGCCACGTACGAGGCGATCGAGCACAACGTCGTGGTCGCCCGCGACGGCCGGCTCGTGGCCTACGTCCTGGCGCGCGGCGACCTCGACATCGAGGCGCTGCGCGAGCACCTGGCACGTTCGCTGCCGTCCGTCATGGTGCCGTCGGCGTTCGTCGAGCTGGACGCGATGCCGATGACGTCCAACATGAAGATCGACAGAGCGGCGCTGCCGTCGCCCGACTTCGCGGCGCTGGCCGGCCGCGGCGAGCCGGCCACGGATGAGGAGAAGCTCATCTGCGAGGTGTTCGCCGAGGTCCTCGGGCTGCCGCAGGTGGGCACGCTCGACGACTTCTTCCTGCTCGGCGGCGACAGCATCAGCTCGGTGCGCGTCGTGGCGCGCGCCAGGGACGCGGGCCTGCCGATCCAGCCACGTGACGTGTTCGTCCGCCGAACACCGCAGGCCCTGGCCGCCGCCCTGGGCGCGGGAGCGGCGCCGGAGAGACCACCGGCCGCCGCCTATCCCGACCCGTTGGTCGCCCTGTCCGAAGACGAGATCGAGGAACTCGAACGGAGCACGTCATGAAGGCCGTCAGCGACGTCCTGCCGCTCTCTCCGCTGCAGGAGGGGCTGCTTTTCCACGCGACCTTCGACAACCAGGGCGTGGACGTCTACACCGTCCAGGTCCTGGCCGACCTGGAGGGCCCGCTGGACGCGGCGGCGCTGCGGCTCGCGGTCGGCACGCTGCTGGAGCGGCATCCCAACCTGCGTGCCTGCTTCCGCTACCGCAAGTCGGGCGAGCCGATCCAGGTCATCCCCGCGGCCGCCGCGGCGCCGTGGGCGGAGGACGACCTGACCCGCCTGGCCGGGCCCGACCGGGCGGCGCGGGTGGAGCGGCTGTGCGAGCAGGACAGGACCGCGCGCTTCGACCCGGCACGGCCGCCCCTGCTGCGCGCCCGGCTGATCAGGACGGGCGGTGAGCGGTACAGGTTCGTGCTGACCTGCCACCACCTGCTGATCGACGGCTGGTCGCTGCCGCTGGTCGTGCGTGACCTGCTCGCGCTCTACCGGGGGGACGGCACGGCGTTGCCACCGGCCGTGCCCTACCGGACCTTCCTCGGCTGGCTGGGCGCGCAGGACAAGGAGGCGGCGCGCGCCGCGTGGCGGGAGGAGCTGGCGGGCCTGGCGGAGCCGACGCGGATCGCGGCGGCCGACGTGGCGCGCGTGCCGGTCATGCCCGACGCGCTGCCCGTCACCCTCGACGAGCGGCTGACGGCCGAGCTGACCGCGTGGGCACGCGCCCGGGGGCTGACGCTGAGCACGGTGGTCCAGGGGTGCTGGGCCGTGCTGCTCGGGCTGCTGACCGGGCGGCGTGACGTGGTCTTCGGCGCGACCGTGTCGGGGCGGCCGCCGGACCTGCCCGGCGTCGAGTCGATGGTCGGGCTGTTCATCAACACCCTGCCCGTACGCGTCCGGCTCGACCCCGCGCGCTCGCTGGCCGAGACCTTCACCGCCATGCGCGAGCGGCAGATCGCGCTCATGCCGCACGAGCACCTCAGCCTGACCGAAGTGGCCGACCTGGCGGGCCTCGGCGAGCTGTTCGACACCGGCCTGATCTTCCAGAACCTGCCCGGCGAGTCCCGCCCCGCGGAGCTCGCCGGCGGGCTGCGCGTGCTGGACGTGGAGGCGCGCTCGGCCAACCACTTCCCGCTCAGCTTGACGGTGACGCCCGGCCGGCGGCTGCACCTGCGCTTCGACCACGCGCCCGACCTGGTCGAGCGCGCGCAGGCCGAACAGATCGCCGACCGGTTCCTGCGGCTGCTGCGGGCGGTTCCCGCGCAGGAGCGCCCGCTGCGCGAGATCGACCTGCTGGATCCCGCCGAGCGCGACCAGGTGCTGACCGCCTGGAACGACACCGCGGCCGCCGTGCCGTCCGCGTCCGTGACCGCGCGCTTCGAGGCGCAGGCCGCGCGGACCCCGAACGCGGTGGCGCTGGAGGCGGGCCGGGACACGCTCACCTACGCCGAGCTCAACGCCCGGGCCAACCGGCTCGCCCGCGCGCTGGTCGCCGGCGGCGCCGGTCCCGAGCGGATCGTGGCCATCGCGCTGCCCAGGACGGCGGACCTGGTGGTCGCCGCGCTCGCCGTGCTCAAGACCGGCGCCGCCTACCTGCCCATCGACCCCGGCTACCCGGCGGACCGGATCCGCCACATGCTCGACGACGCCGATCCCGTCCTGGTCGTCACCGACGAGAGCACCACGGACATGCCGGGCCGGATCCAGCACCCCTCCGACGGCCTGGCGGGCATCGCCGCGGGCGACCTGGAGCCCGGCGAGCTGCTCGGCGCCGCCTCATCCGGCAACACCGCCTACGTGATCTACACCTCGGGCTCGACGGGCCGGCCCAAGGGCGTCGTGGTCACGCGCGCGGGCCTGGACAACCTGCTGGCCGACATGGGCACGCGGTTCTCCGTCGGTCCCGAGGACCGGCTGCTCGCGGTGACCACGTTCGGCTTCGACATCGCCAACCTGGAGCTCTTCGTCCCGCTGCTGGCCGGCGCCCGGCTCGTGCTCGCCGGCTGGGAGACGATCCGCGACCCCGACGCGCTCGCGGAGGCGGCCTCGCGTGCCACCGTCATGCAGGCCACGCCGACGCTGTGGCAGGAGCTGGTCGCCACGCATCCGGAGAGCCTGCGGGGGCTGCGCGTGCTGGTCGGCGGCGAGGCGATCAGCCGGCCGCTCGCCTCGGCGCTGACGGCGGCGGCGCGGCGGGTCACCAACGTGTACGGCCCGACCGAGACCACCATCTGGTCCACCGCGGCCGACCTGAACGGCGAGACCGGCGCGCCCCCCATCGGCGGGCCCATCGCCAACACCCAGGTCTACGTCCTGGACGCGAGCCTGTGCCCGGTGCCGCCCGGCGTGGTCGGCGAGCTGTACATCGGCGGCACGGGACTGGCCCGCGCCTACCTGAACCGGCCGGGCCTGACCTCCACCCGGTTCGTCGCCAACCCCCACGGCGCGCCCGGATCGCGGTTGTACCGCACGGGCGACCTGGTCAGGTGGCGGCCGGACGGCAGCCTCGACTACATCGGCAGGACCGACCACCAGGTGAAGATCCGCGGCCACCGGATCGAGCTCGGCGAGATCGAGTCCGTCATCGCCACGCACCCGGCGGTACGCCAGACCGTCGTCGTGCCGTGGCAGGACCGGCTGGTCGCCTACGTCGTGATCGACGGCCGGGCGGACGACCTGGCCGGGCACGTGGCCGGGGAGCTGCCCGACCACATGGTGCCGGCCGGCTTCGTCGAGCTCGACGCGCTGCCGCTGACCTCCAACGGCAAGGTGGACCGGCTGCGGCTGCCCGCGCCGGACCTGCCCGCGCCCGGCACGGGCCGGGCGCCGGGCACGGCGCGCGAGGAGAGGTTGTGCGGCATCGTGGCCGAGGTGCTCGGGCTGCCCACGGTCGGCGTCGACGACGACTTCTTCCGGCTCGGCGGGCACTCGTTGCTGGCCGGGCGGGTGGTGAGCAGGGTCAGGTCCGTGTTCGGGCTCGATCTGCCGATCCGCGTGCTGTTCGAGTCGCCGACCGTGGCGGGGATGGCGGCCCACCTGGACGGCGCCGAGCGGTCGCGTACGCCGCTGCGTGCCGGGCTCGCCCAGGGCGAGGTGCCGCTGTCGCACGCGCAGGCCAGGCTGTGGTTCCTCAACCGCCTGGAGTCCACGCAGACGGCGACGTACAACATCCCGCTGATCGTGCGGCTGTCGGGTGAGCTGGACGTGGCCGCGTTGCGGGCGGCGGTGGACGACCTGGTGGCGCGGCACGAGACGCTGCGCACGATCTTCCCGGACACCGACGGCCGGCCCCGCCAGCACGTGCTCGGAACCGGGGCGCGCCTGCGCGTCATGCACGCCCGGCGCGAGGACCTGGACGAGCGGCTGGCCGCGTCCGTACGGCGCGGCTTCGACCTGGCCGCCGAGCCGCCCTTCCGCACCGAGCTGTTCACCACGGGCCCCGGCGAGCACACGCTCTCGCTCATCCTGCACCACATCGCCGGCGACGAGTGGTCCATGGCGACGCTGGCCACCGACCTGATCACGGCCTACCAGGCGCGGGCGCAGGGCGGGGCTCCCGGCTGGGATCCGCTGCCGGTCCGCTACGCCGACTACACGGTGTGGCACCGCGAGCTGCTCGGCGACGAGGACGACCCGCGCAGCCTGCTCTCCCGGCAGCTCACCTGGTGGCGGCAGGCCCTGCGCGGGCTCCCCGACGAGCTGGAGCTGCCCGCCGACCGGCGCAGGCCGGCCGTGGCCTCCTACCGCGGCGGCACGGTCACCTTCACGCTCGGGCCCGAGGTGCGGGCCCGCATCGCCGAGGTCGCCCAGGAGAGCGGCTGCACCACGTTCATGGTGCTGCAGGCCGGCATCGCCGCGCTGCTGTCCAGGCTCGGCGCGGGCACCGACATCCCGCTCGGCACGCCGGTGGCCGGCCGCGCCGACGAGGCGCTGCACCCGCTGGTCGGCTTCTTCGTCAACACGCTCGTGCTGCGCACGGACCTGTCGGGCGATCCCACGTTCCGTGAGCTGCTGGCGCGGGTGCGGGAGGCCGACCTGGCCGCCTTCGCCGCGCAGGAGGTGCCGTTCGAGCGGATCGTGGAGGCGCTCAACCCGCCCAGGTCGCTGGCCAGGCACCCGCTGTTCCAGGTGATGCTGAGCCACCACACCGTGCAGGAGCGCGACCTGGCCTTCCCGGGGCTGCGCACGCGGGTGGAGTGGGGCGACACCGCGACGGCCAAGTTCGACCTGTCATTCGAGGTCACCGAGTCCGCGCGGGACATCGAGGTGCTGATCGAGTACAGCAGGGACCTGTTCGATGAGGGCACGGTCGAGCAGCTCGGCCGGCGGCTGGTCCGCCTGTTCGAGGGCGCCGTCGCCGATCCCGGGCTGCCGGTCGGCGCCGTGGACGTGCTGGAGCCGGAGGAGCGGCGCCGCCTGCTGGTCGACTGGCGCGGCACGGACCGGCCCATCCCCGCCGCCGGCCTCGCCGACCTGGTGGAGCGGGCGCGCCATGCCCACGACCGCACCGCGTTGTCATCCGGCGAGACCGAGATGTCCTACGGCGAGCTGAACGCCAGGGCCAACCGCCTGGCACACGAGCTGATCGCCCGGGCGCCGGGCCGGACGCGCTGGTGGCGCTGAAGCTGCCGCGCTCGCTGGAAGCCGTCATCGCCGTGCTCGCCGTGCTCAAGACCGGCGCCGCCTACCTGCCGATCGACCCCGGCCACCCCGGCGACCGGGTGACCGCGATGCTCGACGACGCCGCGCCGGTCTGCGTGGTCACGCCGGAGCTGGCCGGGAGCAGCCTGCTGCACCGGCCGGCGACCGACCCGGCCCGGGCCCGGCTGACCGGCGACCAGCTCGCCTACGTCATCTACACCTCCGGCTCGACGGGCCGGCCCAAGGGCGCCGCCGTCCACGTCAGAGGCATGGTCAACCACCTGCTCGCCAAGGTCGAGGAGCTCGGCATCACCGACGACGACCGCGTGGTGTTCAACGCGCCGTTCACCTTCGACGTGTCCGTCTGGCAGATGCTGGCGGCGCTGCTGGCCGGGGGCAGCGTGCTGGTCGCCGACCAGCGGCTGGCCGCCGACCCCGAGGCGCTGTTCGCCTCCGTACGGACCGCGGGCGTCACCGTGCTGGAGGTCGTGCCCTCGCTGCTGCGCGCCGCGCTGGACGCCTGGGAGGTCGGCGGCCGGCAACCGTCGCTGTCGGGGCTGCGCATGCTGGTGGTGACCGGGGAGGCGCTGTCGGTGGACCTGTGCGCGCGGTGGGCGGCCCGCTATCCGGACATCCCGCTGGTCAACGCGTACGGGCCGACGGAGTGCTCCGATGACGTGACGCACGCGTTCATCTCCTCCTGCGACCGGGGCAGGGCGCCGATCGGTTACGCGGTGCGCAACACCCGGCTCTACGTGCTGGACGACCGCCTGCGGCTGCTGCCCGACGGCACTCCGGGCGAGCTGTACGTCGCCGGTCCCGGCGTCGGCCGCGGCTACCTGCGTGACCCGCGCAAGAGCGCGATCTCCTTCATGGCCGATCCGTACGGCGAGCCCGGCACGCGGATGTACCGCACGGGCGACCGGGTGATCAGACGGGCCGACGGGCAACTGGAGTTCATCGAGCGGGTGGACGGCCAGATCAAGATCCGTGGCAACCGGATCGAGCTCGGCGAGGTCGAGGCCGCCCTGCGCACGCCGGCGGGCGTCACCGACGCGGTGGCGGCGGTGCACACGGATGCGCGCGGGCACAAGCAACTGGTCGGCTACCTCGTGGGGGGGTACGACGGCGAGCGCGTGCGCGCCGAGCTGGCGAACCTGCTGCCCGAGGCCATGGTGCCGACTGCCTACGTGCGGCTGGACGCGCTGCCGCTGACCCCCAACGGCAAGGTGGACCGGCGCGGGCTGCCCGCGCCCGAGCTCACGGTGTCGGCGGCGAGCCGGCCACCGCGTACGCACGCCGAGCGGGTGCTGTGCTCGGTGCTCGGGGACGTGCTCGGGGTGACCGGGGTCGGCCTCGACGACGGCTTCTTCGAGCTGGGCGGTGACAGCATCCGCTCGATCCAGCTCGTCAGCCGCGCCCGCGCGGCCGGTCTGGTGATCGCGCCGGCCGACGTGTTCACGCACAGGACGGTCGAGGCGCTCGCCGCCGCCGCGAAGGTCATCGGCCCGATCCCGGTCGAGGTCGTCGCGCGTCCGGCCGGGCGGCCGGCCGTGCCGGTGACCGCCACCGACCGGCTGGTCGTGCCCGCGCCTACCGGCGGGCACGCGCCTTCCGCCCACCGGACGGTCGTGCCCGCGCCGTCGATGGACGAGCCGGTGTCCTCCGTGGGGGAGACCATCGCCTTTCCCATGGTGACGGCCGCCGCCACCGGGGGCGACGGGCCGTTCGCCGCCGTGCTGCCGATCAGGACGGCCGGTGACCGGCCGCCGCTGTTCTGCGTGCACAGCGGGCTCGGGTTCTGCCTGCCGTACCTCGGGCTGGCCGAGCACGTGCCGGCCGACCGGCCCATCTACGGCCTGCAGGCCCGCGGCCTGGCCGTGCCGGAGCCGCTGCCCGCGAGCGTCGAGGAGGCGGCCGAGGACTACCTGGCGCACATCAGGACCATCCAGCCGTCCGGGCCCTACCACCTGCTGGGCTGGTCCTACGGCGGTCTGGTCGCGCACGAGATCGCGGCCCGGCTGGAGGCGGCGGGCGAGCACGTGGCGTTCCTGGCCAACCTGGACGCCTACGCGGGCGACGACGGCGGCCCGGCGCCCGGCGACGCCGAGCTGCTGGCCAGGATCCTCGCCCACTGCGGATACGTGAACCTCTCCCCCGCCGAGCTCACCGTTACCAGGGCGGCCGAGCTGCTGCGCACGGCCGGGAGCCCGCTGGCCGGGCTGGGCGAGACCGTGCTGGCCAACCTGCTGCCGATCATGCGGAACCACGGCCGCCTGATCTCCCGCTACCGTCCGCCCAGCGTGCGCGCCGGCATGCTGCTGATGGTCGCCACGCGGGGCCTCACGCGGTCACAGGTCGCCGAGCGCCAGGAGATGTGGCGCGCGCACACCGGGGGCGCGCTCCTGGTCCACGAGATCGACTGCGACCACGAGGCGATGCTGGACCAGGGCCCGCTGGACCTGATCGGCCGCTGGATCGCCAGGCACCTCCGCTGACCGCCACCGGCAGGGGCCGCCCCGCGCTCTCGGCGCGGGGCGGCCCTTCGCCGTGCCTCCCCCGTGGAGGGCCGCCCGGAGCGGCCCTCCACGCGGAAAGGGAGGCGGGTCACCCCGCCTCCCTTTTCGTCGTGTTCGGGTCAGCCGATGCGTGCCAGGCCGCGCGCGTCCCGGCGGGCCCGGCCGCGGGAGACCTGGAGGGCGTCCCAGCCGGGCTCCCGATGGGGCAGCCTGGCGGGGTCGGCGAGCGTGACGCCGCCGTGCACCTCACCGAGCAGGCCGGGCCTGCCCAGGATCTGGCCGGCGCAGGCGATGCCGCTCAGCGCCGCGCCCGCGATGCCGCCGCCGTACTTGGTGTTCTGCCCGGCCAGGTAGAGGCCCTCGACGTCGCTGCGCACGTCCGGCCGGGCGGTCAGGGTGCCCCAGCGCTCCAGCCCGTACGGCGACCCGCCGGACGACAGGACGTAGCGCTCGTGCGTGAGCGGGGTGGCGAGCTCGAGATGGGCGATGTCCCGCTGGAACGGCCCGATGAGACGCTCCGCCATGGCGATGAGCTGCTCGGTCAGCCGCCGCTTCGCCATGAGGTAGGCGGCGTTGCGCCGGTAGCGCTCCCCCGCGGTCGTCCCCCAGCCCGCGTACCGCGGCGGGCACAGCGTCATGACCTGGAAGTTGCCGTGGCCGGGAGGGCAGGCGGACGGCACGGGCTCCTTGCCCGAGGCGAAGGAGAGGAACGCGAACGGCACCGTGTCGAACCGGCCGGCGTACAGCTCCTGATAGAGCCGCTCGATGTCCTCCCGCGGCCACGCCCACACGTTGGCGTTGGGCAGCGGGGGCAGCTCGGCGTTGAGCCCGACGTACAGGACCGCCATCGGCAGCCGCATCGTCGCCGCGCGGGCGCGCTCGACGGCCCGTTCGGGGAAGGCGTCGCACAGTTCGAGCACCGTGCGCAGGTAGTCGGCGTTGGAGACGACCAGCGGGGCGGAGATGAGCCGCCCGTCGTCGAGCAGCACGCCGCGGGCCCGGCCGCCGGAGGTCGGGACGCGCGCCACGCGGCAGCGCGTGCGCAGCTCCCCTCCGTGCGCCTCCAGCGCCTCCACCAGGGCGGCGACCAGCGCCTGGCCGCCGCCCTGCGGGTAGTAGGCGCCGCGCATGTAGTGGTCCAGCATCGCGGCGTGGGTGGCCACGCTCGTGCGGGAGGGCGCCGAGCCGTAGTTGCCCGACTGCGCGGCCACCAGCGTCCGCGCGCGGTCCGACAGACCGCAGTGGTCGAAGAGCTGGGTGAGCGTCCTGCGGCTCCAGCGCACGTCGTCCGCCCGGCGCCTGATCAGCTCGGCCGGGCTGAGGGGGTCGAGCAGATTCCGCCGTACGAGGTCCGCGACCGACTCGGCGATGCCGGTGAACGCGGCGATGCCCGCCGCTTCGCCGGGCAGCGCGGCCGCCAGCCGCTCCCGGTAGCGCGCCCAGCCCTTCGGCACGTCGAGCGTGACGCTGGGCAGGACGATCCGGTCGAAACCATCCCGGTCCATCTCCAGGAAACGCACCCGGTCACGCAGCCCGAGGCCGCCCAGGATCGCCGGCAGGATGCCGTCGTCCCCGCAGTCGCCGAGGTAGTGCACGCCGACGTCGAACTCGTAGGCCCGCCGTCTGCGGAAGACGTGCGCGTTGCCGCCGGCCACGTCGTGCTGTTCCAGTACGAGGACGCGCAGGCCCGCGGCGGCGAGATAGCAGGCGCAGACCAGCCCCCCGACACCGGACCCGACGACCACCGTGTCCCATTCGTTGCTCACGGGGCTCACACCCTTCAGATGGCTAAGCCGCCATGGATCTCGAGAACACTGCCCGTGACGTAGGAGGCCTGCGGGGACGCCAGGTAGGAGACCAGGCCGGCCACCTCCTCCGGCGTGCCGAAGCGGCCCAGCGGGATCGCGGCCAGTGCCTTCTTCCTGGCGGGTTCCTTGAGCGCCTGGGTCATGCCGGTCTCGATCAGGCCGGGCGCGACGACGTTGGCCCTGACCCCGTAACGGCCGGCCTCTTTGGCCAGCGCGCGGGTGAAGCCGATGATGCCGGCCTTGCTGGCCGAGTAGTTGGTCTGGGCCGCGTTGCCGTACACGCCGGAGACCGAGGAGAGCGTCACGACGCTGCCGGAGCGGCGCTTCATCATGCCGACGACCACCGACCTGCACACGTGGTAGACGCCGCTGAGGTTGGTGTCGAGCACCCGGTGCCAGCTCTCGTCGGCCATCAACGCCAGCGGGGCGTCCGCGGTGATGCCCGCGGAGGTGACCGCCACGTCGACGGGGCCGAGCTCGCGCTCGACCCCGCCGACCCAGGCACGCACCGACGTGGCGTCGGTGACGTCGACCTTCGTGGCGACCACCCGTCCCCCCGCCTTGGCCGCGATCTCGGCCAGTTCGAGCGCCGACCGCTCGTCGGAGCGGTAGCAGAAGGCCACGTCGAAGCCCTCGCCGGCCAGGCGGAGCACGATGGCCTTGCCGATGCCGCGCGAGCCGCCGCTGACCAGCGCCACGCTCATCGCGCACCGTCCGCGAGCAGCAGGACGAGCGCCGCCGCCACGGCGCCGTCGGGGTCGGCCGCGGTGACCAGCACCGGCCGGTCGTGGGGCGCGGGGTCGCGCTGGGCCAGGGCGAGCGCGGAGGCGAGCTGGAACGGCACCGAGGCCGCGCCGGGGTCCCCCGCCATGGCCGTACGCGGGATCCGCTCCAGTGCCGCGCGGCCGAACATCGTGGTGAGCACCTCGCGCTCGGCGGCACCCGCGGCGCCACCCGGGTTGGACGGGCAGGCCGCCCACAGCGCCGACGGCTCGACGCCGCCGCGTGACAGCACCCGGTTCACGCAGGCGCGCATCGCGCCGGCCGGGTCGCCGTCCGCGCTCACCCGCGTGTCCACCGCGAGCACCGCGGCGAGCGGCGTCCCGCCGACCTGCCCGGCCGGCTCGACCTGGAAGACGGCGCAGCCCTCCGACAGCACGCTGTGCTCCCGGCCGCGGCTGTGGAACTCCAGCCACGAGCGCGCCCTGGAGTATTCCTCCACCGCGCCGCACAGGACCCGGCGGGCGCGGCCGGTCAGCAGCAGGCGCCGCGTGTAGACCAGCGAGAACAGCCCGGCCGCCCGGCCGCCGGCGATCGTCGCGTTGGGTCCCTTGAGCTTGTACCAGATGGCGCAGCGGCCCGCCGCGCAGTTCATCACGGAATTGGGGATCACCGCGGGCTCGACGTGGAACGGTTTGGCCCCGGTCAGCGAGGCGCGGGTGAACGACATCATGCTCTGGGCGCTGCCGGTGGTGGTGCCGAGCACCAGCGCGGTCTCGGGATCGGGCTCGGGGGTTCGCGTGCCGCCGTACTCCTCCAGCAGTTCGCCGACCGTCGTCACGGCCAGCCCGGTGACGCGGTCCATGGCCCTCGTGCCCTTCGCGCCGAGCGTCTCGCGCGCGTCGAAGCCGGGAACCAGGCAGGCGCGCTCGCCCGCCCCGTCCCACTCACCGGCGGGCGTGTCGGTCCTCCGCCCCGACAACATGCCCTCGACGAAGGCGGCCCTGCCGACGCCGAACGGCGAGACCGCCGACCATCCGGTGATGACCGGCGTGCCTGCCTCTACCGCTGTGACGCTCATGTGGTCGCCTCCATCGGGTATCTGGCGAGAACCACCACCGCGTTGTTGCCGCCGAAGGCCAGCCCATTGTTCTGCACCACGCGCAGGCCGGCCTCGACCGAGGTGTTGGGCACGCAGTCGATCTCGCACTCGGGGTCGGTCTCGACATGGTTGATGGTGGGCGGGATGAAGCCGTGCGTGATCGCCAGGGCGCAGGCGCTGGCGGCCAGGGCGCTGGCGGCGCCCATCGTGTGGCCGAGCATCGACTTCAGCGAGATCGTGGGCGGGGCCTGCGATCCGTAGATCTGCCTGACGGCCCGGCTCTCGGTGACGTCGTTGGCCTTGGTGCCGGTGCCGTGCGCGGAGATCAGGTCCACCTCGTACGGCTTGACTCCGGCGTCGTGCAGCGCGAGCTCCATGCACGCGGCCACGCTCTCCTGGTTGGGCGCGACGGGGTGGTAGGCGTCGCAGTTGAGCCCGTAACCGAGCACCTCGGCGTAGATGCGCGCGCCTCTGGCCAGCGCGGACTGCAGGGTCTCCAGGACGAGTACGGCGGCGCCCTCGCCGGTGAGAATGCCCTGCCGGTCCTTGTCGAAGGGGCGGCAGCGGTCGGGGGCGATGGTTCCCAGCCGGTAGAAACCGGTGAAGTTCTTCCTGCACAGCGCGTCGGCGCCGCCGCACAGCGCGATGTCGGCGTCGCCGACCCGGAGGGCGTCGTAGCCGTTGCCGATGGCGTAGTTGCCCGCCGAACAGGCCGTCGCCATCGTCGCCGCCTCGACGTCCGACAGGCCGAGCTCGCGCGCGATGGCGTTGGAGAGCCGCGCGGCGGGCACGCGGCGGGCGATCGCCGGGTCCATGGCGTGCGGGCCGCCCGCCACGTCCATCGCGGTCAGGCGGTCGAGGTCGTGCGACTCGCCGTCCGTCGTGCCGATGGAGATCAGGCACCGGCGGCCACGCAGGTCGTCCTCGGCCAGGCCGGCGTCCTCGACCGCCATCCGTGCCGCGGCGACGGAGAACTGGGACGCCCTGCCGAGCTCGTCGACCGGCACGGTGCGAATCCAGTTCTCCGGCTCGAAACCCTCCACCGCGCACCCGTTGGAGTGGGCGAAACCTGTGGTGTCGAAGGCGGTGATGGGTTTGACGTTGCTGTGCCCCGCGCGCAGGCTCGCCACGAGCTGCTCGGCGCCCGTTCCGATACTCGAGAAGATGCCGAGCCCGGTGAGAACGACTCGCCGGGCCGCCCTGTCGTCGCGCATTCCCCGCTACCAGCCGTCCGATTCGGAAACGACCTGGTAAACGGTGGTGAGGTTGACCATCCGCGCCAGGTCGGACTGGTCGATGAGGATGTCGAACTCCTTCTCTATGGCTGCCACGACGTCAATGAGCCCAAGCGAGTCGGCGTCGTGGTCCTCGATGAAAAGACTGGTGTCGGTCATCGTCCCGGGAGCGACCTCCAGGTGCTCGCAGACGATGTCCTTGATCCTCGCGAAGCGCGTGTCCACGGTCGTGCTCATGGTGCCTCCAATCCCTTGGGTGGAAACTAGCCAGGGCTGATGACGCCCGGCTGACCTCTGGCTGACGCCGCCGCGCGATCATTCGCGGGCCAGGCACAACCCTGGCACCGCCCCGGCTTCGGCGGAATCAGGCCGGCGTCGGAACGGGTGACATCCGGGCCCGTCCGACTGCCGTCGGCTGACCAGGGGCGACATATTGCTGGTACGAGCGTGACGACGGCCCAGGTCAGGTGGCGGCGAGAGCGACCGTGGGAGAGAGCCGGGCGGCTCGCATGGCCGGATAGATACCGGCGATCGTACCGATCAGCAGGGTCGCGGCGACGGCCCCGCCCAGGGCCCACAGCGGCACCACCGGCGGCCAGCCCCGCGACAGCGCGTACGCCGTCGTCGCCGTTGCGCCCAGCACCGCCCCCACCAGCCCGCCGAGCGCCGACAGCAGCAGCGACTCCGCCAGGAACTGCAGGCGCACCTGCCCCCGCGTGGCTCCGAGCGACCGGCGCAGGCCGATCTCCTTCCGGCGTTCCAGCACCGAGATGACCATCGTGTTGGCCACCCCGACCCCGCCCACGAGCAGGGCGACCGCGCCCAGGCCCAGCAGCAGGTTGGTGAAGGCGCCCGCGGCGGCGGCCTTGGCCTCCAGCGCGTCGGAGGGTCTGCTCACCGTGACCTCCTCCGGGTTCTGCGGATTGACCGTACGCGGCAGTACCTCCCGTACCGACTCCACCGCCTCTTCCGGCGACCGTTCGTAGATGGTCGTGGGGAAGCCGTCGAAGCCGAGCAGTTCCTCCGCCGCCGGGAACCCGACCAGGGCAGAACGTTCGATCTCCGGCGCCAGCGGCATCGGCCCGAGGATCCCGACCACCGTGAACCAGCGGCCCCCCATCCACACCTGGACGCCGGTCCTGGCCAGGCCGAGCCGTTCGGCCGCCGTCGAGCCGAGCACGACGGCCGGCTGCCGGGCGGTGGCCGCGTTCAGCCAGGTGCCCTTGACGACCGCGCCCTCCAGCGTGGCCAGCAGTTCGGTGCTGGCGGCCTGGACCGCGATGCCGCCCGTGACGGAGTCGGGGACGTGGTTGTTGCGCCGGATGGTGGCCTCGATGGCGCCCGTGGCGGCGGCCGTGCGTACCGGGCGGATCCGCTGCACCATCGCCAGCGCCCTCGTGGGCAGCTTGGCCTGCTCCCCGAACATCGTCTGGCCGGGGGCGACGGTCAGCAGGTCGGTGCCGAGCCGGTCGAGTTGGCGCAGGAGTTGCTCGCGCGAGGAGGACGAGATCCCGATCACGGCGATCATCGTCGCGATGCCGATGGCGATGCCGAGCGCCGAAAGGATCACCCTGGTGGGTCGGGCCCGCAGCCCGGCCGCGCCCACCCGGAGCACGTCCCCGGGACTGAGCCGGCCGGGAGACAGTCGCTCCCCGGCACGTCGACCGCGGGTCATCGGAGCGCTCCCGTCGAGAGTCCGGGGTGGGGGTGGCCGTTCAATGCCGGGCTCCCTTCAAGAGCTCCACAGGGCTCAGGTGGTCGTCGTCGTGCCCGTCGGCGATCAGCCCGTCCCGCAGGCGCACCTGCCGGGCACACCACCCGGCGATCTCGGCGTCGTGGGTGATGACGGCGACGGTGGTGCCCGATTCATACAGGTCCGCCAGCACGGCCAGTACGTCGGCCCCGGCGTGCGAGTCCAGGTTGCCCGTCGGCTCGTCGGCCAGCAGCAGCGGCGGGTCCCCCGCCACCGCCCTGGCCACCGCCACCCGCTGCTGCTCCCCGCCTGACAGTTCGGACGGCTTGTGCCGCATCCGGTGCCCGAGCCCGACCCGTTCCAGCGCGGCGGCGGCCCGCTCACGGCGGGCGCGGCGGCCGGTGCCGGTGTACAGCAGCCCGTCGGCCACGTTGTCCAGCGCGCTGACCCCGGGCGCCAGGTGGAACTGCTGAAAGACGAACCCCAGAGCGCGCGAGCGCAACGCGGACAGCTCCCGGTCGGACAGCGTCGCCACGTCGTGCCCGGCGACACGCACGGTGCCGGTGGTCGGGCGGTCGAGCGTGCCGATCATGTGCAGCATGGTCGACTTGCCGGACCCGGACGGCCCGACGATGGCCAGCAGGTCACCGTGGCCGATCGTCAGGTCCACGCCGCGCAGGGCCTGCACGTCCCCTGGATAGGTCTTGGTCACCCCGCGTAGCTCCACGATGGTCACTGGACCGGCACCCCGACCTTCGTGTCCTCGGCCAGCCCATCGCCCTTGATCTCGACGAGCCCGCCCGCGAACGCTCCCGTCTCCACCGGCACGATCCGGCTCGCCGAGCCCTCCACCACCTCGACCCCGAACCCGCCCTCGCGTAGCGCCAGCAGCGCCTCCACGGGGACCGCCAGCACGTCCGCGTGCCGGGCGCCGGCCATCTCGACCTCGACCGGCGCCTGATCCAGGTTCGTCTTGGGCGCCTTGGCCAGCGTGATGTCCACGTCGATCGTGGTGCCGGAGTCCTGCTGTTGCCCCGACGACTCGGCGACCGTGCCCACCGAGGTGATCCGGCCGGTGGCTCGCTCGCCACCGGGCAGCGTCACAGTGACCTTGGCGCCCGTGCGGGCCAGCGACTGGTCGCCGGTGTCGAGGTCCACGTGCACCAGGCGGCGGATGCCGCTCACCGTGAGCGCCTGCTGCCCCGGTGCGGTCCTGGCGCCGATCTTGGCCTGGGCCCGCGTCACGCGTGCGGCGGCGGGCAGGAAGGCCACCTGGGCGGCGTCCACTTCCCCGGTCTCCTCGAGCTTCTGGTCGTCCTGCCAGTCCTTGACCGCTTGGGCGGTGGCATAGCTGAAATGGTCGTCCACGGTCAGGTGGTCGCCGTGGCCGAGCGCCTTGAGGTTGCGCTCCAACTGCTCCACGTCCGGCCCGTCCGGCACTCCGAGCCGCAGCGTCCGGTACAGCGGCAGCTTCCCGTACATCAGCACCAGCGGCCGGCGGTCCACCCTGAGCAGCGGGCGGCCGCGGCGGATCACCGCGCCCTGGGCGGCGACCCACGTGACGGTGCCCGCGGCGCCCGAGACGAGCTGCCGCTCCCCCGCGTACGTGAGCGAACCGTCCACCGTCTTCGTCTCCACCAGGTCCTGCCGTGTGACGTCCGCGGTGGCGGGCACCGGGGGCTTGGCGGGTGTGGCGGGGCCGGTGCCGCCGTCGTTCATGACGGCCACCGCCGTCCACGTGACGGTGACCGCCAGGACGGTGCCGCCACCCAGCAGCAGGCCCTTCCTCACGGCTTTCCCCCGGTGGTCGTCTTGCCACCGCCGGGCGCGTACTGCTCGCACGCCTTGTGCGCGGCCTCGATCTTCGCCTCCGAGCCGTTCCTGACCTCGAAGCGCATCCCCTCGCCCGGCTTGGGGTCGGGCATGTCGACGCCGTGCTGCCGCATGCATCGGGCGAACTTCACCATCTGGTCGAAGTCCTGCCCGCTGGGCGTGTGGTCGCGTACGACGGAGGCCAGAATGGGCTCGCACGCCTTGTTGGCCTTGTCGAGCTTGTCGCGGCCCACTCCCCTGGGCACCTCCACCCGTAGCTGTCCGTTCTGCGGGTCGGGCACGTCGATGCCGTGCTCGCGCATGCACTGCGCGAACCTCAACTGCGCCTCCCGCGGGTCCAGCGAGGCCGACGGGGAGGCGGCCGACCGGGCGGACGAGGTGCCGCCCGCGCTGACCACGCCATCGTCCGTGCCCCCCGTGCCCTGCCAGCCGCACGCTGCCAGCGCCAGCGTGAGGGGGACGGCGACCGGCAACAGCCGTAGGTTCATGGCTTTCGCTCCTTGACGCCCGGGTCGTTCGCCCGTGGCGCGCCCTACTCCAGCCCATGGGGTGCTAAAACCGGATAAGCCCTTACTCGCCCCTAACACGGGATCCGGCACGCTCGTGGCCGGAGGGAAAGGGGGCCGATCATGCGCGTGCTCGTGGTCGAGGACGAGGAAGGGCTGGCGGACGCGGTCGCGCGCGGGCTCAGGCTCAACGCGATGGCCGTGGACGTGGCCTACGACGGGCAGGACGCCCTGGAGTTGGCCGGGTACGTCGACTACGACGTGGTGGTGCTCGACCGTGACCTGCCGGAGGTGCACGGCGACGAGGTGTGCCGGTGGTTGCGCGAGCGCGGCGGCGGCCGGGTGCTCATGCTGACCGCGGCGGGCCAGATCCGCGACAAGATCGACGGGCTGTCGCTGGGGGCGGACGACTACCTGGTCAAGCCGTTCGCGTTCGCCGAGCTGGTGGCCCGGGTCAGGGCGCTGGCCCGCCGTTCCCCCCGCTCCTCGACGCCGCTGCTCGAACGGGCCGGGATCACGCTCGACCCGGACCGCCGCACGGTCACCAGGGACGGGCGGCCGGTGCCGCTGAACCGCAAGGAGTTCGACCTGCTGCGCGAGCTGCTCGGCGCCGGCGGCGCGCTGGTCACCTCCGCCGAGTTGCGCAGGAGCGTGTGGGACGAGCACGCCGACGCCGGTACGGGCGCGCTGCGGGTCACGATCACGTCGCTGCGCAAGAAACTCGGCGAGCCGCCGGCGATCCAGAACGTGCCGGGCAAGGGGTACCGGCTGTGACCGCACGGCTGGGTGCCGCCCGCCTCTGGTGGAACAGCCGGCGATTGCGGCTGCGGCTCACGCTGCTGTACGGCGGCCTGTTCTTCGTGGCGGGCTCGATCCTGCTCTGGCTCACCTACCTGATCACCGCGCGGGCGATGAACCAGCAGTTCGTCGTCGGCTCCAGGATCAGCGGAAGCGAGGTGGTGGCGCCGGAGACGGAGAGCATGCCGCCGAAGATCCCCGGGACCGCTGTGTTCCAGGCCGAGGTCGAGCACCGCGCGGGCAGCGTGCTCAGCGAGATGGTTCGCTTCTCCATGGTCGTGATGATCCTGGTCGGGATCATCGCGCTGCTGCTCGGCTACGTGGTGGCCGACCGGGCGCTACGGCCGCTGGACCGGGTCACCGAGACGGCGCAGCGCCTGTCGGAGAGCACCCTGCACGAGCGCATCGGCCTGCTCGGACCGCCCGACGAGGTGGGGCGCCTGGCCGACACCTTCGACGCGATGCTGGACCGGCTCCACCGGGTGTTCGACACACAGCGGCGCTTCATCGCCAACGCCTCCCACGAGCTGCGCACCCCACTGGCCGTCAACCGCACGGTGCTGGAGGTGTCGCTGGAGGAGCCGGCGGCCTCGGAGGACCTCAAGGCGCTGGCCAGGGCGCTGCTCGGCACCAACGCCCGCTACGAACGGCTCATCGAGGGCCTGCTGCTGCTGGCCCAGTCGGAGCAGGAGCTGACCGTGCGCAGAACGGTGGACCTGGAGCAGATCGTGCGCACCGTGCTGGATCAGCTCGACCTCCAGACGCGCAAGCGGCCCGTAACGCTGCACCAGGACCTGCGCCCGGTGCTCGTCCAGGGGGACCCGCTGTTCCTGGAGCGGTGTGTGTTCAACCTGCTGGAGAACGCCGTCAAGCACAACGTGCGCGACGGGCAGGTCTGGATCGGCCTTTGCCGGGAGCGGGGGGACGCGATGGTCACGGTGCGCAACACCGGGCCCGTCGTGCCGCCGTACGAGGTGGACGACCTGTTCGAACCGTTCCGCCGGGCCCACGGGGACCGGGTGCGCTCGTACCAGGGAGCGGGGCTGGGGTTGTCGATCGTGCGGGCCATCGTGGGCGCGCATGGTGGCCAGGTCGGCGCGGTCGCGCCGGCCGAGGGCGGGTTGCGCGTCACGGTCCGGCTCCCGGCCCCCGACCTCGAGATATAACGCGCCAATTCAACTGGCTCTGATGCATCAGCATTCCGGAGTCAATCCGACAACCCATGGATTGGCTCGATCGCAAGCGCCCGGTCACATCCAAGAATGGGAACACGCATCAGATCGTCCAGTTCAGGCCGGCCTATCTGGACGCGCTCCGGTGCGGATGCCAAAGATGGATGGGTAACCGCATTCGCCGCGTGCGAAATGCGAATCGGGAGAGGAGAAGGCCATGTTCGCCGGACCCACAATCGCTCTTCGCCCTCCTCGCCGCCGCTACCGCTACCGCTATCACTACCATTACCACTACCACTGAAGTTTTCTCAGCAGGCAAACCGGGTGATAGCGATCGGATGACCATGGATGTGGAGGTGTCGTCGATCGCCTGACAAGAGCATGGAGCCCTCGATAGAAGCGGATGTGCGACCATCCGTGCTCAC
>NZ_JBDPME010000103.1:0-544 GCF_039871825.1 Nonomuraea sp. B12E4 | reverse complement strand
TTCTCAAGGCGCTGGGATGGACCAGCGAGCAGATCCTCGAGCGGTTCGGCCAGTACGAGTCGATGCGGGCCACCCTGGAGAAGGACCACACGGCCGGTCAGGATGACGCGCTGCTGGACATCTACCGTAAGCTGCGGCCCGGTGAGCCGCCGACCAAGGAGTCGGCGCAGACCTTGCTGGAGAACCTGTACTTCAACGCCAAGCGGTACGACCTGGCCAAGGTGGGTCGCTACAAGATCAACAAGAAGCTCGGGGTGGACTCTGAGATCAGCCAGGGCACTCTGACCGAAGAGGACGTCGTCGCCACCATCGAATACATCGTCCGTCTGCACGCGGGCGAGGAGTCGATGCCGGGCGCCAATGACCGCGAGGTGATCGTCGAGGTCGACGACATCGACCACTTCGGCAACCGCCGCGTGCGCAGCGTCGGCGAGCTGATCCAGAACCAGGTCCGGCTGGGCCTGGCCAGGATGGAGCGCGTCGTCCGCGAGCGGATGACCACGCAGGACGTCGAGGCGATCACGCCGCAGACCCTGATCAACAT
>NZ_JBDPME010000102.1:0-573 GCF_039871825.1 Nonomuraea sp. B12E4 | reverse complement strand
TGATGCGTGACGATGGTGATGGGTCGATGACGATTTACCGGTGGGCCTCTACCGGATCGGCTTTCGGTCGTTCGAGCGACTACACCTCCGGTGGTTGGACCATGTCCAACACGGAGGACCGGGTGGCGTCCGGTGACGTCGATGGAGACGGTGTCGACGATATTGTCGCCGCCTACCAAAACTCTGACGGCACGTTCAGCTTCCACGTCTGGAAGAACGGTGTCTCTAACGCCGGCAAGTGGTACAACTCCGGCCCGTATGCACTTGGCCCCGTCGAAGGACGTCTCGTCCTCGGCACCTGGTAGCCGCTTCACCTGACGGTGGGGTCGGCGCTGACTCAGAGCCCGACCCCACCAAGCACGCCCACCGCGGCTTCACCGTCGAGCGGCTGCTCCCGGCCGGTGTGACCAGGCCCGCGAGGCTGGCCAGGCTCGATCGGACAGGTAGCGGGGGGCTCACCCCGAAGCGTGGACACCGGCTGTCATGCGGCGAGCAGCACTCTAGCGGTGGTCTGCTGCTCGTAGTCGATGGGGCTGAGGTAGCTGAGCGTGGAGTGTCTCCTGCGGGTGTTGT
>NZ_JBDPME010000101.1:0-595 GCF_039871825.1 Nonomuraea sp. B12E4 | reverse complement strand
CAAAGAAGAGTCAATCGCAGACAACATTTTGAATGCGGTCACACGTTAGCAGCATGATTGCCACGGATGGCAACATATTAACGGCATGATATTGACTTATTGAATAAAATTGGGTAAATTTGACTCAACGATGGGTTAATTCGCTCGTTGTGGTAGTGAGATGAAAAGAGGCGGCGCTTACTACCGATTCCGCCTAGTTGGTCACTTCGACGTATCGTCTGGAACTCCAACCATCGCAGGCAGAGAGGTCTGCAAAATGCAATCCCGAAACAGTTCGCAGGTAATAGTTAGAGCCTGCATAACGGTTTCGGGATTTTTTATATCTGCACAACAGGTAAGAGCATTGAGTCGATAATCGTGAAGAGTCGGCGAGCCTGGTTAGCCAGTGCTCTTTCCGTTGTGCTGAATTAAGCGAATACCGGAAGCAGAACCGGATCACCAAATGCGTACAGGCGTCATCGCCGCCCAGCAACAGCACAACCCAAACTGAGCCGTAGCCACTGTCTGTCCTGAATTCATTAGTAATAGTTACGCTGCGGCCTTTTACACATGACCTTCGTGAAAGCGGGTGGCAGGAGGTCGCGCTAACAACCTC
>NZ_JBDPME010000100.1:0-606 GCF_039871825.1 Nonomuraea sp. B12E4 | reverse complement strand
GGCCGTACCCCCGGCCCGCCCATAACCACCCGCCTGGAGGCCCGCCCCAGCAAGTGAAGCCAGACGGGTAACCGGCGTCAGCGCACCCGGCCACGTCCATCAGCGCGTCCAGCCAGGACATGTGTTGTGCGCACATCGACACCCCTCACACACGCAGGACGGTGACCTGGCGGCTCGACGGCGTGGTCGCCTGCTCGAAACCGCCGCGCTCTTTCCACGCGGGGGCCTCTGGGCGGCGGTCGAAGATGACCAGGACGCCGGTGGGCAGGGTCAGTCGGTCGAGGTAGCGGTCGAGCTGGGCCAGACCCTCGGGCTTCGGGTCGTCTGCGCCGGGTCTCCATACCTTGAGTTCCATGGCCTCGCGTTGCATCAGCCGTCCACCGTCGGGACCGCTGTAGGGCCAGCGAACGAGCACGTCCAGGCGTTTGGTGCCGGCGGCGTATTCACGGTCGAGGTAGCCGCCGCCGTTGACCAGGCGGTGAGCTGCCCCGGGTTGGTTGGAGGCTCCCAAGACTGGAAGGCTGGGAGTCGTGCCCGCACCGAGGAAGTATCCCCCAGAGCTGCGTGATCGCGCCGTCAAGATGGTATTCGACCTGCGTGAGGAGA
>NZ_JBDPME010000099.1:0-621 GCF_039871825.1 Nonomuraea sp. B12E4 | reverse complement strand
AGCCAGTTCCATTGCAAGTCTGAGCCAACATGGTGATGATTCTGCTGCTTGATAAATTTTCAGGTATTCGTCAGCCGTAAGTCTTGATCTCCTTACCTCTGATTTTGCTGCGCGAGTGGCAGCGACATGGTTTGTTGTTATATGGCCTTCAGCTATTGCCTCTCGGAATGCATCGCTCAGTGTTGATCTGATTAACTTGGCTGACGCCGCCTTGCCCTCGTCTATGTATCCATTGAGCATTGCCGCAATTTCTTTTGTGGTGATGTCTTCAAGTGGAGCATCAGGCAGACCCCTCCTTATTGCTTTAATTTTGCTCATGTAATTTATGAGTGTCTTCTGCTTGATTCCTCTGCTGGCCAGGATTTTTTCGTAGCGATCAAGCCATGAATGTAACGTAACGGAATTATCACTGTTGATTCTCGCTGTCAGAGGCTTGTGTTTGTGTCCTGAAAATAACTCAATGTTGGCCTGTATAGCTTCAGTGATTGCGATTCGCCTGTCTCTGCCTAATCCAAACTCTTTACCCGTCCTTGGGTCCCTGTAGCAGTAATATCCATTGTTTCTTATATAAAGGTTAGGGGGTAAATCCCGGCGCTCATGACTTCGCCTTCTTCCCATTTC
>NZ_JBDPME010000010.1:0-338771 GCF_039871825.1 Nonomuraea sp. B12E4 | reverse complement strand
ACCGCCCGCCCACCCCCACCGGTGCCGTACGTGCCCGCCCACCCCACCCCCGCCCCGGATGGCCGCCGGGATTCATACCGCTGCGTCCGCGCCGCCGTCTGGGTTACGATCACGCTGCCCGGCACCTCTGCCGCGCCGTGAAGTGCTCGTTCTCCGGCATCGGCGGCCCGCCCGCAGTTGGAAGGACATATGCCGCACTCCGACGACCTTCTCTGGGGAGCCGTAGGCGACCTCTCCCGTGTCGCGACCCTGCTGACCATGGCGGAGCGGGCAGTGCGCGGCCCTGCTCGACCGCGCGGACCTGGCCCTCACCGGGATCGTCGAGCTGGGCTCGGGCGCCGGCCTCATCGAGGGCAGGCCCCGCTGAGCCCTCCCCCAAGCCTCCACCTGATGACGGACCCAGAAAGGCAGTGGCGATGAAGCTGGCCAAGATCGTGGTCGCGGGTATGGCGGCCGCGCTCGCGCTGAGCGCGTGCGGCGGCGGAGGGGGCGGGGGCGAGCCGAGCGGCGCCACGTCCTCCGGCGGGCTGGAGAAGACCCAGCTCCTCGTCGGCGTGGTGCCGGTGCCGTCGTCGGCGCCGCTGTTCATCGCCGAGAAGCGCGGGTTCTTCAAGGAGGAGGGCCTGACCGTCAAGACGGAGATCATCCAGGCCCCGCAGGCGGTCATGCCGAAGATCCTCAACGGCAGCATGGACGCCTTCCTGACGAGCTACGTGTCGCTGATGGCGATCAACGACTCGGGTGCGGCCAGGCTCAGGCTGTTCCAGCACAGTCAGGAGGCCGCCCCGAACGTCGCCGGCGTCGTGGTGGCCAAGGGCTCGCCGATCAGGACGGCGGCCGACCTCAAGGGCAGGACGATCGCGGTCAACGTGCTCAAGGCGCTCGGTCAGACGCTGACCAACGCCCACCTGCAGGAGGCCGGGCTCAAGCCGGAGGACGTCAAATACGTGCCGGTGCAGTTCGCCGACCAGCTCGGCGCGCTCTCCTCGGGCACGGTGGACGCGGCCTGGCTGGTGGAGCCGTTCCTGACCGCGGCCAAGAAGAGCGGCGCCACCCAGGTGATCGACACGACCGACGGCGTGACGGCCGGGGTGCCGATCGACGGGTGGGGCGTCACCGAGAAGTGGATCGACGACAACCCGAAGACGGCCGCCGCCTTCCACCGCGCGCTGGCCAAGGCCCAGCAGATCGCCGGGAAGGATCGGAAGGCCATCGACGAGGTCGTGCCCACGTACACGCAGATCCCGGCGGACGCGGCGGCGGCGATGACGCTCGGGAAGTTCTCGATGGAGGCCGACAAGGCGAGCGTGCAGAAGCTCGCCGACCTGCTGACCGGCTACGGCTATCTCAAGGCCAAGGTGGACGTGGCTCAGCTCTTCGCGCCGCCGCTGGGATGACGCGGTTCGAGCGGGGGATCCTCGGCGCGCTCGGGGTGCTGGGGTTCCTCGCAATTGTCGAGGTGGCCGGGCGGACCGGGCTCATCCCCGCCGCGGTGCTGCCGCCCGTCTCGCAGGTGCTGGCCGTGGCGGCGGTGCTGCCCCTGGAGGAGCAGTTCAGGTCCGACGTGCTGGCCACACTGGAGGCGTGCCTGAGCGGGCTGGTCATCGCCGCGCTGGTCGCCGTGCCCGCGGGGCTGCTGCTCGGCACCGTGCCGTTCCTTGAGCGGTCGGTACGGCCGCTGGTGGAGTTCCTGCGGCCGATCCCGTCGGTGTCGCTGATCCCGCTGGCCATGTTCCTTTTCCCGGCCAGCCAGGACGCCAAGACCGCGCTGGTCGTCTACACCTGCTCATGGCCGCTGCTGATCAACACCCTGTACGGCCTGAGCGACGTCGACCCCCTCGCCAAGGACACGTTGCGGAGCTTCGGGTTCGGCCCGCTGGCGGTGGTGTGGCGGGTGAGCCTGCCGAGCGCGGCGCCGTTCATCGCCACCGGGGCGCGCATCTCCGTGTCGGTCACCCTGATCGTGGCCGTGAGCGTGGAGCTGCTGGCGCCGGGGGACGGCGGGATCGGCGCGTTCCAGTCGCTCGCGGGGAGCGCCGCCCGGATCGACCGCATGCTGGCGGCGACCGTGTGGGCCGGGCTGATCGGCCTGGCCGCCAACCTGCTGTTCACCGCCGCCGAACGCCGCCTGTTCCGCTGGCACCGGGAGAGCGCGGGGGTGACCTCGTGAGCACCGGCGCGGCGCGGGGCGACCATGCGGGCATCAGATCCACGCCGGGTGGCGGGGCGGGCCGTGCCGTCGTGGTGCGAGGTTCGTTCGCCCGGCGGCTGGGGTGGTACTGGCTGCTGCCCGTGGCCGTGCTCGCCTGGGAGCTGGCCGCCCGCTCGGCGGAGGCCGCCTACTTCCCGCCACCCTCGCGGATCGTGGCCAGGATGCACGAGATGTGGTTCGCCGGGCCGGTGACGCGGGCGTTCCTGACCGACGAGGCCGTGGCCGACCTGCTGCCGAGCCTGGCCAGGCTGTTCGCCGGGTGGGCGATGGCCTGCGCGGCCGGAGTGCTGGCCGGGGTCGCGCTCGGCCGCTCGCACCGGTTGTCGGCCCTTGTGGAGCCGCTGCTGCACTTCGCCCGTTCGGTGCCGCCCGCCGCGCTGGTCCCGGTGTTCCTGGCGCTGTTCAAGATCGGCACGCCCATGGAGCTGGCCGCCATCGTGTACGGCGTCGTCTGGCCGGTGCTGATCAACTCCATGGACGGCGCCCGCCATGTCGACCGGCAGTACATCGAGACCTCCACGGTCTACCGGCTCGGCCGCCTCCAGCGGCTCATCCGGATCATCCTGCCCGCCGCCGCCCCGAAGATCTTCGCCGGGCTGCGGCTGAGCGTTTCGGTGGCGCTGATCATGATGATCATCTCGGAGCTGGTGGGCAGCAGCGAGGGCATCGGGCACCGCATGCTGGAGGCGCAGAGCCAGTTCGACATCCCGGCGATGTGGGCCGGGATCGTGCTGCTCGGGCTGCTCGGCATCGTGCTCAACACCGCGTTCCTGGGCGTCGAGCGGACGGTGCTGTCCTGGCACCGGGGCGCCCGTAGCTGAGTCCCCGCGACCGTGGCCGCCCGCACTCGCGGCGCGGGGTGCCTGAGCGTGGGGTGCCTGAGCGCGGGCTACGCCGGGTGCCACCACGGGTCGGCGGCCGGGGAGCGGTTGACCAGGAAGGCCCGGCGGCGCAGGAAACGGGCGATCGAGGCGGCACCCATGCGGGAGCCGCCGAGCCCGGACAGGCGGAAGGAGTGCTTCTCCCCCTCGTGCACGAGCGCGGTCAGCGCGGCGTCGTTGACGCTGATCGCCCCGGCGCGCAGCCGGGCCGCGACCGCCATCGCCTCGGCCTCCGAGCCGGCGAAGACCGCGGCCGACAGCCCGTAGTCCGAGTCGTTGGCCAGCGCGACCGCCTCGTCCGGCCCGTCCACCGCCATGACCGGCAGCACCGGCCCGAACGTCTCCTCCGTCATCACCAGCATGGCGTGGTCGACCCCGGACAACACGGTCGGGCGGCACCAGTGGCCGCCGCCGTGCCGCTCGATCGTGCCGCCGGTGTGCACGGTGGCGCCCCTGGCCACGGCGTCGGCGATGTGCGCGGCGATCACGTCCTCCTGCCCGGGCCCGATGATCGGCCCGATCGGGCCGCCCTCACAGGTCAGGCCGACCCTGGCGGCCCTGTCCACCAGCAGCGCGAGGAACTCGTCGTGCGCCTCGCGGGCCACGTAGACGCGTTCGATGGACTGGCACGACTGCCCGGCGTTGGCGGTACCGCCCCACAGGACGGCCGCGGCCGCCCGGTCGAGGTCGGCCCCGGCCAGCACGATCGCCGGGTCCTTGCCGCCGAGCTCCAGGAACGCGGGCACGAACGCACGCGCCGCCGCCTGCGCCACCTGCCGCCCGGTCGCCAAGCTGCCGGTGAACACCACGGCGTCCACCAGGCCGACCAGCGCCGCGCCCGTCTCGCCGCCGCCCTCGACGACGGCCAGCGGCAGGTCGGCGGGGACCAGCCGCATCAGCGGCTCGATGAACCTGGGCGTCACCTCGCTCGGCTTGACCAGCACCGCGCAGCCGGCGGCCAGCGCGGGCACGGCGTCGATGAGGGCCAGCAGCAGCGGGAAGTTCCACGGGCTGATCACCCCGACGAGCTCGTACGGCACCGCGTCGCCGGCCACGTGGATCCCGGGCAGGGAGGCGGGGCGCTCGGCCGGGGGTGCGAGAAGTGCGGGCGCCTGGCGTACCCAGCGGTCGATGAGGGCGGCGGTGAGCTGCCGTTCCAGCACCGACTCCGCCACCCTGCCGGTGTCGGCCACCAGCGCGGCGAGCAGGTCGTCATCGGCGGCGAGCGCGGCCCCGAACCGGGTCAGGACCTCGCCGCGGTCGGCGGCCGGCCAGGCGGGGGCGCGCTCGCGGAGCCCCGCCGCGACGGCGGCCAGCCGGTCGGGCGGGACGGGGGCAAGTGGCCGGTCGGTCTGACCGGTGATCGGATTTCGCACGTTCATGAGGCGCGGCCACGGGACATGGTGCTCCTGCGGTGCTCGTCTGGACCGCGGCCATTGTGATCAGGTGATGGGCAGGGCTGTCAACGCACCCGCCGGAACGAAGCGGCCCGGGGTGGTCTCAGCCCCCGGTGACGGGCGGTGTCAGCCGCCCCACCCCGGCACGGCCATCCGGACCGTGAGGGCGTGCTCGACCAGGTTGATCAGCGCGCTCTTCACCGAGTCCTTGGAGCGCGCGTCGAGCCGCACCAGCGGGATGTGCGGCGCCAGGGTCAGCGCGTCACGCACCTCGACGTCACTGTGCGGATATTGCCCGTCCCAGCCGTTGACCCCCACGACGAACGGCAACTGGGCTTCCTCGAAGTAGTCGATCGCCGGGAAGCTGTCGGCAAGACGGCGCGTGTCCACCAGCACCACCGCGCCGATGGCACCCCGGACCAGGTCGTCCCACATGAACCAGAACCGGTGCTGCCCGGGAGTGCCGAACAGGTAAAGGATCAGGTCGCGATCGAGGGACACCCGGCCGAAGTCCATGGCCACGGTCGTGGTCGATTTCAGCGGCGTCATGCCCAGATCGTCGATCCCCGCGGAGGCGTCGGTCATCACGGCCTCCGTCGTCAACGGCATGATCTCCGACACCGCGCCGACGAAAGTCGTCTTGCCCACTCCAAAGCCGCCGGCCACGACGATCTTCGTCGAAGTGAGGCCGGGGCTAGAGTCTGCGAAGTCCACTGAGCACCCTTTCGAGCAGATTTACGTCCGGCCTGCCGGCGTCCAGTTGGGGCTGATGCACGCGGACCAGACCTTCGGCAGCCATGTCAGCGATCAGCACCCGCACGACTCCGAGCGGGATTCGCAGCAGGGCCGACACCTCGGCCACCGACCGCACCTGCCGGCACAGTTGGCTGATCGCCTGGTACTCCGGCGTGATATGGGAGAACTCCCGCTGCTCGGCCGTCGCCGAGGACACCAGGGCCTCCATCGCCAGCTTGACCCGCGGCGCCGTCCGTCCACCTGTCACCGCGTACGGGCGGACGGGCGATGCGGGGTCGGGATTCAGCTGCGGCTGGGACTGGGGCTGGGGCGGAGGAGCCCAACCGCCGCTGTTCCATCTGGGGTCTGTCACCTACATCACCTGGTCTGGCTGGCACGCAACTCGGCACGCACCGCCGGGGTCAGCACCTGACCGGCGCGATCGACCATCAGCGTCATCTGGTAGGCCACCAACCCCATGTCACAATCCGGAGCCGCCAGCACCGCCAGACACGAACCATCACTGATCGACATGATCAGCATCAGCCCACGCTGCATCTCCACGATCGTCTGATTGACCGCACCACCCTCGAACACCCTGGCCGCACCCTGCGTCAAAGACACCAACCCCGACGCGATCGCAGCCAACTGATCAGCCCGGTCAGCCGGAAAACCCGACGAAGCCGCCAACGGCAACCCATCGGATGAGACGACCACCGCGTGCGCGACGCCGGGGACCGTGCCGACGAAGTCAGTGATCAACCAGTCGACTCCACGCGCTGCGTGACTGAGGTCGTTCATACGCCCTCCTCCCTACTTTCACTCCTGGGGCCAGAGGGGAACGCCCTGCCCTCGGTGATGTCGTCCCGTGCCGCCCGGAAGCCCTGCTGGAAGCTGGACAGCCGGTTGCGTATCCGGTCGGGTGAGACCGACGGCATCGGCATGACGCCCTTCGGCGACGCCGACGTGTCGGCCGAGCCGGGGACCAGGTTGGCCTTCGGCACGCGCTTGGGTAGCCCGGCCGCCGTCGCGCCGTCGCGTACCGGCTCCACCACGGCCTCCGCCGCGCTCCACCCCGCGTCCGCCTTGCTCGAACCCCAGCTCGCGCCGTTGTCACGGCCGAACCAGGCGGACTCCACGGCGGCGAAGATCGGCAGGTAGTCGTCTCCCGCCGAGGCGGGCGGGACCGCCGGGATGGGTCCCGTGGAGCCCGACTCGGTCTCGGGGAAGTCGAACCCCGGCCGCTGCGGCGGATTGGTGTTTTGGCTCCAGCCGCCCGGCGGCGGCTCCAGCACGGGCCGCCGGGGCAGGCCGCGGTCGCCGTTCCAGGCCGGACCGCGGGGCGGCGTCCACACGTCGGAGTTGTCGCGCGGCTCGGCGGGCCAGCCGCCGGGCTCGGGCTGCCAGTGGGGTTCACGCGGCGGCCAGTTGGCGCCCGTCTCCGGGTTCGACGGGAACGACGGGTGGCCGGGGCCCATCTGGAACGTGGGCTGCGGCCAGTCCTGGGCCGGCGGAGCGGGCTGCGGCCAGTCGGTGGCGGGCGGGGCGGCCTGTGGCCAGTCCGTGGCCGGCGGTGCGGGATGCGGCCCGGTGTACGGCTCGCCGCCACCCGGCGCGCCCGCGAAGACGGGAGGCTGGTTGCCGGAGAACGACGGCGTTCCGGCGAAGGTCGGGGCCTGGGAACCGAGCATGTTCTCCGGGATGAGCACCATGGCGGTCAGACCGCCGGTGCTGTGCGGGCGGAGCTGCACCCGGATGCCGTGCCGGTGCGCCAGCCTGGCCACCACGAACAGGCCCATGCGCCGCGACACCGACACGTCCACCGAGGGCGCGTCGGTCAGGCGCTCGTTGGCCTGGGTCAGCTCCTCGCTGGTCATGCCGATGCCGGAGTCGCTGATGGACAGCATCACGCCGCCACCGTCGATCCTGCTGCCGGACACCGTCACCCTGGTCTCGCGCGGCGAGAACGACAGGGCGTTCTCGACCAGCTCGGCGATCAGGTGGATCACGTCGTTGACGGCCTGCCCGGCCACCGAGACTCCGTCGGGAACCTGGAGCACCACCCGCTCGTAGTTCTCGACCTCGGACAGCGACGCACGGGCGACGTCCACCAGCTTGACCGGCTGGCTCCACCGGCGCGGCGGGTCCTGGCCGGCGAGGACCAGCAGGTTCTCGCTGTTACGCCGCATGCGGGTGGCCAGGTGGTCCAGCTTGAACAGGTTGCCGAGCCGCTGCTCGTCCTGCTCACCCTGCTCCAGCCCGTCGATCAGGGTGATCTGCCGCTCCACCAGCGTCTGACTACGCCGGGACAGGTTCACGAACATCGCGTTGACGTTGCTGCGCAACCGCGACTCCTCGCCCGCCAGCCGCACCGCCTCACGGTGCACCTCATCGAACGCCCGCGCGACCTCGCCGATCTCGTCGTGCGTGTCCACACCGATCGGGACCACCGGGCCGACCGAGCCCTCGCCTCCCTCGCGCAGCTGCTGCACGGTCTCCGGCAGGCGGTGGCCGGCGATGTCGAGGGCCTCGCCGCGCAGCTTGCGCAGCGGCCTGATGAGCGAGCGGGCGATGAGCGAGATGATCGCGATCACCACGATCAGCAGCAGCAGGATGAGGCCGCCGGAGATCATCGCCGAGCGGTTGGCGCCCTCCTCCAGGGCCCGGGCGCGCAGGATGACGGAGGAGGCCAGGTCTCTCTCCACGCTCCGCAGCGCGTCGATCTTGCCGGTGCTGACGTCGAACCACGTGGCCACGTCCCTGTTCGGCCGCGCGCCGATGCTGAGCTCCCTGCCCTCGGCGGACTGGGCCATGGCCCTCAACCGGAACAGGTCGGTCTGGTCGACGTCCTGGCCCACGACCGTGTTGCGGTAGAGCTCGAGCTGGTCGAGGTTGGCCAGCGTGGCGAACAGCGTCTCCTCGCTCTCCTCGCGCGACTTGGCGTCGGTGAGCGCGGCGAGCTCGCCGCTGTCGAAGCCCTTCTTGTCCAGCGCGCTGGCCAGGATGCCACGCTGTTTGGAGGCCTGCTCCTTGGCCCGCGCGATAGCGGCCGCCGAGCCGGCGGTGTGCGCCACCTGGTCGTCCACGGCGACCTGGCCGACCTGGTCGTGGAACTGCAGCAGGGTCGCGATGATCTGCGAGTACTTCTGGATCATCGGCAGGGGCTGGATCTTGCCGTTGACGGCGGTCTCACGCAGGGTCGGGATCTCCTCCAGACGCCGCAACACCGGCCGGATCGGCTCGGGATGGGTGTCCGTGAGCGCCTGCGACTGCTGCTTGGCCTCGTCGATGAGGCGGTTCACCCCGCTGTGGGTGGTCCGTAGCTGGGCCTCGCGCTCCTTGGGCCGGCCCTGGGCGATGTAGAGGGCGGTCTCGTCACGTTCGAAGGACAGCTCGTGCGTGACGGCGCCGAGTTGCTGGCTGAACTCGGCGACCTCTCGGAGGGTCTGATAGGTGTTGGCGTCACTGAGCGAGGTGATCACGTTCAGTCCGCCCAGACCCACGGCCACGGCCGTGGGGACGACGATCAGCGCGACAAGGCGTGACCGCACGTGCCAGTTGCCCAGCCCGAACCTCTTTGAGGCTGGTTTGGGCAGCCGTTGCCTCTGATGCCCGTGCGGCTCGCGGTCAGCGGAAGCTTCAGCGCTCTGCGTTCTCACTTGCCTTCGCAACCTCTCGCCCCTGAGGGGAATTCTCGGTGACCATGCAGGTAAATGCACGTGGGGCAATTTGTACATCGAGATAAGCGCCATTTGAGCACAGGGGTTGCCCAGGGCCAACCACTACTAGTGCCCCATTGAGGTGTTTATCCCCGATTGTCCAGAAAATTCGACAGAATCAGTAGAGCGCCTCCTATCTGCCGAAACCGGCAATAGAAGACCGCCCCACGAGCCCACTCCTGACTCGCAGAAAGGATCGAACAACAAGCCCCACGAGTAACAGAAACCCCGCCTATCACCTCCTCCCACGAACCGGACAAACATTGCTATTTCTCGCCGAGCTCTAGAAATTCACGATATAGCCACAAACAGACATTGCAACCACAAGTGTTGTCTTCGCCATAATGGCCACCCATTTGGTGCTACGGTCGAGCCCTGCTGTGCGTCAGGCACACAGCCCCCGGGAGCACAAGCCACCCGGTCCCCCCCTGGCTCCATCTGAAGGGAGTCCCTGACATGAGGTTTGGCCGTTCCGCCAGGGCCGCCGTCATCGGGTTAGCTTTGACACTGGGAGCCGTCGCGTGCAGCACGGGCGGCTCCACGACTGCCAGCGCGCCGCCGTCCTCCTCCGCCGGCGGCCTGGAGAAGACGAAGCTCAAGATCGCCACCCTGCCCGCCATCGACAGCGCCGCCATCTACGTCGCGATCGACCAGAAGCTCTTCGAGCAGGAGGGCCTGGAGGTCACCCCGCAGGTCGTGCAGGCCGCGCCCGAGGCCATCCCCATGATGCTGAACGGCGAGATCGACGCCATGTTCGGCAACTACGTATCGATGTTCCAGGCCCACGACAAGGGCTCGCTGAAGTTGCGGATCCTGGCCGAGGGCTCGCGTGCCGCCCCGGACTCGCTGAGCATCATGGCGCTGCCCAACTCGCCCATCAAGACCCCCAAGGACCTCGAAGGCAAGACGATCAACGTGAACGTCCTGCACAACTTCCAGGAACTGGCTCTCGCGCAGGTACTCAAGGCCAACAACGTCGATCCCGCGACGATCAAATATGTCCAGGTGACGTTCCAGAACATCATGCCCTCGTGGCAGGGCGGCCAGATCGACGCGGCCTACCTGGGTGAGCCCCTCGTCACGGCCGCCACGTCGTCGATGGGCGCCCGCAAGATCCTCGACCCGGCCTCCGGCCCGGCCGCCGAGTTCCCGATTTCGGGCTATGTCGGCACGCAGGAGTGGTACGACCAGAATCCCAAGACCGCTGCGGCATTCCAGCGGGCCATCCACAACGCGGCCAAGCTGATGGAGAACAACCGCGAGGTGGTGGCCAAGGTGCTGCCCAACTTCACCCAGATCGACGCGGCGACGGCGGCCACCGTCACCTTCCCGTACTTCTCCAGCAACGACAACCCGGTCCGGCTCCAGCGGGTGGCCGACTGGATGCTGGAGGCCAGGTGGCTCAACAAGGGGATCGACGTCAAGACGCTGATGTCGGCCACCACCTCCGGGTGAGCACTCAGACCCTGGCGGCCCGGGCCCGCCCGGCCGCGGCCACTCGCTGGTCGCGCCGGGCGGCCGGGGCCCTGGCCTTCGCCGCCCTGATCGAGCTGGCCGCCAGGACCGGCCTGGCCGATCCGAAGTTCCTGCCGCCGGCCACGGAGATCGTCGGGCGAGCCGTCACGCTGGCCTTCGACCCGGCGTTCGGCGCGCACGCGCTGACGAGCCTGCTCGCGTGGGCGATCGGGCTCGGGCTGGCGACGCTGATCGCGGTGCCACTCGGCCTGCTGCTGGGCAGCGTGCCGATCGTGGACGCCGCCACCCGCTCGGTCGTGGAGTTCCTGCGGCCGATCCCGTCGGTGGCGCTGATCCCGCTGGTGGCGCTCGTGATCGGGACGGGGCTCCAGCTCCGCGTCACGCTCGTGGTCTACGCCTCGCTCTGGCCCATCCTCTACAACACGATGTACGGCCTGCGCGGCGTGGACCCGCTGGCCAAGGAGTCGCTCAGGTCATACGGCTTCGGGCCCCTGGCGGTGCTGTTGCGGGTGTCCCTGCCGTCGTCGGCGCCCTTCATCGCCACCGGGATCCGGCTGGCGGCGGGAGTGGCGCTGATCCTGACCGTCAGCACCGAGATCGTGGCCGGGCGGGGCGAGGGCATCGGGGTGTTCATCTTCTTCGCCGGGATCGCCGTGCCCGCGCGCATGACCGACATCCTGGCCGGGGTGTTCTGGGTCGGGCTGTTCGGGGTGCTGGTGAACGCGCTGCTGGTCGCGGCCGAACGGCGCGCCTTCCGGTGGCACCACGTGCGGTTGGGAGGACGGGCATGAGGACCCGCGACATGCCATCGGGAGAGCGCTCATGAGGACCCGCGGCATGCGGACCACCGTGTTCCGCGCCCTCGTGCTGGCCGTGCTCGTGATCGCCTGGGAGGGGGGCACGAGGGCGGCCGGCAGCGCGTTCTTCCCGCCGCCGAGCACGATCCTGGGGCGGATGCACGCCATGTGGTTCTCCGGGCCGGCCGGCACGCTGTTCCTGACCGACGCGGCCGTCGGGAACATCCTGCCGAGTCTCGGCCGGATGTTCGCCGGGTTCGCCGGCGGGGCGCTGGCCGGGGTGGCGCTCGGGCTGGCGCTGGGATTGTCGGCCAGGGCCTACGACTATCTCGACGGGGTGCTGCAGTTCCTGCGGGCGATCCCGCCGCCGGCGCTGGTGACGGTCTTCCTGGTGCTGTTCGGGTTCGGGCTGCGGATGCAACTGGCGTTCATCGTGTTCAGCATCGTGTGGCCGGTGCTGCTGAACACGGCCGACGGCGCCCGCTCGGTCGAGCCGCTGCACCTGGAGACGTGCCAGGCGTTCCGGCTCTCGCGGGCCGAGCGGCTCTTCCGGGTGGTCCTGCCGTCGGCGCTGCCCAAGATGTTCGCTGGACTGCGGCTGGCGCTGTCGCTGTCGCTGATCGTCATGGTGTTCTCGGAGTTGCTCCCCGGCACCACGAACGGCATCGGCTTCCAGATCACCGACGCGTACTCGACGTTCGACCTGCCCGCCATGTGGGCCGGGATCGTGCTGCTCGGGGTGCTGGGCTACCTGTTCAACGAACTGTTCCTGGTCGCCGAGCGGCGGGTGCTGACCTGGCACCAGGCCGCGCAGGGGCCACCCGGTTAGCGCCGGGCACTGCTCCTGGAAGGTGATCACCTCGTGAGAGTAAGATCGCGCGTTGAATGGGGTCACATGACAGCGATGTCCGCCAATTCCCCGCTCCGATAGAGTGTTTCGAGGCTCCGCAAAGAGCCGCCGTGTTGTCCATGGTCTCGCCCCCGAGGAAATCCATTGCTCGAGATAGACAACCTCTCCCACGTTTACGGCGGCGGCAGCCCCAATGCGCACCACGCCATTGAGGGCCTCAACCTGAGCGTTGCCGAAGGCGAGTTGCTGTGCATCGTCGGCCCGTCCGGGGCCGGCAAGTCCACGCTCCTGCGTTCGATCGCCGGCCTGATCACCCCGACCGGCGGCGAGATCAGGATCGAGGGCAACGTGGTGCGCCAGACTCCTGACAATCTCGCCGTGGTCTTCCAGGACTACAGCCGCTCGCTGTTCCCCTGGATGTCGGTGGTGGACAACGTGGCGTTGCCGCTGCGCCGCAAGAACATGGACAAGCGCCAGCGCCGCGAGGCCGCCCACGAGGCCCTGGAGTCGGTGGGGCTGTCGGGCGCGGAGCGCAAATATCCCTTCCAGCTCTCCGGCGGCATGCAGCAGCGGGTGGCCATCGCGAGGGCGCTGGCGTACCGGCCGGCGCTGATGCTCATGGACGAGCCGTTCGGGTCGGTGGACGCGCAGACCCGGGAGGACCTCGAGGACCTCGTGCTGAAGGTCCGCGGGCACCACCAGATGACGATCGTGCTCATCACGCACGACATCGACGAGAGCGTCTACGTGGGCGACCGGGTGGTGGTGCTGTCCAAGGCGCCGGCGCACGTGGTGGGGGATCTGAAGGTGGATCTGCCTGCCCCGCGCGACCAGATCTCCACGCGCGAACACTCCGACTTCGTCCACCTCCGCGCCGAGGTGGGTCGTCTCGTCCGCGGCCACGCGACGGTTTAAACTCATTCATTCGTTACGGCGGGGCCAAGTGGGCCGCCACTCGCCGTTCGGGGCGGAGGGCCTCCAGGAGACGGCCGCTGACCCGCACAGGGTCGGACGCCGTTACGGCGCTCGCTTGGCCGGTTTCGTGGTTCGAATCTGGGCTCGGGGTCTCTTCGTGCTTCAGGGCTGACCTGTGGCGGGTTTCGTGCGGGGGCCTCCACATACGGTCCGCTTCGTTGCCTGCCCTGGCCAAGGACGGCTTCGTTCTCCCTGAGGACTGCGCACAGACGAGCGGCCCGTCACCTCCTGAGGTGGCGGGCCGCTTGTTTTGCGTCTTTCCCCGGTTACACCGGGGTGTGCATGTGGCGGGTCAGGGCGTGTTCCACCAAGGTGATCAAGGTGGTTTTGACCGACTCGCGTTGCCGGGCGTCCAGGCGCACGATCGGGATGTGATCGCCGATCGACAGCGCCTCCCGGATCTCCTCCTCCGCGTGGCCGAAACGTCCGTCCCAGCCGTTGATGCCGATCACGAAGGGCAGTTTGGCCTCTTCGAAATAGTCGATGGCGGGAAAACTATCCGCCAGGCGGCGTGTGTCCACCAGCACCACCGCGCCGATGGCACCCCGGACCAGGTCGTCCCACATGAACCAGAACCGGTGCTGCCCGGGAGTGCCGAACAGGTAAAGGATCAGGTCACGGTCGAGGGAGACCCGGCCGAAATCCATGGCCACGGTCGTGGTCGTCTTGTTGGGCGTGAGGGAGACGTCGTCGACGTGCGCCGAGGCGTCCGTCATGACCGCTTCAGTGGTGAGCGGAAGAATCTCCGAGACCGCTCCCACGAATGTCGTCTTCCCCACGCCGAAGCCCCCGGCCACGACGATCTTCGTCGAGGTTAGGCCGGGGCTAGAGCCTGCGAAGTCCACTGAGCACCCTTTCGAGCAAGTTGAGGTCCGGCTTTCCCGCGTCCAGCGCAGGCTGGTGCACGCGAATCAGGCCCTCCGACGCCATGTCGGCAATCAGCACCCGGACCACACCAAGCGGCTGACGTAAAAGGGCGGAGATCTCGGCAACCGACCGGACGTTCCGGGTCAGCTGGATGATCGTCTGATACTCCGGACTAAGTAGGGAAATGTCTTGGTATTCCGACGTCACGGAGGACACCAACGCCTCCATGGCGAACTTCATCCGCGGCGCGGTGCGCCCCCCGGTCACGGCATAGGGCCGTACCAAGGAGCTCGGCTTTTGCGGACGGGGAGCCGCCGGGTGCGGCGGAGTGCTATCACCAGCCCAACCCTGACCTGACACCATGTTCTCCTGTCACCCCCTGCTAGCGGGGGCGTGCCGCTTGCAGCTCAGCGCGTACGGCCGGAGTCAGCACCTGGCCGGCCCGTTCGACCAGCAGGGTCATCTGGTAGGCCACCAGACCCATGTCGCAGTCGGGGGCCGCCAGGACGGCCAAGCAGGACCCATCGCTGATCGACATGATCATCAAGAGCCCCCGCTGCATCTCGATAACGGTCTGCGACACCATACCGCCCTCGAAAACCCGCGCGGCGCCCTGGGTCAAGCTGATCACACCCGAGGCCACCGCGGCGAGCTGGTCGGCCCGGTCCTTGGGGAACCCCTCGGAGAAGGCCAGTGGCAAGCCATCAGACGACACCACGACCGTGTGAGCGACGCCTGGCACGTTGTTCACGAAGTCCGTGATCAGCCAGCTGATACCGCGCGCTCCCTGGCTCATCTCTCTCATTTGTCCTCCTCATTCTCTTCTCCGCGGGTGAACGCCCGGCCTTGCCGGACACCCTGCTGGAAGCTGGAGAGCCGACTGCGCAGCCGCTCGGGTGAGATTTGCGGCGCCGGTGACGTAGCTTGCGGCTCGGCGAGGCTCGCCGTACCGGGCACGAGGTTGGCCTTGGGGACGCGGCGGGGCAGACCCGAGGGCGTCGTGCCGCCCTGCGCGGGCTCCGCCGCCGCCTGCGCGGCCTGGAAGCCGGAGTCCGCGGGCGAGGACCAGGACGCGCCCACGCCGGACTGCCCCGGCCGGCGCCGCGGCAGCCCGCTGGGCGTCGAGTCCGGAAGAGCAGCCGCCGGCGGCGCGACCGGGGGCTGGTCCGCGGACACCGCAGGGTGCACGGCAGTGATCTCGTGCTCGTGCTCGGGCTCCAGCGGCACCTGATCCGGCTCCGGACGCCGGAACCAGTCCGAGCCGACCGACGAGAAGATCGGCAGGTACTCCTCGCCCTGCTCCTCCATGGGCGAGTTGCGCACCACGGGCAGCGGGCCGGTCAGGTCCTGCGAGGAGTAGTCACCGGGGCCGAACGGGCCGTAGTTGGAGTGCCCGTTCTGCTCGAACTGTTCGAGGGGCTTGGGCTCATCGGCGAACGGCGAACGGTAAGCCTCGTCGAACTGCGGCCGCGGCCGATCCTCCGACTCGAACAACGACCTGCGCGGCATCGGGTCGGCGAACGACGACCAGCGCGGCTGCTCCTCCGGGGCCGGCGGCGGCGGCTCGGTGGCGAACGACGGCCAGCGCGGCTCGTCGTCCTGCGCGGGTGGCGGCGGCTCGGCGAACGACGGCCAGCGGTTCTCCGCGAACGGGCGCGAGGCCGGCGGCTGCTCCTCCGCGAACGACGGCCAGCGCGACTCCCCGAAGGGCTGCGGCTCACCGAAAGGCTGCTGCTGCGGCTCGCCGAAGGGCTGCGGTTCGGGGAACGGTTGCTGGGCCGGTGGAAGCTGGACGGGCGGCTGCTGGGCCGTGGGCGGTTCCTCGGCGAAGGACGGCCAACGGTGCTCGTCCTGCGCGCCCTGCGACTGCTCGGCGAAGGGCGGCCGGTCGCCGAACGACGGCTCGCCGAAGCCGGCGGGCTGCTGCTCGCCGAACGCGGGCTGCTCGATCGACGGCCAGTTCCCGGTCCCGGGAGCGGGCAGCGAGCCCGGCCACTGCGTGTCCAGCACCTGGTCGGGCAGCTCGGCGGCCGGCGTCGAGGGCCCCGACCCGTTCTGTGACGGCGCCATGCCGAAGGTGCTCGGATCGAACGACGTGAACGCCTCGTACTGCCCGCCCGGACGCGCGGACCCCGGGCCGCCGCTGATGAGCATGTCCGGCATCATGACCAGCGCGCTCAGCCCGCCCGCCTCCCGCATGCTGAGCTGCACGCGGATACCGTGCCGCAGGGCCAGGCGGCCGACCACGAACAGGCCCATGCGCCGGGAGACCGACACGTCCACCACGGGCGGGTTGGCCAGGCGCCAGTTGGCCTCGGCCAGCTCGTCCTGGCTCATGCCGATGCCCAGGTCGTTGATCGACACGAGCACGCCGCCCTCGGCGGGCGTGCTCGTGACCTGGACCTTGCTCTCGCGGGGGGAGAACGAGATGGCGTTCTCGATCAGCTCGGCGAGCAGGTGGACGGCGTCGGTGACGGCGGGGCCGACGATCAGCGTGCCGGACGGGATCTGGATCTGGACCCGCTCGTAGTTCTCGACCTCGGACAGCGAGGCGCGGGCGATGTCGACCAGCGGCACCGGCTCGCTCCACTTGCGGGCGGCCTCCTGGCCGGCGAGGACCAGCAGGTTCTCGCTGTTGCGGCGCATGCGGGTGGCCAGGTGGTCCAGGCGGAACAGGTTGGCCAGTCGCTGCTCGTCCTCCTCGCCCTGCTCCAGGCCCTCGATGAGCTGGAGCTGGCGTTCGACGAGCGTCTGGCTGCGGCGGGAGAGGTTGACGAACATCGCGTTGACGTTCGTACGGAGTTTGGCCTCGTCACCGGCCAGTCGCAGCGCCTCACGGTGGACCTCGTCGAACGCCCGGGCCACTTCACCGATCTCGTCACGGGAGTTGACGCCGACCGACGGCACCTCGGGCACCTGCGCGCCGTCGCCGGACTCGCGCAGCAGGCGGACGGTCTCGGGCAGCCGGGTCGTGGCGACCTGGAGCGCCTCGGCACGCAGCCGGCGCAGCGGGCGGACCAGCGAGCCGGCCACGCGGGTGGTGATGACCAGGACGAGCAGCAGCAGGACGAGGATCAGCGCGCCGGAGATGATGGCGTTGCGCTGCTCGGTGTCGCTCAGGTCCCGGGTCCGGGTCACGATCTTGGTGGCCAGGCCGTCCTCGATCTTGCGCATGGCGTTGCCGGTGACGGTGGTGGCGTCGTACCAGGGGTTGAGGTCGCGGCCGGGGACGGTGACGTCGAGGTCCCTGATCCGGTCGTTCTGGCGGACCTGGGCCAGGGCGCGCTGCCGCATGGCGTCGGCGAGGTCGACCTGCGGCCCCCTGACGCCCTTCTGGTAGGCGGAAAGGTCCCGGGGGTCGGCCACCTGCTCGAAGGCGGCCAGCTCGGTCTGCTGCTTGTCCCAGGAGCCGAGGAAGTCGGTCCAGTCGTCCTTGTCCAGCCGGCGCTGGAGGAGCTGGACGATGAGGATGATCTGCTGGCGCGAGATCTCCTCCTTGACCCGCTGGAGTGAGCCGAGCGCGGCCACGTCGCCCTGGAGGGCGTCGTCGCTGACGCCGTCACCGAGAGCGTCCTCGATGGCGGAGAAGATGCCGATCATGGTCGTGTACGTGCTGATGGACGCGCGCGGGGGCACGTTCTCGACCATGGAGTCGCGCAGGCTGTCCAGACCTTCGAGCCACCTGTGCATGTCCTCGACGCCCTCGCGGACGCGGGCCGAGTAGGTGGCGTCGATGCCGGTCGCCGCGGCGAGCACCTCGTCCTTGGCCTTGTCCGTCGCCTGCCGCTGGGTCTTGAGCTGGACGAAGCGCCCGGCCCTGTTGCGGTCGGCGACGTACCAGGCGGTGAGCGTGCGCTCCTTGCCGAGCTCGTGGTTGAGGGCCCCGATCCGCTGGACCAGCTCGGCGAGCTCGGTGAGCCGCCGGTATTCGGCGCTGGTGCCGATGGCGTTGGCAAGCTGGACACCGGCGAGCAGCACGCCGACGATCGTGGGGATGAGGATCAGCGCGACCAGCCTTGAGCGCACACGCCAGTTCCCCAGCCGGAAGCGTCCGCCTGTGTACTCCCCTGACCTCATGTGTCTGGGGTTTTCCGTCCTCACTGACTCTCGCAACCTCTCGCCGGTACGTGCTCGAAAAAAATCAGACACGCGTGTGGCGCATGGGATTCTGTCCGGCTGGGTAATTGGAACACAACCCGTACCAGATCGGCCAACCGAACATATCCCATCAAACGGTCCCAAAGAGGCACTTTGGGGCACATTTCGCCGTACACGTTTTCAGGCGGGCCGGAACGAATCCCGCTCGGCCGGTGGCGCGTGCTTCACCATCAGGTGTCGCGTCACCGAATATTCCTGCACTGCCTCCTGGCTCATGTCCTTGCCGAAGCCGCTGCCCTTCACCCCGCCATGCGGTGCCTCGCTGGCGATGGGCAGGTGGTCGTTGACCCAGGTCACGCCCGCATCGAGCCGGTGCGAGACGCGCATCGCCCGGGCGACGTCACGCGACCACACCGACGACGCCAGCCCGTATCGGGTGTCGTTGGCCAGCCTGACCGCCTCGTCCTCACCATCGAACGGCAGGACGACCAGCACCGGGCCGAAAAGCTCACCCTGTACGATCTCGCTCTCCTGTGCGACCTCGCCGACAAGCGTAGGGGGGTAGTAGAAGCCCTGTCCGGCGATCGGCGAGCCTCCTCGCAACACGCGCCCGCCGGCCCTGGTCACGAACCCGTGCACCCGGTCCCGGTGCGCCGCCGAGATCAACGGTCCGATGTCGGTGGCCGGATCCCAGGGGTCTCCGACGGAGATCTCGGCAAGAGTTGCCAGGAGCGCCTCCACCGCGTCGTCGTACACCTCGCGGGCGACGTAGACGCGGGTGGCGGCCGTACAGTCCTGTCCGGTGTTGTACGTGGCCCCCATGGCCACGCCGCGGGACATCTCCGCCAGGTCGGCGTCCTCGAACACCAGGGCCGGGGCCTTGCCCCCGAGCTCCAGGTGCACCCGCTTGAGCGTGGCGGCGGCCCCGGACATCACGGCCCGGCCCGTCTCCGTGGAGCCGGTGACGCTCACCATGTCCACTCCGGGATCGGCGACCAGCGCCTGGCCCACCTCCGCGTCGCCCGTGACGGCCTGGACGAGCCCTTTGGGCCCGCCCGCCGCGGCGAACAGCTCGGCCAGCCGGAGCGTCGTGCGCGGCGTCTGCGGCGCCGGCTTGATCACCACCGCGTTGCCCGCGGCCACCGCCGGGCCGATCTTCCAGACAGCCATGACGAACGGGAAGTTCCAGGGCGCGATCGACCCCACCACCCCGACCGGGCGGCGCAGCAGGACCGAGGTGTAGCCGGGGCTGAACACCCCGGCCCCCGAGCCCTCCAGCGAGCGGGCGGCCCCGGCGAAGAAGCGCAGGTTGTCCACCGCGAAGGGCAGCTCGCCGTCCCGGAACACCGTCGCCGGCTTGCCCGTCTCCTCCACCTCCAGCCTGGTCAGCTCGTCGGCCTCGGCCTCCACCAGATCGGCCACCCGCAGCAGCAGCCGGGCCCGCTCGGCAGGGGTGGCCTGTGACCACTCCTGGAAGGCCGAGCGGGCCGTCCGCACGGCCGCCGCCACACTCTCGACCGGCGTATCCGGAATTTCGGCGCACGGGAGTCCGGTGGCGGGGTTGATCAGTTCACGCATCGGGGGACTTCATTTCCTCAGGGTCGTGCTGCTGACCGAACGGGTCGATCAGGACTGGCCGAGCTGCTCGATCAGATCGGCGGCCTTGCGCAGGCCGTCGCGGCGCCTGATCTCCTCGCCCGCGGCGGCGGCCCGCGCCCGCGACTCGGTGTCCCCGAGCAGGCGCGTGACCGCCCCCAAGAGTTCTTCATCCGTGAAGGTGTAGGTCGAGAGCCTGACACCATAGCCCAGCTCATCCACCCGCTGGGCGTTGTCGTACTGGTCCCAGAAGAGCGGCAGCAGGATCATCGGCTTGCCGAAGTGCAGCGCCTCCGTGGTGGTGTTGTTGCCCCCGTGGGTGATGACGAGGTCACACAACGGCACGATCTTAGTCTGTGGGAGGAACTCCGCGCCCCACATGTTGGCGGGAAGCTTGATCTCCTCGTGCAGCGGGCCCTTGGAGACGATGTACTGGTGCGGCGTGGCCGCCAGCACGTCGATCACCCGCTGCATCAACTCCACGTCGGAGGAGCCTAGCGAGCCGAGCGAGAAGTAGATCAGCGAGCCCTCGTTGCGCTGGAAGGGGAGCTCGAAGTCCCCGTCGGTCTCGCGTACGGAGGAGTCGAGGCGGTGCCAGGTGGGGCCGAGCGGGCGGGCGTCGACGTAGTCAAGGACCTCGGGGTAGACGTAGAGGTTGAGGTCGCCCGAGTGGATGAAGTCCAGGTCGGGCAGCGGCTCGGCGCCCTGCGCGACCGACCACTCGTTGAAGGCGGTCCAGATCTCGCGGTGGGTGCGGTCGTACTCGGCGCGGAAGGCGTCCCACTCGCCGCGGTCGTCGGCGGGCAGGCCGGAGAAGACCGGCGCGATGTTCTCCCCCCGCACCTCCAGCGGGTTGCACGAGACGATGCGGACGAACTTCTTGCCGGCCGTGAGCAGCGCCGGGAACGTGATCACGTTGTCCTCGACGATCACGTCCGGGTTCACCCGCTCGATGATGGCCTTGAGCTGCGGCTCGCAGTATTTCACCCCGTCGATCAGGGAGTCCCAGATCGGCTTGGTGACGGTCTCCAGCTGCTCCAGCGTGCTCTTGCGGTATTCGGGCGCGGTCTCGCGGATGAAGTCCTTCCAGAACTGCCCCGGGTCCTGCTCCTCGGCCTCCTCGGCCGGAGGCGCGAGGTCGACGAGGTCCTCCTCGAAACCGAGGGCTTCGAGCTTGCCCTTCCATGACGCCTCGGCGGCGAAGACGACACGGTGACCCCGGCGGCGGAGGATGTCGCCGATGCCGATGCAGTTGTTGGTGGGACCGTAGGCGCTTTCAGGCATGAACAGGACGGTGAGAGGCATCGAGACTCCGGGGGACTCAATCAATTTGAAGGTGAATTCAAATAAGCATCTGGCGTGAAGTTAAAGTTACCGGCACTATGGTCACGGCTAACTGAACAGTAGCCAAACGAGTGAAGGTGGTGGGGGTGGCTCAGCGTAAGAGCCGCAGTGACCGGCGCATCGACTTGATCGAGGCCGCTCGCAGGGCCATCATCCGCCACGGCATCGACGGTGTACAGCTCTCGCACGTGGCCGAGGAAGCCGGTCTGACCTCCGGCGCCGTGCTCTACCACTACCCCGACCTCAGCGAGCTGCTGGTCGAGGCGCAGCACGCGGGCATGGAACGCTTCTACGAGCAGCGCCTGCGGCAACTGTCCGCGCTCACCGATCCGGTCGAGAAGCTGGTCGTGACGATCAGGTCGGGGCTGCCCACCGGACCGCTCGACCCCGACGTACGCCTGCTCAACGAGCTGGGTGGGGCCGCGGGCCGCAACCGGGTCTACGGCGTGCTGCTCACCTCGCTCTACGACCGGCAGGTGTCGATGTACCAGGCGATCCTGGACACCGGGGCGGCCCTCGGGGTGTTCCGGCTGAGCGCGGACTCCTTGACGATCGCGCGCAACCTGGTGGCCCTCGAGGACGCCTACGGCTACCGCATCACGGCCAGGCACCCGGTGATCGGCCCGGCGGAGGCGGCCGGGCTGATCCTGTCGTACGCCCGCGCGGCCACGGGCAACGACCTGTCCTACTGACGGGCGCGCGGACCGCCGTCCCGGGGCGCTCACGCGTCCCCGGCCGCCACGTCCCGGGGCGCTCACGTGTCCGCGGTCGGGATCACCGCGCCCTGAGAGTCCGCGGTGCCCTGAGAGTGCGCGGTCGGGGTCGCCGCGTCCTGAGGCGCTCATGCGTCGGCCGCCATGATGACCGCGTCCGAGGCGTTCCAGCGCACCCCGACCTTGGCTCCGGCCGACACCGCGCCGGCGCCCTGGACGGCCACCAGGACGGGCTTGGCCCGGCCCGGCAGCTCCACGGAGATGTGCGAGACGCCGCCGTAGAAGCTGACATCCAGCACGCTGCCCCGCAGGCTCCCGGCGGTCTCCTCCGGCACCAGCTCGACGTTCTCCGGCCGCACCGCCAGCAGCACCTTGGCACCCGCCGCCAGCTCCGCCAGCGGCGTGCCGGGCAACGGGCCGAAGGCGTCGCTCTCGACCGCCCCAAGACCGCTCTCGCCCACGCCGGGACCGCTTTCGACCGCGCCGGAGCCGCGTTCCCCCGCGCCGGAGCCGCTGACCGTGCCGGGGAAGAGGTTGTTGGCGCCGACGAAGTCGGCCACGAACGGCGAGCGGGGCCGCTCGTACAGCTCCACCGGCCGGTCCACCTGGCACACCCGGCCGCCGTCGAGGACCGCGATACGGTCGGCCAGCGACATGGCCTCCTCCTGGTCGTGCGTGACGACCACGAACGTGATGCCGACCTCGTGCTGCAGCCGCTTCAGCTCCAGCTGCATGTCGGCGCGGACCTTCTTGTCCAGGGCCGACAGCGGCTCGTCGAGCAGCAGCAGCCGGGGCCGCTTGACGATGGAACGGGCCAGCGCCACCCGCTGCCGCTGCCCGCCGGAGAGCTGGGCGGGCTTGCGCGCGGCCTGCGCCGTCAGCCCGACGGTCTCCAGCACCTCGCCCACCCGCTGCTTGACCTCCTGGCGGGGCAGCCGCTCGCGCTCCAGCCCGTAGGCGACGTTCTTGGCCACGGTCATGTGCGGGAACAGCGCGTACGACTGGAACATGAGGCTGATCGGCCGCCGGTTCGGCTGCCTGGCCAGCAGGTCCTGGCCGTCGAGCGTGACCGTGCCGGCGTCCGGCGCCTCGAACCCGGCGATGATGCGCAACAACGTGGTCTTGCCGCAGCCGGAGGGCCCGAGCAGCGCGAAGAACTCGCCCTGCCCGATCTCCAGCGACACCGCGTCGAGCGCGGTGACGTCCCCGAACCTGCGGGTGACCCCGTCAATCCTGAGCACGGGACTCCATCCTTATGGTCGAGTCCGCCGCACCTTGCACCCTGGTGTCCACGCGTGGTTCTCCAGGTGTCCGGTTCGGCTCCCTCTCCCCAATTCTCGTCAGGCGCTGCCCGGCGATCACCGCCGTGAAGCTCACCAGCAGCAGGATCGCGGCCAGCGCGTTGATCTTCGGGGTCACCCCGAAACGGATCATTGAGTAGATGACGATCGGCAGCGTCTGCTCGCTGTTGCCGATCGTGAAGTAGGCGATCACGAACTCGTCCAGCGACAGCGTGAACGCCAGCAGTGCCCCCGCGACGATCCCCGGCGCGAGCTGCGGCAGCGTGATCCGCACGAACGTCGCCACCGGCCCCGCCCCGAGGTCCCGTGAGGCCTCCTCCAGGGAGGTGTCCGCCCCGGACAGCCGCGTGCGCACCACCGCCGCCACGAACGCCATCGAGAACAGCCCGTGCGCCAGCACCACCGAGTACAGCCCGAGGGTGAGCTGGATCACGCCGTAGAAGACCAGCAGCCCGATCGCCAGCACCAGGTCAGGCAGCACGGCCGGCATCAGGGCGATCGCGTCGAGCGCCTTCGACCTGGTGTGCCGGGCCAGCCCGACCGCCAGCAGGGTGCCGAGCACGGTGGCGATCACGGTCGATCCCGCGGCCACGATCAGGGTGTTGACCAGGCCGTCCCTGACCCGCTCGTCCCCGGCCAGCTCGCCATACCACTTGAGGCTGAAGCCGTCGAACGTGTACGCCGAGTCGCCGGAGTTGAACGACATGACGACGAGCACGACGATCGGCAGGTAGAGGAACACATACGTGGCCCAGAACGGTACGTACAGCAGCCTGCCCCTACGCACGACGCGCCGCCCGGGCCTGCACGATGAGCAGCACCACCAACACCGCGATGAGCGCCAGCGCGAGCGTCGAGCCGAACGGCCAGTCGCGCGCCTTCAGGAACTGGTTGCGGATCAGGTTGCCCACCATGATCGACTTACTGCCCCCGAGCATCTCGGGGATGACGAAGTTGCCGAAGCTGGGCACGAACACGAACAGGCTCCCGGTCAGCACCCCGGGCACCGTGAGCGGCAGCGTGACCTTCCTGAACGTGGTGAACGCCGAGGCCCCCAGGTTGGCCGACGCCTCGCGGAGCTGTGGGTCCAGCCGCTCGATCGCGGCGTAGAGCGGCAGCACCATGAGCGGCAGGTACGAGTACAGCAGCCCGACGACGACGGCCCCCTCGTTGTACAGCAGCTCGTACGGCCCGAGCCCGAACACCTTCAGCCCGCTGTTGACCAGCCCGGGACCGTTGAGCAGCATGATCCAGGCGTAGATCCGGATGATGAAGTTCGTCCAGAACGGCAGCACGATGGCGACCAGCGCGGCGGTCTTCCACTTCCGCGGCAGCCGGGCGATCACATAGGCCGTCGGGTAGCCGATCAGCAGCGCGAGCAACGTGGTCAGGGCCGCGATCCGCAGTGAGTCGCCGACCACGCCGAGGTAGAGCGGATCGATCAGGCGGCCGAAGTTCTCCGTGGTGAACTCGTAGACCACGCCGCCGAATCGCCCGCGTTGGAAGAAGCTGGTGCCCAGCACCAGCGCCAGCGGCACCAGGAGCAGCACCAGCAGGTACGTCAGCCCAGGGGCCAGGAACACGAACGCGCCCAGCCGGCGTCCCCGCGATTGGGACACCGACCGGGCCTTGACCTCAGTTTTCACCGCAATGCGACTATCCGGCCGTGACTTCTTCCGACAGGCGCGAGTACTTGGTGGACGCCGCGCCGAGGTCGATGATCGACTCACCATCGAGCAGGTCGGCGGGCTTGACACCGAGCAGCGAGCCCTTGGCGATCTGCACCCGGTCCATGGCCGCCTTGTTGGGCACCTTGTAGTTGATGTTCTCGGCGGCCCAGCTGTGGATCTCGGGGTCGAGGATGTAGTTGATCAGGGCGTGCGCCGCCTCCTTGTTCTTGGAGGACTTCATGATCACCATGGTGTCCACCCAGAGGTCGCTGCCCTCCTTCGGCACCTTGAACGCGATGTTGCCCTTCTTCTCCGTGGTCGGGCACCAGCCGTCCCACGCCTCGGCCATGACGGACTCGCCGGACTTCAGCCGGTCGCCGAACGTGGTGTCGTCATAGGTGAGCAGGTGCGGCTTCTGAGCCGTGAGCAGCTCCTTGGCCTTGGCGATCTCGTCGTCCTTGTCGGTGTTGACCGAGTAGCCGAGCGCCTTGAGCGCGGGCAGGGCCAGCCAGCGCTCGGTGGTCATCATGGTGACCTTCTTGTCGGCCCAGGCCGGGGGCTTGAGAATATCGTTCCAGCTCGTCGGCGGGGCCTTCACCAGGTCGGTGCGGTAGCAGATGCCGGTGGTGCCCCAGGTGTAGGGCACCGAATACCTGTTGCCCTTGTCGTAGGAGAGCTGGGTGGCCTCCGGGTAGAGGTTGGCCAGGTTGGGGATCAGCTCGGGGTGGATCGGCTCCAGCAGGCCCATCTCGTTGAGCGCCTGGGCGTACTGGCCGGACACGAACGCCACGTCGATGCCGCTGTCACCAGGCGCGGTGAGCTTGGTCATCGCGGTCTCGTTGGTGTCGTGCAGGGCGACCTTCATGTCCTTGACCTTGAGCTTCGTCTTCACCATCTGAGGAAGCTCCTCGGGGATGTAGCCCTCCCACACCGTCACCTGGAGCGTCTGCTGCGACAGGTCCGCGTTTGGCTTGAGCTCGTCGGCCGCGGCCGGATTCGCGCCTGCTGCACTGGTCGACGACTCACCGCCGCACGCCGCGACGGCAAGCGCGAGGCCGGCCGCCGTTACGGCGACCGGAAGACGACGGGTGAACCGGATACGGGACACGGCCGCTACTCCTTCTGAAATTGAGCTTTACAGGGGTCGCGCGACCTTACCGGACACAGCAGACCAAGGCAGGAGTGTTGCAGCACGAATCAACATGAGCAAGACTTTTTATAACATTGCTACCAGGAAGTTTGGTTCGCCTGTTGAATTGGGATTCAATTCGCCGCCGGGTGATCTCTCTCGGTGAGAGCCCCCTCACCGCGCGGGATCGCGGTCTCACCGGCGCTGTCCTGACGCTGATGGCGGGTGAGGTGCCCGCGCCCTTCGCCGTGCGCCGGTTTCGCCCGTTGCCCACCTTCTCGCACGCCCCCGGAGATCTCCACACTGGGGCCCCAGCTGAGCGGGACTTCGGTCCGCACGTTGACCAGACCCACTATTCGGTGGTCGTGGACGAGCGGGTCGTGGTCAAGTGGCTCAGCCCGCCGGCGCCCCTCCCCCATCCCACCCCGGAGATCCTCGCCCATCTCGTTGAGGCGGGCTTCAACGACACGGCGCCGCCCTATGCGACACTGACGTGCGAGTTCGACGGGGTGGCCCACCTGGTGGCGCTGGTGACGGGCTACCTGCCGGAGGCACGTGACGGCTGGGAGTGGTGCGTGGACGAGGCCGTGGCGGGCACGACCGCGTTCGCCCGCGACCTCGGCCACCTGGCCGCCGACCTGCACCTCGCCCTGTCCACCTTGCCCGCCCGCCCCCAGGACGTCGTACCGCCGGTCAGGGCGTCCATGGTGATGAGGGCGGAGTCGGCGCTGCGGGAGGCGCTCGCGCTGACCGGCGGCGAAGCAGGCGCGTGGCTGGCGAGCCGGGCCGAGGCCCTCAGAGACGAGCTGGCCCCGTTGCGCGCCCCCGTGACCGGCCCGCTCATCAGGATCCACGGCGACCTCCACGTCGGCCAGATCCTCAGATGGCGCGACGGGTACGCGGTGATCGACTTCGACGGCAACCCCACGGTCGCCGACGCGGACCCGTACCAGCCGGCCGCCAGGGACGTGGCCCAGCTCGCCACCAGCCTGGAGCACGTCGCCCAGGTGGCGATCCGGCGCCGGGCCACCCCGCCGGCCCGGGCGGCGGACTGGGCGGCCGCGGCCCGCGCCACCATGCTCGCCGCCTACCGGGCCCGCCTGGCGGCCCGGGGCCGGGCCGAGCTCCTGGACCCGGCACTGATCCGCCCGTTCGAGGTGGAGCAGGAGTGCCGCGAGCTCATCTACGCCGCCCGCCACCTCCCCCGCTGGCGCTATGCCCCCATGGGCGTGCTGCGCACCTGGTACCCCGAGGAGAACATCACGTGAATTCCGAGCTCTTCCTGGCAGATCTGGAGTCCAAGCCGGCGGCCCTGACGGGCCTGGCCGACGCCCTCCGCACGGCGGACCCCTTCGCAGGGCTGCCGCGGGACATCGGCCGGGTGCTGTTCCTGGGAATGGGCAGCTCGCGGTACGCCGCCGGAGCGGCCGCCCTGCGCCTGCGGGCCGCGGGCGTCGACGCCCACGCCGACTACGCCTCCGCCGCGGCCACGTACCCGGCCGCCGGAGGCACCCTGGTCGTCCCGATCTCGGCCACCGGCACCAGCCGGGAGACCCTGGACGCCGTGGCCCGCTATGCGGGCGGCCCGGCCTTCGTGGCCGCCCTCACCAACGCCCCGGACTCACCGCTCGCCGCGGCGGCCGACCTGGTGGTTCCCATGCACGCGGGCGAGGAGCTCGGCGGCGTGGCCTGCCGTACGTTCCAGCACACCCTGGCCCTGCTGCTGGCCCTGGAGGCCCGGCTCACCGGCCGGGACCGCGACATGACCGCCCTGATCGGGCGGGTGGCCGAGGCCACGCGGGACCTCCTGGACCGCAGGGACGAGTGGCTGCCCCTGACGCTGGAGCTGCTCGACGGCCCGCACGGCGTCTACGCCATCGCCCCCGCCGAACGCCTCTCCTCGGCCGAGCAGTCGGCCCTGATGCTGCGCGAGGGCCCGCGCCGCCCCGCCGACGCCTGCGAGACGGGCGACTGGTCGCACGTGGACGTCTACCTCACCAAGACCCTCGACTACCGCGCCCTGCTCTTCCCCGGCTCCCGCTACGACGCCCAGGCCATGGACTGGGTACGCGAGCGCGACTCGATGGTGATCACCGTGGGCGGGGAGCTGAAGGACGCCACGGCCGCCATCCGCTACGTGCACGACGACGACCCCGACGTGGCCCTGCTCACGGAGACGCTGGTCGCCGAGCTGGTCGCCGCCTACTGGTGGTCGGCCCGATAGAGCCGGCCCGCCGAACCCGGGCCCACCTGACCACGCCGGGTTCGGCGGGCCGGCGGAGGTTTCAGCGCGCGCGCACCGTCAGGGCGTGTTCGACGAGCGTGATGAGCGTGTTCTTGACCGCCTCCCGCGCCCGGGCGTCCGTGCGGACGATGGGCACATGCGGCGAGAGGGTGAGCGCCTCCCGCACCTCGCTCTCGATGTGCGGGAACTCCCCGTTCCAGCCGTTCAGCCCGATCACGAAGGGCAGACCGGAATTCTCGAAGTAGTCCACGGCGGGAAAGCTGTCGGCCAGCCGCCGCGAGTCCACCAGCACCACGGCCCCGATCGCGCCGCGAACGAGGTCGTCCCACATGAACCAGAACCGGTGCTGCCCCGGCGTGCCGAACAGGTAGAGGATCAGGTCCTGGTCCAGCGAGAGCCGCCCGAAGTCCATGGCCACGGTGGTGGTCGTCTTGCCGGGCGTGAGGTGGATGTCGTCGATGCCCTCCGAGGCGTCCGTCATAACCGCCTCGGTGGTCAGGGGCATGATTTCCGACACCGAGCCCACGAACGTGGTCTTCCCCACGCCGAACCCGCCCGCCACGACGATCTTGGTGGAGGTGAGCCGGCTAGAGCCTGCGAAGTCCACTCAGCACCCTTTCAAGCAGGCTTCTGTCGGGCAGGCCTGCCTCAAGCTGCGGCTGGTACACCCTGACCAGCCCGTCCGCTTCCATATCGGCGATCAGCACCCGCGCTACTCCGAGGGGGACGCTCAGCAGTGCCGAGATCTCCGCCACGGAGCGGACCTGCCGGCACATCTCGCTGATCGCGCGGTATTCCCGGGTGTAGGTAGTACCGAGTTGTGCCGACGTGGCCGACGATACCAGCGCTTCCATGGCAAGGGCTGTACGCGGTGTCGTCCGGCCGCCGGTGACGGCGTACATCCGGACGAGCGAGCTTCGCTCGGGCTCCGGTTCCCCGTTGTGCCACGATGCCAACGTCTGCTCCCATCAGCCCGTCTACCGGGCCCAGCTACGCTGCGGATCGATCATCGGGCGTGCCGACAGCTCGGCCCGTACGGCGGGCGTGAGCACCTGTCCGGCCCGCTCGACCAGGATCGTCATCTGGTAGGCGACCAGGCCCATGTCACAGTCGGGTGCGGCCAGCACGGCCAGACAGGACCCGTCGCTGATCGACATCACCAGCAGCAGGCCGCGCTGCATCTCTATGAGGGTCTGGGTGACCCCACCGCCCTCGAACACCCGCGCGGATCCCTGCGTGAGGCTGACCAGCCCCGCCGCGATGGCGGCGAGCTGGTCGGCGCGGTCCTGCGGAAAGCCCCGGGAGACGGCCATGGGCAGGCCGTCGGCGCTGACGACCACGGCGTGCGCCACGCCCGGGACCTCCTCGACGAAGCCGCTGACCAGCCAGTTGACGTCCCTGGCGGCCTGGCTCAGCTCCTTCATGAGTCCTCCTCCAACTCGGCGCGGCCCTTGCGCACACCCTGCTGGTAGCTGGCCAGCCTGTCGCGCAGCCGATCAGGGGACGGCAGAGGGGTTTGGACGGGCTGCGGCTTCGGGCTCGCGGTGCCCGGTACCAGATTCGCCCGCGGCGTGCGCTTGGGCAAGCCGGAGGTCGTGGTGCCGTTCTGCGCCGGCTCCGAGGTCGCCCCGGCGGCCTGCCAGCCCTGGTCGGCGGGGGATGACCAGGGCTTTTCGCGGTGGTCGGGGGTGGGCGCGGACTTGCTGAACCAACTGCTCTCCTCGACCGCGGCGAAGATGGGCAGGAACTCCTCCTTGGACTGCGCCGGGCCGGGCGTCGCGAAGGAGGCGTAGGACGACTCGCCCGGTGCGGCCGAGGAGGGGTAGGACGGCTCACCCGGTGCGGCCGAGGAGGGGTAGGACGGCTCACCCGGTGTGGCGAACGAGGGATATGACTCGCCCAGCACGGGCAGGTCCAGCGCCGACTGCTCGACCGAGTGACTGTGCGTCGACTGGAACCAGGACGACGGCTCCGGAGCGGAGGGCGCGCCGTCGAACGAGGGATGTCCGGCGGGCAGCGACGACGACTCCTGCCCGAAGGCCGGCATCCCAGCGGGCAGCGACGGCGACTCGGGCCCGAACGCCGGGATCCCGGCGGGGGCCCCCGGCGGCGACCCGAAGGAGGGTGCCTGCGGGCCGGCCTGCCTGGGCACCTTGATCCGCTGCGACTGCCCGGGGATCGGGCCCGGCACGGCGGTGAGCAGCATGGACGGGACCAGCACCATGGCGGTCAGCCCGCCGATGTCCTGCAGCCGCAGTTGCACCCTGATGTTGTGCCGCAGCGCCAGCCGCCCGACCACGAACAGCCCCATCCGCCGTGACACGGACACGTCCACGACGGGCGGGTTGGCCAGCCGCCAGTTGGCCTCGGCCAGCTCCTCGGGGCTCATGCCGATCCCGTGGTCGGTGACCGACAGCATCATCGCGCCGCCGTCGATGTGGCTGCTGGAGATGATGACCTTGGTGTCCCGCGAGGAGAACGAGACGGCGTTCTCGACCAGCTCGGCCAGCAGGTGCACGACGTCGGTGACGGCCTGGCCGGCGATGGCGACGTCCGACTGCACCTGGATGCTGACCCGGTCGTAGCTCTCGACCTCGCCGAGCGCGGCCCGCACGATGTCCATCAGCTCGACCGGCTCGCTCCACTTGCGGGCCGCCTCCTGGCCGGCCAGGACGAGCAGGTTCTCGGAGTTGCGGCGCATGCGGGTGGCCAGGTGGTCGAGCTTGAACAGGTCGCCCAGCCGGGCGTCGTCACGCTCACCGCGCTCCAGCCGCTCGATCAGCGTGAGCTGCCGCTCGACCAGCGTCTGGCTGCGCCGGGACAGGTTGACGAACATGGCGTTGACGTTCGAGCGCAGCCGCGCCTCGTCGCCCGCCAGCCGGACCGCCTCGCGGTGCACCTCGTCGAAGGCTCGGGCGACCTCGCCGACCTCGTCCCTGGTGAAGATGCCGATGGGCGGGACCTCGGCGTCGACCCCGCCGTCGCGCGCCTCCCGCAGGTGCTGCACGAAGTCGGGCAGCCGCCGGCCGGCGATCTCCAGCGCCTCGCCGCGCAGCTTGCGCAGCGGGCGCACGAGCGATCTGGCCACCCCGGTGGTGATCAGCAGGACGGCTACGAGCAGCGCCAGCACGGCCCCGGCGGTGATGATCGCCCGCTGCCGCTCGTCGGCGCTGAGCGCCTCGCTGCGGTTCACGATGTTCTGTGCCTGGCGCTCCTCGATCCCGCGGATGGAGTCGACGACCACGGCGGCCCCGTCGAACCATTCCTTGGCGTCATCCCTCCTGGCCAGGTCGAGGCCGCGCAGCGGCAGCCCGTTCGTGGCCCGGATCAGCACCAGCTCGCGCAGGAACAGCATGCGGTCGGCGGACCTGCCGTTGACGGCCTCGTCGAAGACCCGGCGCTCCTCGGCGGTGGCCTCGGCGGCGAAGCCTCTGCGCTCGTTGGCCTCCCTGGACTGCTCGCCGAGGAAGCGCTTGAGCTGGTCCTGGTCGAACGCTCCCTCGACCAGGACGACGGTGACCAGCGCCTGCTGGTAGGAGACGCTCTCCTTGACCCGGGTCAGCGCGTCGAGCATGCGGGTCTGGCGGAACAGCTCGTCGTCCGTGCTGCCCACGACCAGCTCGTTGTGCACGGACATCAGGTCGCCGATGACCGTGGTGTAGAGCTCGACCGCGGGTGCCGGCAGCAGGCTCGCCCGCAGCGCCTGCTCGCGCAGGCCGGTCAGGTCGTTCAGGCGGCTCAGCAGGTTCTCGATCTGGTCCTCGGTACGGCCCGAGACCTCGGCCAGCAGCGGCCGCGCGATGTCGCGTACCCGGTCGGCGGCAGCGTCCACCTGTTCCATCTGGGCCTGCACCTCGCCCAGCCCGTTCGCCGGGCGGCCGCGCGCGATGTACCACGCGGTCAGGGCCCGCTCGCCGGACACCAGGTGGGTGAGCTCGCCCACCTCCGCGGAGAGCCGCGCGAACTGGTTGGTGCGCGCGTAGTCGCCCGCGGCGGACGTGGAGGAGAGCACCTGGATGCCGCCCAGCAGCACGGCGGCGGCCGTCGGGACCAGGATGAGGGCGATGAGCCGCGCCCGGACGCGCCAATTGCGCAGGCGCCAGTTGCCCTCACTGGCCTGTCTCTCGGCCAACTCTGTACTCACCGAACACACCTCGCCCGAATCGGCGTATATGAGGGAGGGGGTTGTGACTCCTTGGAGAAATCAGCAAGTGCGGGTAATTGGAACACATCACATGGCGAGGAGGCTACCCGAACATAACGCGACAGAATTTGCGCCGAGTGACTCCTGGGAAGAGAACCTGGGGCTCCATCATGGGGCACATCCGGCCGGAAATAAACCCCCAACGCGATACATGTCCGCGTATGAGCGATTAGCGCGTTCCAACCGAAGTAACGCGAGAGGCGCACCCCGGTCTCCGGAGGGTCACAGCGTTGAGATTTCCCGGATTGCCGACATATGTTGAGCGACGTCAATCGAGGAGGCGAGTGTGCGGGATTCTCCCGACAGCGCGGCAATCGCTGTTGCGGGCCTTTGGAAGATCTTCGGATCTCGGGCGCAAAAGGTCCTGGGCAGCGACGACAGGCATCTCGACCCCGCCGCACTGAGGGAGAAGACCGGCTGCACCGCCGCCGTCCGGGACGTGAGCTTCGAGGTGCGCCCCGGCGAGGTCTTCGTGGTCATGGGCCTGTCGGGCAGCGGCAAGTCCACCCTGGTGCGCTGCCTCACCCGGCTCGTCGAGCCCACGGCGGGCGAGATCAGGATCGGCGGCGAGGACATCGCCGCCGCCTCCCCCGCCCGCCTGCGCGAGATCCGGCGCCACCGGGTCAGCATGGTCTTCCAGCACTTCGGCCTGCTGCCACACCGCAAGGTGATCGACAACGTGGCCTACGGCCTGGAGATCCAGGGCACCGCCAGGGCCGCCAGGCACGCGCGGGCCGCCGAGATCCTCTCCCTCGTCGGTCTCGACGGCTACGCCGAGGCCTACCCCGACCAGCTCTCCGGCGGCATGCAGCAGCGCGTGGGCCTGGCCCGGGCGCTGGCGGTGGAGCCGCAGGTGATGCTGTTCGACGAGCCGTTCAGCGCGCTCGACCCGCTGATCAGGCGCGACATGCAGGCCGAGGTCATCCGGCTGCACCGCGAGGTCGGCAAGACGATGGTGTTCATCACGCACGACCTGTCCGAGGCGCTCAAGCTGGGCGAGCGGATCGCGATCATGCGGGCCGGCGCGATCGTGCAGCTCGGCACCGCGGAGGAACTGGTGGGCGCGCCGGCCGACGACTACGTGGCCGACTTCGTCCGCGACGTGCCGCGGAGCCATGTGCTGACCCTGCGCTGGATCTGCCGCGACCCCGAGCCCGGCGAGCCGCTGGACGGCCCGGCGCTGCCGGTCACCACCGTCATCAAGGACGCCGTCGGCGTCGCCTCCGCCTCCTCCCGGCCGATCCGGGTCATGGCCGGGAACGACCTGGTGGGCGTGGTGGACCGGGTGGACCTGCTGACCTTCCTGTCCGGCGCGGACACCGAGGCGGGGGCGGACCGTGGCGAGCGGACCGCGCTCGCGCGGGCGCCGCGGGCGGGCGCATGAGCACGACGGCCGTCAGCACGTCCGCCGGGTTCCGGTTGCCGAAGTGGACGGCCCCGGCCGGGGTGGCGGCCCTGTTCGTGGTGGCGTACCTGGTCTTCCGCGGCACCGGGACGCTGCCGCACGACAAGGAGGCGCCGCCGTTCCTGGCCGTCACCGAGCTGCGCGAGTGGATCGACGACCACCGCAACGACAATCCGCTCTTCCTGTACTTCCTCAACTACATCCGGCTCTTCGTCGGCGGCCTCTACGACCTGTTCCAGACCGTCCTGTACGCGCTCGGCTGGCCCGGCATCACCGGCGTCATGGGCGCGCTGGCCTGGCTGGCGGGCGGCTGGCGCACCGGCACGCTGGCGCTCGCCGGCGTGAGCTCGTTCGGGGTGCTGGGGCTGTGGGAGTCGAGCGTCGACACGCTGGCCCTGGTCGCGGTCGCGGTGCTGCTGTCGCTGGCGATCGGGATCCCGCTGGGCGTCTGGGCCGGGCTGTCGGGCCGCGCGCGCCGGGCGATCACGCCGGTCCTGGATGTCATGCAGATCATGCCGACGCTCGCGTACCTGGCGCCGCTCGCGCTGTTCTTCCACATCGGCGCGCCCGCCGGGGCCATCGCGACGATGATCTACTCGATCCCGCCCGCTATCCGCATCACCGCGCTGGCCATCTCACAGGTCTCGCCCACGGCGGTCGAGGCGTCGGCCTCGCTGGGCGCGACCCGCCGCCAGACGTTGTTCAAGGTGCACCTGCCGCTGGCCAGGCCCACGATGGCGCTGGCGGTCAACCAGACCATCATGATGGCCCTGTCCATGGTCGTCATCGCCAACCTGATCTCGGCCCCCGGCCTGGGCGGCGACATCATCCGCGGCCTGTCGCGGGCGCAGGTCGGCATCATGCTCCCGGCCGGCGTGGCCATCGTGATCATGGCCGTCGTGCTGGATCGCACACTCACCGCACCACGAGGGAGCGCCGCTGCCTGGAGGAGCGGCGGGAGCGAAGCGACCAGAGGCGGGGAAGGCGGCGGCATCAGAGGCGACCGAGCCGCCTCACGAGGTGAGGCCGTGAACACGGCCCACAGGAAATCGCCTGCGAAGGTCGAGCGTGGCGATCTCGTCGCGGCGGGGGTACTGGTGGTGGCCGGGCTCGCGCTCATCCCCGTACTCCCCCGGACCTGGCCGGAGAACCTCACGGTCAACTTCGTGGCCGAGGTGAACGACGCCGTCCACTGGGCCGAGACCAACTGGTACGCGGTGACGACGTTCATCAAGGACCTCACCTCCCACGCCCTGCTGAACCCCCTGGAGAGCCTGCTCACCTCGGCCCCCTGGTGGCTGGTCGCGCTGGCGGTGCTGACCGTGGCCTGGCGGGTGAGCGGCGTGCGCCCGGCGCTGACGGCGCTCGGCTGCCTGCTGGCGATCGCGCTGCTCGGCACCTGGGAGCACACCATGCAGACGATGACCACGGTCGCCGTCGCGGTGCTGGTCACCCTGCTCATCGGCCTGCTGCTGGGGGTGGCCGCGGCCCGCTCGCCGCGCTACTCGGCGGTGCAGCGGCCCATCCTGGACGCCGCCCAGACCATGCCGGCCTTCGTCTACCTGCTGCCGGCGCTGGCACTGTTCGGGACCACCCGCTTCACCGCGATCTTCGCCTCGATCATCTACGCCGTGCCGCCCGTGGTGCGCCTGGTCGAGGACGGCATCAAGGCCGTGCCGGCCACCGTCGTCGAGGCCGCGACCGCGGCCGGCTCCACCCCCGGCCAGTTGCTGTGGAAGGTGCAACTCCCGATGGCCAGGAGGGCGATCCTGCTCGCGGCCAACCAGGGCATCGTCATGACCCTGGCCATGGTCGTCGTCGGCGGGCTGGTGGGGGCCGGCGCGCTCGGCTACGACGTCGTCGTCGGGTTCTCCCAGCGGACGGACTTCGGCCTGGGCCTCATCGCGGGCATCGCGACCGTGCTCCTCGGCGTCATGCTCGACCGCATCACGCAGGGCGCCGACAGGCGCCCTTCCCCCCGAAAAAGGAAGTTCACATGAAGATTCGCCTGCTCGCAGGCCTGCTCGTCCTTGGGCTCGCCGCCGTGGGCTGCGGCGGAGCCACGGTCGACACCACCCCCTCCAGCTCCGCGCCACCGCAGGCCGGCGCAAGCAGCGCCGCCGCCGGCACCGTGAAGATCGCGATCAACCCCTGGGTGGGGTACGAGGCCAGCGCCAACGTCGTCGCCTACCTGCTGAAGAACGAGCTCGGCTACACGGTGGAGATGCCCGAGATCAAGGAGCAACTGGCCTGGGAGGGCTTCGAGACCGGCGACGTCGACGTCATCATCGAGAACTGGGGTCACCCGGACCTGAAGAAGCAGTTCATCGAGGAGAAGAAGGTCGCCGTCGAGGCGGGCTCCACCGGCAACAAGGGCGTCATCGGCTGGTACATCCCCAAGTGGATGGCCGACGAGCACCCCGACATCACCGACTACAAGAACCTCAACAAGTACGCCGACCTGTTCAAGACCTCGGAGTCGGGCGACAAGGGCCAGTTGCTGTTCGGCGACCCGTCGTACGTCAGCAACGAGGAAGCCCTGATCAAGAACCTCAAGCTGAACTACAAGGTCGTCGTCGGCGGCAGCGAGGCGGCCCTGATCAAGAGCGCCCAGCAGGCGCAGGAGCAGAAGAAGGCGCTGCTGTTCTACTTCTGGGACCCGCACTGGCTGTTCAGCGACATCGACCTCGTCCGGGTCAGCCTGCCCCCCTACACCGAGGGTTGCGACGCCGACCCGAAGAAGGTCGCCTGCGACTACCCGGAGATGGACCTCGACAAGATCGTGAGCAAGAAGTTCGCCGATGGCGGCGGCAAGGCGTACGAGCTGGTCAGGAACTTCAGCTGGACCAACGAGGACCAGAACGCCGTGTCCGACGACATGACCAACAACGGCATGACCGGCGAGCAGGCCGCCAAGAAGTGGGTGGAGGCCAACACCGCCAAGTGGCAGGCCTGGATTCCCAAGTGACCCCGTCTCGGCCGCGGGCCTGCGGGCCCGCGGCCGCGGAGACCATCATGTTCCGACCGAAGACGCTCGTCGGGCCGCTGGTCGCGGCCCTGTTGCTGGCCTCCTGCTCCAGCGGGGAGCCCGCCACCACCACCGCCCGCGCCAAGGGCACCGTCAACATCGACATCCACGCCTGGGTGGGCTACGAGGCCCAGGCGGCCGTACTGGCCTATCTGCTCAAGCACGAGCTCGGCTACGAGGTGAAGACCCGGCCCATGAAGGAGGCGGACTCCTGGAAGGATTTCGAGTCCGGAAAGGTCGATGTGATCGTGGAAAGCTGGGGTCACAACGACTTGAAGCAGGAGTACATCGAGAAGCGGAAGGTGGCGTTGTCGGCCGGGCTCACCGGGAACAAGGGAGTGATCGGCTGGTACGTCCCCGAGTGGATGGTCAAAAAGTACCCCGACATTACGGACTACCGAAACCTGAATAAGTACGCCCGCCTCTTCCGGACCGAAAAATCCGGAAATGCCGGACAGGTCCTGGACGGCGATCCGACATTCGTCACCAACGACGAGGCTCTCGTCAAGAACCTGGGGCTCAATTACCGGGTCGTCTACTCCGGTAGCGAGGACGCGTTGATCAAGGCCGCCGAGGCCGCGACGAAGAACCGCAGGCCGCTGCTCATGTATTTCTACGAGCCGCAATGGCTGTTCACCAAGGTCAGATTGGTGAAGATCGCGCTGCCCGCCTACGCCGTGGGCTGCGACGACGACGCGGTCAAGGTCGCCTGCGACTACCCGCCCTACCTGCTGGACAAGATCGTCAGCCGGCGGTTCGCGGAGACCGGCGGGCCGGCGTACGAGCTGGTGCGCAACTTCAACTGGACCAACGACGACCAGAACACCGTCGCCAGTGACATGATCAACGAGAAGCTGCCCGCCGAGGAGGCCGCGAGGCGCTGGGTCGAGGAGAACGAGATCGTGTGGAAGGACTGGATCCCGCGTTGAGGTTCGACTACGTGATCGTCGGCGGCGGCTCGGCCGGTTGCGCACTGGCCAACCGGCTGAGCGCCGACCCGTCGGCCTCGGTCCTGGTGCTGGAGGCGGGCCGGCCGGACTACTGGTGGGACGTCTTCGTCCACATGCCGGCCGCGCTGATGTTCCCGATCGGCAACCGCCTCTACGACTGGAAGTACGAGTCCGAGCCGGAGCCGTTCATGGCGGACCGGCGGATCTACCACGCCCGCGGCAAGGTGCTGGGCGGCTCCAGCAGCATCAACGGCATGATCTTCCAGCGCGGCAACCCACTGGACTACGAGCGCTGGGCCGCCGACCCCGGCATGGAGAGCTGGGACTACGCGCACTGCCTGCCCTACTTCAAGCGCATGGAAAACTGCCTGGCGGACCCCGGCACGGACTTCCGCGGCGGCGCGGGACCGCTGAAGCTCGAACGCGGCCCGGCCCGCGGCCCCCTCTTCGAGGCCTTCTTCGCGGCGGTCCAGCAGGCCGGCCACCCGCTGACCGACGACGTGAACGGCTACCGCCAGGAGGGCTTCGCCGCCTTCGACCGCACCATCCACCGCGGCCGCCGGCTCAGCGCGGCCCGCGCCTACCTCCATCCGGTGCGCCGCCGCCGCAACCTGCGGGTCAGGACCCGGGCGCTCGTCGAGCGGATCCTCTTCGAGGGGACCAGGGCCGTGGGCGTGCTCTGCCGGGGAGAGCGGATCGAGGCGGGCGAGGTCATCCTGTGCGGCGGCGCGATCAACACCCCCCAGCTCCTCCAGCTCTCCGGCGTCGGCCCGCGGGCGCTGCTGGAGCCGCTGGGCATCGAGGTCGTGCACGACCTGCCGGGCGTCGGCGAGAACCTCCAGGACCACCTGGAGGTCTACGTGCAGCACGCCTGCAAGCAGCCGGTCTCGCAGCAACCGTCGCTGGCGAAATGGCGCCGCCCCTTCATCGGCGCCGACTGGCTGTTCTTCCGGCACGGCCCCGGGGCCACGAACCACTTCGAGGCGGGCGGCTTCATCCGCTCGAACGACGCCGTGGCCTACCCGAACCTGATGTTCCACTTCCTGCCCATCGCGGTCCGCTACGACGGCTCGGCCCCGGCGGGCGGCCACGGCTACCAGGTGCACATCGGCCCGATGTACTCCGACGCCCGTGGCTCGGTCCGGGTCAGGTCCGACGACCCGCGCCAGAAGCCCGCGCTCCGCTTCAACTACCTGTCCACCGACCAGGACCGCCGGGAGTGGGTGGAGGCCGTCAGGCACGCCAGGGAGATCCTCGCCCAGCCGGCCTGGGCCGGCCTGGACGCCGGCGAGCTGTCACCGGGGCCGCAGGTGCGGACGGACGAGGAGATCCTGGAGTGGGTGGCCCGCGACGGCGAGACCGCCCTGCATCCCTCGTGCACCTGCCGAATGGGCGTGGACGAGATGTCCGTCGTCGATCCCGGCACCATGCGCGTGCACGGGCTCGACGGCCTGCGCGTCGTGGACGCCTCGGCGATGCCGTACGTCACGAACGGCAACATCTACGCCCCCGTCATGATGCTCGCCGAGAAGGCCGCCGACCTCATCAGGGGCGACACCCCGCTGCCCGCGGAGCCCGTGGCGTTCCACCGGCACCAGCGGCCGGTCGTTCCGGACTAAAATCCAAGCTCATGGCTCCTGAAGTGCTCGACTGGGTCGAGCGGGTGGCGGCGTTCTGCGGCGAGGCCTGGGGCCTGGCTCCGATCACCGGCCGCATCCTGGGCTGGCTGCTCGTCTGCACCCCGGCCGAGCAGTCCGCCGGCCAGATCGCCGACGCCATCGGGGCCAGCCGGGCGTCCATGACGTCCAACATGCGCCTGCTGACCTCCATCGGCCTGGTCCGCCGCCGGACCCGGCCGGGCGAGCGCACCGCGTACTACCGGATCGAGGACGACGCCTTCGAGAAGGTCGTCAGGCAGCGGCTGGCGGCGTTCGCCGCGTTCGGGGCCATCGCGGAGGAAGGGCTGGCGCTGGGCGGCGCGGACGAGGACCGCACCCGCCGCATCCGCTCGGCCCAGCGCTCCATCGCCCTGCTCACCGACCCCGCCCAGGGCCGCTGAGCGCTATCGGTCCCACAGCGCACTGATCGGCACTGCCGGGAGGCGGTCACCGAAGCCGAGTGACCGCCGCCCGACTGCTTCGCCCACTCACCCCATGACGGCATCCCCTACCTGCGGAAACGATATTCCACAGGCAGTTGAACCGACATTTCACGGGCTTGGAACCGACATTTCACGGATGCCGGACCGACATTTGACGGGCCTCCGAACCGACATTCCAGAGCGCCCGGCCACCACGCGGATGCACAGACAGCCCTCCAGAGCCGGTGGAGTTCTACCGACACCGAATGAGCCTTCCGCGACTCAGGCCACAGTGAGGTGGAGATCATCGATATCGATGGAGACATCCAGACTCCCGCCCAGAGCCTCGGCGTAGGCGGCCAGTGTCGAAACCTTGATGTTAGGCAGTGTCGCCGACTCGATCGCAGAGACGCGCTTCTGGCTCACCCCCATGCGCTCGGCGACGATCTGCTGCGTCAGGCCCATCCGCTTGCGGATCTCCCCCAAGCGCAGCCCCGCGATCCGCCTCGCCGCCCGCCGGCGGATCTCCTCCATCTCACCGGGCTCGTCGAAGATCTCAGCCAGCGCGCTGTCGTCGTGCTTCACTTGCTCTCCTCCTTGCCGCCGAGCCACTGATCTCCAGCTTCCACACCGCACAGCCTCCTTGATGTGCACTATAGAAGTATTCTATTCAGAATAAATCCATAGTAGGTGCTGCATGGAGATCTAGCGATCGGGCCGCTGGTAAAGCCGTACCGACAGGGCGAAGAACTCCACCGCCGTCAGGCTCGCGACCGTACGTTGTACCGTACAGACGTGGCAGTCGAGTACTCAGGGAAGGGCGACCCCGCACGCAGCCTCGCGCTGCTCTGGCGGACCAGCGAGCGGACCAGCCGCAAGGGCAAGCCGGGGCTGAGCGTGGCCCGCATCGTGCGCGCCGCCATCGAGGTGGCCGACGCCGAGGGGTTGCAGACGCTGTCCATGCGCCGGGTGGCCGAGCGGCTGGGCGTGGGGACGATGTCGCTCTACACGTACGTGCCGGGCAAGCCGGAGCTGTTCGACGTCATGCTCGACCAGGTCTACGGCGAGACCGCCAGGCCGGAGCACGTGCCCGGCGGCTGGCGGGGCAGGCTGGAGCAGATCGCCAGAGAGAACTGGGCCCTCTACCTGCGCCACCCGTGGCTGCTGCAGGTGGCCGCGAGCCGGCCGGTGCTCGGCCCGAACTTCACCGCCAAGTACGACTACGAGCTGCGCGCCGTGGACGGCATCGGCCTGTCCGACCTGGAGATGGACTCGGTGATCACCCTGGTCACCGGCTTCGTGCACGGGGCGGCCAGGGGCGCGGTGGAGGCCGCGCAGGTGGAGAGCCTGACAGGGCTGAGCGACGAGCAGTGGTGGGCCGCGCACGCGCCCTTCCTCAACCGCATCGCCGACTCCGACCGCTATCCCGTCGCCTCCCGGGTGGGGCAGGCCGCGGGTGAGGCGCTCAACGCGGCCTACAGTCCCGAGCACGCCTTCGAGTTCGGACTGCAGCGCGTGCTCGACGGCATCGCGGCCCTGATCGGCCAGCGCGATCCCGCGGCCTGACCGCCTCGCCCAGCGGCACGCATGCGGCCTGACCGCCCCGCCCAGCGATGCGCGTGCGGCCTGACCGCGCGCCCACGGTGCGCGCGATCAGCCTGACAGTGCGCGCTCGTAGGCGAGCAGCGTGTCCACGAACATCCGCCGCTGCTCGGGCGTGAGCGGTTGCAGAGCCTGCCGCCAGGCCCCGGCGCCGTGGCCGAGCCATTCGTGGATCGAATCCCGGTGCCCGTCCGCGATGCTCACGATCGTGCGCCGCCGGTCCGCCTCGTCCTCGCGCCGCTCCAGCACGCCCTTCCGGCTCAGGTCCCCCACCATCAGGCTCACCGTCGCGGGCGCCACCTCCAGCCGCCCGGCCAGTTCGTTGACCGTCATCGAGCCGTCGAACAGCAGGTAGGCCAGCAGCGACAGGTGCCGGGGCGCCAGCGAGAGAGACCGCAGCTCCGCGGGCACGCCCAGCCGCTTGGCCCGCCCCACCATGCGCGGCATCAGCAGCAGCAACGTCCTGATCCCGTCGTCCACGCTCAAGCCGTCTGTTGACATCCCCAATACCTTGCTGTCTAAATTAGCTTTGTTTGCAAAGCAAATCGAATCTGCCTGACACCAAAGGATAGACATGACGGGCTTCAACCAGCAGGTCATCGACGAGTTCCGGGCGAACGGCGGCAAGGTGGGCGGCATGTTCGAGGGCGCCCCGCTGCTCCTGCTCACCACCACGGGCGCCAGGAGCGGGCGGCGCCACACCAACCCGGCGGTCTACCTGAGAGACGGCGAGCGGGTCCTGGTGTTCGCCTCCAACGCCGGCGGCGAACACCATCCGGCCTGGTATCACAACGTGCTGGCCAACCCCAGGGTCGTCGTCGAGCTCGGCGAGGAGCGGTTCGCGGCCCGGGCGGTGCCGCTGGAGGGCGAGGAACGCGACCGCCTGTATGCCCGGCAGGCCGCCATCGACCCGGCGTTCGCCGCGTACCAGGAGCGGACGGACCGCGTGATCCCGGTCATCGCGCTCTACCCGGAGGCCGAGCGGCTGGCGGCGTTCGGGGACGAACTGGTCCGGATCCACGCCCACCTCCGGGGCGAGCTGGCCCGGTTGCGCGCGGGCGAGGCGTCCGCCGGCGATCTGCGTACCCACTGCCTGGCCTTCTGCGACGCGGTGGGCTTCCACCACGCAGGTGAGGGCCGGGTGGCGTTCCCGCATCTGGAGCGGCTGTTCCCGGAGCTGAAGCAGTCCCTCGACCGGCTGCGCGACGAGCACGCGGTGATCGCCGGGCTGGTCGCGGAGCTACGCGAGGACGCCGGGCCGGAGACGCTCGACCGGATCGCGGGCGAGTTGGAGGCGCACTTCGCCTACGAGGAGGAGCGACTGGTCCCGGTGCTCAACTCGCTGACCGAAGCGCCCTGGGCCTAGCGCACCGGGGCGGCGCGCAGGCGTACGACGTGCTCGACCAGCGAGATCAGCGTCGACTTGACCGACTCGCGGTTGCGGGCGTCGGTGTGCACGATCGGCACGTACGGCGACAGCGCCAGCGCCTCCCTGACCTCCTGGTCGGAGTGCGGGAACTGCCCGTCCCAGCCGTTGATGCCGATGACGAACGGCAGCTTGGCCTCTTCGAAGTAGTCGATGGCGGGAAAGCTGTCGGCCAGCCGCCGGGTGTCGAGCAGCACCACCGCGCCGATGGCGCCGCGCACCAGGTCGTCCCACATGAACCAGAACCGGTGCTGCCCGGGCGTGCCGAACAGATAGAGGATCAGGTCACGGTCGAGCGACAGCCGGCCGAAGTCCATGGCCACGGTGGTGGTCTGCTTGGTCGGTGTCATGGCGAGGTCGTCGATGCCCGCGGACGCGTCGGTCATCACCGCTTCCGTGGTGAGCGGGAGGATCTCGGACACCGCCCCCACGAACGTCGTCTTGCCGACGCCGAAGCCGCCCGCCACGACGATCTTCGTCGAGGTGAGCCCGGGGCTAGAGCCTGCGTAGTCCACTGAGCACCCTTTCGAGCATGTTGATGTCTGGCTGTCCCTCGCTGAGGCGTGGCTGGTGCAGGCGGACGAGCCCCTCGTCTGACATGTCCGCCACGAGCACCCTGGCCACGCCCAGCGGGACGCGGAGCAGGGCCGAGATCTCGGCTACCGATCGGAACGACCTGCAGAGCTGCATGATGGACTCCTGCTCGGGGGTGAGCATGGCCATCTCGTCGTCCGGGATCGACATCGATGAGATCAACGTCTCCATCGCGAGGTGATAGCGCGGCTCGGCACGGCCGCCTGTCACCGCGTAAGGGCGGAACAGGGGCTCGTCGTCCCCTGTCCCGTCAGTGCCGTACACGGCCCGCTCCCATCAGCTCCATCACATCACCGGGTCCTGGCCGCCTGCAGTTCGGCGCGCAAGGCCGGCGTCAGCGCCTGTCCCGCCCTGTCCACCAGCAAGGTCATCTGGTAGGCCACCAGCCCCATGTCACAGTCCGGGCCCGCCAGCACCGTGAGCACGGAGCCGTCGCTGATGGCCATGACCAGGAGCAGCCCGCGCTCCATCTCGACGACGGTCTGCGTCACCGAACCGCCCTCGAACACCCTGGACGCACCCACGGTCAGGCTCAACAGGCCCGCCGACACCGCGGCGAGCTGGTCCGCCCGGTCCGGCGGGAACCCCTCCGAGGCGGCCAGGCAGAGGCCGTCGGCCGACACCACGACGGCATGCGCGACTCCGGGCGTGTGACGTACGAAGTCGGTGATCAGCCAGTCGAACCTGTGTGCCTCATGGCTAAGGGTTGTCACGCATCCTCCCCGGCGGGACGCTCACTCACTCTTGTTCCTCCTGTCCACGAACTTCCTGGCGGCCCCGTCTCACACCCTGCTGGTAACTGGCCATCCGGCTGCGCACCCGGTCCGCTGAGACCGGGGGCACCGGCGACTGCCGTTGCGCCTGCTGTTGCTGCTGCGCGGGCTGGCTCGCCGTACCGGGGACCAGGTTCGCCCTGGGGGTGCGCTTGGGGAGCCCGGCGGCGGTGACGCCGCCGAGGCTCGGCTCGCTGGCCGCGGCCGCCGCGCGCCAACCGGCGTCGGCGGCCGTCCGCCACGTTTCCTCCCCCGAGGGTACGGCCTGCGCGGGCCGCCCCTCACCCCCATGGCGCGGCTGTGCCGGCTCCTGGGGTGGTCCAGTGATCGAGCCGGCGGCCGGCTCCGCGGGCGGCCTGCGGAACCAGGCCGACTCCACGGCGGCGAAGATCGGCAGGAACTCCTCCTGCTCCGGCTCCATCGGCGACACCTCGACCGAGGGCGGCGGCTCCGGCGCGCGCATGTCATTGGTGCTGTACGCGGACGGCGTCTGGAACGCGCCATTTCCCGATGGGAAGGAGCCCGTGCTCGGGTACGAGGGGTAGGAGCCGTTGTCGTAGGAGGGCTGCTGCCCGCGGTAGGAGCCGCCGTCGGTGTCGGCGGTGAACCCCTGCACCCCCGACCGCCCCGGGTCGGAGTTGAACGCGCCGAACACCGGCCCGGGCGTGCCGTCGGGGGCGTCCCGCTGGCGCGTGCCCGGCATGCTGTCGAAAGCGCCCCGCTGGGGCGTTTCCGGCGGGCTGTCGAAGACGCTCCGCTGGGGCGCGTCCGGCATGCTGTCGAAGGCACCGGGCCGGGACATGCCCTGCGTGCTGTCGAAGCTGTCCGGCCCCTGCTGCCGGCCGCCTGGGACCTCGAAGGACCGCGGCGGGACGATCCCGGGCCGGGGCCGGCCGCCGTCGAAGGAGTCGAAACTGCCGAACGACCGGAACGAACCGTTCTGCACCGCTGCGCCCGCCTGGCTGGGCACGGTCCCGCCACCGAAGGCCGGCCGCTGCGGCAGCGGCTGCTGCGTGCCGTCGCTGATCAGCGTGGGCGGCAACAGCACCATGGCGATCAGCCCGGCTTCCTCGCCCTTCCTGAGCTGCACCCTGATGCCGTGGCGCAGCGCCAGCCGGCCGACCACGAACAGGCCCATGCGCCGGGAAACCGACACGTCCACGACGGGCGGCTCGGCCAGGCGGCGGTTGGCCTCGGCCAGCTCCTCCTCGGTCATGCTGATGCCGGTGTCGCTGACCGACAGCAACGCGCCGCCGCCCTCGACGAGGCTGCTGGTGACGTTGACGTGGGAGTTGCTCGGGGAGAACTGGATGGCGTTCTCGACCAGCTCGGCTACCAGGTGGACCAGGTCGTTCGCGGTGCTGCCCAGCACGGAGGTGCCGCGGTGCACCCTGACCTGGACGCGCTCGTAACCCTCGACCTCCGACAGCGCGGCGCGTACGACGTCGACCAGTTTGGCCGGCTGGCTGCGCCGGCGGGTGGCCTCGTGGCCGGCCAGGACCAGCAGGTTCTCGGAGTTGCGGCGCATGCGGGTGGCCAGGTGGTCGAGCTTGAACAGGTCGCCCAGCCGGCCTCCGTCCTGCTCGCCCTTCTCCAGTCCGTCGATCAGTGAGATCTGCCGCTCGACCAGCGTCTGGGTGCGGCGCGAGAGGTTGACGAACATCGAGCTGATGTTGCTGCGCAGCTCGGCCTCCTCGCCCGCCAGCCGCACCGCCTGGCGGTGCACCTGGTCGAAGGCCCTGGCCACCTCGCCGATCTCGTCGTTGCCCTTGACCTCGATCGGGGCCACCTCGCCCGCGCCCGCGTCGCCGCTGACCCGGAGGTGGCGCACCACGTCGGGCAGCCGGAAACCGGCGATCTCCAGCGCCTCTGTGCGCAGCCGCCGCAGCGGGCCCACCATGGAGCGGGCGATGGCCACAGTGAGCAGCAGCACGACCAGCAGCAGGGCCAGGATCAGGCCACCGATGATGAGCGCGCTCTGGATCTCGGACTGGCGCAGCTCCTGGCTGCGCAGGTCCACCTTGCCGGCCAGGTCCCGCTCAAGGCTGTGCAGCGCGTCGATGGTGGCGGTGTTGTCCTCGAACCACTGCTCGCGGCTGCCGTTGGCGGAGATCAGGTTGTCGTTGATCCTGGCGCCCGGCGCCCGGCCGCTGGCCAGCGTGATCGCGCGGGACTTGGTGAGCTGGACGCGGATGTACTCCTGCTTGGAGGTGAGCAGCTTGGACAGCGCCGTGCCCGCCTCGACGCCGGCCTCCGCGCCGACGGTGGCGATGTCGCTCTGCTGGCGGGCGTTGGAGGCGATGAAGAGCTCGACCTCCTTGGCATCCACCCGGTTCGGATTGTAGGAGGCCTGGATGAGCTGGACACGCTGCCGGGAGATCTCCTCCTTGGCCGCCGCGAGCGCGCTCAGGGCGCGGAACTGACCGACGATCTCGGAGTCGTCGGACAGCAGGCTCAGCTCGTCGTGCAGCTTGAGCAGGCTGTCGGCGAGGAGGTCGTAGCGGCTGGTGTCCGTCTGGCCCTCGGTCCTGATCTTGGCCAGCCGGCTCAGGTCGTACCGGGCCTGCCCGACGGCTCTGACGACGCGCGGGCCGAAGGAGCCGTCCAGCCCGTCCAGGTCGGAGTTCACGGCCTTGACCAGGGTGTCGACCGCGGCCTTGCGCTCCTCGAGCGGACCGGAGAGCGACTTGCGGACGGTGCGCGAGGCGCCGATCCAGCCGCTCGTGTCACGCTCCAGCCCGAGCGCCTGCACGAGGTCGCGGATCCGGCCCGCCACCTCGGCCGCGGTGGCCGTCCGGTCGTAGGCGTTGATGCTGTCGACCGAGGCCACCACGCGCGCTCCCCCGAGCACGACGCCGGCGATGGTCGGCACCAGGATCAGCGCGGTGAGCCGCCACCTCACACGCCAGTTTCGCAGGCTCAGTCGAGGCAGCGACCGCTTCTCGCGATCCCGTCTGGCGGCTTTGCCGCTGTCGGAGTTCCCCGTAGTCACTGCTTCCGCTACCCCTCACTCGTCCCGTCCCGCAACGGGCTCTCAAGCCGTCCACAAGGTATCCGGAGCTCCCGACTTAACCGGCATTTCGGACAAAATCGTTACAAATGCGACCGGTAGTCGTGTGCTGCTGGTTATCGCAGTGCGGCAAGCACCTGATCGCGGACTTGAGCCCTCTGCACGGCATCGCTGAGGGGGCGACCGGCGCGATCCACAACGTAGAAGACGTCCACCGCCTCCGCGCCGAGAGTCTCTACGCGAGCGGCTCTCACGTCAAGACCACACTCACCGAACGCCCGTCCAATCCGCCACAGGAGCCCCGGCCTGTCATGGGCCCTGACTTCCACCACGGTGGCGGTCGCGGAGGCGTCGTCGACCAGTGTTACGCGAGGTGGAGCCACAGGCACCCGGGGAGGCCGCAAAGATCGTGTACGACGGGCCAGTCTCTGCTCGATGTCAAGGCGGCCAGCAAGGACGAGGCGCAGATCGGACTCCAGCGTGGCGGGGTCGGGCGGGGACCCGTACTCGGGGACGACGGAGAACTCGATCACCGACGTGGACCCCGCCGAAGCGGCCGAGGCCGAGCGGACGACCATCCGGTGGGCGGCGAGCACCCCGGCGGCGCTCCACAGCAGCCCCACCCGGTCGGGGGCGACGACCGTGACCGCCCCGCCGTTGACCCGGACGGCACCTCCGCCGTGCCGGGCCAGCGCCGTCTGCGCGGGCGACAGGGTGGGCGGCTTGGGCGGCGGCGAACCGGCCAGCACGGACCTGACCCGGCGTACGAGGTCGGTCACCAGCCCGGCCTTCCAACTGTTCCAGGCGGCCGGGCCGGTCGCGTGGCCGTCGGCCACCGCCAGCGCGGCCAGCAGGTCGAGCACCTCCCGCGAGCCGACGGTCCCGGCGACCTTCTCGATCGTGACCGGGTCGTCCAGGTCCCGCCTGGTGGCGGTCTCGGGCAGCAGCAGGTGGTGGCGTACAACGGTGGCCAGGGTCTCCACGTCCGGCGCGGGCAGGCCGATCCGGGTGGCGATGTCACGGACCACGATCTCGCCGGTGGTGGAGTGGTCGCCGGGCCAGCCCTTGCCGATGTCGTGCAGGAGCGCCGAGATCAGCAGCAGGTCGGGACGGGAGACCTCGCGGGTGTGGCTGGCGGCGTTCGCGGCCGCCTCGATCAGGTGGCGGTCGACCGTGAACCGGTGGATCGGGTTGCGCTGGGGACGATGGCGTACGCGCTCCCAGTCAGGGAGCAACTTGACAAGGACGCCCGCCTGGTCGAGCTCCTCCCACACGGGCACGGCGGCACGGCCCGCACCGAGGATCGACACCAGCGCGTCACGCGCCTCCTCGGGCCAGGGCACCGGCATCGGCGGCGACTGAGCGGCCAGGACCGACACCGTGGCAGGGGACAGCGGCAGCCCCGCGTCGGCCGCCGCGGCGGCGGCGCGCAGCACCAGGACGGGGTCCTTGCGGGGGTTGACGCCCCGGGCGAGCACCACCTCACCACCATGCTCGACCACGCCGTCCGCCAGCGGGCGGCGGCCCCGGGGAGCCGGGCCTGACAGGAGTCTGTCAACGGTGCGCCAGGTGGCGTCGAAGGCGTGCGAGATCGTGCGGCCGGCCTCGGCCAGCCGCCGCATCAGCGCCTCGGCGTCGAGGAGGCCGAGCAGCCCGGCCACGGCGTCCTGCTCCTGCAGCACCAGCCGGTCGGTGCCGCGGGCGGTGACGACGTGCAGCGCGTGCCGCACGTCGAGAATGAGCTCGTACGCCTCGCGCGCCCGGGGCCCCGGCGCCGAGGCCACCCAGGCCGCCGCCACTGCCTGCATGGCCTGGACGTCGCGGAGCCCGCCGCGTCCGTCCTTCAGGTCGGGTTCGAGGAGGAATGCCAGCTCGCCGCTGGACTGGGCACGCCTGTCTGCCGCGTCACGCAGCTCCCCCAGCCGGCGCCGGGAGTCGGCCCGCCACTCGGCCAGCACCCCCTCCCTGACCCTCCTGGTCAGCTCGGGGTCGCCGGCCACGTGCCGGGCCTGGATGAGGCCGAGCACGGCCTTCAGGTCGTGCCTGGCGACGGCCACCGCCTCCTCCACCGTACGCACCGAGTGGTCGAGGCCGACGGCCGAGTCCCAGATCGGATACCAGATCCGGTCGGCGATCCTGGCCACGTCGGCCCGGCTGTTGTGCAGCAGGACCAGGTCGAGATCGCTGCCCGGGGCCAGCTCGCCCCGGCCCAGGCTGCCGACGGCGACCAGTGAGACGTGGTCGCCGTCGCTCGCCGTCCGGAAGAGATCCTTCAGCCAGCGGTCGGTGTCGGCGGCCCGCTCCTTGCGCGCCGCCGCGTACGAGCGGGCCTCTCCCCTCACCGCTATGCCCCTTGCCTCCGTCACAGGGCGTCCGGACCTCGCTCTCCCGTGCGTACCCGGATGACGGTGTCCACCGGGACGGACCAGACCTTGCCGTCGCCGATCTTGCCGGTGTGCGCGGCCTTGACGATGACGTCGATCACGTCCTCGGCGTCGTCCTCCTCCGCGAGCACCTCCAGCCTGACCTTCGGCACCAGGTCGACCTGGTATTCCGCGCCCCGGTAGACCTCGGTGTGGCCGCGCTGGCGACCGTAGCCGCTCGCCTCGCTGACCGTCATTCCCTTGATGCCGAACTGTTCCAGCGCGGCCTTCACGTCATCGAGCTTGAAGGGCTTGATGATCGCGGTGATGAGTCTCATGCGTCCACCTTCTTCTCCGCCGGCTGGGCCGGCTTCTTCTGGACCGGGGCGGCGGGACCGTTGGCGGAGGCCACGCCGGAGGCGTATACGGTGCCGAGGTCGTAGCCGGTCTCGGCGTGCGTCGTGACGTCGATGCCGGCGACCTCGTCCTCGGTGGACACCCGGAAGCCCATCGTCCTGTCGATGATCTTCCCCAGGATCCAGGTGACGGCGAAGGAGTAACCGCCGACCGCGACCGGGCCGAGCACCTGCAGACCGAGCTGGCCGAAGCCGCCGCCGTAGAACAGGCCCTCGCTCTGCTGCTCCAGGAAGGGGTAGGCGGCCAGGAAGCCGAGCGAGACGGCACCGATGACGCCGCCCACGAGGTGCACGCCGACCACGTCGAGGGAGTCGTCGTAGCCCAGCCGGTATTTCAGGCCCACGGCGTAGGCGCAGATCGACCCGGCCAGCAGGCCGATGACCAGTGCTGCCCACGGGTCCACGAAACCACAGGCCGGGGTGATCGCGACCAGCCCGGCGACCGCGCCGGAGGCCACGCCGAGGCTGGTGGCGTGGCCGTCGCGCAGCTTCTCCACGACGAGCCAGGCGCCGGCCGCCATCGCGGTGGCGATCTGCGTGTTCATGAACGCCAGCCCGGCCGTGGCGTCAACGGCCAGCTCGGAGCCGGCGTTGAAGCCGAACCAGCCGAACCACAGCAGGCCCGCGCCGAGCAGCACCAGCGTGAGGTTGTGCGGCCGCATCGGCTCCTTGCGCCAGCCGTGGCGTCTGCCCAGGACGAGGGCCAGGGCCAGGGCCGCGGCGCCGGCGTTGATGTGCACCACCGTGCCGCCCGCGAAGTCCTCGATGCCCATGGTGTTGAGCCAGCCGGTGCCCCACACCCAGTGCGCGACCGGGAAGTAGACGATCGTCGCCCAGATGACGCTGAACACCATCCAGGCCCCGAACTTGGCCCGGTCGGCGATGGCGCCGCTGATCAGGGCGACGGTGATGATGGCGAACGTCAGTTGGAAGGCCGAGAAGACCAGGCTCGGCATGCCGGTGCCGTCGTCCTTGGTAGCGGTGTCCACCAGGCTCTGCAGGCCCAGGGCGTCGAATCCGCCGACAAAGTTGTTGATCGCCGAGCTGGGATTGTCGGTGAACGCGAGCGAGTGCCCGAACAGCACCCAGGCGATGGTCACTGTGATGATGGCGCCGAACGACATCATCATCATGTTCAGGACGCTCTTGGCCCTGGTCATACCCCCGTAGAAGAACGCGAGGCCCGGAGTCATCAACAGCACCAGTGCGGTGGCCGCGAGCATCCAGGCTGTAGTGCCGCTGTCGATCTTCACGACGCGACCCTCCCTTACGTGTGACGTGTGGCCACAGCGTGTTCGCCCGGGGTTTCGTGGCTCGACCAGGCGTGTTTCGCATTCGTGAACTCGCCGTACCGGTGTTTCCGTGGAGTTTCGGAACCATCACACGCCCGATTTCGGCCGCGCTGGAAAGGGCATGCGATACTTAGGCTTGCCTAACCTAGGAAATCAAGGAATGCCCATGCGCCTTCGCCTGGCCCTCACCGCCATGCTCCCGTTGCTGTCCCTGGCCGCCTGCGGCACCTCCGCCGCCTCCCAGGAGGCCGGTCCCACCAGGACCGTCAAGCACGCCATGGGCGAGACGAAGGTGCCGATGACCCCCAGGCGGGTCGTGGTCCTCGACTCGGACAAGCTCGACAGCATGGTGTCGCTCGGCCTCGCCCCCGTCGGCGCGGTCCAGGCGAGCGACAACCAGACCTGGCCCGAATATCTCGGCTCGGCGCTGTCCGGCCTCAAGAGCGTGGGCACCATCGCCCAGCCCAATCTTGAGGCCATCTCGGCGCTCAAGCCGGATCTCATCCTCGGCTCGAAGTTCCGCCAGGCGGCGTACTACGACAAGCTCAGCAAGATCGCCCCCACCGTGTTCACCGAGCGGGTCGGCATCACCTGGAAGGAGAACTTCCTGCTCGACGCCGAGGCCCTGGGCAAGAAGGACCAGGGCCGGCAGTTGCTGACCGCGTACGAGACGCGGGCCAAGCAGGTGGGCGCCAAGTTCGCCAAGCTCAAGGTGAGCATCGTACGGTTCAGGCCGACCGAGATCCGCATCTACGGCCCCGACGGCTTCTCCGGGATCGTGCTGGGCGACGCGGGCATCCCCCGGCCCCAGGCCCAGCTCCTGGAGGGCAAGGACGACCGCCGCTTCGCCAAGCTGAGCCAGGAGAACCTCTCCGACGCCGACGGTGACGCCCTCTTCTACAGCGCGTTCGGCGACGAGGCCGCCAAGTCGCAGGCCGAGGTGACCGCCGGGCCGCTGTGGCAGAACCTGGACGCCGTCAAGGCGGGGCACGCCTTCAAGGTGGACGACGAGATCTGGATGACCGGAATCGGGGTCACCGCCGCCGGCAAGATCCTCGACGACCTGGACAAATACCTCACCCCGCTGGTGTGACCCATTCCCGCCACGGCGTGTGCCCGGGCGGCGGGTTCACTCCCCGGCCCAGAAGCGCCGCAGGTGTGGCACGAGCTCGGCGGCGCGCTCCTCCGGGAAGAACAGCCGACCGCCCTCGATCTCGACGAGCCCCCTGACGCCGGGGATCTTGTCCTGTAGCCGGCGGGCCCAGCTCACGTCGAAGAACACGTGCGAGCGGTGGCGGGAGATCGAGGAGCGCTGTTCGTTCGGCATGCTGAAGTCGGCCCTGGAGGCCACGGGGGCGGTGGACGCCCATGAGCCCGGCCGCGATTCGCGGTCCGGGCTCGGTGCCGCCTGGGTCAGGCGGCGGCCATGGCCATCTTGCGCAGGCGGGCCAGGGCGTCGCGCTCGATCCTGCGGGCGCGGTCACGCCCGATGCCGTAGCGCTCGCCCACCTCCGTGAGCGTGTGCTCGCGGCCGTCCACCAGCCCGTAGCGCCACCGCAGCATCTCGCGGGTGTCGCCCTCCAGCCCGGTCAGCCACTGGTCCAGCCGCTCCCGCTCCAGGATGTCGATGGCCTGCTGCTCGGGATCGGCCCACGTCTCGTCGGCGATCATGTCGCCGAGCTCGGTCTCGTCCTCGTCACCCACTCCGAGCTGCAGTGACACCGGGTCGGAGGCCCACCGCCGCAGCTCCCGCACCCGCTCGATCGGCAGGTCCAGGATCTCGGCGAGGTCGTCGTCGGTGGGCTCGGCGTCGAACTCGGCCAGTATGTCCCGGCGCACCCGCATCAACCGGGTCATCTGCTCGCCCGCGTGGGTGGGCAGCCGCACCGGCCGGGCCTGCTCGTGAATGGCCCGCCCCACCGACTGCCGGATCCACCACGTGGCATACGTGGAGAACTTGTATCCCCGCTGGTAGTCGAACTTCTCCACGGCTCTGACCAGCCCCAGGTTCCCCTCCTGGACCAAGTCGATCAGTGGCATCCCCCGCCCCGAGTATTTCCGTGCCACCGCCACCACCAGGCGCAGGTTGGCCTGGATGAACTCGTCCTTCGCCCGCTGGCCCGAGATGGCCAGCCGCTCCAGCTCCTCGTCGGCCACGTCCCCGATACGCGGCTCCGAGCCCCCGCTGTCGAGCAGCTGCTCGGCGAAGAGTCCCGCCTCTATCCGCTTGGCGAGCTCAACCTCTTCCTCCGCTGTGAGCAGCGGGACCCGGCCGATTTCGGCCAGATAGGTCCCCAGCAGATCGCGATCGGCGACGTGCTGCTCCTGCGTGCGACTCCCCGTAGGCCTTGCCATCCCCAGGCACCTCGTTCCGCAGCTACCTTCTATACCCGGCCAACGTCCGGCCAGAAGCAAAGATTCCCTAAACAACTACGACCGAGGGAGGGTTCTGGATGTCCTCCTCAAGGAGGAGAGTGCCGTGAAACACCTGGTGAAGGCGGGGTGCGCGGGCCGGAAGGCCAGATGATCACCTGGTGCCCGGCCGGCTCAGAGGCTCCCACACTCTACGTCCGGATGCCGCCGTCAGTGCGACTCCGCGATCGCCGCGGCCAGCTCGCACCCGGTGTCGCCCAGCCGGTGCCGCCCCTCTGTGACCACGCGGCGCCCGCCCGAGATCACCGAGTGCACGTCCGCCGCCGTGGCCGCGAACACGACGGCCTCCACCCCTTCGGCACCCGCCGTCCGTACGGAGTCCAGCCGGACGGACACCAGGTCGGCCCAGGCGCCGGGCATGAGCTGGCCCGCGTCGGGGAAGCCGAGCGAGCTGTGGCCCGCCCCGGTGGCGGCGGCGAGCAACTCGGCGGCGCGCCAGTGGCCGCGCCTGCGGCTGGCCAGCCGCTCGTTCAGCTCCACCGCCCTGGCCTCCTCGAACAGGTCGATCACGGCGTGGCTGTCCGAGCCGAGCGTGATCGGCGCGCCCGACTCCCGCCTCGCAGTTTGCCTGCTGGGCGGGCTCGCCGGGGGTACGGGACACGCCGAAATGACCCTGCCGTGAATGGCGCCATTCAGCTCAGGTGACGCGACCGCCTCGGGGCCGGACGGTCAGCTCGGTGAGGTGGGCGTCGGGGCCGGCGTTGACGGCGGCCAGCACCGCCCGCGCCACGGTCTCCGGCTTGAGGTATTCGTCGGGCTCGTACGCCCCGCCCTCGTAATCCCGCACGGAGCGCTGCATGTCGGTGTCCGTCCGCCCCGGGTAGACGGTCGTGACCCGCAGCTCCGGCTCCTCCAGCCGCAACGCGTCCGCGAACGCCTTCAACGCGAACTTGCTGGCCCCGTAGGAGCCCCATTCGGCGTTGGCCCGCTGCCCCGAGCCCGAGTTGACGCACACCACGTGGCCGCCGGCGCGGCGCAGCGCGGGCAGGAGCAGCCTGGTCAGCTCGGCGACGGCGATCACGTTGACCTCCATCGTCCGGCGCCACACGTCGGCCGGCTGGTCGGCGATCCTGCCCAGCGTGCCGATCCCGGCACTGTGCACGAGCACGTCGAGCCGCTCCACGCCCGCCACGTCGGCCTGTGTGATCTCCGTCAGCTCCACCGGCCAGGGGCGCGCGTCGGGCAGGCCGGCCGCCATCTCGGCGAGCGCGTCCCTGTCGCGGCCGCCGAGGATGACGTGGTGCGTCGGGGCCAGGGCCCGCGCGACGGCCGCGCCCACGCCCCGGGAGGCGCCGGTGACCAGCGCAGTCGGTCGTTCGTTCATGGAGGTCAGCCTATTGAGCTTGACGACTATTCAAATTTGACTACAAACTTGAGCACATGTCCTCGACCCGGATCCTGATCCTCGGCGCTCTCCTCGACGGCCCCCTGAACGGTTACGGCGTCCGCCGGCGACTGGAGCAGATGGGCACCGACCAATGGGCGAGCGTGGCCTTCGGGTCGATCTACCACGGGCTGAGCAAGATGGCCGAGGAGGGCCTGCTGGAGGTGGTCGAGGCCGGCAAGGGCGGCAAGGTCGTCTACGAGATCACCGAGCACGGGCGGACCGAGTTCCAGCGGCTGCTGGTGCACGCCTGGCACGAGATCAACCCGATCATCGACCCGTTCCAGGTGGCCCTCACGTTCATGGACCGGCTCGGCAAGCAGGAGATCCTCGAAGCCCTGCGCAACAGGAAGCTGCGGCTCAGGACGTTCGTCGAGACCTTCGAGCACATGCTCGGCGCCAAGCAGCGCTATGGCGCGCCGCCGCACATCGACGAGAACCTCCGCCTGACCAGAGCCATGTTCCAGGTCCAGCTCGACTGGGTGGAGCACGCGATCGGTGAGGTCGAGGCGGACAAGTTGCCCTGAAGGAGCCAAAATGATCATCCAGGGCCAGGGCAGCGCAAGACGTTCACCACCAGAAGCCGCAAGGAGCCCGCCGCCGTCCGCCGAAAGCTCGGTCACATCAGCCAGTCCGGGGGCGTGGAGGACACCATGAGCCCGCGGCCATGATGGTGATCGCGGTCTTCGGCTCGCTGTTCTCCGGCTTCGGCATGCTCGCCGAGCTGCGCAACGGCTCACTCGAACGCTACGCCGTCAGCCCCGTCTGGCGGCCGGCCATCGTGCTCGGGCGAGTGGCCAGGGACATGGTCGTGCTGGTCTGCCAGGCCATCCTGGTGCTGCTGGCCGGGATGTTGGTGCCGATCTCGTTCGCGCCCGACTGGATGAGCTTCCTCGCGCCGGCCAACCCGCTCTATCACGCGCTGGAGGCGGGGCGGGCGCTGTTCGACGGCAGGCTGACGGACCCTCGATCCCGATCGCGTTCGCCTTCTTCATCGTGCTGGCGGTGCTCACCACGATCTGGTCGATGCGGTCACTTCGCCGGATCGCCGGTTAGAAAAGTGCCGGTCTCGTCGGTCATCCGCTCATACTCCTCCAGGCGCGCCCGCGTACGCAGGGGCATCGCGTCGGCCATGGCCTCGACCAGGGCCATGGCCAGGGCGAGCGGGGCCGCGTGCGAATCGAACACCAGCCGGTCCCCGACGGGCGCGTCCAGCACCACCTCGGCTGGGAAATCCGACTTGTCGGTGATGGCCGCCACCTTGAGCCCCAACTTCGCGGCGTACTCCAGCGCGTGCACGGCCTCGGCGGGATAGCGCGGCAGCATCACGGCCACCAGCCACTCGGCCCCCGCCCGCCGCGCCGCGTGCAGCCCGTCGACCAGCTCGGACCCGCCGTGGACGAGCAGCCGCACGTCGGGGTGGATGCGCCGGGCGTAGTAGGCGAAGGTGGTGGCCAGCCCGCAGGAGACCCGCAGCCCGACCACGGGCAACGGCTCGGTGGCGGCCAGGTGCTCGCCCAGCTCCTTCAGTGGGAACGCCGACAGGCGCTCCCGGACCAGCGCGAGGTTGCGGATCTCACCGTCGATGGCCCCGCGCAGCAGGCTCTCCTGGGACACCCCGACCCCCGGCCCCATCACCAGCGGCCGCAGCGCCTGGCGCAGGTCCGGATATCCGGCGAACCCCAGCACCACGGCGAACCTGGTCACCGAGGGCTGGCTGACCCCGGCCCGCTCGGCCAGCTCCACGCTGGACAGGAAGATCGCCTCTTCGAGGTGATCACCGAGGTAGTCAGCGATCCTCCGCTGCGCAGGCGACAACTTCCGGCCATCCAGCAGCACACCCAGCCCACCGTGATATCCGTCCGCCACGCCACCTCCAACGCTGTCCACACGGCATTCTCATCCCGCGCGGCCGCACCACGCTCTCATTTGTGCGGCCGCGACAGGACCGTCAGGACTCGCGCCGGGATGTGCCCCACCGGCGGACCCGCGGGCGTCACCGCTCGTCGTGCCCTCTGAATGAGAACATTCAGAGGGCACCCGCAGGGTACAACGGCTAGCTCACCAGGAACTGGGTGGCGGCCAGCTCCCGGTAGAGCTCGTCCTCGCCGACCAGCGAGGCGTGCGTGCCCACGGCCCGCACGCCGCCCCCTTCCATGACCACGATCCGGTCGGCGTTGGTGACGGTGGACAGCCGGTGCGCGATGACCAGCACGGTCGTCTCGCTCGCGACCTCGGAGATGACCTCGCGCAGCCGCAGCTCGTTGACCGCGTCGAGCTGCGAGGTGGCCTCGTCGAGCAGCAGCAGCCTGGGCTTGCGCAGCAGCGCCCTCGCGATGGCCACACGCTGCCGCTCGCCGCCCGACAGCAGCACGCCGCGGTGCCCGACCGCCGTCTCCAGCCCCTCGGGCAGCCGCTCCACCAGGTCGTCCAGCCTGGTACGCGCGACGGCGCGGCGCAGCTCCTCCTCCGTGACGTCCGGGGCGGCGAAGAGCAGGTTCTCCCGCAGCGTCCCGGCCAGTACGGGGGCGTCCTGCTCGACGTAGCCGAGGGCGGCCCGCAGCTCGCCCAGCGGCCAGTCGCGGATGTCCCGGCCGCCGACCACGATCCGCCCGCCCTGGTGCTCGTAGAAGCGTTCGAGCAGGGCGAACACCGTGGACTTGCCCGCCCCCGACGGGCCCACCAGCGCGGTCAGCCCGCCGGGCGGCACCTCGAAGCTGACCCCGTGGTGCACGGTCGGGCGGTCCTCGCCGTACCTGAAGACCACGTCCTCGAACCGCACCCCGACCGGCCGCGCGTCGTCCGCGGCGCCGGCCGGCTCGTCCGGCTCGGCCGGCAGGTCCTCGATCTCCTTGATCCGCTTCATCGCGGCGAGCCCCTGCTGGAGCTGGACGCCGCCCTGGACCAGCTGCCCGATCGGCGGCACGAGGTAGAACAGGTAGAGCAGGAACGCGATCAGCGACGACACCTCCAGCACGCCCGAGGCGACCCGGGCCCCGCCGACGGCCAGCACGCACAGGAAGGCGATCTGCACCGCCATGTACGTCGCCACCCCGGCCAGCGACGTCCACCCGGCGACCTGCAGCCCCCGGTCGCGGGCACGCACGGCCGCGTCGCCCACCACGGCGATCTCCCGCTCCTCCACGCCGCTCGCCTTGACGGTCCGGTACGCCTGCAGCGCACGGTCCAGCACCGCCCCCATCTCGCCCACGGCCTCCTGGGCCTGCGTCTGGGCGCGCTGGATCCGCGGCATGATCAACGCGACCAGCCCGCCGATCAGCACCACCACGAGCAACGTGACCAGCAGCAGCACGCCGTCCATGGTCGCCATCATGACGATGGCCCCGACCAGCATGAACACCGCGCTGACCGACTCGACGATGCCGTTGGTGAGCACGGCCCGCAGCAGCGTCGTGTCACCGGTCACCCGCGACAGCAGGTCGCCGGGCTTGAGCCGGTCCACGTCGGCGACCCGCAACCGCAGCATCCGGTCGACGAGCCTGCGCCTGGCGGAGAGCACGATGCCCTCGCCGGTGCGCTCCATCAGGTAATTGCCCACGGCCGACACGACGGCGCCGATCACGACCGCCACGACCAGTCCTAACAGCGGCGTGCTCATCGACTGTCCCGCGCCGAACGCGTCCACCACGTATTTGGCCAGCAACGGCATCGCGAGCCCCGCCGCTGAGCCGATCAAACCCAGCAGCCCGCCCAGGATCAGGATCTTCCTGTGCGGGCGGACGTAGGCGAGCAACTCCTTGACCACCGCAACCCCCTTCACGACATTTCCCGTCTTGCTCCAACGAACGGGAAGGCGCCGTCAACACCCCCCGCGAGGGTCAACCTAAATTGACGACCGGAGTATGTCAACTTTGGTTGACCCTCATTCTCAAGGAGGAGACGACATCCGGACGCGGCGGCCGGACGAATAGGGCGTCGAGGAACCCGGCCGGAACCTCGCACCTACACGATCAGCCCTTCGAAAGGACCGAACATGGAGCTCCGGATCAACCGGCGCGCTCTTGTCGGACTTGGCCTCGCCGCAGCGGTCGCCGCGTCGTCGTTGGCCGTGCTCCGCACCGACTCCGGCATTGCTTCCTCGCACCGCGAGGCTCCTGCCATCGCGGCCGACCCGCAGCACGACAACACCGACGTGTACGCGTTCGTCAGCCCCGACAAAGCCGACACCGTGACCCTGCTGGCCAACTGGATCCCGCTCGAGGAGCCCCAGGGCGGCCCGAACTTCTACCCGTTCGCCACGAAGTCCCGGTACAACATAAAGATCGACAACAACGGCGACGCCGTCACCGACATCACCTACCAGTGGACGTTCCGCAACGAGGACAAGCGCGGCAACACCACGTTCCTGTACAACAACGGCCCGGTCACCTCTCTGGACGACCCGAACCTGCTCTTCCGCCAGCGCTACACGCTCAAGCGGATCACCCCCGGCGGCGGCAAGACGCTGGTGGACGACGGCATCGTCGCGCCGAGCAACGTCGGCCAGGCCTCCATGCCCGACTACGCGAGCCTGCGCAACCAGTCCATCAAGAACCTGCCGGGCGGCGGCAAGACCTTCGCCGGGCAGTCCGACGAGGCCTTCTTCCTCGACCTGCGGGTGTTCGACCTGCTCTACCGCGGCGACCTGTCCGGGGTGGGCAACGACACCCTGAAGGGCTACAACGTCAACACGGTGGGCATCCAGGTTCCCGCCACCGACCTGGCGCTCAAGGGCGACGCCAAGCGCAACCCCGTGATCGGGGTCTGCTCCACCACCGACAAGTTCAACGGCAAGAACTTCGTGCAGGTCTCCCGCCTGTGCAACCCGCTGGTGAACGAGGTCGTGGCGCCCGCCGGCCTGAAGGACGCGTACAACGCGCTGGACCCGTCGAAGGACGCCGACGTCAAGGCCTTGGTGAACCGGGTCACCGACCCCGAGGTGGCCAGGCTGCTGGAGGCCATCTACGGCATCAAGGCGCCCCCGACCCCGCGCGACGACCTGGTCGAGATCTTCCTGAAGGGCATCGCGAAGCAGAACGGCCCGATCAAGGCCGACCTGAACTCGCAGATCCTCAACAAGGACGCGGGCAGGCTGCGTCCCTCCGAGCAGCTGCGGCTCAACATGTCGATCCCGCCCGCCAAGGACCCGAACAGGCTCGGCGTGCTGGGCGGTGACCTGCAGGGCTTCCCGAACGGCCGCCGTCTCTCCGACGACGTCGTGGACATCGCGCTGCAGGCCGTGGCGGGGGCCGCGCGGTCCGGCAAGCTCGTGCCCGGGCTGACCGACAAGGTGGACAAGAACGACAAGCCCGTCGGGCAGACGTTCCCGTACATCCCGCTGCCCAGCAACGTGGCAGTGAACACGCGCTAACCCTCGGGACCGGCCTGCTCCCTCTCCAAGCGGGCCGGTCCGTACCGGCGGCAGGCCTCCCGTCTCCCATCGTCTGCCGCCGACAGAAAGGGCCGGCCGGCCGTGCTCCCCGTCGCGGCCGGCCGGCCCCGCATCCCAGCAGCCCTGGAGCCTTGGACATGCGTGCCTTCGTGATATTCGCCGGCCTGGCCCTCATCGTGGCCATGGCCTTCACCGTCGTCTCCTTCTCAGCGGCGCCCGCGCCGGAACCGGCGGCGGCCGCACCCGACACCGAGACCCTGCAGCAGCGGCTCAAGCGGCTGCCGGCCGACTACCGCGGCTGGGCCCAGCTCGCCGTCCAGTACGTGGACCAGGCCAGGGTCACCGGCGACCCGTCGTACTACAACAAGGCGGAAGGCGCCCTCGACACCGCCGCCAAGCTGAAACCCGGTGACGACACCGTCCTCACCGGGCAGGCCGCGCTGGCCGCCGGCCGCCACGAGTTCTCCGACGCGGCGCGCCTGGCCGAGCGCGCCCTCGACGCCAACCCCTACAGCGCCGCGGCCCTCGGCGTGCTGGCCGACGCGAAGACGCAGCTCGGCGACCTGCGCGCGGCGCAGCGGGCCGTGGACGGCATGCTGGACCTGCGCCCGGGGGTGGCGGCCTTCGCCCGCGCCTCCTACGCGGCCGAGCTGCGCGGCGACGCGGCCAAGGCCCGCGAATACCTCGAACTGGCGCACGACGACGCCTGGGCCCCGGCCGACCTCGCCTACGCCCGCTACTACCTGGGAGAGCTGGCCCTGCACTCCGGCGACCTGGACACGGCCGCCGGCTGGTACGCCAAGGCCCTGCAGGCCTACCCCGCCTACACGCCCGCCCTCGCGGGACAGGCCAGAGCCGCGGCCCTGGACGGGCGGCCGACCGAGGCACTCGACCTGTACGACACCGTGGTCGAACGCCTCCCGCTCCCCCAATACCTCATCGAGCAGGGCGAGACCCGGCTCAAGGCGGGCCGGCCGGCCGACTGGACGCTGCTCAAGGCGCAGCGCAAGCTGTTCCAGACCGCGGGCGTGCGTGACGACCTGACGTGGGCGGAGTTCGAGGCCGACCACGGGGACCCGGAGCGGGCCGTGCGGTACGCCACGGCCGAGTACGAGCTTCACCCGAACCTGGTCAGCGCCGACGCCCTGGCCTGGTCCCTGTTCAAGGCGGGCAGGCCCGCCGAGGCGCTGCCGTACGCGGAGAAGGCCACCGCCACCGGGTGGCGCAACCCGCTGCTGAGCTACCACCGGGCCCGGATCGAGCAGGCCCTCGGCCGGCCGGTGCGGGTGGACCCCGGCTTCGATCCGACCCTGTCCGCCCTGGCGAGGTTCTCATGAGAGTCGTCCGGCTCGTCCTGCTGTCCGCCGTGGCGGCCCTGGCGTCGTCGCTGTGCGGGAGCGCGCTTCTGAGCACCCCGGCCGGCGCGCAAACCACGACCACCCTCCAGCAGGCCGCCCACCCGCTGGGGCGGTTCACCGTCAACCACTACAACGGCCTGCGCGTCACGGCCTCCGAGGTGCGCAACCTCGCCGTCGTGGACCTGGCCGAGCTGCCCACACTGCAGGCCAAGCCGTCCGTGACGGCCGGGTACGCGGCCGGGCGCTGCACCGCCCTGGCCGCCGCCCAGCGGCTGGTGATCGGCGGCCGCGTCGTGCCGTGGCGGGTCGAGAACGCCGGCTTCGCCTACGCGCCCGGTGAAGGCGGCCTGCCGACCAGCCGGTTGACCTGCCGGCTCGTGGCCGAAGTCCGCGCGGCAGGGGCCGTGGAGTTCAGCGACGGGTTCGAGCAGGACCGGATCGGCTGGCGCGAGATCGTCGCGGTCGGCGACGGGGTACGGCTGACCGGCTCGTCGGTGCCCACCGCGAGCGTCAGCCGGGAGCTCCAGGCATACCCGGAGGATCTGCTGGCGGACCCGCTGGACGTGCGCACCGCCACGTTCACCGTCGCCGGCCCCGGGCTCGCTCTGCCCGATGCGACCGGCTCCAACGCCCAGGGCGGCGGCGGACTGTCCGGTGAGATCGGGATCGGCGGCCCCATCGGGGACGCGCTGGCCGCACTGGACCGCACGTTCACCGGCCTGATCGGCTCGGACACGCTGACGGTGCCGCTCGGGCTGCTGGCGGTCGGGCTGGCCGTGGTGCTCGGGGCCGGGCACGCGCTGATCCCGGGGCACGGCAAGACCATCATGGCGGCGTACCTGGCCGGGCGGCGCGGCCGCCCGCGCGACGCGCTCGTGGTGGGCGCGACGGTGACGGCCACGCACACGCTCGGGGTGCTGGTGGTGGGGTTGCTGCTGAGCGCGTTCACGGCGCTGGCCGGAGAGTCGGTGCTGGGCTGGCTGGGGATCGCCAGCGGCGCCCTGATCGCCGCCATCGGCCTCCGCCTCCTCCTGAACGCCCGCAACCCCGGCTCACATGGCCACGGTCATGGTCATGGGCACGGGCACGGGCACGGGCATTCGCCCAACCCCAACCCCAACCTCGACCCCGAGCACGAGCACGAGCACGAGCACGAGCACGAGCACGGCGAGGGCCACGGCCACGAGCGCAGGCACCAGCGCACGGGCCTGGTGGGGCTCGGCATCGCGGGCGGGCTCGTCCCCAGCCCCTCGGCCCTGATCGTCCTGCTGGGAGCCATCGCGCTCGGCCGGACGTGGTTCGGGGTGGCGCTGGTGACCGCCTACGGCCTCGGCATGGCGGCCACCCTCACCGTCACGGGCCTGCTCCTGGTCAAGCTCGTGGACCGGCTGGAACGCCGCGCCTCGGCCGGCCGCCGCCTGGCGGCCCGGCTCTCGGGCCTGGCCCCGCTGGGCACGGCCACGATGGTCGTCCTGCTGGGCGCGGGCCTGGCCCTCCGCTCGGCGGCCGCCCTGTGACCCGGCGCGCCCCGGCCCACCTCATGGAACCATCAGGTGGGCCGGCGGCCGCGCCGGGTGGAGGGAAGATCGTGCCGGCCTGAGAGGAACTCCTGGAAGGCGATCTTGACCTTGATCGCCGGCCGCCGCCACCGTTCCTCCCGGCGGATGGCCCGGGCCAGCTTGCGCGGCGAGCGGGTGGCGAAGAACCAGTGGGCCCACGGGGAGCCGGGCCGCGCCAGCCGGATCGCGCCGACCAGCAGCATCGGCGGGACGAACAGGCCCGCCATCCCGGTCCAGATCTTGCCCTTGAGCAGGGTGACGACGGCGAGCAGCAGGTTGGCCACGATCAGCGCCGCGGGGTTGACCCAGGTGCCGTAGTTCCAGGTGAGGGGGCGCAGGCCGACGAGCAGCAGCCCGGTGACGGCGACCGCGATGAAGACCGCGTCCACCGAGGTGCGCCCCTCCTCCTCCCAGTAGACGTCATGCAGGTGCAGGAGCAGCGCGAACTCGTCCAGCACCAGCGCGGAGCCCAGGCCGAACAGGCACGCCGCGGCGGCCGCGCCGATCTGCGAGCTGGAGGAGACGATGAGCCCGGCGACGCCGCCCACCAGCATCAGCACCACCCCGAACACGGCGTGGTGGATGTGCATCTCGCCCACGTTCACGTTACGGAACCAGCCGACCTTCGCCCTGATCAGCCGGACGTTGATGCGGGTCGCGATGAAGGCCACGATGAGCGTGACGAAGTAACAGAACAGCGGCAGCCGTCCTGTCGCGATGATGCTCTGCTGAAACCATTGCTCCATGACCCTGAATCAGATGTTACGAGCCGTCTGCCCGTTCTAGGTCGCTTGCCGCAAACAGCATCGTCCGGAAAGCTCGGGAAAGTGAGACGGCGCACCGTCCTTGCCGCCGTGGCCCTGATCGCCCTGGCGGCGGCCGGCGCCGTGGTGGCGGGCAACCTCGATCCCGGCGAGCACGTCGGCTGGGGCGACGCCGCCCAGGTGCTGATCACCGTCTCCACGATCGCCGTGCCGCTGGTGCTGTGGATGCGGCGGCCCACCACGCTCGTCCCCGTGCCCGACGCCAAGGCCGCGCTGCGCGAGCTCGTACGCGTCCAGTGGCGCGACGAGGCGGCGGCCCGCTCCCTCAACGACCCCGGCCCCATCCCCGTCGACTGGTACGCCCACGGCCGCCCGGTGGGCGACCCGGTGGCCTGGTTCCGCACCCTGGGCCCGCGCCGGATGGTGATCACGGGCGGTGCCGGCACCGGCAAGACCACACTGGCCGTGCAACTCCTGCTGGGCCTGGCCGAGACGGCGGAGGAAGGCGAGCCCGTACCGGTGATGCTGTCCCTGACGGAATGGGACCTGTCCAGGTGGCCGGACCTGGCCGGCTGGGTGGCCGACCGCCTGGCCGCCAGCTACCCGGGCCTGCGCTCCCCCCAATATGGCGAGGACGCCCCCGCCTGGCTGGCGCACGGCGGTCACCTGCTGCCCGTGCTCGACGGCCTGGACGAGTTGCCCGCCGCGGCCAGGGCGGAGGTCATCACCCGCCTCAACCGCGGCCTGGGTGAGGGCGACCAGGTGATCGTCACCAGCCGGAGACCCGAGTACGACGCGGCGGTCAGGGAGGCGGGCCGGACGCTCACGGGCGCGGCGGTGATCGTGCCGAAGGCGCTGACCTCGCAGGTGGCGGCCGACTACCTGCGCTCGGCTCTCCCGGAAGGCGGGCAGCGGCCCTGGCTGGACGCGCTGCGGTCGAGGAGGTCAGCGGCGCTCGCGGCCGTGGCGGCCACGCCGCTCGGCTTATGGCTGCTCCGCACCGTCTACGCCGACCACGACCCCGACCCGGAGATCACCGAACCCGAGCTCTGGCACCACCTCCTGGACCGCCTCGTCCCGGCCCTGATGACTGCCAGACCACCGGCCGGCGCCCCCTCCCGGCCGCGCCACCGCTGGAGCCCCGAGGCCGCGACGACGTGGCTGCGCACGCTGGCCGGTCAGCCGGACGTGACCTGGTGGCGGATCGCCTCCCGGCTCACCACGCCCGCGGAGCGCCACCTGCTGCCGTTCGTCGCGGGACTGGCGCTCGCGGTGCTGACGGCCGGTCCCATGGCCGCCGCCGGCGCCGTCGCCCGCGTCACGTTCGGCATGAGCGAGGTGTGGCTGCTCGTCACGACGGCGGTCGCGCTGCCACTGATCTTCGCCCGGGCCGTGTACACGTGGTCCTCCGACAGTCCCGGCACGGTCACCCTGCGCCGCCACGTCATGCGCAGGCCCGAGGTGCGGGCCCTGCCCGTCGGTGTGGTCTCCGGCGCCGCCATCGGCCTGCTCGTCAGCCTCGGCGCCGGGGAGAGCGAGTCTCTTCTGGTCACCGTGGTCACCGGGATCGTCGGCGCCGTGGCCGTCGGTGTGCCCCTCGGGACCACCGTCTGGCTGGTGCAGTGGCTGGAGCATCCGACTCCCGACCTCTCGGCGGTGACCCCGCCCTCCTCCTGGCGGTCGGACCGGGCGCTCACCCTGGCGCGGGCGCTCGGCTCGCTGATCCTGGTCATCCCGCTGTCGTTGCTGGTGACCGTGGCGTCCGGCCCGCATGAGGGGGCGCCGTTCGTCTTCATGCTCGCCTGGCTCGCGGCCCTGGCCTTCGGGCTGCTCTTCGGCGGGCACCATGCCTGGGTGCTCTGCGTGCTCGCCGTGTGCCGCCTGGCCCTCACCGGCAGGCTGCCGTTCCGGTTGATGCCGTTCCTGGCGGACATGCACCGGCTGGGCGTGCTGCGCGCGGTCGGCCCCGTCTACCAGTTCCGCCACGAGCGGCTGCGCGCGCACCTGTCAGGACAGGAATGCCCGTAAGAGGGCGGCCGTGCCCTCCAGGTGCTCCGCCACCGCCTGCCTGGCCGCGTCCGGGTCCCCGGCGAGGATGGCCTCCACGATGGCCCGGTGCTGCGTGGCGGCGTGGTCCAGGTTGACCTGCAGCATCGGGATCGCGTTGAGCAGGTCGCCGACCCGGGAGCGGGCGTCCGCGCAGGTCGTGGCCAGCAGCGTCGAGCCGGTCAGCTCCGCGATGGACAGGTGGAAGGCCGTGTCGAGGCGGCGGTAGTCCTCCAGGCCGGCCGCGTCGAGGTCGGACAGCCTGCCGACCAGCACGGCCCGCTGATCCGGTGAGAGGCCGGAGGCGGCCAGCACCTGGGCGGCCCCGCACTCCACCGCCAGCCGGAACGTGAGCGCGTCGGCCACCTCGGCCATGCCCATCTTCGCCACGGCCTGGCGCAGCTCGCCGGCGCCCGGCTTGGGCGGGACATAGGTGACGAAGGCGCCGCCGTAGCGGCCGCGCCGTACGTCGAGGTAGCCCGCGTCGGACAGCGCGCGGATCGCCTCGCGCAGGGTGACCCTGCTGATGCCGAGCCGGACCGCGAGCTCGCGCTCCGGGGGGAGCTTGCCGCCCGGAGCCACCACGCCGAGCTTGATCGCCTGGAGCAGCCGTTCCACGGTCTCCTCGAAGGCGTTACCGGCCCTGACCGGGCGCAACACCGTCATCAAACGCGCCGACTCGTCCAACGTGTCCTCAGGTCTTGACAAGCGATCCCGCCATACACATCAATGGTCTGAGACTAGCCCAATTAACGGGAAAGCGCGTCAGGCCAGATCGGAGCGACGTAGCGTGAGCGAGCGAGCGAGCACCGGGTTCCTTTCCGCCGGCGAGCTACGCGACGAGGTGGATTCCGGGCGCATCGACACCGTGCTCCTCGCGATCGCCGACATGCAGGGCAGGCTGCAGGGCAAGAGGCTCTCCGCACGCTACTTTCTGGACGAGGTGCTGCACCACGGCTCCGAGGGCTGCAACTACCTGCTCGCCGTGGACGTGGACATGAACACGGTCTCCGGCTACTCCATGTCGTCCTGGGACCGGGGCTACGGCGACTTCGTGATGAAGCCGGACCTGGCGACCCTGCGCAGGGTGCCATGGCAGGAGGGCACCGCGATGCTCATGGCGGACCTGGCATGGGAGAGCGGCGGCGAGGTGGCCGCCTCGCCCCGCCAGATCCTCCGCCGCCAGCTCGGCCGCCTCGCCCAGCGCGGCCTTGCCGCCTACGTCGGCACCGAGCTGGAGTTCTGCGTCTACGAGGACACCTACGAGGAGGCCTGGAAACGCGCCTACCGCGACATGTCGCCGGCCAACCTCTACAACGTCGACTACTCGCTGCTCGGCACGGCCCGCGTCGAACCGCTGCTGCGGCGGATCAGGCGGGAGATGGAAGGCGCGGGCATGTACGTCGAGTCCGCCAAGGGCGAGTGCAACCTGGGCCAGCACGAGATCGTCTTCCGCTACGACGAGGCGCTGCGGACCTGCGACAACCACTCCGTCTACAAGAACGGCGCCAAGGAGATCGCCGCCCAGGAGGGCAAGTCGATCACCTTCATGGCCAAGCCCAACCAGCGTGAGGGCAACTCCTGCCACGTCCACATCTCGCTCAGGAGCCTCGACGGCGACCCGGTCATGGCGGGTGAGGGGCCGTACGGGCTGTCCCCGCTCGGCGCCCGGTTCATCGCCGGGCAACTGGCCTGCATGCGCGAGCTCACCCTGCTGTACGCCCCCAACATCAACTCCTACAAGCGCTACGTGCCCGGCAGCTTCGCCCCCACGGCCGTCAGGTGGGGCGTCGACAACCGCACGTGCTCGCTCCGGCTCGTCGGCCACGGCCGGTCGCTGCGCGTGGAGAACCGGGTGCCGGGCGGCGACGTCAACCCGTACCTGGCGGTGTCCGCGCTGGTGGCGGCCGGGCTGCACGGCATCGAGAACGAGTTGCCGCTGGAGGGCGCCTTCGAGGGCAACGCCTACGAGTCCGGCGGCGAGACCGTGCCGCACACTCTGCGGGACGCGCTGGCGCTGTTCGAGGGGTCGAAGACGGCCCGTGACGCGTTCGGCGAGGAAGTGGTCGAGCACTACGCCAACAACGCGCGGGTGGAGCTGGCCGCCTTCGACGCGGCGGTGACGGACTGGGAGCTGTTCCGTGGTTTCGAGCGAATGTGACAGGTGCCGATGAAGATCGTTAATCCGGCGACGGAGGACGTCGTCGCGGACGTCGAACTGGCCGACGCGGCCGAGGTCGATCGGGCGGTGGAGCGTGCCAGGAAGGCGTACGCGGCCTGGCGCGCGGTCGCGCCGGGCGACCGGGCGCGGTTGCTGCGCAGGTTCGCCGACCTGGTGGGCGAGCACGGGGAGGAGCTGGCGGGGCTGGAGCTGGCCAACGCCGGGCACCCGATCGGCAGCGCCCGCTGGGAGGCCGGCACCGTGCGCGACGTGCTGCACTTCTACGCCGGCGCCCCCGAGCGCGACCACGGCAAGCAGATCCCGGTGGCCGGGGGTGTGGACATCACGTTCCAGGAGCCGCTGGGCGTCGTGGGCGTGATCGTGCCGTGGAACTTCCCCATGCTGATCATGTCGTGGGGCGTCGCCCCCGCGCTGGCGGCGGGCAACACGGTGATCGTCAAGCCGGCCGAATGGACCCCGCTGACGGCGCTGAGGCTGGCCGAGCTGGCCCTGGCGGCGGGCCTCCCCGAGGGGGTGCTCCAGGTGCTGCCCGGGGCCGGGGAGGTCGCGGGGGCCCGGCTGGTCGAGCATCCCGACGTGGCCAAGATCGTGTTCACCGGCTCGACCGAGGTGGGCAAGGAGATCGCCGCCAAGGCGGGGGCGCAGGTCAAGCGGCTCACGCTGGAGCTAGGCGGCAAGTCCGCAAATATCATCTTTGCGGACTCAGACCTCGAAAAAGCGGCAAAAACCGCGCCTTATGCCGTCTTCGACAACGCCGGCCAGGACTGCTGCGCCCGCTCCAGGATCCTCGTCCAGGCCGCCGCGTACGACGAGTTCATGGCCCTGCTCGCCCCCGCCGTCCAGGCGGTGAAGGTCGGCGACCCGCTCGACGAGAGCACCGAGATGGGCCCGCTGATCAGCGCCGAGCACCTCGACCGGGTGCGCGGCTTCGTCCAGGGCACCCCCTACCTGCAAGGATCCTGCCCGCGGGGCAAGGGCTACTGGTTCCCGCCGACCGTGCTGACGCCCGAGGTCACGGATCCGGCGTTCACCGAGGAGATCTTCGGGCCGGTGGTGTCGGTGGTGCCGTTCGCGGACGAGGCGGAGGCCGTACGGATCGCCAACGACACCCCCTACGGCCTCAGCGGCTCCATCTGGACCCGTGACATCGGGCGGGCGCTGCGCGTGGCCAGGGCGGTCGAGTCGGGCGCGCTCTCGGTCAACTCGCACTCCTCGGTGCGCTACTGGACCCCCTTCGGCGGCTTCAAGCAGTCGGGGCTCGGCAGGGAGCTCGGCCCGGACGCCCTGGCGGCGTTCACCGAGACCAAGAACGTCTTCATATCGGCGGAGTGAAGGGCCGACGAAGGAGGCACTTCGCGAAGCGAACGAGGAGCGGTGAACGACCATGAGTACGAAGTGGAGGGCCGGCGAGGGAATGAGCGATCACATGCGGCGTTTGCAGGACCGGGTGGCGGTCATCACCGGGGCGGGCAGCGGGATCGGGCTGGCCACCGCCCGCCGGTTCGCCGCCGAGGGCGCCAAGGTGGTGTGCGCGGACATCGACGAGGAGACCGGCGCCAAGGCCGCGAGCGAGGTCGCGGGCCTGTTCGTCAAGACCGACGTGACCCGCGAGGACGATGTCGTCCGGATGTACGAGGCGGCCCACGAGACCTACGGCAGTGTGGACATCGCGTTCAACAACGCCGGCATCTCGCCGCCCGACGACGACTCCATCCTGGAGACCGGTATCGACGCCTGGCGCCGCGTCCAGGAGGTGAACCTGACCAGCGTCTACCTGTGTTGCAAGCACGTCATCCCGTACATGCGCCGCCAGGGCAAGGGCTCGATCATCAACACGGCCTCCTTCGTCGCGGTGATGGGCTCGGCCACCTCGCAGATCTCGTACACGGCCTCCAAGGGCGGGGTGCTCGCGATGTCGCGGGAGCTGGGCGTGCAGTTCGCCCGGGAGGGCATCAGGGTGAACGCCCTGTGCCCGGGGCCGGTGAACACGCCGCTGCTGCAGGAGTTGTTCGCCAAGGACCCGGAGCGGGCGCAGCGGCGCCTTGTGCACATTCCGGTGGGCCGCTTCGCCGAGGCGTCAGAGATCGCGGCGGCGGTGGCCTTCCTGGCCAGCGACGACGCGTCGTTCATCACGGGCAGCGAGTTCCTGGTGGACGGCGGCATCTCCGGCGCCTACGTCACACCGTTCTAGGAGGTAACACGCTCGTGCGCCGTCCCGTCATCGGCATCACGTCCTACGTCGAGCCCGCGAAGTTCACGGTGTGGGACCTGCCCGCCGCGTTGCTTCCGTACATGTACGTGGAGCAGGTCGTACGCGCCGGCGGCCAGCCCGTCATACTGCCACCGGCCGGCGATCCCGGCCCGGTCGTGAGCCGCCTGGACGGCCTGATCCTGGCAGGGGGCGGCGACATCGACCCGGCCAGGTACGGCGAACGGCCGCACGAGCGCACCGGCCACGTCCGCGAGTTCCGCGACGACGCCGAGTTCGCCGTGCTGCGCGCGGCCCTCGACGCGGGCCTGCCGTTCCTCGGCGTCTGCCGCGGCCTACAGGTCCTCAACGTCGCCCTCGGCGGCAGCCTGCACCAGCACCTCCCCGACGTGGTCGGGCACCCGGGTCACTCCCCGGAGCCCGGCCGCTTCGGCCACCTGCCCGTCACGCCGAGGTCCGGCACCCGCCTGGCCAAGGCGCTGGGCACGGATCCCGTGACGGTCCCGCACTACCACCACCAGGCCGTCGACCGCCTGGCCCCCGGGCTCACGGTCACCGCCACCGCCGACGACGGCACGATCGAGGCGGTCGAGCCGGACTCCGGCGGCTTCGCCATGGCCGTGCAGTGGCACCCGGAGGCGGCCGAGGACTGCGCGCTCTTCGAGGCGCTGGTGGCCGCCTGCTGACCCGACGCGGGCCGGGAACGTGCCCACCGCGGCCCCGCACCCCCTGATCGGCACCCACCTGATCGGCACCCACCGCCGCACGTCCGCCCGGTTCACTCCCTGATCATCGGTCGTTCACTCACTTCACCGGCTGCAGCACGCTCTCGAACTCCACGACGCCCGCGCCGTACCGCTCGTCGGCGGCGCGGCGCTGTTCGTCGGTGGCGAGCCAGACGCCGACCTCCACCCGGTTCCGCGGCACGCTGGAGGACGCCGTGATCAGGGCGTCGCCCAGCCCGCTCTGGACCCGCTCCTGGATCGAGTTCAGCTCGGCCTCGGTCCGCCGCGCGCCGCTCACGCACAACGCTCCGCCCCACACTTCGCGGATCCACGCCTCGCGCTCCGACAGATCACCGGTGAACCTCAGGTTCAGCACCAGCCGCGCGGGGTCGTTGGCGTCCGGTGAGTCCGCGCCCCGCTCGCCCAGGTAGTCCTGGTCGAGCCAGGCCCCCGCGAACTCCTCGGCCGTGCCCGCCCGCGCGATGGCCCGCTCCAGGGCGGGCTGCGTGGCCTTGGCCGGATCGACCGGCCGCCAGCCGCCGGTCGGCGCCGGGCACGGGCTGGAGAAGTCCTCCGCCGGCGGAGTCTTCCGCTCGGGCGGGCCCGGCGGCTCGGTGAGCGTCAGGCTGGCCCCGTCCCAGGTGCCGACCACCCGGTAGTCACCCCATCTCACGCCGGCCTTCGACTCGTACCGCACCGCCTCCCAGTCCCAGCCGACGACGTCGGGGCCGCCGCACTGCGGCGGCAGCGAATCGGCCACCGCGGAGCAGATCTGCGGCCCGTGGCCGCCGCCTTCGAGCACGGTCACGCTGGCCTCGTAGCGGGCCTGCGCAGTGGCCTCGTGGCGGGGCTGCGCGGGCGGCGCGCCGGCCTCCCCGGTGCCACAGGAGGTGAGCGTCAGAGTGGCCGCCAGGCCGAGGGTCGCCGTTCGCCGGTTCATACTCGATACGACGCCACCACCTTCCAGACGGTTCACCTCAGGCCCGAACGCGACAACACCCCCGCGACAGCACTAGGCTTGACGGACATCACCGGCGAAACCGTGCGGGAGAGCACCCTGACAGCCGGTCAGGGTCCCTGAAGGAGCAAGCCCTCCCCGCGAACCTCTCAAGGCAAAGGACCGCACGGCCGAGGTGACCTCTGGAAAGCAGGCCTGTCGGCCTCGCCGAAGGTGAAAGTCCGGTAAAAGTCGGGCGAAGCTCTCAGGCATCGATGACAGAGGGGGAGGATGCTGGCATCCAATCCTGTCCTGAGGTGCGTCAAATGTCCCGACCTACACCGCTACGAGACGTTCACGAGAGCCTCGGCGCCACGCTCACCGACTTCGCGGGATGGCTCATGCCACTCCGGTACGGGAGCGAATCCGCGGAGCACAGGGCCGTCCGCGAGGCCGCCGGGCTGTTCGACCTCTCGCACATGGGGGAGATCTTCCTGACCGGGCCGCAGGCCGGGCAGGCGCTGGACTACGCGCTGGTGGGCCACCTGTCGGCGCTGACGCCCGGGCGGGCCAGGTACACCATGATCGTGAACGAGCGGGGCGGGGTGCTCGACGACCTCATCGTCTACCGGCTTGAGGACGAGCAGTTCATGGTCGTGGCAAATGCCTCGAACTACGAAAAAGTCGGAAATGAGCTGACTAATCGTGCGAAGGCGTACGACGTGGTGGTCGAGGATCGCTCGGACCAGTACGCACTGATCGCCGTCCAGGGTCCCCGCGCCCAGGAGATCCTCGCCACGCTCACCGACGCCGACCTCGCCGGGCTCAAGTATTACGCGGGCCTGCCGGGGCTGGTCGACGGGCGGCAGGCTCTCATCGCCCGTACCGGCTACACCGGCGAGGACGGGTTCGAGCTGTTCGTCGCCAACCAGGACGCGGTGCCGCTCTGGCACGCGCTCATGGCGGCGGGCGAGCCTCACGGGCTCAAGCCGGCGGGCCTGTCCAGCCGGGACACCCTCAGGCTGGAGGCGGGCATGCCGCTGTACGGCAACGAGCTCGGCCCGGAGCTGACCCCGTTCGACGCGGGGCTGGGCAGGGTGGTGAAATTCGACAAGCCGGGCGACTTCGTCGGCAGGTCGGCGCTCGAGGCGGTCAAGGACGACCAGCCGCGGCGCAGGCTCGTCGGCCTGGTCGCGCGGGGCCGCCGGGTGCCGCGCCACGGTTACCCGGTCACCAAGGACGGCGCCGTCGTCGGCGAGGTCACCAGCGGTGCGCCTTCCCAGAGCCTGGGCAGGCCCATCGCGATGGCCTACGTGGACGCCGGGGCCGGCTCAGGCCTGGCTGTGGACATCCGGGGCAGCCATGAACCCATGGACCTGGTCGAGCTGCCCTTTTACAGGAGGAACAAGTGAGCAACATCCCCGACGAGCTGAACTACACCAAGGAACACGAGTGGGTGGCCGGTATCGACGACGGCCTCATCGTGACCGTCGGCATCACGGCCTTCGCCGCCGACGCCCTTGGTGATGTCGTCTTCGTGCAGCTCCCCGAGGTCGGTTCGAACGTCGAGGCGGGCGACTCCGTCGGCGAGGTGGAGTCGACCAAGTCGGTGAACGAGATCTACACGCCGGTCGGCGGCGAGATCGTCGAGGTGAACCCGGCCGTGGTGGACGACCCGAGCCTGGCCAACAGCGACCCGTACGGTGACGGCTGGATGTTCCGGGTGCGCATGGAGGGCGACCCCGAGGACCTGCTGTCCCCGGAGGAGTACACCGCTCTCACCGCCGGCGAGTCCTGACCCCGCCCGGCGAGAGACCTGCTCACCACCCTGCCACCTACTGTGTCGGACCATAGCGGCAGGCCGGCAAGCAGATTTCCGCATTGGCCCGCCGGGGCCCCCGACACCGGGCCCCGGCTCCTTCGAAGGGACGCGTACATCAATGGCGATCAGCGTCTTCGACCTTTTCAAGATCGGTATCGGCCCGTCGAGCTCTCACACGGGAGGCCCGATGGCGGCCGCGCACAAGTTCGCCCGCGGGCTGCACGAGGACGACCTCCTGCCGCGCGTGGCGCGCGTCGAGGCCATCCTGTACGGTTCGCTCGGCCTGACCGGCAAGGGCCACGGCAGTGACAAGGCGGTCCTGCTGGGCCTGTCCGGCGAGAAACCCGAACTGGTCGACGTGGACTCCGTCGAGGCCCGGGTGGCCGAGATGCGCGACACCGGTCTGATCAAGCTCTACGGGACCCACGAGATCCCCTTCTCCGTGGGCATGGACCTCGTCTTCGAACGCAAGATCTCCCTCCCCGAGCACCCGAACGGCATGCGCTTCACCGCCTTCGACGCGGCCGGCGAGCGGCTGCGGGAGAAGGTCTACTTCTCGGTCGGCGGTGGCTTCGTCGTGGACGAGAAGGCCACCGGCGCCGACCGCATCAAACCGGACGACACCGTCCTGCCCTACCCGTTCACCACCGGGGAGGAGCTTCTCAAGCTCTGCTCCCAGACGGGCCTGTCGATCTCCGCCCTGATGATGGAGAACGAGAAGGCGTTCGGCCGTACGGAGGAGGAGATCCGTACGGGCATCCTCCACCTCTGGCAGGTCATGTCGGAGTGCGTGCGCCGCGGCATCTCCAAGGAGGGCGTGTTGCCCGGCGGGCTCAAGGTCAAGCGCCGCGCCAACCAGCTCCACCGCCGCCTGCAGTCGGAGTCGGCGGAGAAGGACCCGCTGCAGGTGATGGACTGGGTGGCGCTGTTCGCGCTGGCGGTCAACGAGGAGAACGCCGCCGGGGGCCGCATCGTCACCGCCCCCACCAACGGTGCCGCCGGCATCATCCCGGCCGTACTGACCTACTACACGCGCTTCGTCCCGCGCGCGGACGACGACGGCGTGGTCCGCTTCCTCCTCACGGCCGCCGCCATCGGCGTCCTGTTCAAGGAGAACGCCTCGATCTCGGGTGCGGAGGTGGGCTGCCAGGGCGAGGTCGGCTCGGCCTGCTCGATGGCCTCTGCCGCCCTCACGGAGGTCCTCGGCGGCACGCCGGAGCAGGTGGAGAACGCCGCCGAGATCGGCATCGAGCACAACCTGGGGCTGACCTGCGACCCGATCGGCGGCCTGGTCCAGATCCCGTGCATCGAGCGCAACGCGGTCGCCTCCAACAAGGCGATCACGGCCGCCAGGATCGCCCTGCGCGGCGACGGCCGCCACTACGTGGCCCTGGACAAGGCCATCAAGACGATGCGGGACACCGGCCGCGACATGCTCGACAAGTACAAGGAGACCTCACGCGGCGGCCTGGCCGTCAACGTGATCGAGTGCTGACCACGCTTTCGAGTGGTACCATAATGTTGTACCACTTGAAAGGAGCGTGGATCGTGTCCATCACCGCCAGCGAGGCACGCCGCCGACTGTTCCCGCTCATCGAAGAGGTCAACAACGATCGCACCGCCGTGGAGATCGTCTCCAAGAGCGGCAACGCCTACCTCGTGGCCGCAGAGGAATACGAAGCCCTCCAGGAGACGGCCTACCTGCTCCGCTCACCCGCCAACGCACGCCGCCTGATCGAGTCCTACCAGGAGGCGGTCGCCGGGCGCCACGAGCGGCACGAACTGCTGGACGACGAGACCCCTCGGTGAAAGTGGCGTTCACCAGCCAGGGCTGGGCGGACTACGTCCACTGGCAGACGGCCGACCGGCAGATCCTCAAACGGATCAACCGGCTCATCGAGGACACCCTGCGCGATCCGTACGAGGGCATCGGCAAGCCCGAGCCCCTCAAGTACGGACTGGCGGGCGCGTGGTCGCGACGCATCACCGACGAGCATCGCCTGGTCTATCTGGCGGTGGACGACGAGATCGTCATCTTGCAGGCTCGTTACCACTACGAATAGCGGCGGCCTGGCCGTTCAACGTGATCGAGTGCTGAGAAACTGTAAGAACCTTACAGAACTCAAGGTTTCCGCCTAGGCTGGGGAACATGGAAACCGTCCCGCTCCAGGAGGCGCGCGAGAAGCTCGGCGTGCTCGTCGCGCAGGCCCACCACGCCCATCACCCGGTGACGATCACCCGCCACGGCAAGGCGGAGGCCGTGCTCGTCTCGGCCGCGGACTATGCCGAGCTCAAGGAGCGACTGCGGCGACTCCAGGACGAGGAGGATCGTCGCGTCATTAGGGAGGGCATCGCTCGGATCGAACGCGGGGAGCCCGATCCGGAGGGTACCGTTGTCATCACAGCCAGTTCACGTGAAGAGCTGGAAGCCAAGTTGGCCGCATCGCTCGGACTCACCGAGGAGTGATCCTGCGCACCGTCATCTGGGAGCCCCCAACCCATGAGGTCGCTTCTTGCCTCCCTGTCCGAGTCCGCCGCTTACTGATGAGCCTGGTGGCCGATCTGGCCACCGGCCCGATACCTCCAAAGGACGCGCTGTCCAACGCTCACATCCCTGAGGCTTACGAGATCCATACCTCGGCACTGACCGTGAAGTTCACCATTTATGAGGACGAAGTGCGCCTCCTGGTGATCCGCTCCAACAGCTGAGTCAGCGGCGCACGTGCAGGCGGACGACGGTGGGGGCGTCGTCGTCGACGATCTCGCGGCGGATCCGGCCCACGATGTCCTGGTCCAGCTTGCTCACCACCGCGCCCACATCTGACGGCGACGGGCAGGTCAGGCCGATGCGCAGGCCGTCCGTCCCGACCCGTACCCGCACCCGGCCCAGTCCCTCCACGCCCTTGAGGCCGACGAAGAGCATCGCGGTGCCCGTGCCGCTGGAGTCGCCCCGGCGACCCCAGCCCAGGCAGAGCAGCAGCCAGCGGAGCGCCACCAGGGACAGGAACAGCAGGGCGGAGGCCAGCGCCCACAGCGGCCAGGGCTCGTCGGCGAGGCTCCGGTGGACGTGGCCCGGCAGGACGCGGGCGTTCGGCGGCAGGTCGAAGAAGCGGTCCTGGCCGCGTAGCCAGGCGTAGGCGCCCAGTCCCGCCAGCGTCGCGCCCACGAGGGCGAGGCCGACGCGGTTGCCGGCGTACTGGCGCATCACCCGTCCCTCCGCCGCAGCCGGACCACGACCTCGCCCGTGCCGAGGGTGCCGACACCCGCCAGCCGGTCCCCCACCGCGGTGCCGACCTGCCGGAGCATCGCTCCCGAACTCTCCGCCGAGGTCATGACGGTGACCTCGATGGTGCGCCTGCGCAGCCGTACCCGGGCTCGGTCGACCCCGGCGACCTGCTGGGCGGCGGCGCGCAGCGTGCGGCGCAGGCCCGAGCGGGTGATGCCGACGACGATCAGCGGGTCGGAGGTCTCCACCGGCACCAGCGTGCAGCGGCCGGGCACGGCCGCCAGCAGCAGCATCAGCGTGCCCACCGCCACGAGCGACAGTGCCGTCTGGGACAGCTCCGGCCACGTCGTCCTGCTCGCGAGCTTGACCGCGTCGTCCACGGGGACCCAGCCGAGTGGCGCGCCGAGCAGACCTGAGACCACCTCGGCCGCCGTCGCCGCGGACGCGGCGGCCAGGGTGAGCGAGACGAGGGCCCCGGGCAGCGTGCGCGCCGGCCTGAGCACTCTGCTCGCCCTGCGCAACCCCGTGCGCTGCGGGGTGACGGCGGCACCGGGAAGTATCTGCTGAAGCGTGGTCATCACAACGACAGACGTACATGGAGCCCCGATCGCCCGGACCGCGCCCCCGCCGCCGATTTGCCCGAACATTACGGGGCCAGACGCCAACATGAACCAGCCTCATATTTATTTGCCCCATATGCCGTTACGCTGCTGGTATGGATGACCGCCAGCGCTACGACCGCGCCACAGCGGCTCTGGAGCCGCCGTTCGCCGTCCTCGACCTGGCGGCCATGCGGGCCAACGCGGCGGACCTCGTACGGCGGGCGGCGGGCAAGCCGATCCGGGTGGTCAGCAAGTCGGTACGCAGCCGCCCGCTCCTCGAACGCATCCTGGCCATGGACGGCTTCCACGGCCTCATGGCCTACACGCTGCCCGAGGCGCTCTGGCTGGCCGCGCACGGCTTCACCGACATCCTGGTCGCCTACCCCACGGCCGACCGGCGGGCGCTGCGGGCCCTGGCCGGGGACGCGCAGGCGGCCGGGCAGATCACGGTGACCATCGACTCTCCCGCCCACCTGGACTTCATCGAGGCGGCCGTGGCCGCGGTCCAGCCACGCGCAGAGATCCGGATATGTATGGACATTGACGCCGGATATATCGCCCTCAGCGGGAGGTTCCGGGCTGGCGCCCTCCGCTCCCCCATCCGCGAGCCCCACGAAGCCGCCGACCTGGCCGCCGACCTCGCCGGGCGCCCCGGCTTCCGGCTGACGGGGCTGCTGGCGTACGAGGCCCAGATCGCCGGACTCGGCGACGCCCCGCCCGGGAACGCCGCCCGCACCCGGGCCATCCGCCTCATGCAGTCACGCTCGGCCAAAGAACTCATCGTCAGGCGCGGCCACATCGTCAACGCGGTGCGCCGGCTCGCCGACCTGGAGTTCGTCAACGGCGGCGGCACCGGCTCGATCGAGCGCACCGCACGCGAGAAGGCCGTCACGGAGGTGGCGGCCGGATCGGGGTTCTTCCACCCGAGGCTGTTCGACTTCTACCGCCGGTTCACCGGCCACCCGGCTGCCCTGTTCGCCCTGCCGGTGGTGCGCCGGCCGACTCTGGACTCGGTCACCGTGCTCGGCGGCGGCTATCTGGCCTCGGGCGCTCCCGGCCCGGCCCGCCTGCCGCAGCCGTACCTGCCCGCGGGGCTGCGCTACGTCCCGGACGAGGGCGCGGGCGAGGTGCAGACGCCGCTGCTCGGCCAGGCGGCGCAGGACCTGCGGATCGGGGACCGGGTGTGGTTCAGGCACGCCAAGGCGGGCGAGTTGTGCGAGCACTTCGACACGCTGCACCTCATCGAGGGTGACACCGTGGTCGAATCGGTCCCCACGTATCGGGGCGAGGGGCGGACCTTCCTCTGACGGCAGGTCAGCGGCGCTTCCTGCGCCGCCGCCAGAGCACGATGGCGGCCCCGACGACCAGCACGGCGCCGATCCCGATCAGCACCGGCGCGAGGTCGGGCGGCTCCTCCTCCCACACCTCCGAGTCCTTGCCGTAGTCGACCGGCCGCGGCGTCACCCCCAGGGCGTCGCCCACGGACGCCACCAGATGCTCGGCCTTGTGCCTGACGTCGGCCACCGTACGCTCGGCGACCCGCCGGGGGCTCACCCGGTCGGCGATGGCGTCGACCGTCTGGGCCAGCTCCGCGCGCGTCCGCGCGATCCGCCGCTCCAGCTCGTCGGGATCGGTGTCAGCCATGGCTCTCCTCTCGACCGTGCGCGTGGCCGCGCCACTCCGCGTGCCGTGCGAGCTCCGTCCGTTTGTCGTCGCGATCAGTCTGTCAGGTTGCGACACCGTACGGCACGGCGCCCCGGTCCGGCATGTCGCCCGATCTCCTGGTCCGTCACCCGGACCCGGACGACCGGGCGGGCCGGTAGGTTGGCGTCAGGAACTCAGGAGGGCCCATTGACCGAAACCAAGCTCGCGCCCGGCGACGCCGCGCCCGAGTTCACACTGCCCGCGGCCGACGGCACCACCGTCTCCCTCGACGCCTACCGTGGCAAGCGGGTGATCCTCTACTTCTACCCCGCGGCGATGACGCCGGGCTGCACCAAGCAGGCCTGCGACTTCCGTGACAGCCTGAGCCGGCTCACGGCCGAGGGTTTCGTCGTCCTCGGCGTGTCGAAGGACAAGCCGGCGAAGCTGGTCAAGTTCGCCGAGCGCGACTCCCTGACCTTCCCGCTGCTGTCCGACCCGGAGCTGACCGTGCACCAGGCCTACGGTGCCTACGGCCCCAAGAAGCTCTACGGCAAGGAGGTGGTGGGCGTCATCCGCTCGACGTTCGTCATCGACGGGGACGGCAAGATCGAGCAGGCGCTCTACAACGTGAAGGCCACCGGCCACGTGGCCTCGCTGCAGAAGAAACTCGGCCTGGCCTGACCCGCGAAGCGGTTGATGCGCCAGGCAGGATATTTGACCTGATCTGGTAATTCCGTTCAGGGAGAAAAGGTCGGCGGCGTTTTCCGGGCAGGCGTTCTGTTGTCCCTGCCGCGAGCGGCCGGCAGGTGCGGCACGCATTCTCGAAAGCCGCTCGCGGAAAGGCGCCGCCGAGTCCTGCGGCGTCACCGGCACGCGGGCCAGACACACGAGCGTCGGCCAGGCCCGCATCGGCCGCCCGTGCAGCGCCCCGCCGAATTGACACCCTCCTTCGTGGGCAGGGTCGGCAGCGTCTTGTTCCCGCATGCCCTGACCAGCGAGTTCTCGCGTTTCCCGCCCTCCTGGGACCACCCGCGCGCGTTGCCGCTCCCTGCCCGAAGCCGGGTCCCGGACGCGTGCGCAGGCTGTAAGATTGCGCACGTGGCAGGGAAATCCGCCGGCTCTCCATGTCGACCGCTCAGGCGGTGACCATACGGAGAATCCACGGATCCATGCCCGAATCGCCGGTCCCCGAATGAAACGGGAAAGGCGAAAAGGGGTCGTAGCCCAATGGCAGAGGCGCAGTCTTTAGGTGGCTGTTAGTGTGGGTTCGAATCCCACCGGCCCTACACACGCGATATTTCTTTGTCAATGAAGGCGGCCGGGCAGTGAGACCGCGGGCTAACCGGTGCGGGTGGGCACCGGCCTGACGGTGACCGGCGGCAGAGGGTCACCGATCGGCGGCGGCACGACGCAATAGACGCCGTCGGACCGGGGTCCGCAGGACGACACGATGCCGCCGGGGTGGTGGAAGTCCTGCCTGGGACCCCAGCCGGGAGCCCAGCGCGCCTCGGACGGGGCGTTCCGGTCCGTGACGCTGCTGACGAACAGCACGGCGCCACCGCCGAGCAGCCCGCCGACGACCAGGCCGATGAGCCCCGCACCGATGATCTGGGCCTGCTTCTGCCGGAAGAAGTCCCCGAAGGTGGACTCGCGCTCCCGAGCGCCCGGCCCAGGCACACCCGGCATGGTGTCCTGTTGCCGCCGATAGCCCGATCGCGGTCCGGGGCCTTCCAGGAATTCGCCGTAGCGCAGCCGGTCGCCCGGCTCCTCCGGCGGCTGCCGGAGGCCGCCGGTGCCCTCTGATGGGGTCGGGTCGCGCGGTGCTTCCTCTTCACCGCGCGACCCGGCGTTTTGATCATGATCCGCCATCACGATCTCCCTTTACTCGCCCGCGAAGGGCGCTCCCAGAAGACAGCATGCCCCAACCCCCGTAAGCCCGGCGTAAGACCCGGAGCGCATAAGACCTGGGTCGTACTCGCACTTCCACCTCCAGGCGGAACCGGGCCGGGCCGGGGGTACATATCGTGATGATGTGTTCGGCAGGATGCGGGCGCGGTCGCGCCGCCACGAGAAGCTGACGACCGTCTCCCGGGTGGCGCCGCTGGCCGTGTTGTGCCTGATCCTGGTCATCCCGTTCGTGACCAGCAAAGGGCCCGACCTCTACTCCGCCCTGGCCCGCTATCTGGGTTTGTCGGCGGTGCTGCTGCTGCCGCTGGCGTGGCGCCGCCGGCCGCTCACCTCCTTCGCCGTCATCGCGCTGATCAGCTTCGGCCAGTGGCTGGCGCAGCTCACCCCGATGCCGGCGAACCTGGCGATCCTGATCGCGCTCTGGGCGGTGGCCTACCAGTGCACGTTCCGCTGGGCGCTCGCGGCGGTGCTGGTGACGGAGCTGGGTGTGTTCCTGGCGCTGGTCAAATGGCAGACGCCGACACTCGGCATGTTCTTCAGCGGCTCGATCTTCGTGGTGACGGTATGGCTGTACGGACTGTACGCCAGCACCCGCCGGCGCTATCTGGAGGGCCTGGAGGAGCGGGCCGAGCGGGCCGAGCACGAGCGGGACCAGCAGGCCAGGATGGCCGCCGCGGCCGAGCGCGCCAGGATCGCCAGGGAGCTGCACGACGTCGTGGCGCACAATGTCAGTGTGATGGTGGTGCAGGCCGACGGCGCCGGCTACGCCCTGGACAGCGACCCCGAGGAGGCCCGCCAGGCGGTCAGGAACATCTCCAGGACCGGCCGCGCCGCCCTCGCTGAGATGCGCAGGCTGGTCGGGGTGCTGCGCGCGGACGAGACCACGAGCACCGACTACACCCCGCAGCCCGGGCTCGGGCAGCTCGAAGAGCTCGTACGCGGCTCGGCCGTACCGGCCCGGCTGCACATCGGCGGGGTGCCCTGCGACCTGCCGGAGGGCCAGCAGCTGGCCGTCTACCGCATCGTCCAGGAGGCCCTGACGAACACCCTCAAACACGGCGGCCCCGGTGTGCGAGCGTCCGTGGAGGTCGACTACGGGGGCCCGGAGCTGGTCGTACGCGTGACCGACGACGGCCGGGGCGCGGCGGCCCCGAAGAGCCTCGACGGCCACGGCCTGATCGGCATGCGCGAGCGGGTCGGCATGTTCGGCGGCACCCTGGCCGCGGGCCCCGGGCAGGGCGGCGGCTTCGAGGTGCTGGCCCGGTTGCCCATGGTCAAGGCGGCGTAGGAAAGGAGGGCCCGGGGTGATTCGCGTGATGCTGGTCGACGACCAGGAGCTGTTGCGGGCCGGGTTCAGGATGGTGCTCGGCGCCCAGCCGGACATCGAGATCGTGGCGGAGGCCGGCGACGGGCTCGCGGCGCTGGAGCTGCTGAAGACGACCGAGGTGGACGTCGTGCTCATGGACGTGCGCATGCCGCACATGGACGGCGTGGAGGCCACCCGGCGTGTCGAGGGGCCGAAGGTGCTCATCCTGACCACGTTCGACCTGGACGAATACGCGTTCGCGGCGATCAAGGCGGGTGCGGCCGGATTCCTGCTGAAGGACGTGCCGCCCGACGACCTGGTCAACGCCATCAAGCTCGTGCACGCGGGCGACGCGGTGGTGGCGCCGCGTACGCTGCGGCGCATGCTGGACAGCTTCGCCGCGCATCTGCCGACCGAGGAGCTGGCGGCGGTCAGCGACCTGACGCCGCGCGAGCGCGAAGTGCTGCTCATGGTGGCCCGCGGTCTGTCCAACGCGGAGATCGCGGCCGGCCTGGAGGTCGCTGAGGCCACGGTGAAGACGCACCTGGGCCGGGTGCTGGCCAAGCTGGGGCTGCGGGATCGGGCGCAGGTGGTGGTCTACGCGTACGAGGCCGGGCTGATCGTGCCGTCGCATCGGCCGAAAGTCTGACCGGAGGTCATCCAGCCGCGTACGCGAAGTCCCTCCTCAGGGCCCATGAACGGCGAATTTTCCACTCCTAACGTGGTTTGCGCTGTTAACCCCCGACAAGGAGTGACCGTGACGCTCACGGAGAACCGGCGCCAGGCCCCACCCGCCGTGGTGGCCACCGATCTGACCAAGGTGTACGGCCAGGGCGACGCCGGCGTGCACGCCCTGCGCGGAGTGAACGTGGCCTTCGCCACGGGCGCGTTCACCGCCATCATGGGCCCGTCGGGCTCGGGCAAGTCCACCCTGATGCACTGCCTGGCCGGCCTCGACGCCGCCACCTCCGGCACCGTGCACATCGGCGACGTGGAGCTGACCGCGCTGGACGACCGGCCGCTCACCCGGCTGCGCCGCGAGCGGATCGGGTTCGTCTTCCAGGCGTTCAACCTGTTGCCCACGCTGACCGCCGAGCAGAACATCCTGCTGCCCCTGGAGATCGCCTCCCGGCAGGCCGACCAGTCGCTGTTCGACCGGGTCATCGACACCGTGGGGCTGCGGGACCGGCTCTCGCACCGGCCGGCCGAACTCTCCGGCGGCCAGCAGCAGCGGGTGGCCGTGGCCAGGGCGCTCATCAGCAAGCCACAGGTGATCTTCGCCGACGAGCCCACGGGCAACCTCGACTCCCGCAGCGGCGCCGAGATCCTGTCCTTCCTGCGCACCTCCGTACGCGAGCTGGGCCAGACCATCGTCATGGTCACGCACGACCCGGTGGCGGCCGCGTACGCCGACCGGGTGGTGTTCCTGCGCGACGGAGAGCTGGTCACCGAGCTCGCCACGCCGACGCCGCAGTCCGTGCTGGACACGCTCGTGAAGCTGGAGGCGTGAGGTGCTGAGAACGGCACTCGCCGGGCTGGGCGCGCACCGGCTCAGGCTGATGCTGACCGCGCTGGCGATCCTGCTGGGGGTGGGCTTCATCGCCGGCACGTTCGTGCTGAACGACGCCGTCCAGGTGTCCTTCGACCAGCGCGTCACGGCCGACGCGGACAAGGTGGACGTGGCCGTGCTGCCCGAGGACGCGGACGCCGTGCTGCCCGAGCGGCTGCTGGACCGGATCCGCGCGCTGGACGGCGTGACCGACGCCCAGGGCCTGGTCCGCGGGCCGGCGCCGCTGCTGGGCAAGAACGGCAAGACCGTCGGCGTCCTGCCCACCACAGCACTGTCCGTGGCCCGGGGCCCGCTCGACCGCACGAACGTCGTCTCCGGCACCGGCCCGGGCACCGACGACCGGGCCGCCGTGCTCGACGAGAACACCGCCAAGGCCCAGGGCTTCCGGGTCGGCGACACGATCACCGTGCTCGACCACGAGCGGGCCGAGCACCGGTTCAGGCTTGTCGGGCTGATCGACACCGGCGTGGACCAGACCCTGGGCTACACCGGCGCGCTCGGCTTCACCACCGCCACCGCGCAGCGCCTGACCGGCGCGAAGGGCTACCGCGAGATCGACGTCGTGGGCGAGGCCCCCAGGCTGGAGCAAGCCGTCGCGGCGGCCGCGGGCACCGGCAACGTGGTCAAGACCGGCGAAGAGCTGGCCGCCGACCTGGCCAGGGCGGCCGGGCTGGAGGCGCGCTCGTTCACGCTGGCCCTGCTGCTGTTCGGGGTCGTGGCGATGATGGTGGCCGCGCTCGTCATCTACAACACCTTCAACATCCTGGTCGCGCAGCGCACCAGGGAGATGGCGTTGCTGCGGTGCGTGGGGGCCACCCGGGCGCAGGTGTTCGGCTCGGTCCTGCTGGAGTCAGCCGTGTTGGGCGTGCTCGCCTCCGCGCTGGGCCTGCTCGCCGGATACGGTCTGGCCACGCTCGCCCTGACCGTGCTCAGCGGGTTCGACACCCCGCTGCCCGCCGACGCGACCGTCACGCTCACCCCTGGCACGATGGTCATCGGCCTGGCCGTCGGCCTGCTGGTCACGGTGGGCGCCGCCGTGCTGCCCGCCAGGGCGGCCACCCGGGTCCCGCCGATCGCGGCGCTGCGTGCCCAGGCGGAGGAGCCGGCCTTCCGCGCGGGCCTGCCGCGCCTGATCGTCTCCGGTCTCCTCCTCGTGGCCGGGCTCGGCACGACCGTCGCGGGCGTGCTGATGTTCGACCCGGGGCAGTTCGCGCTCATCGTCGTGGCGGCCGGGGGCGTGTCGACCTTCCTGGCCGTGCTGGTCCTCGGCCCGGTGCTGGTCAAGCCGCTGAGCGCGGTGACCGGCTGGCTGCCGGCCAGGCTGTTCGGGGTGCCTGGACGGCTCGCGGTGGAGAACTCGGCGCGCAACCCGAAGCGGGCCGCGACCACGACCGTGGCGCTGACGATCGGCGTGACGCTCATGACGCTGATCTCGGTGGTCACCGCGTCCACCAGGACGACGGTGACGGCGCAGCTCGACGAGCAGTTCGGGGTCGACTACCTGCTGGCCAGCCAGGAACGCGAGTCCATCGTGCCCAGATCGGTGGCGGCAGAGCTGCGCGAGCGGCCCGAGCTGGCCTCGGTGGTGCAGATGCGCGAGGTCAAGGCCACGCTCGCGGGCCGGCGGGTCGACGTCGGCACCTACAGCGGGCCGTTCACCCCCGCCGTCGTCTCCGGCACCATGACGGGCTTCGGCGCCGGGCAGGTGGCGCTCGACCAGACCACGGCCGAGCGACTCGGCGCGCGGATCGGCGACTCGCTCTCCCTGGAGACGGCCGAGGCGGGGCAGGTCGCGCTGAAGGTGACCGCGCTGCTCGACGCCTCCCTGTCGTCGCTGCCGCCCGTCACGGTGGCGGAAGGGGCGTTCGACCGGTACTTCGGCGCGGTGCCGGACAGGATGGTGATGGTCAGCATCAAGGACGGCGTGCCGCCGGAACGGGCCAGGAAGGTGGTGGACGCCGCCGTGGCCGCGTACCCGGTCGTGCAGGTGACGAGCTCGACCGAGATGCGCGGCGAGTTCGACGAGACGCTGAACATGGTGCTCATGATCATCACCGGGCTGCTCGGGCTGGCGATCCTGATCTCCCTGCTGGGCATCGCGAACACGCTCTCGCTGTCGGTGCACGAGCGGACCAGGGAGTCGGCGCTGCTGCGTGCCCTGGGGCTGACCCGGCGGCAACTGCGCGGAATGCTCTCGATCGAGGCGCTGGTGCTCGGGCTGATCGGCGCGCTGATCGGGGTGGTGCTCGGCGGGGTCTTCGGCTGGGCGGCCATCATGGCGATGCTGGCCGGCGCGGTCCTCACGGTGCCCGTGCCGCAGGTCGTGCTGTTCGTGGCGCTGTCCGGGCTGGCGGGCGTGCTGGCCGCCGTGCTCCCGGCACGCCGGGCCGCGCGGGCCTCGATCGTCGACTCCCTCGCGACCGGGTGAACCGGGCGTCCAGAGTGCCTCAGCGGGGCGTACGGCCCGGCCAGAGCTCCGCGACCGTCTCCGGATCGAGCAGCGGCCGGGCCACCACCTCACCCGTGGCCCGGTCGATCACCACGCACCCGCCCCCGAGCGTCTCCGGCAGCAGGGAGGGATCGTCGGGGTCGAGGTCGCGCACCCACGCCACATAGCCGCCGGGAAACCCGTGCACCCCCACCGACAGGGCCTCGTCCAGCGGCCGCACGCCGTTGAAGTATTCTTCGGCCAGTGCCCTGGCCTGGTCATGGTTCATCGTGGCCGTCCCTGCCGGTCGATTATCACGCAGAACACCCCGGTCACCGTCGTGTACGGCGGCTCGACGGACATGTGCCCCCGCTGGGCGTCGATCCAGATCACCTCGCCGCCGGTGTTGACCGCGTTCCAGACGTGGCAGCCGCCGCCGGGCCAGCGCACCACGATGACCGCGGCCGCTCCGTGCCCGGCGTCGCCCAGCCGCCGGGCGATCATCGGGTAGGCGTGCCGGCCCTGGCCCGCGTACTGGAGGCGGTGCCCGACCCAGCACTCGATCCTGGCCGTGCCGCCGCGCTCGCCGGTCAGCAGAGGCCGGCCGATGCGGTCGTACTCGGGCAGCCTGGGCGCGGCCGCAGCGGGCTCGCCGTGCCAGGTGGACAGGACGGCCAGCGCGCAGTCGGCGGCGTTGGTGGCGCGGAACGGGTCGTCGGCGGGCCCGCCGCCGTTGACCAGCCGCACCCAGGTGCCGCGCGGGTCCGGAAAGCGCGCGCCGGGCCGCAGCGACTCCGCCAGGTCCCGCTCCACCTGCGGGTCCGGCCGCGCGAGCCCGCCCGGCACGCCGTACGGCCGGGAGCCGGCGAGCCGGGGCGGCCGCTGCTCCCGGTCGAACCAGTCGTGCTCCGCGTGCTCCGCAGGCTTCACGGGCTCCAGCGGCTCTCCCGGCTTCGCGGTGGCAGGAGCGGCCGCGGGCTCCGGGGCGACCGCCGCGGCGGGAGGGGCGGGATCGGCGTCGGTCTCGGCGGCCCGCTCGTAGTCGAGCCACCGCACCCCCTCCGCCACCGCGGGGTTGTACCGGCCTTCTGGTAGGACCCACCGGACACTCGGCTTGCGCTCGCGGAACACGGCCTGCCTCCTGTCATGCTCGACGAACGATCGTAGAGGCGTCACCGTGACAGGGAGGCGAAGTCGGCCAGATTCGCCGCCAGAACCACCCGCTCTACCTGGGCAAACGCCTCAAACGCGGGCGGCCGCCGGCTCAGGCCGCCTGCACCGTGATGGTGTGCCAGCCGGTGGCGCCGTCCGGCGCGGGCGGGGCGAGCTGCTCGGTCTGGGTGTATCCGGAGGCGTCGGTCGCCCGTACCTGGATCGTGTGGTCGCCGGCGGCCAGGTCCCAGTCGATCGACCACTGCCGCCACGTGTCGGGACCCGGCACCTGGGCCAGCGTCGCCTGCTTCCACTGCCCGCCGTCGACCCGCACCTCCACCGCGTCCACCCCGGTGTGCTGCGCCCACGCCACGCCGGCGATCTTGGTACGGCCGGCCCGCAGCGAGTCGCCCGACCCGGGCACGTCGATGCGTGACTGGGTCTTGATGGGACCCTTGGCTGACCAGCCGCGCGGCGTCCAGTACGCCTCGTCGGCGTCGAACGTGGTGACCTTGACGTCCACCACCCACTTGGTGGCCGACACGTAGCCGTACAGGCCGGGCACCACCTGGCGCACCGGGAAACCGTGCTCGACGGGGAGGGCCTCGCCGTTCATCGCGACGGCGAACAGCGCCTCGCGCCCGTCCATGACCACGTCCACCGGGGTGCCGCAGGTGAAGCCGTCGGTGGAGGTGGACAGGAGCATGTCGGCGCCGGAGCGCAGGCCCGCCCGGCGCAGCACCTCGGCCATGCGCACGCCCAGCCAGCGGGCGTTGCCGACGTAGGGGCCGCCGACCTCGTTGGAGACGCAGGTGAGCGTGACGTCCGCCTCGGTGAGCGGCATCTTCAGCAGGTCGTCGTACGTGAGCTCGACCGGGCGGTCGACCAGGCCGTGGATGCGCAGCGTCCAGTCGGCGGGGTTCACCTGGGGGACGACGAGCGCGGTGTCCACCCGATAGAAGTCCTGATTTTTCGTGAAAAATGGCGACAAGCCGTTGATGCGGAGGTCGGTACCCGCCGGGAGGGGCTTGGCGGGGATCGCGGCCTTGGGCAGGGCCACCCCCACCCGCGCGGCGTCCACCGCCTGCCGCCCGCCGAGCTGCCGCCCGAGCACGGTCGCCGCCCCCGCGACCACCACCCCGCCGGCCACTCCGGTCAGCAACCGCCGCCGGTCGAAACCATGCGGCTCCGTCCCGGCCCGCATCACCGCGGGCCGCTCCACAGCGCCGTCATCCCCGTGCCGGACCGCCACGGCCCGCCTCGCATCGGCATCCTCCGCAGCCTCGCCTGCGCCCCCGTGGCCAGTCGTGCCGGAACCGGGCGTGGCGGAAGCCGTTGTGGCGGAGGTGCCGGCGCGGGAGTCCGCCAGGACGGGTTCGCCGAGGCCTTGCCCGCCCCCCGCCCGCCGTACCAGCCAGGAGAGGGTCCAGACGGCGGCCGCCACGCCGAGCACGGTCGGCAGCGCGTCCAGGACCCCGGCGTCCGGCCGGGTCAGCACCGCCAGCAGGCCGACCACCCCGAACGCGGCCAGCCCCGCGTAGCCGTAGGCGAGCGTGCGACGGGCCAGGATTCCGATGACGGCGGCGATCCCGGCGAGCACCACGAGAACGCCGCCGACGAGGACCGCCTTGTCGTTCTCGCCGAACGTCCTGATCGCGAACTCCTTGAGCGGAGCGGGCGTCAGGTCCACCGTCAGGTCTCCGACGGCCACCACCGGAAAGGTCTCCGGCCCCACGACACCGGCCACGAGCTGCGCGATCCCCAGGGCGACGCCCCCGGACACCAGCCCCGCCAGGGCGCCGGCCCAGACGGGCACCATCTCATTCCTCTGCACGATCCGAACGTACGCCCTGACGCGCCGCGGGTTTCTTACGCGGTGGTTACGAGCTGAGCAGCTCCCGGACGACCGGCGCCAGCGCGCGGAAGGCCCGCCCGCGATGGCTGATGGCGTCCTTCTCGTCCGGCGGCAGCTCGGCCGTGGTGCGCTCCTCGCCGTCGGGCACGAAGATCGGGTCGTAGCCGAACCCGTTGCTCCCCCGCGGCGTGGTGACGAGGTGACCCCGCAGCACGCCCTCGGCCACACGGAACTCCCCCGTGGGCAGCGCCAGCGCGGCACAGCAGGCGAAGTGCGCGCCCAACCGGTCGGCGGGCACGTCGGAGACCTGGGCCAGCAGCAGGTCGAGATTGGCCCGGTCGTCGCCGTGCCGACCGGCCCAGCGGGCGGAGAAGACCCCCGGCATGCCGTTGAGCACGTCGACGCACAGCCCGGAGTCGTCGGCCACGGCGGGCAGCCCGGACTCCTGGGCGACGGCGTGCGCCTTGAGCAGGGCGTTGGCCTCGAACGTGACCCCGGTCTCCGCGACCTCGCCGATCGAGGGGAACTCCTCCAGCCCGAGGATCTCGAACCCGGACAGGATGCGGCGCAGCTCGTCGATCTTGCCCGCGTTGCGGGTGGCCAGCACGATCTTCATGACGCCAGCGCCTCCTGCTGGATCAGTGTCAGCTCCGCGCAACCGGACACGGCCAGGTCGAGGAGCTTGTCCAGCACCCCGCGGTCGAACGGGGCGCCCTCGGCGGTGCCCTGCACCTCGACGAAGCTGCCCTCGCCGGTCATCACGACGTTCATGTCGGTCTCGGCGGCGACGTCCTCGGTGTAGCAGAGGTCGAGCATCGGCAGCGCGCCGACCACCCCGACGGACACCGCGGAGACGGAGGCGATCAGCGGGTCGCCCGGGCACATCCGGCGCTTGCGCATCCAGGCGATCGCGTCGGCCAGCGCCACGTAGGCGCCGGTGATCGCGGCGGTCCTGGTGCCGCCGTCGGCCTGCAGCACGTCGCAGTCGAGCAGAATGGAGTTTTCGCCTAGCGCTTTGTAATCGACGCAGGCCCGCAGCGAGCGCCCGATCAACCGGGAAATCTCATGCGTCCTGCCGCCGATTTTGCCGCGAACCGATTCTCGATCGTTACGAGTATTCGTCGCTCGTGGCAGCATCGCATATTCGGCTGTAACCCAGCCCTGGCCGCTGCCTCTTCGCCAGCGCGGCACGCTGTCCTGGACCGATGCGGCGCACAACACCCTGGTGCCGCCGAACTCGACCAGCACCGAGCCCTCGGCATGAGTCAGCCATTGCCTGGTGATGGTGATGGGACGTAGCTGGTCAGGGTTGCGGCCATCCTGTCGGGACATGCAGATCACCCTATCTCCGTGCCGCGACACCCTTGACCAAATGTGTCCGCGACATGGATCCTTACGCAATGACAACGGGGGTGTTGCGAAACCCTGACTTCCGTCGGTTCGTCAGTTCGCATGTCGCGAACGAAGTTGGCTCGAATATCTCACGGGTGGCTCTTCCACTGGTGGCGGTATTGCTGCTGCACGCCGGTCCGGCGGAGGTCGGCGTGTTGTCCGCGCTGCAGACGACCGCGTTCCTGCTGCTGGGCCTGCCCGCGGGAGTGTGGGTCGACAGGCTGCGCCGGCGACGGGTGATGATGGCGGCCGACCTGGCCAGGTTCGTGCTGCTCGGCAGCATTCCTCTCGCGGCCGAGATCGGGCTGCTGTCGATCGGGATGCTGTTCGTGGTGGCGCTGCTGGTGGGGGTGGCCCAGGTCTTCAACGACGTGGCCGACAAGAGCTACCTGCCCGATGTGGTCAGCACCCGGCAACTCGGCGACGGCAACTCCACACTGGAGGTCGTGCGCTCGGGAGCGTCCCTGGCCGGGCCGGGGGTCGGGGGCATGTTGGTGCAGTTGCTGGGCGCGTCGCTCACGATGACCGCCACCGCGCTGGGCGCGCTGGCCTCCGTGTTCTTCCTCCGCTCGATCAAGGTGCCCGACAAGCCGCCCGCGCTCACGAAGCCCACGCCGCTGCTGCGTGGCATCGGCGAGGGACTCGCGTACGTGTGGCACGACCGGCTGATGCGCATGCTGACGACCTCATCGGCCGCCATCAACCTGTGCGTCAGCGCCGTGGTGAGCTTATCGGTGCTGTTCCTGGCCAACGTGGTCAAGTTGGCGCCGGGGCTGATCGGCCTGCTGCTCATGTCCGGCGGGATCGGCGGCGTGCTCGGCGGCCTCACGAGCGGCTGGTTATCCAGGAGGTACGGCACCGCCAGGACGACCTGGCTGGCCGTCATCGTGGCCTCACCCTTCGGCCTGCTGCTGCCCCTGACAGAGGCGGACTGGCGGATGGTGTGCTTCGCGATCACCTCGATGGCGCTCTCGTGGAGCGCGGTCGTGTCGAACGTGGGCCAGATCACCTACCGGCAGACCGTCGCCCCCGAGCACCTGCTCGGCCGGATCAACGCGTCGGTGCGGTTCGTGGTCTGGGGCACTCTGCCGCTGGGCGCGCTGCTCGGCGGCCTGGTCGCCAACCAGATCGGCGTCCGGGCGGCGCTGTGGGTGTTCATGGGGGCCAGGCTGCTGGCGTTCCTGCCGCTGGTGTTCTCCCCGCTGCCGCACATGCGCGACTTCACCGAGACGCCTGCCAGATCGTAGACGTCCCCGTTCAGCCCAGGTCGTAGACCGCCCCGCTGCGGGCCAGCTCCACAGGGCCGTCATAACCTCCTGCCGCGGCCTCCTCCAGCACGACCACCGGGTCGTTCCAGGGGACGAGGTGGGTGAGCACGAGCCTGCCGACGCCGGCCTTGACGGCGTGCTCGGCGGCCTGGCGGCCCGTCAGGTGCAGGCCGGTGGGCAGGTCGGGGCCCTCGACGAAGGACGCCTCGCACAGCAGCAGGTCGGCGTCCGCGGCCAGCTTCACCAACTCGGCGGACTCGCCGGTGTCGCCGGAGTAGGCCACGCAGCTGGTGCCGTTGGCCACGCGGAAGCCGTACGCCTCGACCGGGTGGTTGACCAGCCCGGCGGTGAGGGTGAACGGCCCGATCTCGAACGACCCCGGCGACAGCGGCACGAAGTCGAAAGCGGTCTCCAGGCCGGGCTCGTCAGGCATGCCGTAGGCGGCCGCCAGCCGGGCGGGCGCGTCGGCCGGCGCGTAGACGGGCACCGGTGGGTAGGGCGCCTGCGGCCCGTAGGTGCGGGCCACGTGATAGCCGCAAATGTCGAGACAGTGGTCGGCGTGCAGGTGGGACAGGCATATCGCGTCCACGTCGTACAGGCCGATGTGGCGTTGGAGCGCACCCAGCGAGCCGCTGCCGAGATCGAGCAGCAGCCGGAATCCTGCCGCCTCGATCAGATAGCAGGACGCGGGGCTGTCGGGGCCGGGGTAGCTGCCCGAACATCCAACGATGGTCACCTTCATGTGGGCTCCTTCTCTCTGTGCGACGCTCCGCGTCGCGGCTCAACCGCTCAAACCCGGCGTCTTCCCTCGTCACTCTGGTCGCTGCGTTCCCGCCGCTCCTCAGCCCAGACACCGGCGCGGCCGAGCGGCTCTTGCGACGCTCCGCGTCGCGCCTCGGCCGCTCAGGCCTGGCGTCGTCCCTCGTCGCGCTGGACGCCGCGCTCAGACCCGGTGTCTTCCCTCGTCGCGCTGGACGCCGCGCTCCCGCCGCTCCTCGGTCCAGACACCGGCACGGCCGAGCGGCCGTTAAAGCTAGTACCCCCCACTGGTGCGACTTCGACCGCATCGATCTCCGGGCCCAGGAAACGCCGCCCGAGGCGGGCGAAGAGCAAGGAGTCGCCGGTGGCGCGGAAGCGGTGCCGGGGGGTGGCCTCGCTTCCCGCCGCCAGATCGCGGTCATGCAGGATTCGATAGACGTCCTTGGCCGTCTCTTCGGCGCTGGAGACCAGCGTCACTCCGTCCCCGGCGACATACGAGATGGCGCCGGTGAGCAGCGGGTAGTGGGTGCAGCCGAGGATGAGGGTGTCACACCCGGCGGCCCTGACGGGTGCCAGGTAGTCGCGCACGACCTCGATGAGCTCGTCACTCATCGTCTCTCCTCGTTCGACGTACTCCACCAGGCGTGGGGCGGCCACGCCGGTGAGTCGCACGTCGGGCGCCGCGGTGAAGGCGTCGTGATAGGCCATCGAGTCGATGGTGGCTCTGGTGGCTATCACTCCCACCCTGCCGTTGCGGGTGGCTCGCACCGCGCGCCTGGTGGCGGGCTGGATCACCTCGACGACCGGCACGTCGTAGCGCTCGCGGGCGTCGCGCAGCACGGCGGCGCTGGCGCTGTTGCACGCGATCACGAGCATCTTGACGTCGTGCTCGACGAGGTGGTCCATCACCTCCAGGGCGTAGGCGCGGACCTCCGCGATGCGTCTCGGCCCGTACGGCTGACGGGCCGTGTCGGCCACGTAGGTGATCGATTCGTGGGGCAGTTGGTCGATGATCGCCCGGGCGACCGTCAAACCACCGACTCCGCTGTCGAAGATCCCAATACTCGCGTCCGGCACGCTCTTGAGGGTAGGCGACCTGGGCGATCAACACTGCGTAAGAATGCTCACAGCTGCGACACGTGAGCCTGTTGCGGTGTTGTCTTGCTCACATTTGTCACCCTCAGCCCCTTCCGACCCGGGCGAGCTGGCGGCACTGGGCGACCAGGCGGCCGGTGGAGTCGCGTACTTCGACGTCCTCGTCGAACCAGCCGCCGGAGATCAGCCGGCCGCCGCCGAGCAGCGTGAGCCAGCCGGGGGCGGGCAGCGCGCGCAGGTGCCAGGTGAGCTCCACGGTCGGCGCCCAGCCCCGCAGACCGGCCGAGAACACCACGGGCGGCAGCGAGTCCACGGCCAGCGCCAGCACGTACGGGTCCGGGTCCTGCGGCTCGGCCATCCGGAAGTACGCCCGGGACTCGGGACTGCCGGTGGGCGCGCCCTTCAGCCAGCCGATCGTGGGCGGGTCGAAGAGCAGCTCCATCTGGGCGTTCAGCGTCATGTTGGACTCGGGCTTGGGGTCGGGCAGCTTGGCGCAGTCTTCGATGTCGGGCATGCCGGACGCCGGGGCCGCGGTGTAGACGGGCTCGGCCTCGTTCAGCGTGGCCGTGGTGATCAGGCTCTCGATCTGCGCCACGCCGTCCTGCACGAGCGTGGCCCTGGCGAACGCGGCCGTCCTGCCCGACTTGAGCGGCTCGACCCTGACCTGCGCGGGACCGGGGACGGGCGCCTTGAGGAACTGGGCGCTCGTGCTCACCGGATGCTCGAACGGAGAGGCGTCCACCGCCGCACGCAGGATCACGGCCAGGAGGTAGCCGCCGTTGAGCGGGCCCCCGATCGCGTATCCGGGATCCAGGCACACGTCGTAGCAGCCCTCCTCGACCCGGATCGCCTGCGTGGCCTCGTCGAACTTGGTCATCCGCGCCTGCCTCACGTCTGGAACCTTATTCTGTTGCTCCCCTACTTTACGGCGGGCCGCGCCCCGGGCCCCGCCGGGTGCCCGGGTCCATGCCGCTTGATCGCTTTATCAGCGCGCCTACCTGCGAAAACGCTATTCGGCTGAGAAGGTTCGATCATGACAAGTGTCACCGAACTCATCGGTCAGTCCGTTTGGGACTCGAACGGGGTGTGGGTCGGTTTCGTCGTCGACATCCGCGTCATCAAGCACAAGGGCGAGCTCCAGCAGAGCCACACCGTCTACGGCCTGGTCGTCTCCAGCCGGCGCGGGCCGCTGCTGCTCGGGCTCACCCGCGACCGCGAGGGCCGCGCGTCCTGGTTCCAGCGGACGGTGGCGCGGCTGGTGTACGCGGGCTGCACGTTCGTGCCGTGGTCCTGCGTCGCGGACTATGGCGGCGGCGAGGTTCACATCGGCGTGCACAGAAAACAACTGAACCGCGTGTAACAGCGTTTTCACTACATTGCAAGCGCCCCATTAGCAACATCAGCTACCTTCACTGTGGTCAAAAGTCCACATTGTGAGTTGAGTGATGTCTGCGAATAACCCCCCTTATGGCCAAGATCCCGAGCGGACCACGGCCTACAACTGGAACCAGGGGCAGCAGCCGGAGAACCCCCCGACCATGCCGCTGCCGCCCGGCCAGCCGTACCCGCCCCAGCAGCCCCACCCGCCGCAGCAGTCCTACGGCCAGCAGGGCCCTCAGGAACAGCAGCAGGGGGGCTACGGCCAGCAGGCGTACCAACCCCAGCAGCCCTACGGCCAGCAACCCTCCTACGGCGCCTCGTACCCGCAGCAGGGCCAGCAGGTCTGGCCGCAGCAGGATCAGGGCGGCTGGCAGCAGCAGCCCCCGCAACAGGGCTGGCAGCAGGGACAACAGCAGCAGGGGTGGCAACAGGAAGCACCGCAACAGGGCTGGCAACAGCAGGGCCAGCAGGGCCAGTACGCCCAGGGCGGCTGGCAGCAGCAGGGCCCCGACGGCTTCGGCCCCGCACAGCCCGCCAAGAACAACCGCAAGACCTGGATCATCGCCGCGGCCGCGTCGCTGGCCGTGATCCTGTTCGGCGGCGGCGCCGTCTGGGCCGTGGGAGCCATCGGCGGCGGCGGCACGCAGCCGGACGCGGTGCTGCCCGCCAACGCGATCGCCTACGCCCGGCTCGACATGGACCCGGCCGCGAACCAGAAGGTGGCGCTGTTCGAGATCGCCAGGAAGTTCACGGTCACCAAGGACTCCTTCTCCGGCGAGGACCCGCGCCAGGCGCTGTTCAACCTGATCAACTCCGACTCCGACAGCAAGCTCGACTTCGCCAAGGACGTCGACCCGTGGCTGGGCAGCAGGATCGGCTTCGCCGCCGTGCCCTCCGGCAAGGCGGAGCCCGACTTCGCGGTGGCCGTCCAGGTCACCGACCAGGAGCAGGCCAAGGCCGGCATCAAGAAGATGATGGAGGGCGACACGTACGGCATCGCCTTCCGTGAGGACTACGCGCTGATCTCGTCCAGCCAGCAGCTCGCCGACAAGTACGCCCAGGCCGAGGGCAGCCTGGCCGAGAACGCCGAGTACGCCGACGACATGGGCGCGGTCGGCGAGCAGGGGGTGCTGTCGTTCTGGGCCAGCATGAGCGGGCTGCTCGACCTGGCCAAGGGCAGCGTGCCCGCCGGCCAGGAGGCGGCCGTGGAGCAGCTCAAGAAGGCCAGGGTCGCCGGCGCGCTGCGCTTCGACAGCGCCTACGCCGAGCTCACCGGTCTCGTCCGCGGGACCGAGGGGCTGACCCCCGACGGTGACATGCCCAACACCACGCTCTCCACCCTTCCCGAGTCCACCGCGGTCGCCCTGTCGATCTCCGGCATCGACCAGCTCATCACCAAGCAGTGGGCCCAGCTGGAGAAGCAGGCCGCCGCGAACACGGAGGTCAAGGGGATCTTCGACGCGTTCACGAGCCAGACCGGGCTGAACCTGCCCGGCGACCTGGCCACCCTGCTCGGCCAGAACCTCACGGCCGCGCTGGACAGCGAGGGCCTGGCCCAGCAGCAGTTCAAGGTGGGCGCGCGCGCCGTCACCGACCCGGCCAAGGCGCAGGCGATCCTCGACAAGATCCTCACGGCCAACCAGCCCGCTCTCCAGCTCGCCAAGATCGCCGGTGACGGCGTCCTCACGGTCGGGACGACGGACGAGTACGCCAAGAAGCTCGCCGAGGACGGCACGCTGGGCGACTCGGAGACGTTCCAGACGGCGATCCCCGAGGGGGACGAGTCCAGCTACGCGGTCTACGTGGACCTGGACAAGGTGGAGAGCCTCTACCTCGCCTCCATGCAGGGCGACGAGAAGGCCAACCTGCAGGTGCTCAAGGCGGTCGGACTGAGCACCAAGCTGACCGACACCGAGGCGGCGGTCTCGCTGCGGGTGCTGTTCAACTAGCGGGCGCAAGGGGTGAGGCGGCCGGTCGGCGACCGGCCGCCTCTCTCATGCCCGGACCCAGCCGCTGGCCCAGAGCCGGCCCTTCCCGGAGACGGCCCCTCGCTCAGGCGCCCAAGAGCCGACCCCCTTCGCTCAGGCCCAGAGCTGGCCTTCGAGGCGCTCTTCCGCCTCGTCCAGCGTGCCCTCGTAAGCGCCCGTGGACAGGTATTTCCAGCCGCCGTCGGCCACCACGAACACGACGTCGGCGCGCTCGCCCGCCTTGACCGCCTTTCCGGCGACCCCGAGCGCCGCGTGCAGCGCCGCCCCGGTCGAGACCCCGGCGAAGATGCCCTCGGTGGCCAGCAGCTCCCGGGTGCGCCGCAGCGCGTCGGCGGAGCCGACCGAGAAGCGGGTGGTCAGCACGGACTCGTCGTAGAGCTCGGGGATGAAGCCCTCGTCCACGTTGCGCAGCCCGTAGACCAGCTCGCCGTAACGCGGCTCGGCGGCCACGATCCGCACGTCCGGCACTCGCTCGCGGAGGAACCGCCCTACCCCCATCAGCGTCCCTGTGGTGCCGAGGCCGGCCACGAAGTGGGTGACGGTGGGCAGGTCCGCCAGGATCTCCGGACCCGTGGTCTCATAGTGGGAGCGCCAGTTGGCCGGGTTTCCGTACTGGTAGAGCATCACCCACGACGGATTCTGCTCAGCCAGCTCCTTGGCCCTGCGTACGGCCTCGTTGGAGCCGCCCGCGGCCGGCGAGGAGATGATCTCCGCGCCCCACATGCGCAGGAGCTGGCGCCGCTCCTCCGAGGTGTTCTCCGGCATGACGCAGATCAGCCGGTAGCCCTTGAGCTTGGCCGACATCGCGAGCGAGATGCCGGTGTTGCCGCTGGTGGGCTCCAGGATCGTACAGCCGGGGGTGAGCAGACCTTCCTTCTCCGCCTCCTGGATCATCCAGAGTGCGGGCCTGTCCTTGATCGAGCCGGTCGGGTTGCGGTCTTCGAGCTTGGCCCAGATCCGCACCTCCGCGGAGGGCGACAGGCGTGGCAGTCCGACCAGGGGCGTACGGCCGACCGAGTCGATCAGCGAGTCGAAACGCATGTCACCCACCGGCGACGGCGGGCAGTACGGTCACCGTGTCACCGTCGGACAGCGGCGTCCCGAGGCCGCCCAGGAAGCGGACGTCCTCGTCGTTGAGGTAGACGTTGACGAAGCGGCGCAGCTTGTCCTGCTCGACGAGGCGGTCCTTGATACCGGGGTGGCGGGACTCAAGATTGCTGATCAGCTCGTCGAGGGTGGTCCCTTCGGCGTCGACGGCCTTGGCGCCGTCGGTGTAGTTGCGCAGGATGGTCGGAATGCGAACCTCGATGGCCATCGCGGTCAGTCTCCTCAGGTCATATGTCGCGGACCGGCGACTTCTCATGCGTCGCGGACCCGGCGACTTCAGAAAGTCGTCGTCGTCGTCCCATCGGCAGCAACACCGACGGTTGGATCCAGATTCCAGAACACTTCTGACGAGAAACCTGCTCCTCGGCCTGCCCGCCCACGCGTGCCCGCTCAGGGTCGCGGCGACAGTCCGCTCGGCAGATTTCTCGAAGGACAGTCGTAGACGACGACAGCCGGGGTATGCGCGAAGAGGAAGCTCTGTACGGCCCGCCCCATCATGGGATAAATCTTACCTCTTCCTCTGTGATCACTCCTTCGAGGATGCGGTATGACCGGAACTCCACCTCGTTCTCGTCCCTGGTGGAGACCAGGACGTAGTGGGCGTCCGGCTCGGAGGCGTAGGACACGTCGGTGCGCGACGGGTAGGCCTCGGTGGCGGTGTGGGAGTGGTAGATCACGACGGGTTCCTCGTCGCGGTCGTCCATCTCACGCCAGACTCGGAACTGCTCCATCGAGTCGAAGGCGTAGAACGTGGGAGAACGCTCGGCGTTCTGCATCGGGATGAAGCGCTCGGGCACGCCGTTCTTGCCCGCGATGACGCCACACGCCTCGTCGGGGTGGTCGGCCCGGGCGTGCGCGACGATCTTGTCCACGAGTTCCTGCGAGATCGACAGCATGCCCGGAAATTACCAGAGGGCCCGGACCAGACTGTCCTGGAGGTACGTCAGCCAGTCGTAGGTGACGTAGGCCGGGTAACGGGGGTCGTCCTCGGACATCATCGCGATCTCCTCGTGCACCTCTTCGGTCACCTCCAGCTTGGTGCCGAGCGTGAGGCGTAGGTCGTTGAGCGCGCGCAGCCACGCCTGGGCCTGCTCGGCCGTGAGCTCGGCGCGGCCCGACCTGGCGGTGTCGAAGACGGCCTGGGCGTCGGCCCGCTTGCCGTCACGCAGCGTGGCCTCGGTGTAACGGCGGAACTCCGCCGCCTCCTTGTCGTCCTCGTAAGCCGACGGGAACAGCCTGGCCAGCACCGGATCCGAGGGCGCTTCACCCGCCCCGATGCCGAGGGCCCGCTCCAGCGGGTCGTCGCTCGTCTCCCCCGGCGAGACCAGGCCGAGCATCATCGAGACCAGCGACCGCAGCAGCGAGACCTCCGCGGCCTCGAACTCCGCGACGACGCCGCCGTTCTTGCCCTGCGAGAACCCCGAACTCACCCGACCCGCCTCACTATTTTCATGCTCATTTGACCGAGTCCGGCTGGAGCGTCGCCCACAGGCCGTAGGAGTGGAGAATCTGCACATCGCGTTCCATCTCCTCGCGTGTGCCACTGGACACGACCGCCTTGCCCTTGTGGTGAACGTCCAGCATGAGTTTCTCGGCCTTCTCCTTGGTGTATCCGAAGACCGTTTGGAAGACATAGGTCACGTAGGACATGAGGTTGACCGGGTCGTTCCAGACGATGGTCACCCATGGCAGATCGGGTCGGACGTCCGATGACGGACGCTCAACGGCGATTGGAGCGGTGCTACCCACATCCCCGAGTCTGCCCTATCTGGGCCGTAGTCTTCGAGTCGTGACAATGACCATGAGCACTGCGTTGCTCACAGATCACTATGAGCTGACGATGCTGCAGGCCGCGCTCCGGAGCGGGGCGGCACATCGGCGCGCGGTTTTCGAGGTGTTCGCCCGGCATCTTCCGGGCGGGCGGCGTTACGGGGTCGTCGCGGGCACGGGACGTGTCCTGGACGAGCTCGCACGCTTCCGTTTCGGTGAGAAAGAGCTCACCTACCTGCGTGAGAACCGGGTGGTCGACGAGATCACCCTGGCGTTTCTCGCCGATTACCGGTTTTCCGGGAACATCTACGGCTACCGCGAGGGCGACCTCTACTTCCCGGCCTCCCCGATCATGGTGGTGGAGGGCACGTTCGCGGAGGCCGTGCTGCTGGAGACGATCACGCTGTCGATCCTCAACCACGACTGCGCGATCGCCTCGGCCGCCTCCCGGATGACCAACGCCGCCGGCAAGCGGCCGCTCATCGAGATGGGTTCGCGCCGCACGCACGAGGCCGCGGCGGTGGCCGCCGCCAGGGCCGCCTACATCGCCGGATTCGCCTCGACCTCCAACCTTCAGGCCGGGCAGGCGTACGGGGTGCCCACCGCCGGTACGGCGGCGCACGCGTTCACGTTGCTGCACGACTCGGAGCGGGCGGCGTTCGAGGCCCAGATCGCCACCCTCGGGCCGGAGACGACGCTGCTGGTGGACACGTACGACGTGCCCGCCGCGGTGCGGACGGCCGTCGAGCTGGCCGGTCCCAAGCTGGGCGCGGTCCGCATCGACTCGGGCGACCTGGCAGCGGCGGCCCAGGAGGTACGCGAGCAACTCGACGCCCTGGGCGCCTTCAACACCCGCATCATCGTCACCTCCGACCTCGACGAATACGCCATCGCCGCGCTGGCCGCCGCCCCCGTGGACGGCTACGGCGTCGGCACCTCCCTCGTCACCGGCTCCGGCGTCCCCACCGCGGCCCTCGTCTACAAGCTGGTGGCCAGGGAGACGGCCACGGGCAAACTGGAGCCTGTGGCCAAGCGCTCGGTGGGCAAGCCCTCGCGCGGCGGCCGCAAGGAGGCCTACCGGCTGCTGGACGCCGCCGGCCACGTGGAGACGGAGCTGATCACCACCGGCGGCCCGCCCCCCGAGGGCGGCATCCCCCTGCTGCACGAGCTGGTGCGCGACGGCCGGATCGTCGGCGGCGAACCCCTGCGGGCCGCCCGCGAACGCCACGCCGCGGCCATCGCCTCCCTCCCCCAGGAAGCCCTCCACCTCGGCAGGGGGTACGCGGCCATCCCCACAGAGTTCGTCTGACGTATCGTGCTGCTTATGGGCACCGCGTTGATCATCGTCGATGTGCAGAACGACTTCTGCGAGGGCGGCAGCCTGGCCGTGGCCGGCGGCTCGGAGGTGGCCGCGGCGATCACCCGCCACGTGGCCGCCCACCCCTACGACCACGTGGTGGCGACCAGGGACTACCACGTCGAGCCCGGTCGCCATTTCTCCGACACCCCCGACTACGTCTCCACCTGGCCCGCCCACTGCGTGGCCGGCACGCCAGGGGCGGACTTCCACCCGTCGCTCGACGTGTCGGCCGTGGCGGAGGTCTTCAGCAAGGGCGCCTACGCGGCGGCGTACAGCGGTTTCGAGGGCGCCTCCGGCACCGGCGTGCCGCTGGCGCAGTGGCTGGAGGAGCGCAGGGTGCACGAGGTGGACGTGGTGGGCATCGCCACCGACCACTGCGTCCGGGCCACGGCGCTCGACGCGGTCAAGAACGGCCTGGCGGTGCGGGTCCTGCTGGACCTGACGGCGGGCGTGTCCGTGACCACCACCGAGGCGGCGCTGGCCGAGATGTCGGACGCGGGCGCCACCCTGCGGGGAGCGCCCGCGGTCGGCTGATCCGCCCCCTCCGGCCCACTGGCCTCGATGCGTCTCCCACGTCACCATCGACCACGAAGAGTATGCGGTGTGCAACTCTCAGGTCATGTGATATCCAAGAGGGCGAACCCTCTCCGAATCCGCGCTAATACGGAGAGTCACACGTCTTCATACTCGTGGGAGGTTCTTTCATGCTGGCCCTCTCCCTTGGTGTGGCCTGGCTCCTCCTCGCCCCTCTCAGCCTGTGGTTGCTCGTCAGGGGCACCAACGGCGAGCGAGCGGGCGCGATCGTGACACTGGCGCTGCTGGAGGGCGGCACGATCGCGATGAACGCCGTCCTCCAGCCCTCCGCCCCAGCTCCGCCGCCCGCGGCGGCGCACGCGCTCCCGCCCGCGCCGACGTCCTGCGACGCGCGCGCCCCGGTCCCCGAGTCCGCGAAGGTGGGTCGCGAGGTCGTGCTGAGCTGGACGGCCGCACCCCGCGAGTGCGGGACCGCCGACGTCGTCGTCCGCGCCAAGGACAGAAAACTGCTGGTCTGGCTGTACGAGAGCCCGGCAGGTCAGGGCCGTGCCACCACGCTGACGCTGAGTGACCGAAAGTCCTACACCCTCCCCGTACGCATCCACGACGGCGTCGCCGCGCTAGTCATCCCGTTACACGGAAAAGCCGGATATGTCCCAATTGACGGCCGCAGCGGGCGGCAGATACCGAAATCTGTCAATTCAGCAAGCCCCGCGGCCAGGTGAGGCCGACCTAGGTCGTCGAAACGGCCAGCCGCAGGGCGTCGTCGAGCCTCGCGAACACCTCGAACGCGTGACGCAACCCGGTGATCGACAGCACCCGCGCCATGACGCCCTGCACGCCGCCGAGCAGCAGCCTGGTGCCCCGCGCCTCACAGCGCTGCATGACGCTGATGAGCTCGCTCATCCCCATCGAGTCACAGAAGGCGACGCTGCCGAAGTCGATGATCAGAAAGGGCTTAGGCGGAAGTTCCCATATTCGCCGCATATGCTCCTGCAGCACCGGCACCGCGTTGACGTCGAGTTCACCTTCGAGCCTGACGATGACGGCGTTCCGGGTGAGGCCGGAAGAAACGACCAGCACCGACCTTCCGGAAGCCCCAGACGACATGGGCAAATCCCTCTACCTATCCCAAAGACAGCCAAGTGTGTTGTTGCCGCTTCTGTCGAGCTTCTAACAGATGGCCACCGCTCTGTGGCCAAATGCACAGAATCACGCATCGTAACGGCCTCCGGCTCGACCCTCGCGCGCACCTGCGCCGGGGGGCGAGCGCGACGGCTCCCACCCCGCTCATATGGCGATCACAAGGGCCCTGAGCAGGACGGTTCGGAGGCCCCCGTGCCCATCATTCGGAGGGACCCGCACGAACTCCGCCCGGGAGCACGCCGCCTCATGCTCCGCCGGCTCCCCCGCAACCCGCCAAACACCGACATCTCGCCCACGGCACGCCTGACCGCAGCAGTTCGCCAGAACTCCTCAGACAGCCCCAGCCCGCCTGGGAAGCCACCGCCGGCTCACACCCGTAACCCGGCGGGTCTGGACCTGTGGACCGGCCCCGTCAGCGGCGTTGGGTGGCCCAGCGGCGGATCGTGTCGATGCGCTCCTGGATCTGCTCGGCCGTGGCCTGCGCGATCGGCGGGCCGCCGCACGAGCGGCGCAGGTCCGAGTGGATCACGCCGTGCGGCTGCCCCGTGCGGTGGTTCCACGCACCCACCAGGCCGTTGAGCTCGCGTCTCAGCTCCGCGATCTGCTCGTGCGGGGCCAGCGCCGGCTGCGGCTCCTGCATGGTCTGCTTGCGCTTGGCCGCCTGCTGGTCGGACTGCCGCTTGCGCAGCAGCGTGGCCACCTGGTCGGGCTCCAGCAGCCCGGGCAAACCGAGGAAGTCCTCCTCCTCGGCCGAGCCGACCTCCGCTCCCGTGCCGAACTCGCCGCCGTCGAACAGCACCCGGTCGAACGTGGCCGAGGTCTCCATCGTCTCGAACGGGAGCTCGTCGCCAAGGACGTCGGGATTGTCCTTGTTGCGGTTGGCCTGCTCCAGCAGGCTGTCGTCGAGGCCGTCCTCCGGAGGCTTCTTGTTGAGCACGTGGTCGCGCTCCGCCTCCATCTCGTTGGCCAGCCCCATGAGCGTGGGCACCGAGGGGAGGAACACCGAGGCGATCTCGCCGCGCTTGCGGGCACGCACGAAGCGGCCCACGGCCTGGGCGAAGAAGAGCGGGGTGGAGGTCGAGGTGGCGTAGACGCCCACGCACAGGCGGGGGATGTCGACGCCCTCGGAGACCATGCGGACCGCCACGAGCCAGCGGTCCTCCGAGGCCGCGAACTGCTTGATCTTCTTGGAGGCGCCGGGGTCGTCGGAGAGCACCACGGTGGCGCCTTCGCCGGTGATGTTGCGCAGGTGGCGGGCGTAGGCGCGGGCCGTCTCGTGATCCGTGGCGATGACCAGGCCGCCGGCGTCGGGCACGCCCCGGCGCACCTCCGTCAGGCGCCGGTCGGCGGCCTGCATGACCTGGCGGATCCAGTCGCCCTTGGGGTCGAGCGCTGCCCGCCACGCCTGCGAGAGCTGGTCCTTGGTGAGCGGCGTGCCGAGCGTGGCGGCGATCTCGTCGCCGGCGCGGGTGCGCCACTTCATCTCGCCGGAGTAGGCCAGGAAGATCACTGGCCGGACGACGCCGTCGTCGAGGGCCGGGCCGTAGCCGTAGGAGTAGTCGGCGACGCTGCGCTTGAAGCCCTCGCTGTCCTCCTCGTAGCCGACGAACGGGATCGGGTTGTCGTCGGACCTGAACGGCGTGCCGGTGAGCTGGAGCCGGCGGGTGGCGGGCTCGAATGCCTCGCGCACCCCGTCGCCCCACGACTTCGCGTCGCCCGCGTGGTGGATCTCGTCGAAGATCACCAGCGTCTTGCGGGCCTCCGTGCGCGCCCTGTGCAGGGCCGGGTGCATGGCGACCTGCGCGTACGTCACCGCGACCCCGGTGTAGTCGCGCGAGGTCGTGCCCTGACTGTTCTTGAACTCGGGGTCGATGCCGATGCCGACCCGCCCGGCGGCGTCGGCCCACTGGCGCTTGAGGTGCTCGGTGGGCGTGACGATGGTCACCGCCCTGATCACCCCGTTGGCGAGCAACTCGCTGGCGATGCGCAGGGCGTAGGTCGTCTTGCCGGCGCCCGGCGTCGCCACGGTGAGGAAGTCACGCGGCTCGCGCCTGAAGTAGAGGTCGAACGCCTCCTGCTGCCATGCGCGCAGCTTGGGGGCGGTGCCCCATGCGGCTCGGTCTGGATAGGAAGGCGAAAGGTGGGACGCGGCGAAGGTGCTCACCGCATCACCTCTGGGGTTCGTGTGCTTCGCTCTCTCACAGTGACCCAAGAGTAGACGGGCTCACCGACAAGACGTGCCGTGAGCCGTGGATTCTGGCCAAGGTCTTTCACACGTGCTATGCGGCTTATTGGATGCTCTTCATGACCGCGTCGAGGGCCTGCCTGCGGCTGGTTTCCTCGGGTTGGAGCAGGCCGACGAGCAGCACGGCCCGCGCCCGGGCGGGCGCGGCCCCTTCCCCGCGCGTGAGCAGCATCACCCGCAGGTACGCGGGCCGGTTGACCACGTCCCGATATTCCGCCCGCAGCGCCCGGGTGTGACCGCCGGGGAGCGTCTTGTCCTCGACGACCGTCACCTTGTCCCCCTTGAGCAGGAGCCTGGAGTACAGCTCCGCCGCCTCCGCCGTGGCCTTCTTCGCGTTCTCCACCGGCCCGGGAACCGGCCGGGCCATGACGACCCCTCCGCCCCCGTCCCTGATCACCGACGTGAACCCCGTCACCGGCGCCACCGCCCCCGCGCGCCACCCGAGCGGCAGGGTCACCGTCACCCCCGCCAGCGAGTCGTTCAACCGCCCCGTCTCAGGTGTGGGCGCGGTGAGCCGCAGCACCAGGGCGGTCGTCCCGGCCACCAGCGCCACGCCGGCCGCGCCGGCGACCAGCACGCCCCGCCACCGCCGCCACGCCCGCCCACCGCCGCGGCGTGGCCCCGGCTCCTTCGGAGAGCCATGGATCCGAGCAGAGGGGGGTAATGACTCCCAATCCCCGTCCGCGGGCTCCGTGGCGCGTTCCAGGCCGCGCGGAGCGGTCCTGCTGATCCGGGGGTTCCACGGCTCCTCGTCCTCGGACACCAGATCCAGCGGATGCGACCGCCCGCGAGCCCCCGAACGCCCCCGCCCAGTCCCCCCGTCCCGGGACTCCCCCCACGCAGGCTCAGAATCCTCCCAAGCGGACTCCCACCCCTCCCAGGCCGCCCCCAAACCCTCCGACACGGCCTCCCGGCCCCTCCCGGCGGCCTTCTGACCCGCCGGCCCGGACTCCGAACCCTCCCGCACGGTTTCCCGGTCTCCCGAGGCAGACCACGAACCCCCCGACACGGCCTCCCGGCCGCTCCCGGCGGACTCCCGGGCCTCCTCCCGCTCTGACCCCCGGTCCACCCAGGCGGACCACGAGCCCTCCCACGCCGACTCCCGATCCCTTCCGGCAGACCCCCGGGCCTCCGCCGCGAGCTCCCGGCCCTCCGGCGTGGGCGCCGGGTTCTCCGACGGCGGCTCTTGGTCCTCTGGAGGAGTGCGGCGGTGTCTGGCCCTGGTTCGTGGTGGCGGCCAGACACGGTGATCGTCCTCCATGGCCCCTCCTCCTCGTCCCGCTTGTCCTATCACTCCTCGCCACGGGCATCAGGAGAACCGTGATCGCTGTGACGGGAGGGACGGAATTCAGCGGATGCGCCGGAATGAAGGCGTCACGTGGGATTTCAGCAAGTACGCGCGGCGAGTTCCGCAGGGCACAAGGGATCAGCGGGCACGCGGGAGGTCAGCAGGTGCGAGGAGGGTCAGCGAGTACGTCCCGCCAGCAACGTGGCCATCAGCGCTATACCTCCCATGAGCGCGCAGATGACGACGAAACCGGTGGCGATCTGGCCGGCGGAGTGCCCGATGACGTTGACCAGCGCGCCAGCGACCCCGATCGACAGCGCGGAGCCCAGTTGGTCCGACACCGACAGCGCCGCCGAGTTGGCCCCCTGCTCGCTCACCGGCGACTGCTGCAGCGCCGTGACGCTGACCGTGGTCATGCCGAACCCCATCCCGAACCCGGCCGCGATCCACGCGGGCACCGCGATCCACCCGGTCACCCCGGGAAGGACGCACAGCAGGCAGACCAGGATCGCGATCATGAGGCTTGCCGCGCCCAGCCGGATCCTGCGGTGCGCCGCAGCCCCGTCCTGCCTGCTCTGGAGGTACGACCCCGCGGACCACCCCAGCGCCCCGGTCGTCAGCGCGACCCCCGCCTGGCTCAGCTCGAAGCCCTTGACCACCTCCAGCGCCAGTGGGATGAAGGAGTTCACGCCGAAGAAGGCCGCCGAGAAGAACCCCCGCATCAGCACGGTCGTGGGCAGCCCGCGGACGAACCGCAGCGCCCCCGGAGGCAGCAGCCGGTAGAGCCCGTAGACGAGGAACGCCAGCCCCACCACCGCCTCGACCGTCCCGGGCACCGGAGTCAGATGCACCCGGTCCACGCCGTGCAGCAGCACCCCGGCCCCGCCCGCGGTGGCCGTGGCGGCCAGCGTCATCGCCACCGGCCGCGAACGCGGCCCCCGAACGGACTCGTCCGACGCGGACCGGCCGGACGCGGACTCACCCGACGAGGAGCCGGCGGACGCGTCGACCGCGGACTCGCCCGACGCGGATCGGCCTGATGTCGACTCGGCCGGCGCGGACTGCAGCCGCAGGGCCGGGACCAGCATCACCAGCGCGGGCACCACCAGCGGGATGATCCCGTAGAAGACGAACCGCCAGTCCCACTGGGTCGCCACGAACCCTGCCACGGCCGGCCCCACCATGGCGGGCAGCACCCAGGCCGCCGAGACGGCCGCGAACGCCCTGGGCCGTACGTGCCCCGGATAGACCCGGGCGATCATCACCAGCAGCGCCACGACGGCGGCTCCGGCACCCAGTCCCTGCACGGCCCGAGCCACCAGGAACATCACCGCCGACTGAGCCGCCCCGGCCAGCGCCATCCCGGTCACGAACAGCACCACCCCGGCCAGGAACGGCAGTGGGTAGCCGCGCCGGTCCGACCACAGCCCGGCCACCACGTTCGCGAAGAGGCTGGCGATGAGGAAGGCCGAGAAGCTGATCCCGTAGAGGTCCAGCGCGTTCAGTTCCTTGGCGATGTCGGGCATGACGACGCCGACCGACATGCCCTCGAAGGCGATCAGCGTGATCACCAGCAGGATGCCGAGCGTGGCCGCACGATATTCGGGGCCGAAGATCGAGGGAGGTCGGTGGGGAGCGTCGAGTGCCTTCGGTACTGTCACCCGGACATCGTAAATTGCCGCGAAACTCAGGCAGCGGCGGTGTTGCGGTAGACCGCCCACATCTCGTGCATGCGCACCGCCTGCCCCGGCGTGAACTCCGACATGCACCCGTCGTGGGCGTAGTCCATGAAGTTGTGCGAGGGGTCAGCGCCCGGTCGCGAGCAGGTGTCCTTGCCCGGCTGGCACGCCTCGCTCGGCCTGGCCTCGGCCGGGGTGTCCTCGATGCCGTCGCCCGGCGACTCGCAGCCGTTCTCGAAGGTGTGGAAGAGACCGAGCCAGTGGCCGATCTCGTGTACGCCGGTGAACCCCAGGTTGTAGTTGCCCCTCGTGCCCCCGGGCAGGCTGCGCCAGTCGATCACCACGCCGTCGAGCTCGGGCGCGCCCGCGTACCAGTAGGGGTAGCTGGCGAAGCCCAGCATGAGCTCGTCGAGCCGGGCGATGTACAGGTTGAGCGTGTCGGCCCCGCCCTGGTGCAGGGCCTGCTTCATGGCCTTCTCGTGGCCGACGGGGTCGGCGTACCACTCAGCGTCCTCCTTGACGTCGATGCCGTCCAGGCGGAACCGCACGCCGGTGTCCACGCCGCCGAAGGCGCCGCCGTACGCGGAGTTGAGCGTGCCGATCTGGGCCCGGACGGTGTCGTCGGTGACCTGGCGCTCGTCCCGGATGATGAGGTGCACGCGGGTCGGCACGATGATCTGGGTGGGCGGGGTCATGCCGGCCAGCCGCTCGTCCAGCTCGGCCATGACCTTGGCCACGTCTCCCGGCCTGGGCGAGCGGGGCTGCGGCGAGTTCGAGTGCGGCGGGTTGGAGTGCGGCGAGTTGGAGCGCGGCATCCGCGCGGCGGCGGGAGCGGCGCACCCGGCCGCCAGGGCAGCGCCGGGCCGGAGCGGCGGCATGAGCCCGGCCGCGAGCAGGCATGCCAACGAGACGGCGGTCGCGCGCCGGGCCATGCGGTCTCCCCATGATGTGACCTGATCCGGTTACCGACCGTAACGTCAGGCTGGGGAATTACCGCTCAACAACACTCACTGCTTGTTGTCGTCGCCCTCGCCACCGCCCTGGGGCAAGCCCTCGTAGATCTCCTTGCACTCCGGGCAGACCGGATATTTCTTCGGGTCGCGGCTGGGCACCCAGATTTTGCCGCACAGGGCGCGGATGGGCGTGCCCGTCACCATGCTTTCGGTGATCTTGTGCTTGTCCGCGTAGTGGGCGAACCGTTCGTGGTCGCCGTCGCCGTGCGACGTCCGCGGAGTGGTCTCCTGCTCTGGGAGGATCTTCGTGGTGCTCACACCACCGAGTTTATGCCCGCCCACGAGCGCCCCCCGACACACACGCACGACCGCCGCGAGCGCGTCCCGGCACATGCGTACGGCCCCCGCCAGGTGGCGAGGGCCGCACGGGAGCCCTGGTCAGCCCATGTGGACCGGCGCGCCCTCGGTCTTCCTGCCGGCCTTGACGAACAGCGTCAGGGCCGCGGTCAGCACCGCGATGCCGGTGCTCACCAGGAAGGCCAGATGCATGCCGTCCATGAAGGACAGGTGAACGGCGTCACCGATCTGCTGCGGCACCCCGGGGGGCACCGCCCCGAACGCGGCCGCCTTCTCCAGCGCCGTCATCTGGTCCGCCGGAACCTCCTGGGCCGCGGGGCCGAGGTAGCCGGGAAGCTTGCTGGAGATCTCACCGGCCATCACGGCGCCCAGGATCGCGGTGCCGAGCGCGCCGCCGACCTGCATGGCCGACTGCTGCACACCACCGGCGACCCCGCTCAGCTCCACCGGAGCGTTGCCCACGATGATCTCCGTGGCGCCCACGAAGACCGGCGACAGGCCGAAGGCCAGCAGCACGAACGGGATGCCGCTCTCTATGAACGAGGCGTCGATGCTGAGCTGCGACATGAGGAACATCGACAGCGCGGTGATCAGCAGACCACCCGCCATCGTGATCTTGGGCCCGAAGCGGCCGATCGCCATGCCCGCCAGCGGGGAGGCGACGATCATGCCGGCGCTCATCGGCAGCATGCGCAGGCCGGCCTCCAGCGGGGTCAGCCCGTGCACGCCCTGGAAGAAGAAGCCCAGGAAGAACATCGCGCCGAACATGGCGAAGGCGACCATCATCATCAGCACCGTGCCGATGGAGATCGAGGGGTTCCTGAACAGCGACAGCGGGACCAGCGGCTGGCGCGCCCTGGACTGCCAGAGGATGAAGCCCGCGATGAGCACCGCGAACGCCGCCAGGAAGCTCAGCGTCGTGGAGTCGCCCCAACCCCATTCGGGGGCCTTGATGATCGTCCAGACGAGCGAGAACATCGCGCCGGACAGAAGCAGCACGCCGAGCCAGTCGATCCTGGCCAGCGTCTGCACGCGGTTGTCCTTGATCAGGAAGATGCCCATGACCAGGGCGATGATCCCGACGGGCGCGTTGATGAAGAAGACCGACTGCCAGCTGACGTTCTCGACCAGCACACCGCCCACGATCGGGCCGGCGGCGCTGGACAGGCCGATGATCGCCCCCCAGGCGCCCATCGCCTGGTTCAGCTTCTCCCCCGGGAACGCCGAGCGCAGCAACGCCAGGGCGGCGGGCTGCAGCAACGCGCCGAACAGACCCTGCAGCACCCGCAGCCCGATCAGCGCGCCGACCGGCGTGACGCCGGGAATGAGGTCGGACAACTCCGCGCTGAGAGCGATGCCCACCGAGGAGACCGCGAACCCCGCCACACCGATGAGGAAGACCCGCTTGTGCCCGAAAAGGTCACCCAACTTGCCCGCGGTGATCAGGAACACCGCCAGCGCCAGCAGATAGCCGCTGGTCACCCACTGCAGGTCGGACAGCGAAGCCTTCAGCTCGACCTGGATGACCGGGTTGGCGATACCCACAACGGTGCCGTCGAGCATCACCATGATGACGCCCAGGCTGACCGCCAGCAGCACCAGCCATGGATTGCCCCCGGTCCCCGTCTTCGTGGGGCCGGGCGACGACGGCGCGTCGACCGCCTTCGCATGAGCCATGAAGTCCCCCTGAGTCCACATAAGCCCCACACCGGGGCGTATATCTCGTTAGTCCCAAGGTAATTTATGTCAGTCGATGACAGATCGCAATTGACTTTCAATCGACTGCCTATGACTTATGGCACACTGTGACAGAAAGGTTTCGAAGGAGTGACGGTGGGTCTACGGGAGCTGAAGAAGGAACGCACGCGACTGGCAATCCTCGACGCCGCGATCGACCTATTCCTCGAACAAGGATACGAGTCCACCACGGTGGAGCAGATCGCGGGGGCCGTGGAGATCTCGCCCCGCACCTTCTTCCGCTACTTCACCAGCAAAGATCACCTGGTGCTGTGGTTCCACGACCACGGCGAGGAGATCATGCTGGAGACCCTGCGGTCCCGGCCGTCCGACGAGCCGCCGTTCACGACGCTCATGCATGCCGTACGCGCGGTGCTGAACGACATGCGTGATTCAACGTCCGCGGACGCGCAGAGGTTCCTGAAGCTGCGCCGGCTCCTTGAGGATCACCCGCACCTCATCGGGCTGTCGGTGGCCCGGGGCGCCGACACCGAGCGCCGCCTGGCCGAGCTGATCGCCGCCCGCCGGGGCACCGACCCCGACGAGGACCAGCTCTGCCACCTGATCGTGGCCTACGCCGTGGCCACGATGCGGGTCGGTTTCGAGTGCCCGCGCCGGGACAGCACGGTCGAGGAGGTCATCGCCCGCATGTCCGAAACCATCGCCCTGGCCGAACGCTCCCTCCGACCGGGCTGGGACCTCTGACCGAAACCCCAACCGGTCCTCGGGACCGCAGGCCGGCCGGTCCGGCGGGGCGGGACAGCCGGTCCGGCGGGGCGGGACAGCCGGTCCGGCTAGTTCATCGTCGGGTCGTCCGGGCAGGTCGCCACGAAGGCCAGTTCGCCGCGCTGGCGCCGCAACACGTGCCGCCAGAGCGAGCCGGGATCGCCGTGAAAGGTGTCACCGACTTCGGAGTCGACGACATACCAGGCACCCTCCGCGATCTCGCTCTCAAGCTGACCCGACGACCACCCCGCATACCCGGCGAAGATCCGCATCTGGGCGATCTCCCCCTGCAGGATCTCGGGCGGAGCGTCCAGGTCGACCGTCCCCAGCCGCGAGACGGCCGGGGTGCCCGCGTGCAGTCTGCGCCAGCCGAGCGGCTCCTCCCCGCTGGGCACCGCCGCCAGCGCCAGCGCGCTGTCCGTCTGCACCGGCCCACCCTCGAACAGCACGGACGGCCCCGTCACCAGGGGATCCCAGACGGGGAGCACCTGGGTCACCGAGATGTCGCTCGGCCTGTTGAGGACCACCCCCAGGGTGCCGCCGTCGAGGTCGTGTTCGAGGATCAGCACGACGCTACGCCGGAAGTTGGGGTCGTCGAGAAGCGGCGTCGCCACCAACAAACCGCCGACGTAGATCGCTTCCGCCATACATCCATCATGAAGGGTAATGGGGGGCGTGCGCTCCCCCAGTGCACCGATGTTACTTTTCGTACGCGCTTGGGCACCTTACGTAGCAAAGATCACACCCTGGAGGGAGCACATGCGCGTCGGAACCCGTCTAGTCCTGGCGACCCTGCCGATGGGCTTCACGTTGTTGCTCCCCTCGGCGGCGCAGGCCTGGCCGTGGCCGCGGCCCGACCCCGGCGACCCGTTCACGATGTCGGTCGACGACGTGGCCTGCGGCACGGGCCGGGTGGCCGTACGGCTGCACAACCAGAGCCGCGAGCTCGTGCGGTTCGCACTCAAGGCCGACTCGTCGAGCGTGGCCACCGGTTCGATCCCGGCCCGCGCGACGATCGTCAAGCACGTCCCCGTGCGCCGGGGCAGCAACGCCGAGATCGAGGCGTTCCAGGTGACCGACAAGCAGCCCGAGGCGCTCATCGACTCCACTCTTGTCGACAACGACTGCCCGTGGGGCCACCGCACCGGCCACCTGCCCTTCACCGGTCCGCCCGCCGACCTCATGGCCAAGCTAGCCACCGCGGCCGGCATGGTGGTGATGGGCGGGATCCTGTGGTGGTACGGCTCCATCTGGCCACGCACCCACCTCTGACTCCGGCACGGGACCCGGCCCGGCCGCACATCGCGCCTGACCCCCGATATCAGGCTCGACAAAGGCCCGGCAGTCCGGCCTACGGCTCGATCAGCGCTCCGCCGGTCGGCCTACGGCTCGATCGACGCTCCGTCGTACGTCTCGACGAAGGCCCCGGCCCGGGCGGCGGCCAGTGTGCGCGCGACCGACCGCTCGGCCATCTCCCGCGTCACCGACTCCCTGGTGACCATCAGCCGGTAGTAGAGCGGGGCCGAGACCGCGCGCACCACTTCCCTGCCGTCCGTGCCCTCGGGCAGCTCGCCCCGCTTGACGGCCAGGTCCACGACGTGCGCCCACTCCTCGATGCGGCGCAGGTAGAACGTGCGCAGCGCCCGGGCGGCCTGCTCGTCGCAGGTGGCGGCCGCGATCACCGCCTGGAGCGTCGGCCCGAGCCGCTCGTCGGCCAGCGCGCCCTGGACGCCGAGGGCGTTGGCACGCAGGTCCTCCTCGACGGCGCCCGTGTCGGTGTGGGGTGAGGACTGGTTGGCCAGCTCGGTCATGAGGTCCGCGACCAGCCCCGCGGTGCTTCCCCAGCGCCGGTAGACCGTGGTCTTGCCGACGCCGGCCTTGGCCGCGACCTGATCCATGGTCAGGCCGTGGAAGCCGTGCTCGACCAGCTCGTCCTGCGTGGCCTCGAGCACGGCCGCGCGAACCCGCGCGGTGCGGCCTCCGGGCCGCACGGTTCCCGCCGAACGGGAAGGTTGGTCCATCTGGTCTCCTTCTTGCCGCCCATTCTAATGGCACTCTAATTCCATTAAGGCGCTGGGCATCTCGGCCTTCGAGTCTTCTCACCCTCTGGACGCGATCCGCCGATGATCGGTTCCACGACCTCAGATCAGCACCCCTCCGTTCGGCAGTACCGAACGCGCCTGGGTTAAAGTGCGATTGTGGGAGAGACGATTCAATCGGTCGAGCGGGCGGCCGCGATCCTGCGGTTGCTGGCCTCCGGCCCCGGCCGGCTCGGGGTCGCCGAGCTGGCCAGGGCGCTGGGCCTGCCGAAGGGGACGCTGCACGGCATCCTGCGCACGCTGGTCCACGTCGGGTTCGTCGAGCAGGACCACGCCACCGGCAAGTACCGGCTCGGCGCGACCCTGCTCCACCTGGGCAGCAGCTACCTCGACGTCAACGAGCTGCGCACCCGCGCCATCAACTGGGCCGACGCCCTGGCCGGGCGCAGCCACGAGAGCGCCTGGATCGGCACCCTGCACGAGGGCCAGGTCCTGGTGATCCACCACGTGTTCCGGCCCGACGACAGCATGCAGACCCTCCAGGTGGGCACGTACCTGCCGCCGCACGCCAGCGCGCTGGGCAAGGTCCTGCTCGCCCACGACCCGTACGGCGAGACGCCCGCGCTCCCGCTGCAGCCGCACACCAAGCGCACGATCGTCGACCCCGCCGCCCTGGAGGCCGAGCTCGACCTGGTCAGGACGCGCGGCTGGGCGGCCGAGACGGAGGAGCTGACGGAGGGCGAGGTGGCCATCGCCGCGCCCATCAAGGACTCGCGCGGCATCGTCGTGGGCGCCATCGGCATCCGCGGCGCCGTCGAACGGCTCGCGCCCGACGGCCCTCTGATCATGGAATACGTCTCTTATGTACGCGACGCGGCCCGCGCCATCACCCGCGACCTGGCGCGCTGACTTGTCCGCCCGCCCGACCCACGAATACGATTCGTTCGGCATTGTCGAACCTGAGCGAAGCGAGGAACCTCGTGCCTCGACCCCGATACGTCGCAGCCATCGACCAGGGCACCACGTCCAGCAGGTGCATCGTCTTCGACCAGGCCGGCCACATCATCTCCGTCGCCCAGCGTGAGCACCGCCAGATCTTCCCCAGGCCCGGCTGGGTCGAGCACGACGCGGGCGAGATCTGGCAGGCCGTGCAGGGCGTGCTGGCGGAGGCCGTCAGCGGCGCCGAGCTGGCCGGCGACCGGATCGCCGCCCTGGGCATCACCAACCAGCGCGAGACCACCGTGCTGTGGGACCGGCAGACCGGCAACCCCGTCTGCCCGGCGATCGTCTGGCAGGACACCCGCACCGCACCGCTGACCCGGGCGCTGGCCGAGCACGAGAAGCTGTTCAGGGACAAGGCCGGGCTGCCGCTGACGACCTACTTCTCCGGACCCAAGATCCGCTGGCTCCTCGACGAGCACCCGGGGCTGCGGGAACGGGCCGAGCGCGGCGAGGTGCTGTTCGGCACGATGGACAGCTGGCTGCTGTGGAACCTCACCGGCCGCCACATCACCGACGTGACCAACGCCAGCCGCACGATGCTGATGAACATCCACACACTGGCCTGGGACGACGAGCTGCTCGCCGCGATGGGCGTGCCCCGCGCGATGCTGCCGGAGATCCGGCCGTCCGCCGAGGTCTACGGCCGCACCGCCGACGGCGTCCCGGTCGCCTCGGCACTCGGCGACCAGCAGGCGGCGCTGTTCGGCCAGACGTGCTTCGCGCCCGGCGAGACCAAGAGCACCTACGGCTCCGGCAGCTTCCTGCTGATGAACACCGGCCAGGAACCGGTCGTCTCCAAGCACGGCCTGCTCACCACGGTCGGCTACCAGATCGGCGACGGCCCGGCCACCTACGCCCTGGAGGGCGCCATCGCGGTGACCGGCTCGCTGGTGCAGTGGCTGCGTGACAACCTGGGCCTGATCTCCAGCGCGGCCGAGATCGAGACGCTGGCCAGGACGGTGGACGACAACGGCGGCTGCTACTTCGTGCCGGCGTTCTCGGGGTTGTTCGCGCCGCACTGGCGCTCGGACGCGCGCGGGGTGATCGCGGGGCTGACCGGGTTCGTCAACAAGGGGCACATCGCGCGGGCCGTGCTGGAGGCCACCGCGTGGCAGACGCGCGAGGTCGTGGACGCCATGAACGCCGACTCCGGTCTCGACCTGTCCACGCTGCGCGCCGACGGCGGCATGACGGCCGACAACCTGCTCATGCAGACGCTGGCCGACGTGCTCGACGTGCCGGTGATCCGTCCCATGGTGGCCGAGACGACCGCCCTCGGCGCCGCCTACGCGGCGGGCCTGGCCACCGGCTACTGGCCGGACATCGACAGTCTGCGCGCCAACTGGCACAAGGCCGCCGAGTGGCGGCCCGCGATCGACGGGTCCGTACGCGAGCGCGAATACCGCAACTGGAAGAAGGCCGTGGCCCGCACCCTCGGCTGGGTCGAGCAGTGAGCATCTGGAGGGAGACAGCGATGGCGACCGCGATCGGGACCTACCGGGCCGAGGTCCGGGAGGAGTTGTCCCGCAATGCGTACGACCTGCTGGTGATCGGCGGCGGCATCCTGGGCACGTCGGTGACCTGGATGGCCGCCCAGGCCGGGCTCCGGGTGGCCATGGTGGACGCGGGCGACTTCGCCGGGGCCACCTCCAGCGCCTCCTCCAAGCTCGTCCACGGCGGCCTGCGTTACCTGCAGACCGGCAACGTCAGACTGGTCGCGGAGAACCACCGCGAGCGCCGCGCGCTGGCCGCCGACATCGCGCCGCACCTGGTCAAGCCTCTGACGTTCCTGGTGCCGATCTACCGGGGCGGGCCGCACGGTGCGGCCAAGCTCGGCGCGGGGGTGTTCCTGTATTCGGCGCTGTCGGTGTTCGGCGACGGGATGGGCCGGGTGATCACGCCGGGCCAGGCCGTGACCCGGGTGCCGGCCCTGCGCACCGAGGGCCTTCGAGCCGCCGCCGTCTACGGCGACCACCAGATGAACGACAGCCGGGTCGCGGTGATGACCGTACGGGCCGCCGTCGACGCGGGCGCGATCGTGCTCAACCACGCCGAGGTCGTCGGGCTGCGCAAGACGGACGGCAGCGTGACCGGGGCGGACCTGCGCGACCGGCTCGACGGCACCGAGTTCGGTGTCTCGGCCCGTCTCGTCCTGAACGCCACCGGCCCGTGGGTGGACCACCTGCGGCGGATGGAGGACCCGGGCGCGGAGCCGAGCATCCGGCTGTCCAAGGGCGCGCACCTGGTCATGCGCCGCCACGAGCCGTGGAAGGCGGCCTTGACCACGCCGATCGACAAATACCGGGTGACCTTCGCCATCCCGTGGGAGGACCACCTGCTGCTGGGCACCACGGACGAGGCGTACGAGGGCGACCCCGCCGAGGTGAGCGCCACCGAGGCCGACATCGCGCAGATCCTCGACGAGGCGGGCCACTCCGTGCGCGACTCCCAGCTCAAGCGCGAGGACATCACGTACGCCTTCGCCGGGCTGCGGGTGCTCCCGGGCGGGCCCGGCGAGGTGGCGGCGGCCAAGCGGGAGACCGTGCTGACCCGGGGCACGGGCGGCATGCTGTCCGTCGCGGGCGGAAAGTGGACGACTTATCGGCACATCGGCAGGCACGTGTTCGACATGCTCGCCCACCTGCCCGGCCGGCCCCTGGGCGACGACCTGGCCGACATCCTGCCCGCCGTGCCGCTGCCCGGCCTGGCCAGCCCGGACGCGGTGGCCATGCGGCTGTGGACCGACCGGGACCCGGGAACACGCATGGACCCCCTGGTGGCCCGCCATCTGGCCACCCACTACGGCACGATCGCCTTCGAGCTGGCCCGGCTCATCCGCGAGGACCCCGCACTCGGGGAGCGCATCCATCCGGACGGCCCCGACATCTGGGCCCAGGCCGTCTACGCCCGCGACCACGAGTGGGCCGCCACGGTGGACGACGTCGTACGCCGGCGCACCACGCTCACGGTGCGCGGGCTGGACACCCCCGAGATCCGCGCCCGCATCGCCGGCCTGCTCACCTGACGCGTCCCGGGGAAGGGGGTAGGCATGAGCACTCCGATGAACGAAGCCCTCCTCCGCCACTTCCGCGACCTGCGTGACGGCAACCACGGCCCGGCCGTCACGCGCGAGGACAAGGAACGCCTCTTCTACGCGGCCGTCGAACTCCTGGACCCGGTGGCCCGCACCGCCCTCGACGAGGCCAACACCGACCTGCTCCGCGACACCGGGGAGGTGGTGGCCAGCGGCATCACGAGGTCGCAGGAGGGCGGCCTCAACGCACTGTGGTCACTCACGTGGCCGGAGCAGCGCGCCGCCGGCACCCAGCCCATCGCGATCGTGGCCCACTACGGCCACGACTTCCACCACCCACACCTACGCGGCAACACGGTCGGCGACTGGCCCCTCAACGTCTTCGACGCCCCGGACGCCCGCTCCCAACTCGACACCCTCCGAGTGATCATCGCCGCCGACACCCACAACCTGGTCTTCCAGGAAAGCTACCGCCTCATCCCCGCGATAACCCAGCAACCCTGAGCCACCCAACCGGCCCACAATGCGCCGTTACGGCGGCCCGCCACGCGCGGGTCAGCCACCGTCCCCCTGGAGGCCCCGAACCACGTGCGGCGGATGGCGTGCCGCCGGCTCCGCCGTAACAGATAGAAGTCTCTATGCTTCGGTGAAACCTCTCGCACGCCCGCCCGCCGACTCTCGGACCGCTGCGGCGACGGCGCCCGCCACATCGGGGTGGAACACGCTCGGCACGATGTAGTTGGGCCCCAGCTCCTCAGGCGTCACCACGGCGGCCAGCGCCCCCGCCGCCGCCAGCAGCATCTCCTGCGTCACCCCGTCCGCCTGGGCGTCCAGCAGCCCGCGGAAGACCCCCGGGAAGGCCAGCACGTTGTTGATCTGGTTGGGATAGTCGGACCGCCCCGTGGCCACCACGGCGGCGTGGCGGCGCGCCTCGTCCACCGACACCTCGGGCTCCGGGTTGGCCAGCGCGAACACCACCGCGTCCGACGCCATCGCCGCGATGTCGTCACCCGTCAGGATGCCCGGCGCGGAGACCCCGACGAACACGTCGGCGCCCTTGATCGCCCCCCGCAGGTCCCCGGCGTATCCCTCGGCGTTGGTGTGGTCGGCGATCCACTGCAGCGAGTCGTCCAGGTCGTCGCGCCCCTTGTGCACGGCCCCCAGGTAGTCGCACACGACCACGTTGCGCGCGCCGGCCGCCAGCAGCAGCCGCAGCACCGCGTTGCCGGCGGCGCCCGCGCCGGCCATGGTGATCTTGACGGCGTCGATGTTCTTGTTCACGACCCGCAGCGCGTTGGTCAGCGCCGCCAGCACGCAGATCGCGGTCCCGTGCTGGTCGTCGTGGAAGACGGGGATGTCGAGGAGCTCGCGCAGCCGCCGCTCGATCTCGAAGCAGCGCGGCGCGCCGATGTCCTCCAGGTTGATCCCACCGAAGCCCGGCGCGATCACCTGGACCGTGCGCACGATCTCGTCCACGTCCTGGGTGTCGAGGCAGATCGGCCACGCGTCGATGCCCGCGAACCGTTTGAACAGCGCCGCCTTGCCCTCCATCACCGGCAGCGCCGCCTCCGGCCCGATGTTGCCGAGCCCCAGCACGGCCGAGCCGTCGGTGACGACCGCCACCGTGTTGCGCTTGATGGTCAGGCGCCGCGCGTCCTCCTTGTTGCGCGCGATCGCCATCGACACGCGCGCCACCCCGGGGGTGTAGGCCATCGACAGCTCGTCGCGGTTGCGCAGCGGCACCTTGGACTTCATCTCGATCTTGCCGCCGAGGTGCATGAGGAACGTGCGGTCGGACACCTTGTGGATCACGACGCCGTCGATGGCCTCGAGCTGGTCGACGATGGCCTGGGCGTGGTCGGTGTCCCTGGCGGCGCACGTCACGTCGATGCGGAGCTTCTCGTGACCGGCGTTGGTGACGTCGAGGGCGGTCACGACACCGCCCGCCGACTCTACGGCATGGGTGAGCTGGCTGACGGCCTGGCCGCCTGCGGGCACCTCGAGCCGGACGGTGATGGAGTATGACACACTCGGGACGGTCGCCACGCCAATCGCTCCTTCGGGACTGACCAAGAATGCATCCATGTTAGGGGCCTTCAGGTCAATCCAGTGCCTCGGCGGCGGTGACGATGAGGTCCACGCAGGTCGGGACCGGGATGGTGGTGCTGTCGAGCACCAGGTGATACTGGCAGGGGTCGGTGGGATCGGCCCGGTAGAAGTGCCGCACGTAGGCCGTCCTGGCGCGGTCGTTGTCCTCGATGATCTTTCTGGCCTCGCGCTCGCTCAGGTCTCCCAGCGTGGCCGTCTGCCGGATCCTGCGCGTGATCGGGGCGTCGAGCCGGACGTGCACGGCGCCGGGATGGTCGGCCAGCACCACCGCCCCCGCGCGGCCCAGGAAGACGCCGCCCTGGGTGCGGGCCATCTCCTTGAGCATGCGTTCGGTACGGCGCACGAACTCCTCGGGCGGAAGCGGCATCGCGCCGGGGACATACATGTCCACGCCGCCGAACGTGACCGTGGGCAGCCGCATCGCCCCCGACAGCAGCCTGCCGAGACCGTGCTCCGCCCGGTCATCGTGAGCCAGCGCCTCCTCCATCGTGCAGCCCAACTCCTGGGCGACGGCGCTGGGGATGGCGCGGTCGACAAAAGGCACCCCAAGACGCTCGGCCACGGCCGGGCCGATCTGACTGCCGGCCGTGCCGTATGTCGCCGATATGGTGACGACCCGCATAACCCCAGGCTAGAACAGCGCGCTCGCCAAAGCCCTACGTGCTTTCGCCAAAGATGGGTCTTCTGTCGGCAATGCGTCGAACAAGCCGAGCAGGTGCCGCCTGGCCTTGTCACGCTCGTCGCCCGAGGTGCGCTTGACCACGGCGATGACGCGGCCGAACGCCTCGTCGACCGAGCCCGACAGCATCTCCAGGTCGGCCGCGAGCAACTGCGCGTCGATGTCGGCCGGGTCCTGCAGGCGCCGCTGGACGTCGGCGGGGTCGGCCTCGGCCGTGCGCTTGATCAGGCCGACGCCGGCGAGCCCCATCTTGGCGTCCTCGTTGCCCGGCGAGCGGGCCAGCAGCCGCTGGTAGGCCTCCTGCGCCGCGTCGAGGTCGCCGCTCTCGATGGCCTGCTCGGCCGCCACCATGTCGGGGTCGGCGGGCGGGCCGTCGGGCGCCTGCTGCTGCTGCTCGCCGTCGGCCGGGGCCGGCCGGGCGTCGGGATTGGCCTGGTAGAACTGCTCGACCGCGCCCATCAGCTCGTCGAGCCAGCGGCGCACCTCCTGCTCGGGGAGCACCTGCTGGAAGCCGGTCACGGCCTGACCCTGGAAGATGGCCAGCACGGTCGGCACGGCCTGCACCCGCAGGGCCTGGGCGATCTGCGGGCTCGTGTCCACGTTGACCTTGGCCAGCACGGCCCTGCCGCCCAGGTCTCCGACCACCTTCTCCAGCACCGGGCTGAGCTGGGCGCTGCCCGGCGCCCGGGGCGACCAGAGGTCGAGGACGACGGGCATGGTCATCGAACGGTCGATGACATCGGTCGTGAACGTCTCCTCGGTCACGTCGACGACCGAGGCCGACGTGGCCGCCTGGGGACCCGCGGCCTCCCGCCGGGCCTGAGCGTCGATTGCCTGCTTGCGCGCGCCCAGGTCCACCGCTCCGTAGAGTGACCCGGGCCTAGAGAAGTCCGCCATGCCCTTCATCTTGCCGCATGGACGGAGGCGCGAAGTCACCCGCCGCCACCCGCAGCGTACGCAGCAGGTCGAACATCTCGTGGAGTTCGTCCTCGGCGTACATCGTCATGCCGAACTCGGCGGCCATCAGGTCGTCCGTGGCCCGCCGTACGACGTCCCTTCCCGAGTCGGTGATTTCGGCGAGCACGCCGCGGCCGTCGCGCGGATTCGGCAGCCGGGATACGAATCCGGACCTCTCCAGCCTGTCCACCGTGTTCGTGACGCTGGTGGGGTGAACCATGAGACGTTCGCCGATCTTGGACAGCGGCAGCGCGCCCGTCCTGCTGAAGGTCAGCAGCACCAGCGCCTCGTAGCGGGCGAAAGTCAGGTCGTACGGCCTCAGGAGCGCGTCGAGCTGCGACAACAGGACCTGGTGGGCTCTCATGATCGAGGTAACGGCCGCCATGGCGGCGGAGGGACCGAAGTGGGCGCGCCAGGAGTCCGCGGCGCGGTCGATCGGGTCGAACGGCAGGTTGAGCGGCTTCGACGGCGTCACAAGCGCTACCGTAGCGCGCCCCTCGCCCCGGTTCGTCTGAGTACTCCTCGCGACAGGCCTCTTCGCTTGACCAAGAGTCCGGACATCAATCATCACGCTCAGTTATGGTTCTCATACGAATGGTGACGGCGAAGCCAAGTCCGAGGGCCGTGGGGACCGGCCTGGACTGATCGATTACGCGTCGCCTAGGGGCACGGGGGGTGCTTGATGTACGTCAACGGGAAAAAGGGTGCGTGAGCACGCGGGCGTTTCACGAGAGGAGCTGAAGCAGAGCGCGGCGGTCACCGTTGCCGTGCTCCTGGCTCTCGGCCTGGTCGCGGCGTGGAACGTCCTGATACCCGGCGTGGACGCCTGGGAGAACATCGTGGCCGCGGTCATCGGCTCACTGCGGTTGACCGGACCGGTCGCGGCCGCGTTCGCCGCCTGGGTGGCGCTGCGCAAGCGCCGGGCCCTGCGCGGCCGCTCGCTCACCACGTGGCGGGCGCTCAAGGCGCCGCTGGCGATCGTGGTGGTGGTGCTGGGCTCGTTCGGGGCGACGGTGCTGGTGCTGGCCGTCAAGACGGTGCTCACCGACCAGGCCGGTCGGCTGAGCCTGTCCGGGCTGGGCATGGGCATGGCGGGGCTGGCGCTCTACTCGGTGATCGGGTGGGTGGCCGGCTGGGTGGCGCCGCACGCGTTCACCCCGCCCGTCGCGGGGCTGGCCTGCTACGTGGTGTTCTCGTGGCTGGCCGACGACCGCGGATGGGCCGACAAGCTGGCGCCCGGCACCGGGGAGCCATATGACCTGTTCCAGGGGTTGAGCGGAGCGCCGTTCTTCGACCAGACGATCTGGCTGCTGGGCATCACGGCGACGCTGCTGCTCGGCTGGGCGGCACTGGTGACCAGGCAGGCGCTGGTGCTGGTGTGCGCGGTGCTGGCCGTGCTGACCGCCGCGATGGGCGTGTCGCGGGTGCTGGCCCAACCGAAGCCGGCCGCGGCCGAGGACATCGCCTACAGCTGTCAGGAGTGGCCGATCACGGTGTGCGTGCATCCGGGGATGCGGGCCGGGCTGACCGAGCTGGGGGCGGCGTTCACGCAGATCGCCTCCCGGCTGGCGGGCACGCCGGCCGCGTTCACGCGGGTGGAGCAGCGGCCGCTCGAAGACGAGCTGAAGCCGTCGAACGGGCTGGCGCCGGTGCACGTCCCGGACCTGTCCGCCGGGTTCGCGGAGGAGGCGGCGTACGAATACGTCGACTCGCTCGCCGCCCGGTGCCCCGGCACGGTCCCGGACGGCTACCGGCAGATCGTGATGGCCTGGCTGCGCAGCGAGCCGCTGCCCGGCGGGCCGATGCCGGAGCACCAGTACGCCGCCTCGTGGTTCTCGGGGTTGAGCGAGCACCAGCGGCGGGAGTGGCTGCGCATGTTCTACAGCGACTTCCAGCGCTGCGGCCTGTCGAGCACCCACTTCGGCGGGGGTCCCGCGCGGGTGCAGGTCGCTCCGTCCGTACGGCCGACGCCGGAGTCCAGCCAGGTCTACCCGGTCTACCCGGATCCCGCCCACACGCCCACGCGCGACTCGGCGCCCGTCACCCCAGGGACCGGCTCGGCGCCCGGCTCCGGCCCGCCGCGCGGGGCCGGGACCTCGCCGGGGTCCGTCACGGGATGGACGTCCGGCACACCCTCCGCGGACTGGACTCCGGTCATGCCGACCGCGGACTGGACTCCGGTCATGCCGACCGCGGGCTGGACCCGGGCGATGGCCCCGGCGAGACCCACGATGGCGCCCGCCGCCGCGACGTCCCCTCCTCTCTCTAAGGCGCTGTCCCCGGCGATGTCCGCCGCCGTGTCCGGGGCCCTGGCCGCGGTGTCCTGGGCGAGCGGCTCGAACCCGGCGCGCATGCCGGGGAGCGTGGTGGCGGCGGACGGGCCGCTGGTGGCGGAGTGGGACGGCCGGGGACCGCAGATGTCACCAAACCGTTGGCACTGATGATCGACGAGCGGGTAGTCATGCTCGCATGACGACTTCCCGTACGACGCCGCCCGAGGTGAGTCCCGGGCGGCGCCGCAGGTGGCGATATGTGGCGGGTTTCCTGGTCCTGGCGGTCCTGCTCGTGGTGGGCGGCCGCCTGGCCTGGTCGTGGCTCAACCCGCTCGGCGAGCAGGTGATCGATCGCAGCCAGCCGGTGTTGCTGCAGTCGATCAAGGACCTGAGCAGGTTCGAGGCCGCGACGGGGAACTTCCAGGTGGTCGTGGACCTGGAGAAGGACGCCAACTTCCTGCCCGACGCGATCAAGGGCACGCGCACGCTGTTCGTCGGAGCCGGCGGGGTGGACGCGTACGTGGACTTCTCCGCCATGGCGACGGGCGCGGTGACGGTCTCCCAGGACCGCACCCAGGCGACGGTGCGCCTGCCCCGGGCCCAGCTCGAGAAGCCCAATCTGGACAACAGCCGCTCCTACGTGTTCGCCCAGCAGCGCGGCCTGTTCGACCGGGTGCAGGACTTCCTGACGGGTTCGCCGGGTGACCAGCGCGAGCTCTATCTGCTGGCCGAGAAGAAGATCACCGAGGCGGCCGTCGCGAGCGACCTGCGCGCCCGGGCCGACGCCAACACCAAGGCGATGGTGTCGGGCATGCTGAAGTCGCTGGGCTTCACGAAGGTCACGGTCAAATACACCGACGAACCCTAGCCCCGCTCGCGCCTACCTTAGGCGCCCCGCACATCCCACTAAGGACCTTCCTAGCAACCCATATGCCAACAGATAAGGCATACGCCCGATGTGGCGGAGAGGGCCTTAGGCCGAGTCTTGAGAGTGCGGAGAACAAGACTCGCCAACAGGGGGACATTCGGATGAACGCCGAACTTGATTACACGGTGATGCAGCACCGCGCCTCCGAGCTGCGGCGGACCGCCGCCGAGCAACGCCAGGTGCGCGAGGCGATGCGGGCCCGGCGCTCGGATCGCCGCCACCGCTCGATCCTGCCCAAGTTCCTGGCCTCGTGACCACCCACACGCAGCCCGGCCGCAACCTCCCTCGCGGCCGGGCTGAACTGCCCCCTTAGGGGGGCACGCGCGGGACCGGATTCCTGGCCGGTTCCGAGGCGCGAAATCACGAAGCCCCGGTCCATTCCTGGTCGGACCGGGGCTTCGTGCCGCTCAGGTCCCGGCAACACGTGTTTCAGGATCACTCGCCGGAGCGCACAGCGATGACGAGCTTGCCGAGCGCGTGGCCCTGCTCCAGGTGGTGGATGGCGTCGGGGAGCTCTCTCAGCGAGCACTCCCGGTCCACCATCGCCGTGATCGTGCCCGCCTCCAGCAACTCGGCCGGCACCCGCAGGTCGGCGGCCTTGGCCGGGGCGAACAGCGCCCGGCGGGCCCCGGCGGCAGGCGCCCAGCGTGACCTCCGGGTCGAGCCGCCCCTCGTCGCCGCCGTCGCTGCCGGCGTCTCGACCCAGGCCCTGCGAGCGGCGTTGTGGGGCAGCGCCGGGGTGGGTGCGGTGACCCGGGTCGAGAGACCTCGGCTGATCCTCCGTTCGAGCTGACGCCCGTCACGGACGTCTACGGGAACGCCCGGAAGTGCCCTTCCGACCACGACGTGGACTGGTGGCGCTGGAGTCGTGGTCTGCTTCCGGTGTGAGGTAACAGGATTTATGCGGTTGAGACGCCCTTGTGCGGCGGAAGATCTCCTTTCGGTCTGGGGGGTAGCCCATTATGTACACGGAGAGTAACGAGATCGCAACTCTCTGTTCACGCATCGGGGATGTCCCATGGCACGTGATCACATATGGGCACCACCCAGCACCGCAAGGCACCGGCGAGCGGTCACCGGCCCCTCCCGGAGCACGGTGACCCGGCGGTTCGCCCCGCCAGGACGATGAGCCCAGCCAGGACGGTGAGCCCAGCCAGGACGGTGAGCCCGGCGGTTCGCCCGGCTTGCTAGGACTTCGGGACCCGGATGAGGAGGGCGTCGCCCTGGCCTCCGCCGCCGCACAGGCCGGCCGCGCCCAGGCCGCCGCCGCGCCGCTTGAGCTCGTACGCCAGCGTCAGCACGATCCGCGCCCCCGAGGCCCCGATCGGGTGGCCGAGGGCGATGCCGCCGCCGTTGACGTTGACCTTGTCCAGCGGGATGCCCAGCTCCTTGGCCGACTGCAGGACCACGCTGGCGAAGGCCTCGTTGATCTCCACCAGGTCCAGGTCCTGCGCGGTCACGCCCTGCTTGGCCATCGCCTGCCTGATGGCGTTGGCGGGCTGCGACTGCAGCGAGGCGTCCGGGCCCGCCACGTTGCCGTGCCGGCCGATCTCCGCCAGCCACTCCAGGCCCAGCTCCTCGGCCTTGGACTTCGACATGACCACCACGGCGCAGGCGCCGTCGGAGATCTGGGAGGCCGAGCCCGCCGTGATCGTCCCGTCCGCCGCGAAGGCCGGGCGCAGCTTGGCCAGCGTCTCCGGCGTCGTGTCCCCGCGTACGCCCTCGTCGTCCTTGACCACCACCGGCTCGCCCTTGCGCTGCGGGATCTCCACCGGGGCGATCTCCTCCTCCAGGACGCCGTTCTTGATGGCGGCGGCGGCGAGCTGGTGGGAGCGGGCCGACAGCGCGTCCTGCTCGTCGCGCCCGATGCCCAGCCTGGTGTTGTGGCGCTCGGTCGACTCGCCCATCGCGCACTGGTCGAACGCGCAGAACAGGCCGTCGTGGGCCATCGAGTCCACCACCGGCGAGTCGCCGTACTTCACGCCCTTGCGCAGTCCGGGCAGCAGGTGGGGGGCGTTGGTCATGGACTCCATGCCCCCGGCCACCACGATGTCGAACTCACCGGCCCTGACGAGCTGGTCGGCCAGGGCGATGGCGTCCAGGCCAGACAGGCACACCTTGTTGATGGTGATCGAGGGGACGGTCATCGGGATGCCGGCCTTGACGGCCGCCTGGCGGGAGGGGATCTGGCCCGCTCCGGCCTGCAGGACCTGGCCCATGATGACGTACTCGACGGCCTCCGGCGCCACCCCCGCCCGCTCCAGGGCGGCCTTGATCGCGATGCCGCCGAGCTCCACGGCCTGGAGCCCGGACAGGGCGCCGAGCAGCTTGCCGATCGGGGTGCGAGCTCCGGCGACGATGACGGAACTGGACATGACAACGGCCTCCTGTGCTCGCGTCGGATTCTTTGACACCATACCCACGAGTAGGGTGACGATCGCCATGGAGGTAGGCCACACATGTTCATGCGTATTGACCACGTCGCCATCGCCTGCCACGACCTCGAGGAGAAGATCGCCTTCTTCTCCGAGACGTTCGAGTTGACGGTCGTGGCCCGCGAGGTCAACGAAGAACAGGGGGTCAAGGAGGCTATGCTGCACATCGGTGACGGCGAAGGTGGGGGCTCCTACATTCAGCTCCTAGAGCCTCTCTCGGCGGACTCACCTGTGGGAAAATTCCTCGCCAAGCGGGGCGAAGGCCTCCACCACGTGGCATTCGGGGTGTCCAACATCTCGGAAGCCATGGCTAAGATCGAATCAAAGGGCGTGAGGCTGCTGGACGAGCGTCCCAGGCACGGGTCGATGGGCTCGGAGATCGCTTTCCTGCATCCCAAGGATGTCAGCGGAATGCTGACCGAGTTGGTCCAGGCAGCCCCGCCTTCGAAAAACGGAGAAAACGTTCATACGTAACTAGTCACGCAGAAAGCTGGACGGGGCTTCGCCGGTGGCACCAGCGGAGTACGCTTGACCTTCCACCGGACATGGGGCCTGCCGCGAGGCCAGGTCCCTGGTACGGATGCCCCGAACCCCCCGTCCGGCCCGTGTAGCCGTCTCGACAACCCAGGATCGAGCCTCCATGCAGTCCGACATCGACGCCCAGCTCAACAACTTCTTCGAGGACGCCCCAGCACGCGAGTTCGACGTAGTGCTCCGTGGTTACGACCGGCATCAGGTCCACGATCACCTGAAGCAGCTCGACGGGGAGCTTCGCCAGGCCCGCGAGCAGGTCGCCGGCCTGCAGCGCGATCTGTCCGACTCCCAGCGTCAACTACAGGAGCAGGAGCGGCCCACCTACTCCGGGCTCGGTGCCCGAATCGAGCAACTGCTACGCCTGGCCGAGGAGCAGGCCACCGAGCTCGTGCAGGCCGCCAGGTCCGAGGCCAACGAGATCAAGGCCCAGGCCAAGGTCGAGGCCGCCGACATGCGTGCCGCCGCCGAGGCCGAGGCAGCCGAGAAGCGCGCCCAGGCCACGCGCGAGAGCGACGACATGCGCTCCACCGCCGAGCGGGAGGCCGACGAGATCCGCTCGACCGCCCGCCGCGAGGCCGACGAGCTGACCAACACCACCGAGCGCGAGGCCGCCAAGCTGCGCGCCACGGCCGACCACGAGGTCGCCGAGAAGCGCGCCGACGCCGAGCGGGAGATCGCCAAGCTCCGCACCACCACCGAGCGCGAGGTCGCCCAGCTACGCGCCTCCACCAAGCGCGAGCGCGACGAGGTGCTGACCACCGCCAAGCGGCAGGCCGACGAGATGCGCGCGCAGGCGCAGCGGGTGCTGGAGGAGTCGGAGGCCAAGCGGGCGCAGGACGAGGCGGAGTTCGAGATCCAGCTCGCCTCTCGCCGCGAGGACGCCGAGCGCCAGGAGGCCGAGCGCCACGCCAGCGCCCAGGCCGCCACACAGAAGCTGGTCGCCGAGGCCGAGCAGCGCGCCGCCACGGCCGAGTCGAGGGCCACGAAGGCGACCCAGCAGGCCGACCAGACCCGCCGCGAGGCCGACCTGCACGCCAAGCAGCTCGTCGCCAACGCCCGCAAGAGCTCCGAGTCGATAGTGGCCGAGGCCAAGACGAGCGCCGAGACGATAGTGACCGAGGCGAAGAACGAAGCCGAGCGCACCCGTACGGCGATGCAGCGCCAGGTCGACGAGCTCACCCGCCAGCGCGACAGCATCACCAGCCACCTCGCGCAGCTCCGTCAGCTCCTCGGTGGCGCCCCCCTGCCCGGCATGGACCCCGAGCCCGCGGTCACGGCGGCCCCGCCGAAGCCGGCGCTCGCCGCGCCCGCGCCCGCGCCGGTGGTCGAGGCTCCGGCCACCACGCCGGCCGCCAAGGCCGAGTCCAAGTCCGAGGACGACGCCGAGTGGTGGCAGGAGTAGCCGCCGGCCAGTAGACGGGGGGCTGAGTGACGGCTGGAGAGAGCCTGGCGATCCGATGGTCGCTAGGCTCTCTCTTCTTTGTCCGCCGGTGACCACGGGGAGTCCTCTTGACCGCAGAAGCCGATCCCACCAAAACCGACCCTGCCGAGACCGGCCCCACCAAAACCGGCCCCGCCAAAACCGGCCCCACCAAAACCGACCCTGCCGAGACGGGCCCCACCGAGACCGGCCTGGGCAAGGAGCGGGCCCCGCGCGGCGACTCCGCTCTCGACGGGGCCGGGCAGCCGTACGGGCTGCCCGGGAAGCCGCTCGCCCGCGGCCCCTTCCTGTTCGGCCTGGTCGGCGGGCTGGGAGTGCTGACGGCCATCGCCATCGCGCAGATGGTCGTCAACTCTCTGAGCACCATCATCCTGGTCGTCGTGGCGATGTTCCTGGCCGTCGGGCTCAACCCGGCAGTCGAGGCACTACAGCGCCGCGGACTGGCCAGGCGGGGGGCGATCTCGATCGTGTTCGCCGGCGTCATCGTGGCGTTCGTGCTGTTCGGCCTGGCCGTGGTGCCACCGGTCAGCCAGCAGCTCACCGAGTTCATCGCGGCCGTCCCCGGCTACATCACCGACCTGAGCAACCATCCGACGCTGCGCCAGATCGATGCCGACTACCAGATCCTGACGCAGTTGCGCTCGTTCGTGACCACGACGCTCGGGCCGGCGCTGGCCAGCGGGATCATGGGCGCGGGCCTGGTGGTGCTCAACGGCGTGTTCACCACGGTGACGCTGCTGGTGCTCATGCTGTACTTCCTCGGCTCGCTGCACACGATCAAGGAATATCTGCTCAAGCTGGTGCCCGCCTCCCGCCGGGCGCGGACGGGCGCGATCAGCGAGCAGATCCTCACCGGCATCGGCGGCTACGTCGCGGGCAACGTCCTGATCTCGATCATCGCGGGCGTGCTGACCTGGATCTTCCTGTCGGTGATGGGCGTCCGGTACGCGCTCGCGCTCGCCCTGGTCGTGGCCCTGACAGACCTCATCCCACTGGTGGGCGCCACGATCGGCGCGGTGCTCGTGAGCGGCGTCGCGCTGCTGCAGTCGCTGCCCGCCGGGATCGCGTGCGCGGTCTTCTTCGTGGTCTACCAGCAGGTCGAGAACTACTTCATCTACCCGAGGGTGATGAAGCGCTCGGTGAACGTGACCCCGGCCGTGACGGTGATCGCGGCGTTGTTCGGCGGCGCCCTGCTGGGCATCGTCGGAGCGCTGCTGGCGATCCCGGTCGCCGCGGCGATCGCACTGATCATCCGCGAGGTCGTGGTCCCCCGTCAGGAGCGCACCTAGCGGGCGCCCGGCCCCTCACCGGTGGCCCCCGGAGAGCTCCGTCCTGAGGAATTCGGTCACCGCGGCGTTGAACGCCTCCGGCTGCTCGACCGCGCTGAGGTGACCGGCCTTCGGGATGATCTCCAGTCTGCCCTCGGGCACGGCCCTCACCATCGCCTCGGCGTCGGCGGGCGGCGACAGCTCGTCCTCCTCCCCCACCACGATCAGCAGCGGCACCTTCAGGGCGCTCAGCGTGTCGAACGAGCCGGGCCGCGCGGCCATCGCCCGTTGCGCCCAGGCCACGGCACCCGGCGGCGCCGACTGCACCAGCCCCTTGACCCGTCCGAACACCATGGCCCGCCGCTCCCTGGTCGTCGGCCCGATGAGCGCCGGCAGCACCTCGCTGACCAGCACCTCACTGCCCCCTTCCAGCACGGCCTGGGCGATGCGCTCCCTGTTGTCCCGCGCCGGGGGCGGGTCGGGGCTGGCCTTGGTGTCGGCCAGGATCACGCCGAGCACCCGGTCGGGGTGCCGGCGGCAGAACGCCATGGTGACGTAGCCGCCCATCGACAACCCACCGACCACCGCCCTGTCGATGCCCTCCCCGTCCAGCAGCCTGGCGACGTCGTCGGCCATCAGGTCGAGTGACGGCTCGTCGTCGCCCAGCCGCGAACCGCCGAACCCGCGCAGGTCAGGCGTGATGACCCGGCAGACCTTGGCCAGCCCTTCCCGCTGGGCCAGCCACATGGCCGACGACAGCGGGAACGCGTGAAGCAGTACAACCGGGAGCCCGGTCCCGGCGGATCTCGTGTAGAGCTGCACGGACCACACGGTAGCCCGGTTCACGGCGACAATCACTCCTCGACGTATGCCGATATGCCCCAATGAATCCGACCAGTTTCTCCGAGGCGTCCCTAAAAGTGGCCATTGGCCGAAATATCCGGAAAATCTGGCGCGGCGCGGGCCCCTCCGATCAGATGGCGGTGGCTCCGCCGTCCACGAACAGCACCTGGCCCGTCATGTACGCCGCCGCCGGACTGGCCAGGAACACGGCCGGCTGGGCAATCTCCGCCACCGTCCCCCAGCGCCGCATGGGCACGCTGGCGACCGTGGCGGCACCCGTGGTCGCGTCCTCCCAGAGGTTGCGGTTGAGGTCGGTGGCCGTCCAGCCGGGGCACAGGGCGTTGACCCGCACGCCCGCCTGGGCCCACTCCACGGCCAGCGTCTTGGTCAGCGCGACCAGCCCGGCCTTGGCCGCGGCGTACGGGGCCAGCAGGGGCGCGCCGAGCGCCGCGACCGAGGCCACGTTGATGACCACGCCGTCGCCCCGCTCCAGCAGGTGGGGGGCGACCGTGTGACAGACGGCCATGGCGGAGTCCAGGTTGAGCCGCATGAGCTTGTCCCACCCGGCCAGCCGCAGGTCCTTGAACTCGACGAGGAAGTTCGAGCCGCCGGCGTTGTTGACCACGATGTCGAGGTGGCCGAGCCCGTCGATCGCCGCCGCCACCGCTCCGGCGGCGGCCTCGCGGTCGGTGAGGTCGGCGGGCACGACGACCGCGCGCCGCCCCCGGGCCTCGACCTCCTTGCCCACCTCGGCGAGCAGCTCGGCCGACCTGGACACGAGCGCCACGTCGGCCCCGGCCTCGGCGTACGCGACCGCGATCGCCCGCCCGATCCCCTTCGACGCCCCGGTGACCAGAGCCTGCTTGCCAGTGAGATCGAACGCGCCCACGCTGCCTCCTCCGGTGCCGCTACCGAACAAGATTCTACGCCCGGGAACTCCACCGGCGCGGGACCACGAGGGCCCCGCGCCGGGAGGCTTGCTGGGCGGTCGGGTTACTGGGCGGCCAGCTGAGCGATCTGCTCGGCGTTCAGCACGCCGTCATAGACCCGGACATCGTCGACGCTGCCCGGCCAGTAGCCGGTGAAGGCGCCGGCGGCCTTGGTCCGGCCCAGTTGCAGCGGGCCGGTGGCGTTCCAGGCACTGACGTGGTCGGTGACGGTGTAGGTGGACAGGCGGCCGTTGACGTAGATGCGCAGCTCGCCGGCCAGCGAGTCGTACACGGCCGCCACGTGCGTCCACTCCAGCGGGGCCGGGAAGGCGTCGGAGCGAGTACGGACGAGGGCCGCGGTGTCGGTGTCGGCGGCGGCCATGCCGAGGGTCCAGCGCTCCTGCTCCTTGTCGTAGCCGAGCTGGAACCCGGCGGCCCGGTTGCCCGGCTGGGCCACGAGCGCGGCGTCGCGGGTGGGCAGGTAGTCGAGCTGGGTCCAGGCGGCGACGGTGAACCCGTTCTTCGTGTTCGCCACGGGCGCGGTGGTCGCGGCGTGACCGGTGACACCGTCGAACGCGAGCGCGCCGTCCAGCCAGCCGAACGTCCACGAGGCGGCGCCGGTGAGCGTCGCGGGGGTCGCCCAGCCCGAGGAGTCGGCGGCGGTCGAGCCCAGTTCCTCGTCCATCTTCCAGTGCCCGACCAGCGTGGCGGCGCTGTTCACCAGGTCGGCGACCTCGTCGGCGAACATGGCCCGGCCGTAGAGGCGGACCTCGTCCACGTCGCCGGCCCAGTAGTCCGCCGCGGAGCCGTTGACCTTGCCGCGGCCGATGGTGACGGGACCGGTGGCGTTCCAGGGCTGGGTGTAGGCCACCGTGGACTCCAGCCTGCCGTTGACATACAGCGAGAGCCGGCCCTCGGCCGCGTCATAGACGCCAGCCAGGTGGGTCCACTCGTTGAGCCTGGGAGCGGCCTGGGACAGGGCCCGCACGGCGGAGGCGCCGTCCGCGTCGCTGCCCGGGCGGGTCAGCGCCCAGCGGTCGTCCGCCTTGGAATACTGCAGCGCGAAGGCTCCGGTCCTGGTGCCCTCCTGGGTGACGACGGTGGCGTTGCCGGCCGTGCCGGTCAGCCGGGCCCAGGCGGTGACGGTGAAGTTCTTCGAGGTGTCCACGACGGGGCCCGAGGTCTGCGCGTACGCGTTCGACAGGCGCACGCCCGCGCCGGTCCTGCCGGTCGTCCAGGTGGCCCCGTACAGCGTGGCCGGGTGCGCGCCGGCGGCGTCGCCGGCCACCTGGCCCGTGCCCTCGTCCATGGACCAGCGGCCGCTCGGGACGCTGCCCGCGTTGACGTTGAAGACGTAGGTACGGATCGGGCCGAGCTGGCCGGACCGGTCCTTGCTGCGCACCGCCAGGATGTTGGGACCGTCGTGGCGCGGGGTGAGCTGGATCGTGGCGCCGCCGTCAGGACCGGCCGGGACCTCCACCTTGGGCGTGGTGTCGAGCCCGTAGACGTAACGGGCCACGTCGGTGACGCCGTTGGGGGCGAAGGTGAACGTACCGGCCAGGCCGAGGCCGTCCCTCCAGGTGTTCTCCGGGTACTGGGGCGAGGAGACCTCGGGTTCCCGGCCGGGGGCCGAGGCGTCCACGGTGGCCTCGCACCACGGGCCCCACTCGCTGTTGGCCATGCCGTCCTCGGCGCGTACCCGCCAGCGGAGCAGCGCGCCGTCGGCATACAGGCTCTGCGGGATGGTCGCGGAGAAGGCGGTGCCCGTGGACCCCATCGGGGTCACGTACTCGCCGATCTTGCCGCCGTCGCCGTTGTACCACTCGAAGCGGCCCTTGACCGAGTTGTCGGCATCGTTCAGCTTGGCCCACAGCTTGGGCGCGGCTGTGCTGATGATCGGACGGTCGTCACCGGTGACGCAGGGGCCGCCCGGGTCGGACCACACGTCGGCCGCCACGGGGACGGTGGGCAGCGAGTTGTACTCGATCACCACGCTCGGGTTGTTCCTGAACTTCTTCCAGGCGTACTCATCGGTTTCGCTGGTGGCCCGCAGCCCGATGGTCATGGTGGGCCACTTCTTGGCGGCGGCGTCGACGGCCCACGAGGTGACGTCGAACTCCACGCCGCCGGGCAGGCAGTTCGGGCCCCAGCCCTTGGCCACGTTCACCGTGGCGAGCAGCCTCGTCCACGACGGCTGCGCGGCCCAGGTGGTGGACTTGCTGATCGCGCCGGTGCCCCAGGCCTCCACCTTGCGGGCGCTGCACGAGTACGACCACGTCTCATACGTCCGCAGCGTGGCCTTGATGATCTGCTTGCCGTGGATGGCGGAGCCGGTGTTCATCTGGAAGAACGACCGGTTCTTCTGCGACTCGACGTGGCCCACCCTGGCGACGTCGCTGGAGTTGAGGTAGTTGGAGTTGGGCCAGTTGCTCCAGACGGCCGTCCAGGATCCGCGGGCCGCCGAGAAGTACGGGTCCAGATAGACGGGGAAGCGCGTCTGCGGGTCCGTCATCATCTTCATGTCCGGCCGGAGCCGCAACTGGCTGCCCGCCAGCGTCACCCCCATCTCGGCCTGCCGGGCCTCCGGGGAACGGCCTTCCTTGAGCGCCTGCGGGCTGCTGATCCCCTCGGAGTCCCACATCTTGGGGGTGGGGGCGACGAAGATCGTGCCGCCGCCGGCGTCCACGGCCTCCACGTTTCCGGCGCCGTCCGCCTTGAGCGACAGGCCGGAGGCCGACAGCGGGAACGCCAGCTCGGTCATCTTCGCCGCGGCCTCGCGGGACTTGACGACCAGGAGGTGCGAGAAGCCGTCCACGTCGGCGGTGACCTGGAGGTCCACGCCGGGCATGACCTCGGGGTAGGTGGCGGTGTCGCCCTTCAGCACCGGCTTGGGCAGGCGGCCCTGCCAGCCGAGCCTCATGTTCTTGGCGCCGCGCGACAGGCTCGCCAGCGGGGCAGTGCCGCCGCCGGAGAACGTCAGATCGACCGCCGCGGCGACCGGCTCGACCGCGCCGTCGGGGCGCACGCGGAGCGTGGTGTCCACGGGGACCCAGCCGTCGGCCTTGCGCACGCGTACCGGGCGAGCGTTCAGTTCCATGGTGAGCGTGCCGTCGGGCTGGGCGAAGACCTGGCGGGTCTCGCTGCGCATCGACTCGACCTCGACCGGCTTGCCACCCTGACGGGCCAGCGCGAGCGCGGCCCGCTCCGTCTCCTCTGGCGCCTGCGCCACGGCCGGTGGCTCAACTGTGCCCACGGACTGTGGCGCCGGCTCGGCGAAGGCCTGATGGGGCACTGCTAATGCCGTCCCCGCTAACACTGCTGCGATCAGACCACGCGATAACGGCATACGTACCTCGCCCCATCAGAGCAGGGGTTACGCCCGGGACGAAGACGGCCCGGCGTCTCCACGATCTTCGATTGACGATCGGATTCTCGCCCTGACCCGCGCACACGGTCCAGACTTTTAATCATTCTGCTCAAGAAAATCTTCATAGCAGCGCCGTTTCAGGAAATATCCGCCAGAACCGGGCGCGCGCCGGCCGGTGATCAGACCTCGGTCGGCAGCGGCCAGGCCGCCGGGTTGACCCGCTTGACGATCTCGTTGAGCGCGATCCGCACGTACGGCTCCCCCACCCACAGGTGCTTGGCCCCCTCCACCCCGATGACCTCGGCCTGCGGCACCCGCGCGAACCGCTTGCGGGCCTCCTCCGGCCGCAGGTAGTCGTCGAACTCGGGCACCAGCGCCGTCAGCGGCCGCCCGAACCCGGCCCAGGCGTCCAGATCCGCGTCGGTGGCCCTGTGCAGCGGCGGCGAGAGCAGGATCGCGCCCTCGACCAGCGGATCGTGGGCCCACTTGAGCGTCAGCTCGGTGCCGAACGACCACCCGACCACCCACACATGCGGCAGATCGTGGAACTCGGCGTATTCCAGCGCCGCGGCGACGTCGAACCGCTCGCCCTCTCCCCCGTCGAACGTGCCCCCCGAGGTGCCGCGCTCCGAGGACGTGCCACGCGTGTTGAACCGCAGCACCGCCAGGTCGGCGAGGGCGGGCAGGCGGTTGGCGGCCTTCTTGTAGACGTGGCTGTCCATGAAGCCGCCGTGGGTCGGCAGCGGATGGAGGGTCACCAGCGTCGCAACGGGAGGCCGGTCGAGGGGCAGGGCCAGCTCGCCGACCAGGGTCAGGCCGTCGCCCGTGTGCAGCTCGATCGGCTCACGCCGGGCGGGCAGCACGGTCGCCGCGCGAATCTCCACCATGGATCCCTTCAGTGCTGATGCCGAACTGCCGCAGAGGGGCCCTACCGGGCATAACGGTAGGGCGGGCAGATCTCTTATCAATAGCGGCTCCTGCCGGGGCCGCGGTCGAGTCTCTTACGCCAGCAGGACTGGTGCCAGTGGCGGCGTTCCTCGTCGCCGCCCGGCCAGTTGGGCCAGGCGACGAGGTGCGGCCGGCCGCCGCGGATCTCCTGGTCGCAGCCGGGACATCGGTAGTCCTTGGTGGAGGAGGCGCCGGTGAGTATGCGCACTTTCCACTCGCCGTCGGGCCATTCCTCCACGGTGTCCAGGCCGGTGGGGAAACCGAAGGGACGGGAGGACTCCCTGCGGCGGGCGCGGCGGGGACTCATCGAGACTCACGCATCGCCCGTGTGAACGCCGCCTGTTCGAACGCCATGCGTCCAGTTTTCCAGAGCCGCTAAGGTGGGTCGTCATGCGGCTGGTCATCGCGCGCTGCAGCGTGGATTACATCGGGCGGCTCACGGCGCACCTGCCGTTGGCGCCGCGGCTTGTCCTGATCAAGGCGGACGGCAGCGTGAGCATTCACGCCGACGACCGCGCGTTCAAGCCGCTCAACTGGATGAACCCGCCGTGCAAGCTCAAGGAGGACGGCGAGACCTGGACCGTCACGCACGGCAAGACCGGCGAGAAGCTGGTCCTGACCATGGCGGAGATCCTGCACGACTCCAGCCACGAGCTGGGCGTGGACCCCGGGCTGATCAAGGACGGCGTGGAGGCCCACCTGCAGGAGCTGCTCGCCGAGCACATCACGACGCTGGGCGACGGCTACTCGCTGATCCGCCGCGAATACATGACGGCCATCGGTCCCGTGGACATCCTGTGCCGCGACGCGGTGGGGGCGACGGTGGCGGTGGAGATCAAGCGGCGCGGTGAGATCGACGGGGTGGAGCAGCTCACGCGCTACCTGGAGCTCCTCAACCGCGACCCGCTGCTGGCGCCGGTGCGGGGGGTGTTCGCGGCCCAGGAGATCAAACCCCAGGCCCGGGTGCTCGCCACCGACCGCGGCATCTCATGCGTCGTGCTCGACTACGACACCCTCCGCGGCATCGAGCCGGAAAACCCCACCCTCTTCTAGCTTCATCCGTTACGCGCTGCCAGGACAACCACTCGCCGCCGCTGGCTGAGCGCCCTCCAGAAAACGCCCCCTAACCCCAACCCCCTCTTCATCCGTAACAAATGAAAAAGGGTTAGGTGCCAGAAGACATGAACAACCCTATCGTGGGGGCATGGCGGGGTTTGAGTCTTTGGATCCGGTGAGTGGCGCGGTTGTCGGTAGACATCCCGACCACGCGGCAGATGCCGTTCGCGACGCCGTAGGCCAGGCCGAGGAAGCGGGCCGATGGTGGGCCGGGCTGGCGCCGGCTGAGCGGAGGAGGCGCCTGCTCGACTACAAGGCGGTCCTCGCCCGTCACCTGCGCGACCTGGCCGACCTGGTCCGCCAGGAGACCGGCAAGCCCACCGGCGACGCCACCCTGGAAATCGTCCTGGCGATCACCCACCTCGACTGGGCCGCCCGCAACGCGCACAAGGTCCTGGGCCGCCGCCGCGTGAACACCGGCATGATCGGCCTCAACCTCACCGCCACCCTCGAATACCTCCCCCTCGGCGTGGTGGCCGTGATCGGTCCCTGGAACTACCCGGTCTTCACCCCCATGGGCTCCATCTCCTACGCCCTCGCCGCCGGCAACGCCGTCGTCTTCAAGCCCAGCGAGCTCACCCCCGGCATCGGCGTGCGGCTGGCCGAGTTGTTCCGCGAGTCGGTCCCGGAGCAGCCGGTGTTCCAGACGGTGACGGGTCTCGGCGGGACCGGCGCGGCGCTGGCGGCCGATCCGCGGGTCGGCAAGGTCGCGTTCACCGGCTCGACCGCCACGGCCAAGCGCGTCATGGCGGCCTGCGCGGCGAATCTGACCCCGATCGTGGCCGAGTGTGGCGGCAAGGACGCGTTCATCGTGGACGCCGACGCCGATCTGGCGAAGGCCGCCGACGCCTGCCTGTGGGGCGCGATGTCCAACGCCGGGCAGACCTGCGCGGGCGTCGAACGCGTTTACGTCGTCGAGGCCGTCTATGAAAGTTTCATGCGCGAGCTGTCCACCCGGGTGACAAAAGTGAAAGCCGGTCAGGACTACGGGCCGATCACGATGCCGGGCCAGCTGGACATCATCAAGCGTCACATCGACGACGCCACCAAGTCCGGAAAAATCGTGACCGGCGGCACCGACTCTGTGCACCCCCCGTACGTGGACCCGGTAATCATCGAGGACGTCCACGAAGACTCCCCCGCGGTTCGCGAGGAGACCTTCGGCCCCACCATCACCGTGCGCCGCACCCGCGACGCCCAGGAGGCGTTGGAGCTGGCCAACGCCTCGGCGTACGGGCTGGGCGGCACCGTTTTCTCCCGCGACACACGCCGGGCGACGGAGCTGGCCCGCATGATGCGCACCGGAATGACGGCCATCAATTCCGTGATCTCGTTCGCCGGAATCCCGGCCCTGCCGTTCGGCGGTGTCGGCGATTCCGGGTTCGGCCGCATCCACGGCGCCGACGGGTTGCGCGAGTTCGCCAGGGCCAAGGCCATCTCCCGCCAGCGCTTCGCGCTGCCCGGGATGAACTTGACTTCGTTCTCCCGGGGCCCCGGGGAACTTGAGCGGCTGATCAAACTCGTCACGTTCTTGCACGGGCGACGCAAGAGATAATCTTTCCACTCTTTCCCTAAAGGGATCATCCGTCCATAATTGTGTGCTTTGGGGGCCACGATCATGTTGGACGGGTGGAATGTGAACCGGTCTTACCGGGGAATGTCGGCTGAGCAAAGACTGGCCGACAGACGCGAGCGGCTGATGACAGCCGCCTACTCGCTATACGCGAAGCCGGGTTTCGCGGCGACGACCATCGAAAGGCTGTGCTCGGAGGCGCGGATCTCCAACCGCGCCTTCTACGAATGTTTCGGTGGCCGCGAGGAGCTCCTGCAGGCGCTGCACGAGCGATGTGTGGAGGAAAGCCTGGTAGTCGTGGCCAAGGCGGTCCAGGATGCCCCGAGTACGCTCGACGACAGGGTCAAGGCGGGGATTCGCGCCTATATCGAGTTCACCACGGCCGACTGGCGGCGGGCCCGCATCATGCACGTCGAGGTACGCCGGTCGGGCGATGTCCTGACCACCTCAGGGCAGCGTGCGGTCGACTCCTTCGCCCGGCTCGTGGAGGAGGCCTCTGCCGATTTCCCGGCCGCCGCCCCGCTGAATCGGCGGCTGGTGGCACGCGGCGTCATAGGTGCGTTACAGGAGTTGCTCATCGAATGGCTCCTCGCGGAGGCGCAGCCGGCGACCGACGAACTCGTGGACGTCGCCGTGCACATCTTCACCCGCAGCCTCGGCGCCCCTTGAGCCGCGGCGATAATCGCCATTCACTCCGGTTTCCCCGGCACCATCATTCGGACAGCCGGAATCTACATTTCGCCTAAGTCAAGAAAGGCGGGCGACGGCTGATCGTCGCCCGCCCGGATATGTCATGTCAGGCCACCGCGGCCGCCGGAACCTCCACGTGCAGCACCCGATTCAGCCGGGTCACCGCCAGTATCCGCATGATCCGCGGTGGCACCCCCCGAAGAACGAGGCGGCGTTGCACGCTCAGCGCGCGCCGATGCGCGCCCACGAGCACCCCGAGACCTGTGGCGTCGATCATCTCCAGCTTGGAGAGGTCCAGGATCAGGTCACCGTCACCGGATTCGAGGGCCTTGTGCAGCCGCTCGCGCACCCCGGCTGACGTGCCGGCGTCGAGCCGGGCGCCGATCCGCACCACCTGTGCTCTCGGATTGCCCCGGACGCGCATGCCACCTCCTCAGTCACGCCTCACAGCGTGGTCTTACCCTGTGCGAAGCGCTCACGACGTGAACACCCCACACTTTGCCCCTACCCACGTATCGGGAGTGACACGACCGCACTCAGTACGAACTGTCCATCTTCCGTCGGATGAGCGGTCACTTTGCCCCCCACACCGGCCAGCCGCTCCCCCAGCCCCGCCAGTCCGGTGCCCAGTTCGGCGACGGGCAGCCGCGCGACTCCGTCGTTGCGCACACTGAGCTCCGCCACCTCCTCGGTGAAGCGGATCGTGATGTCGCAGACCGTCGCGGTGCTGTGCTTGAGCACGTTGGTCACCGCCTCGCGGACCGCGTAGGCGAACACCGGGGCCACTCCGTCGGGCAGCTCACGGTAGGGCAGGTGGACCTGACAACGGACACCGGCCGCTTCGAGCACACCTTTCACGCTATTCAGCTCAGCGGTCAAGTCAAGCTCGCGGTAGCCGCGCACGGCCTGCCTCAGCTCCCGCAACGCCTTCCTGGTCAGCTTGTTGACCTCGGCCATCTCGGCCTTGGCGGCCGCCGGGTCCACGTCCGACAGCCGTACGGACAGCTCGGTCTTGACGGCGATGGCCGAAAGCTGGTGCCCCACGAGATCGTGCAGGTCCCTGGCGAAGCGCAGCCGTTCCTCGGCCAGCGCCAGCCGCGTGTGCGCCTCGCGGCCCTCGTGAGCCTCTTCGGCGAGCGTCCAGATCCACAGCCACATCCGATTGCACGGCGGCAGGAGAGCGCAGAACACCCCGTCGACCAGCGCCATGAGGATCATCCCCGCCTCGAAGCCCATGCCTGGCCCCGTGCGGATCCATTCGTCGGCGAACAGGGCGGAGAGCCCGACACTGACCACCCACGTGCCCGCCGCCAGGAGCACGACCGTGCGCCTGTGGACTATGAGCGTGGCGAAGGACAACCAGCACACGAGCGTGAATCCCCAGCCGTACGGGCTGGCCCCGCCCAGCGCCGCCGCCACCAGAGCGAGGACCGCCGTTCCCACCACCAGTTTGGTGGGATACCGGCGGTCCATCAACGCGTTGAACATCCGTGGTGAGAGCCAGGTGAACCAGATCGCGGCGGCCAGTGCGGGCACAGTGCGCCACCAGGAGATCTTCCCCTCGCCGATCGCGATCACCATGGCCAGGACGATGAAGACCCACATCATCGCGAAGCCGGAGAACAGCATCTTGAAGGTGAAGCTCCGCGCCCGCTTGATCCGATCCATCTAGCGCGTACGCAGCACGTCGCCCAGCTTGAGCCGGGCACCCGTCCGCAGCACCGCCCGCTGGTAGACCGTGGCGCCGAAGCTCAGCACCACCAGCACGGCCACGACCATCGCCGCCATCGAGACCCCCACCTGCCACAACGGCACCTCGACCGCCGCCATCCGGATCGGCATGATCATCGAGGAGAACGGTGGCACGTAAGACAATACCGTGGCCAGCGTCCCGGTGGGTTCGCTGGTGGCGTAGAAGGCGACGAAGTACGTGACCATGAGCAGCATGGTCAGCGGCGTCAGCACGGTGTTCACCTCCTCCTGGCGCGAAACCAGCGACGCGAGCGCGGCCGACAGCGTGGCGAAGAAGGCATAGCCCAGCACGAACCACACCAGCACCCCTGCCAGCAGGCCGGGAATGCCGGGCGGGAAGTCCGCGGCCAGGCCGGAGGCCACGGCCCCGAGCAAGCCCACGACCGCGATCGTGGCGAGGTTGATCAGGCCGAGCACGCCCAGTCCGACGATCTTGCCGCCGAGCAGTTGCCACGGCCGCACCGTGGAGAGCAGGATCTCCACGATCCGGCTGCCCTTCTCCTCCACGACCCCCATCGCCACCATCACGACCTGGCTCATGAGCAGCATGAAGAGTAGGAGCACCAGCACCACGGCGATCCCGGCGCGGGCGGCCTCGTAACGCGTGTCGGCGCCCACGGACTCCATCCGCAGCAGCGGGATCGAGACCCCGGCGGCCCCGAGCCTGCTCTCCTTGTTGACACTCTGCAGCAGCACGCCGAGCTGAGAGTCGATCTCCCCGTCGCTGATCACCTTGGTGCCGTTGACCAGCACCGCGTCCACGTCCCCTGCCAGAACGGCCTTCTTGGCCGCGTTCTCGTCAGGGAAGGAGCGCCAGGTGACCTCCGCGTCCGGCGCGGCGGCCTGCAGCGGCAGTTGCTGGGAGTTGACCGTGCCGAGCGTGTACGAGGTGGGCCCACCGAATATCTTGGGCGCGAAGGACACAGCCGCCACCAGCAACGCCGTGATCAGCAGGCCGATCACGAACCCCTTCGTCCGTATCTGTGTGGTGATCTCCCGCCGGGCGACCAGCATCAGTCCGTTCACGCCACGGCCTCCTTGAAGATCTCGGTGAGGGTCGGCTGCTCGATGCCGAAGTGCTCCACGTGCCCGGCCTTCATGGCGCGGCGCAGGATCTCCTGGTCGTCGCCGTCGTCGGTGCGCAGGGTGTGCCGGTCGCCCGCCACGGTGACCGTGCCGGGCAGGCCGTCCGCCCAGCCCGGCGCGGGGTTCCTGACGACCACGCGCAACGAGTTGCTCTCGGCGGCGCGCAGGTCGGCCACCGTGCCCGTGGCCACCATCCGGCCCGCCGAGACGATGCCGACCGAGTCGCACAGCCGCTCGACCAGCTCCAGTTGGTGACTGGAGAAGATCACCGGCACGCCGCCCCTGCACCGCTCCTGCAGCGCCGTGGCCAGCGCGTCCACCGCGATCGGGTCGAGCCCGGAGAACGGCTCGTCCAGGATGAGAACCTCGGGGTCGTGCACCAGCGCCACGGCGAGTTGCACCCGCTGCTGGTTGCCCAGGGAGAGCGCCTGCACCGCGTCACCCCGGCGCTCGGTCAGCCCGAGCCGCTCCAGCAGGTCGTCGGTGGCCTTCTTCGCCTCCGCCGGGCCCAGCCCGTGGAGCCGGCCGAAATACTCGATCTGCTCGGCCACCCGCATCTTCTGGTAGAGCCCGCGCTCCTCCGGCATGTAGCCGAAGCGCTGCCGCTCGTCATAGCCGAGCGGCTTGCCCTGCCAGGTCACCGAACCGGAGTCGGCCTGCAGCACCCCCATGACGATGCGCATGGTCGTCGTCTTGCCGGCGCCGTTCGCTCCGACGAAACCGAACATCTCCCCCGGCCGTACGCTGAAGCCGATTCCGTCCAGGGCGACCTTGCCGTTGGGGGTGTCGGGCCCGCCCGCGAAACGCTTGCGCAGTTCGCTGATCTCGAGCATCAGGTCCTCTCCTTCGTCATGGGTCAATCGTGGCGTTTACGGCATTCGCCCGGCCAGTCGCCGAAATCACGAGCCCGATATGGATCCCGCGGCCGATGTCGATGACATTTGTCATGACCCACCACCGGCACGCCGGGGCCATCACACCCCCATTACGCTGAGGTCATGACGCGTGCAGACAAGGACAAGCCGGTCGTCCTCTCCCGCATCTACACCCGCCTCGGGGACGACGGCAGCACAACGCTCAGCGACATGAGCCGCACCTCGAAGACCGATTCCCGGCTGGCCGCCTACGCCGACGTGGAGGAGGCCAACGCCCACCTCGGCGTCGCCCTCTCCCACGGCACGCTGCCCGCCGACCTCGTGGAGATCCTGATACGCGTCCAGAATGAGCTGTTCGACCTCGGAGCCGACCTGTCCACGCCGGTCACCGACAACCCGGAGTTCCCCCCGCTGCGGGTCGAGCAGTCCTACGTCGACCGCCTCGAAGAGCAGTGCGATCGCCTCAACACCGGCCTCAAGCCGCTGCGCAGCTTCATCCTCCCCGGCGGCGACCCGGCCACGGCCGCACTCCACGTGGCCAGGGTCACGGTCCGCCGCGCCGAGCGCACCACCTGGGCCGCCCTGCACGAGCACGACGACGTCAACCCGCTGACCGCGAAATACCTCAACCGACTGTCCGACCTGCTGTTCATCGCCTGCCGCGTGGCCCACGCCGGCAACGAGATCCTCTGGAAGCCCGGCGGCACCCGCTAGACGTCAGGCGACGTCCAGATAGGCGCTGGGGGGAGCCGACTCCAGCCAGGCCAGGAACCCCGTCATCGCATCGGCGCTCATCGCGATCGACACATCACGCGTGCTTCCGCCGAAATCGACAGCGAAAAGCCCGCCGTCGATCTCACGGCGGGCGGAAACGACGAGGCCGCGCCTCGCTATCGCGTGGCGCGGCCTCAGTCGGATGCCCAGGAGGGGAATCCAGTGAAGCTCCCCGTCGGCATAGCGGGCCACCCCGCTTTGCCAGCCGCCCTCACCCACCCGCAGGCGGCAGGGTACGCTCCCGCGCGAACGGGCCAGCGTGACCCCGCGCAGAACTATGAGGGCGGCACACAGCAATACGATAATCACGACCGTCGCCACCATGCCGCCCCCTGAGCCCGCTGTTCTAAGTATTAAACCTCTTCGCCCGCGGCCTTCAGCCGTGCCCTGGCACGTTTGGCCTCAATGGCCGCGTCGGCGTCCTCATGGTCGGCCTCGATGGAGGCCTGGGCCCGGTCGAGAGCATCACGGGCAGCCGCGACGTCGACCTCGGAGCCTAGCTCGGCCACCTCGGCGAGCACCGACACCTCATTGTCGGCCACGGAGATGAAACCTCCGTGCACCGCCGCGACGAGATCTCCTTCGCCCTCCCGCTTCACACGCAGCACGCCGCCCTCGACGAGGACACCGAGCACAGGTGCGTGTTGCGGCATAATACCGATCTCGCCGTCCACGGTCTTGGCAATCACCATGTCGGCCTCGCCCGACCAGATCTCACGCTCGGGTGAGACAACCCCTACGCGTAGCTTCGCCACTTGTGTAGGTTCCTTTCTGATCAGGTAGTGAGGTGGCCCTTCCGTGCCCCGTCACTACCGCAGGTGCGGGTGGACCGCTGGACGCGGCCCACCCCTGGGGCGATTAGCGGCGCTCGAGTTCCTTGGCCTTGGTCACGGCCTGCTCGATGCCACCGACCATGAAGAACGCCTGCTCGGGCAGGTGGTCGTACTCGCCGGCGCACAGACCCTTGAACGAGGCGATGGTCTCGTCCAGCGGGACGGTCTCGCCCGGCTGGCCGGTGAACGCCTCGGCGGCGTACATCGGGTGCGACAGGAAGCGCTCGATGCGACGGGCCCGCTGGACGGTGACCTTGTCCTCTTCGGACAGCTCGTCGATACCGAGGATCGCGATGATGTCCTGGAGCTCGCGGTACTTCTGCAGGATCCGCTTGGTCTCCTGGGCCACCCGGTAGTGCTCCTCGCCCACGATCTGCGGGTCGAGGATCCGGGAGGAGGAGTCGAGCGGGTCCACCGCCGGGTAGATGCCCTTCTCCGAGATCGGCCGGGAGAGCACGGTCTGCGCGTCGAGGTGCGCGAACGCGTTGTGCGGCGCCGGGTCGGTGATGTCGTCGGCGGGCACGTAGATCGCCTGCATGGAGGTGATCGAGTGACCACGCGTCGAGGTGATGCGCTCCTGGAGCACACCCATCTCGTCGGCCAGCGTCGGCTGGTAACCCACCGCGGAGGGCATACGGCCGAGCAGGGTCGAGACCTCCGAACCTGCCTGCGTGAAGCGGAAGATGTTGTCGATGAACAGCAGCACGTCCTGCTTCTGCACGTCGCGGAAGTATTCCGCCATCGTCAGCGCCGACAGCGCCACCCGCAGCCGGGTGCCCGGCGGCTCGTCCATCTGGCCGAAGACGAGCGCGGTGTCCTTGAGGACGTCCGCCTCCTCCATCTCCAGCCAGAGGTCGTTGCCCTCACGGGTGCGCTCGCCCACACCGGCGAAGCACGAGGTGCCACCGAAGTTACGGGCGACCCGGCGGATCATCTCCTGGATCAGAACGGTCTTGCCGACGCCGGCGCCGCCGAACAGACCGATCTTCCCACCCTGCACGTAAGGGGTGAGCAGGTCGATGACCTTGATACCGGTGACCAGCAGCTCCGTACGGGACTCGAGCTGGTCGAAGGGCGGCGACGGCCGGTGGATGCCCCACCGCTCCTCGATCTTGAGCGATGCGGTCGGCACGTCGAGCGTCTCGCCCAGCGCGTTCCACACGTGGCCCTTGACGACGTCGCCGACCGGCACCGAGATCGGGCCGCCGGTGTCCGTCACGGCCTGGCCGCGGACCAGGCCGTCGGTGGGCTGCATGGAGATGGCGCGTACGAGGTTGTCACCCAGGTGCTGGGCGACCTCGAGGGTCAGGGTCTTGGTCTCGCCGCCGAGGGTCACCTCGACATGGAGCGCGTTATAGATGTCGGGCATCGCATCGACGGGGAACTCCACGTCGACGACGGCGCCGGTGACGCGTGCCACGCGGCCTGTGCCGGCCGCGGGGGCTTCTACAGTCTCAACAGCCTCTGCAGTCATTTCACTCTTTCCCCGCTGCGGCGTCAGCGAGCGCGTTGGCCCCACCGACGATCTCGCTGATTTCCTGGGTGATCTCGGCCTGGCGAGCCTGGTTCATCTGCTGGGTCAGCACCCGCATCAGCTCGTTGCCGTTGTCGGTCGCTGCCTTCATCGCACGCCGCCGTGCGGCCTCCTCCGCGGCCGCCGACTGCAGCAACGCCGTGAAGATGCGGGACTCCACATAACGCGGGAGCAGCGACTCCAGCACGTCGGCCGCGGTCGGCTCGAACTCGAAGTACGGCGGGATCGCGCTGGTGTCCGTCACCTCGGTCTCCTCGACCTCCAGCGGCAGCACACGCTTGACCACGACGTTCTGCGTGAGCATCGACACGAACTCGGTCGACACGATGTGGATCTCGTCGATCCCGTTGTCGTCCTTGAACGAGTCGATCAGCACGTTCGCGATCCGCTTGGCGTCGGCGTAGGCGGGCTTCCGCGAGAAGCCCACCCAACTCCCGCCCATCTCCCGGTTGCGGAAGGTGTGCCAGGTGACGCCCTTGACGCCGGTGACGAACGGCACCGGCGTCAGCCCGCGGCTCTCCAGCAGCCCGCGCAGGGCCTCGGCCTCGCGCAGCACGTTGGCGTTGAAGCCACCGCAGAACCCGCTGTCGCTGGTGACGATGAGCACGCCCGCCTTGGTGGGGTTCTCCTTCGCCACGGTCAGCGGATGGTCGACGCTGGCCGCGTTGCTGACGACGCCGGTGACGGCGCGGGTGATCTCGCGCTCGTACGGCAGAGCCGCCTGCATCCGCTGCTGCGCCCGCACGATCCGCGAGGAGGCGATGAGCTCCTGGGCACGCGTGATCTTCGCGATCGACTTGACCGAGCTGATCCGCCGCCGCAGCAGCCTTAGCTGGGCACCCATGTCCTACTTCTCCGTCGCCGGACGGACGACCTTCTTGATCTTCTCCTGGCCGACCTCGCCCGCCTCCAGCGGGGCCACCGGCTCGTCCTTGACCAGCAGCTCACCGGAGGACGTGGTGAAGCCCTTCTTGAACTCCGTGACGGCGTCCTTGAGGACCGTCACGGCGTCGTCGGAAAGGTCGTTGGTCTCCCGGATGCCGTCGAAGATGCCCTTGTGCGAGGACTGCAGGAAGTCGAGGAACTCCGACTCGAAGCGACGGACGTCCTCGATCGGCACGTCGTCGAGCTCGCCGGTGGTGCCGGCCCACACCGACACGACCTGCTTCTCAACCGGGAACGGCGAGTACTGCGGCTGCTTGAGCAGCTCGACCAGGCGCTGACCGCGCTCGAGCTGAGCGAGGGAGGCGGCGTCGAGGTCGGAGGCGAACGAGGCGAACGCCTCCAGGTCGCGATACTGCGACAGCGACAGCTTAAGCGTGCCCGCGACCTTACGCATGGCCTTGACCTGCGCCGAACCACCGACTCGGGAGACGGAGATACCGACGTTGATGGCCGGGCGCACACCCGCGTTGAACAGGTCGGTCTCGAGGAAGCACTGACCGTCGGTGATGGAGATGACGTTGGTCGGAATGAACGCCGACACGTCGTTACCCTTGGTCTCGATGATCGGCAGACCCGTCATCGAGCCACCACCCATGTCGTCGGAGAGCTTCGCGCAGCGCTCCAGCAGCCGGGAGTGGAGGTAGAAGACGTCGCCGGGGAAGGCCTCGCGGCCCGGCGGGCGACGCAGCAGCAGGGACACGGCGCGGTAGGCGTCGGCCTGCTTGGTCAGGTCGTCGAAGATGATCAGGACGTGCTTGCCCTGGTACATCCAGTGCTGGCCGATGGCCGAGCCGGTGTAGGGGGCAAGGTATTTGTAGCCGGCCGGGTCGGAGGCCGGGGCGGCGACGATGGTGGTGTATTCAAGCGCGCCCGCCTCCTCCAGCCGGGCCTTGACCTGCGCGATCGTCGAGCCCTTCTGGCCGATCGCGACGTAGACGCAGCGCACCTGCTTGGTCACGTCGCCGGAGGCCCAGGCTTCACGCTGGTTGAGGATGGTGTCCACGGCGATCGCGGTCTTGCCGGTGCCACGGTCACCGATGATCAGCTGGCGCTGGCCGCGGCCGATCGGCGTCATGGCGTCGATCGCCTTGATGCCGGTCTGCAGCGGCTGCTTCACCGGCTGCCGCTGGACGACCGTGGGGGCCTGGAGTTCGAGGGCGCGCAGGCCTTCGGACTCGATGGCACCCTTGCCGTCAAGCGGGTTACCCAGGGGGTCGACCACGCGACCGAGGAAGTTGTCGCCGACCGGCACGGACAGGACCTCGCCCGTCCTGCGGACGGTCTGGCCCTCCTCGGTGCCGCTGAAGTCGCCCAGGATCACGACACCGATCTCGCGGGTGTCGAGGTTAAGTGCCAGGCCGCGCGTGCCGTTCTCGAACTCGAGCAGCTCGTTCGCCATCGCCGAGGGAAGGCCTGAGACATGGGCAATGCCGTCGCCGGCGTCGACGACGGTCCCGATCTCCTCGCGCGCGGCGCCTTCCGGTTCGTACGCCTGGACGAAGCGCTCAAGCGCGTCCCGGATCTCGTCCGGCCGGATCGTAAGCTCCGCCATCTCTACTCTGTCTCCCTATCCACGGTCCACCGATTCGCTAGCCGGCCAACCGGCGGCGGACTTCTTCGATTCGTCCCACAATGGTGGTGTCGATGATCTCGTCGCCGATGCGGACCGAGAACCCACCTAGCACTCTCTTGTCGACCTCGACGTTCAGGTGCACGTCGCGGCCGTAGGAGTCGCTCAGCCACGCCGACAGGCGCCGCTTCTGCTCCTCGGTCAGCTCCACCGCGCTGCGAACGACGGCCACGAGGCGCTGGCGCTGCTGCGCCACGAGCTGGCCGACCTCTTCCAGGCCTGACTCCAGGCTACGTCCTCGCGGGTGTACCGCCACCTGCGTGATCAGGCGCAGGCTGGTCGGCGCGACCTTGCCGCCGAGCAGGTCGCGCAGCAGCTCCCGCTTGCCCGAATCCGGGGCGCCCGCGTCGGCCAGGGCGCGACGCAGGTCGGAGTTGGCGGCGACGATGCGGCCGAAGCGGAAGAGCTCGTCCTCCACGTCGTCGAGCCTGGACTGGCTCTCCGCCTCCGCCGCCGCGGCGACGACGCCGAGCCGTTCGAGCACGTCGGCCAGGTCACCGCCGCGCGACCACGGGACCGAGACCGCGGATTCGGCCGTGGCCACCGCCGCCTCGCTGACCTTGCCGTCGAGCAGGGAGCGCACCGCTCCCGCCTTCCGCTCACCTGCCCTGGCCGGGTCGGACAGGGCACGGCGCAGGCCGTGCTCACGGTCGAGCAGGTCCGCGACGGCAAACAGCTCGTCGGAGAGCGTGCCGAGGTCGGCGCTACCGGCGACCGCGTTGAACCGCTCTTCGACCTGCGCGAACGACGACCTGCTCAGGCCCCTCATCAACGCACCGCCTGCGCCGACTGAGAACTCTCCAGCTCATCGAGGAACCGGTCGACGATGCGGCTCTGCCTGGCCTCGTCCTCCAGGGACTCGCCGACGATGCGGCCGGCCAGCTCGGTCGACAGGCGACCGATCTCCGTACGGAGCTGAGCGAACGCCGCCTGGCGGTCCGCCTCGATCTGCGCGTGCGCGGCCTCCACGAGACGGCGGGCCTCTGCCTGCGCCTCCTCACGGAGCTCCGCCTTGATCTGCGCGGCCTGCTCGCGAGCCTCCTCGCGCAGCCTGGCCGCGTCGCGACGGGCCTCCTCAAGCTGCTCGGCGTAGCGCCGCTGCAGGACCTGAGCCTCGGCCTGGGCCTCCTCGGCCCTCTTGATGCCGCCCTCGATCGCGTCGGTCCGCTCGGCCAGCGTCTTCTGGATACGCGGGACGAGCATCCTGCCGACGACGATGAAGACGACGAGGAACGAGAAGATACCGACGACGAGCTCGAAGGTGTGCGGAAGGAGCGGGTTGGCGCCCTCCTCCGCCGCGAGGAGCGCAGCTGCTTTGATCATCATGGGTGCAGCCTTTCGTCAGAAGGGTGATCAGGCAGCGCCGATGTTCTGGAAGATGAACGGCGCGACCAGGCCCAGGAGGGCCAGGGCCTCGGTGAGGACGAAGCCGAGGAGCATGTTCTGGCGGATCAGGGGGTACGCCTCCGGCTGGCGGGCGATGGCCTGCACGCCCTGGCCGAAGATGATGCCGACGCCGATGCCGGGGCCGATGGCGGCGAGACCGTAACCGATGGCGGTGACGTTGCCGGAGACCTCAGCGAGAACGCTCATTGCTTATTCCTTTACTGGACGGCCGGTGAAGGGAAGTCTCACCGGTCATGGATATTCCGGTATGTGGTTCTCAGTGTTCTGCGTGCAAGGAGTTACCGATGTACATCGCTGCCAGCATCGCGAAGAGGAACGCCTGCAGGTACTGGATGAAGATCTCGAAGGCCGTGAAGATGATCGTCATGATCACGCCGACCACGCCGACGCCCGCGCCCAGCGGGGTCAGCTTCTCGAAGAGGAACCAGAAGCCCACCATGCTGAAGAAGGCCAGGAGCATGTGACCGGCGAACATGTTCGCGAAGAGTCGGACCGCGTGCGTGAACGGCGCGATGATCAGGTTGGACAGAAACTCGATCGGCGCCAGCAGCAGGTAGATGCCCTTGGGCAGTCCCGGCGGGAACATCATGTTCTTGAAGTAGCCCCAGCCGCCCTGGTGCTTGATGCCCAGGTAGATCTTGAGAACGTAGATCAGCGCCGCCAGCACGATCGGGAAGGCGATGTGCGAGGCCACCGGGAACTGCAGGATCGGCACGACGCCCATCAGGTTCCAGACCAGAACCAGGAAGAAAATGGACACCAGCAGGCCCATCCACCGGTCCGCGTCCTTGCCGAGGAAGGGCCGGGCGACCTGGTCGCGGACGAACATGTAGCCGAACTCGACGACGTTCTGCACACCCCTGGGGACCACCTTGGGGTTGGCGAAGGCCGCCCAGCAGACGCCGACCACCAGAAGCATGCTGATGATGGCGAGCAGAACCGGCTTGGTGAACCAGTCGACCCCGGGAATGATCGGAGTAAAGGAGTTGAACAGCTCGTCAGGCGACGGTGCCTGGAACTGGTCGGCGGGAGCTAGGACCGTCAGCGCGTTCACGCGGCGTTCCCTTCAACGTCGTAGTGGATCACAAGAATTTCCTCATCGGCGGAGTGATCGCCGGGTGGGGCTAGCGACCGAACTTCCGGTATGCCAGGTAGCCGCCGAGCACCACCCCTAGGACGATGCCTATGGGGAAGAACGCGGACATGTCCAGCCAGCGGTCCAGCAACCAGCCGATTCCGCCGTAGACGGCCATCCCTCCGACCAGATAGCTGGGGACTGACCACATGGCGTCGGCGAAGTCGCGACCGTCTTCTTCCGGTCGGCGTTCCTGTGCGCTCATCGCGGGGCTGACGATAGCAGGCAAGTGGAGGACTAGTCATATCGGGCCCCGCCCGGGCACCGATCTCATGACTCGCCCTTTCCCGGAACGGAGGCCTCCGGATCGACGTAGAGCATCTTCGTCTTGAGGAACGCGCGGACCTCGAAACCCGTCCAGACAAGCGTGCAAACCACGACCGACCAGGCGAACGCCACGGTGTTCCAGGCGGTGGTGTCGCGGAAGGAGGACAGCACGACCATGATGACGACGACTTTGACGAGGTAGCTGACCATCGCGGCGATCGCCATCATCTGGGGGGAGACACGCGCGGCATACGACACCGCCACCACGCTGATGCTGAAGAAAACCCCGACTAGCAAGGTGCCGAGCGCCGCGCCCAGCGCGCCCTTGCCGCCTGCCACCAGAAGTGAGGCGACCACGGCCACCAACCCGACCGCGAAGGTCGGGATCGCGGCGCTCCTGAGTACGCGCACGTCATTGGCCTGCATCGGTGCTCCATCAACATGTTATCAAGCGAGCGTTTGCTACCCCTAGAACCGGCGGGTCTGGGGCCCCTGCTCGTGAAAGATATCACAAGCTCACGGAAGACCGCTTTTACCTGCCGTTTCTAGTTCGCGATCAAGAACGGCTCGGAAAGGCCGGGATGACCGGTTTGCCCTCGGCAGACGCGCGCTCGGCCGAAGGGCCGTCCGCGGGTGGCTCCTGCCGTCTGACCTCGGTGTCCGGCAGGATCGGTGGCATCGGACCGGTGGGCGGCCCGTCGTCGTCGCCCTTGCCGCGCGGCGCCGAGTGCGCCCCGCCCTTGCTCCGCCAGCGCGGCAGGGCCATCAGCACCAGAACGGCCACCGCCAGCACGATGACCACGGGGAACAGCAGGACCGGCACGCCCACGGTGGACATGCCCACGATGCCGAACGAGAACAGGAAGGTCCAGGCGTACATGATCAGCACGGACCGCCGGTGCGAGTGGCCGATGTCCATCAGCCGGTGGTGCAGGTGACCGCGGTCGGGCGAGAATGGCGACAAGCCGTAGGAGGTGCGCCGCACGACCGCGGTGATCAGGTCGATGAGCGGCAGCACCAGCACCGCCGCGGGGATGAGCAGCGGCAGCACCACCGGAAACTTGTTCATCTCCACGATGGCCCAGGTGTCGACCGGTGTCACGGTGATGATCGAGGAGGCCAGCACCAGCCCGATCAGCATGGCGCCGGTGTCGCCCATGAAGATCTTCGCCGGGTGGAAGTTGTGCGGCAGGAAGCCCAGGCAGGTGCCGATGAGCACGGCGGCGATGGCGGCCGTGGCGGTGATGTTACTGCCGTTGATGTCCTGCGAAATGATGATCGAATAGGCCCAGGTGGCCAGGCCGGCGATGCACACGATCCCGGCGGCGAGCCCGTCGAGCCCGTCCACGAAGTTGACCGCGTTGATCGTCACGACCACGACCAGGATGGTGATGACGGTGCTGAGCGTGTAGTCGAGGCTGGTCGGGCCGCCCCAGGCCTCCGGCAGCGGGAGGGAGGTCAGCCGCATCCCGAAGAAGACCAGCACCCCGGCCGCCGCAACCTGGCCGGCCAGCTTGATGAAGGGGTCCATGCCCCACCAGTCGTCCAGGAACCCGGTGAGCGTGATGAGCCCGCCCGCGACGATCAGCGCCAGCACCGGCTGGGCGTCCGTGTTGCCCGTCAGCGCCGAGCCGGAGTGGGTGAGCTGACCGGCCAGCACCAGGCCCGCGACCAGCCCGCCGTACATGGCCAGGCCGCCCAGCCGCGGCGTCGGCGTGGTGTGCACGTCACGATCGCGAATCTCGGGCATGGCACCGATGCGGATGGCGAAACGGCGCACCAGGGGGACCAGCAGGTAGGTCACAGCTGCCGAGATGAGCGCCATGAACAAGTATTCGCGCACGTACCTAGTTTCCCGGATCCTCCGGCCGACTGTGACCGGAAAACGACTCAGACCAGCTTAATATTCGCTCAGATATGGCCGATGTATGGCCAGAAGCGCCGAAACTCTTTCCCGAACCTCGCTCGCGCCGCCCGGCCGGCGCACCGCGCAGGCCACCAGAGTCCCCACCTCTTTGAGCTCCTCGGGCCCCATGCCCTGGGTCGTCACGCACGGCGTGCCGACACGGATCCCCGAGGTCACGGCCGGAGGCTGGGGGTCGTAGGGGATCACGTTGCGGTTGAGCGTGATCCCGGCCGCCGCGCACCTGCGCTCCGCCTCCGCCCCCGACACCCCGATGTCCCGCAGGTCTATCAGGGCCAGGTGGGTGTCCGTGCCGCCGGACACCGGCCGCATCCCCGCGGCGGCCAGCGCGTCCGACAGCGCCCGCGCGTTCGCCACCACCCGCCTGGCGTACTCGGCGAACTCCGGCCGCATCGCCTCCCCGAACGCCACCGCCTTGGCCGCCACCACGTGCATCAGCGGCCCGCCCTGGACGAACGGGAACACCGCCCGGTCGATCTTCCTCGCCAGCTCCCCGGTGCACAGGATGGCACCGCCGCGCGGCCCGCGCAGCGCCTTGTGCGTGGTGAGGGTCACCACATCCGCGTACGGCACCGCCGAGGGGATCACGCCGCCCGCCATCAGGCCGATCGGGTGCGCCGCGTCAGCCAGCAACCACGCCCCCACCTCGTCGGCGATGCCACGGAAGGCCGCGAAGTCGATCAGCCTCGGGTACGCCGTGGCGCCACACACGATGAGCTTGGGCTGGTGCCGCAGCGCGAGGTCGCGCACCTCGTCGTAGTCGATGAGTTCGGTGTCCCGACGCACCCCGTACGAGACGACGTCGAACCATCTTCCGGAGAAGTTCACCTTCGAGCCATGGGTGAGGTGGCCGCCGTGCGGCAGGGCCATGGCCAGCATGGTGTCACCTGGCTGGAGCAGGGCGGCGTAGGCGGCCAGGTTCGCGGAGGCGCCGGAGTGGGGCTGGACGTTGGCGTGCTCGGCGCCGAACAGCCGCCGCGCCCGGTCCACCGCCAGCCGCTCGGCCCGGTCCACGACCTCGCAACCGCCGTAGTAGCGCCGGCCCGGGTAGCCCTCGGCGTACTTGCTGGTGAGGGTGGATCCCAGGGCGGCCAGGACTGCGGGCGAGGTGAAGTTCTCGCTCGCGATGAGTTGGAGCCCGCCGCGAACTCGGTCCAGTTCGTCGAGCAGGACCTGAGCGAGCTCGGGATCCTGCCGCTGCAGCAGCCCGAAGTCCGGGCCGTAGTAGGGCTGCGCACCCATTTCCCTACTACGACCCGATGTCCCGTTTCTCCCATATGCCAGCGTTCTGAGCCGAAATTTCACCTCATTGGAAGGCATGTGGGGCGTTGGCCGCCGTCGGAATCCAGCGCGGCGTGTCGGCCGCCTCGTCGCTGATCGCGGTCAGCACGGAGTGGCGGTAGACGGCCAGTCTGGTGCGCCATTCGCGGATGTCCTCGACATAGCGCTTCCCCACCGGGGCGTCCCACGTCTGCGGGCTCCTGGCCAGGTCGTACGCCTTGTCGAGGGCGCTTGTGAGGGTTTCGAGCTGCGGTATGACGGTGTTCCAGGCGACGATCAGGCGCTGGTAGTCCGGGTTGAACTCCCAGGCCCGCTGCGGGTCGTCCAACGGCCCCGTGGCGACCGGCGGAACCTCGTCGCGCCCCCTGGGCCTCGGCGCGGGCGGATCAACGTACATCACGCGCTCCTCTCCGGCCCACCAGGCTCCACCGCCCCCGACCCCCCAGCCGGCCCGACCTCCCTGTCCACCCACTGCCCCCTGCCGTACTCACCGGACGGAACCTCCGGAGACGGCAATTCCGTCGGCTGCACATCACGCACGTCGTCCAGCAGCACCCTGAGCACCTCAGGATCGATCGGCGCCACATTCACGGAAACCACGCCCTCCCCCTCACCAACCCAAGCCCCGGCACCACCCCCCACCACAGCCTCGCGGCCCCCCACCGCCCCAGCCACGTCGCCCAGAGCCCCACCAGTCCCTGCGACGCCACCGGTCGATCCGACCACAGCGCCGGCGGACGACGCGGCACTGGTGGACGATGCGGCCGTCGCGCCGGTAGACGATCCCGTCGCAGCGCTGCCTGGCTGATCGGTGGCGGGCGGCGTCGGCGGGATCCTCACGGGCTCTCCTTGCCCGCCTGTCCCCCGCTCACCAGTGCCCTGATCTCCGGCCCTCCGCTCACCTGTGCCCTGATCTCCGGCCTCGCGATTACCCGTGCCCGAGCCCTCCGAGCCCTGGTCGCCGGCTTCCCGACCCGCACCCCGGCCACCGGAGCCTTCATCACCGGCCTCCCGACCATCAGCGCCCCGGCCACCGGAGCCCTGGTCACCGGCCTCACGACCACCAGAGCCCTGTCCATCGCCGGTCCCCTGACCTGGCTGATCTCCTGCCGACCGGTCCGGAGTGGTGCCCGTGCCGCCAGGCGACCGATCCGTGTCCGAGGGGCATGCGTCGTCGACCCGTCCGGTGGAGGCCGCATCGCCGGCTGACCGCCCCACCGCATCCCCGCCGCCGTCACCCGCCGACCCACCGCGGACAGGCGAGCCGTCACCGAGCGAGCCGCCGTCGGCGGGTGAGCCGTCGGCCGGCCTGTCGTATGCGGGTGTGGCGGGGATGCCTGACGTTTCTGCCGTGGAGCCGCCGGCTGTTCCCGGTGGTGGGAGTGTCACCCCGTCGCCGCTGCCCGCACCTGGCCGGCCTGGGTCGATCGAGCTTGCGGGACCGTCCGGGCGGATGTCGCGTTCGGCCCAGTCGCCCATCCCGTACTCGCCCGCGGGGACCTCGACCCGGGGCATGTCCACCGGCGGGATGTCCCGGTAGTTCTCGATCACCGTCTTCAGCGCGTCCGGACTGGGCGGGGCCGTCTTGGCGGAGACCACGTCGTTTCCGTCGTTGGCCCAGGTGTTGCCGTTCGCGGCATTGGTGGAGTCTGCGGGCACCTTCGGCATTTCCGCGGGTTGCACGTCGTTGGGCCGCTCCAGTAGGGCTTCCAGTTGCTCGGCCGTCGGCGGATCTATGGGCACCTGGAGCACCTTCACGCCATCGACCACCACGATCTGCGGCTTCGTCGCGTCCTGCTGGTCCTTGGCCGGGGTGCCGGTCGCAGCCCCGTCGGCTTCGACCCCGCTGTCCCCCCTGCCGCCCACGTCGTCGTCCTTGGACTGGTCCGCAGGTCGGTCGCCGGTCGCACCATCGCCTCCGGTGTCCTGACCCGCCCCGGTGCCCTCCCCTGTTCCGGCGCCTTGCCCCGCCCCGGTGCCCTGCCCTGTTCCGGTGCCCTGCCCTGTTCCGGTGCCCTGCCCTGTTCCGGTGCCCTGCCCTGTTCCGGTGCCCTGCCCTGTTCCGGTGCCCTGCCCTGTTCCGGTGCCCTGCCCTGTTCCGGTGCCCTGGCCGGTCCCGATGTCCCCCGTCCCGGCCCCAACGTCACTTCCGGCCCTCGTGTCCTGGCCGGTCCCCGCGCCCTCCGCGCCGTCGCACGATTTCCCGCCGGAGTCCGCCCTGGCCTCGCCGTCGCCGGCCTTCGCCTCATCCCCGGTTTTGGGATCATCCTCGACTTTCGGGCGATCCCCGGTCTTCGGATCTTCCTCGCCCTTCGGACGATCCCCGGTCTTCGGATCTTCCTCGCCCTTCGGACGATCCCCAGTCTTCGGATCTTCCTCGCCCTTCGGACGATCCCCCGGTCTGGCGTCATCGCCGGCTCTGGCCTGGTTTCCGTCTTTCCCGGAGTTCCCGCCGTCGTCCCTGGTCCCGCCCTTGCCGACGGCCCCTTCCTCAGCGGCTTTCGGCTCCTCGCCGGCTTTCGGCACCTCGCCCCTCCGGCCGGCGTCATCACCCTCGCCAGGCGCGTCATCGGCGCCCGGAGGGTTGTCCTGCCGCCCCCCGCGAACGTTGCCCTCGTCGGCCGACTCCGCCCCCTCGCCCGGAACGTTCCCGCGGGGCTGATCAACCCGTTTCTCCAGCACCCCGAGCCGGACGTTGACGTCCTTGACCATCGCGTCGACCGCCTCGGCGACCTGGACGGGACGTTGGGTGGTCTGGGTGGCGAGGCCGGCCCGGCTCATCGCGGCCCTGACCCGGTCTTCGACCCCGCGCATCTGCGTGGCCGCGTGCTTGACCTCGGTCAGCAGGTCACGAACCAGCTTGGGGTCCATGCCGTCGAACTTGCCCATCGGCCACTCCCGGACGTATCACCGCTCCGGGCCTCACCGTAATCTTGGCCGCGGCACAGCCGCAGCCGGGATAAGCAGACGGTATCGGTCAGTCGTCGGTGGCGACGTAGCCGATGATGCCGCGCAGCTTCTCCACCGGGATCGCCCCGCGCCGCAACATCCTGGGCACGGCCGTGGTGAGGTCGAGGATGGTGGAGGGCGTGCTGTCGGTGGTCGTGCCGCCGTCGAGATAGACCGCGACCGAGTCGCCGAGCTGCTCCTCGGCCCCCTCCGCCGTGCTGGCGGGCGACGCGCCCGAGCGGTTGGCGCTGGAGACGGCCATGGGACCGGTCTCCTTGAGCAGGTCGAGCGCGACCGGATGCAGCGGCATGCGGATGGCCACCGTGCCCTTGGTCTCCCCCAGGTCCCAGGTTAGGGCCCTGTTGGCCTTGCAGACGAGCGTGAGCGCCCCGGGCCAGAAGGCGTCTATCAGGTCCTGCCCGTACGGTCCCAGGTCCTCCACGAGCGCTGTGGCGGCTCTGACGGTGCCCACGAGCACGGGCGGCGGCATCTCCCGGCCCCGCCCCTTGGCATCGAGCAGCGCGGTCACGGCCGCCGGCGTGAACGCGTCGGCACCGATGCCGTAGACCGTGTCGGTCGGCAGCACCACCAGCTCGCCGCGACGCACGGCGGCGGCGGCCTCTTTCAGTCCCTCGCTCCGCTGATCGAGGTCGGAGCAGTCATAGCGTCTTCCCACGGCGTGCATCCTAGTCCTGGCCCAGCCGGGCCGTGACGAAGCGGTCTCTTCTGGTGAGGTCCTGGCGAAGCCGTACGTCCCGCCAGCCGTTGTCCTCGGGGAAGGTCAGGTAGACCGCCCTGCCCTGCTCGTCGGCGTGCTCGACGACGACCCAGCCGCCGGGGCGCAGCAGGCGCCGCGCCGTACGCTCGACCGCGCGCACCTCCCCAAGCCCGTCCTCGCCCGAGCCGTAAAGAGCCCTGGAGGGGTCGTAGTCGCGCACCTCGGGGTCACGCGGGATCGCGCCGGGCGGGATGTAGGGCGGGTTGGAGATGACCAGGTCCACCTTGCCGTTGAGCTCGGGGAGTGCCTCCGCGAGGTCCTCGGGGTGCAGGTGGGTGCGGCCCTGGCCGTGCTCGGAGATGTTGCGCTTGGCCCACGTGTACGCGGCGGGATCGACCTCCACGGCGTGCACCTCGGCCAGCGCCACCTCCTGGGCGATGGACAGCGCGATCGCCCCCGACCCGGTGCCCAGGTCCACCACGAGCGGCGCGGTCACGTCCATGGCGCGCAGCGTCTCGATGGCCCAGCCCGCCACGACCTCGGTCTCCGGCCGCGGCACGAACACGCCGGGCCCGACCGCGAGCTCCAGGTAACGGAAGTAGGCGTGCCCGGTGATGTGCTGCAGCGGCTCGCGGGCCTCCCGCCTGGCGACGCCCTCCCAGAACAGCGCGTCGAAATCGGCGTCCTTGACCGTGTGCAGCTCGCTCCTGCGCACGCCGTGGACGAACGCCGCGATCTCCTCCGCGTCGGTGCGCGGGGAGGGAACACCTGCCTCGGCCAGCCGGGCGGTGGCGAGGGCGATCTCGTCCAGCAGAAATGTCATGAGTGTTGTGCGAGCTTCTCCGCCATCTCGGCATCGATGAGGGCCTGGGTGACGGCGTTGAGCTCACCGTCGAGAACCTGGTCGAGGTTATACGCCTTGAAGCCCACCCGATGGTCGGAGATGCGATTTTCCGGGAAGTTGTACGTGCGTACGCGCTCGGACCGGTCGACCGTGCGGACCTGTGACTTGCGCTCGGCCTGGGCGGCGGCCTCGGCCTCCTCCTGGGCCACGGCCAGCAGCCGGGCCCGCAGGATGCGCAGGGCCGACTCCTTGTTCTGGAGCTGGCTCTTCTCGTTCTGGCACGAGACGACCACGCCCGTGGGCAGGTGGGTGATGCGGACCGCCGAGTCGGTGGTGTTGACGCTCTGGCCGCCGGGGCCGCTGGAGCGGTAGACGTCGACGCGCAGGTCGTTGGGGTCGATCTGGACGTCGACCTCCTCCGCCTCCGGGTAGACGAGCACACCCGCGGCGCTCGTGTGGATGCGGCCCTGCGACTCGGTGACGGGCACCCGCTGCACCCGGTGCACCCCGCCCTCGTATTTGAGCCTGGACCACACGCCCTCATCGCCCTTGGCCCTGATGCCGACCGTGACGTCCTTGTAGCCGCCGAGGTCGGAGGGCTGGCTGTCGATGACCTCGGTCTTCCAGCCGAGCCGCTCGGCGTAGCGGAGATACATTCGCAGCAGGTCGCCCGCGAACAGCGCCGACTCCTCACCGCCCTCGCCCGCCTTGATCTCCATGATGATGTCCTTGTCATCATTGGGATCGCGCGGGATGAGCAGGTGCCGGAGCCTCTCCTCCAACTGGGGGATGCGCTCCTCGATCTCGGCGGCCTCGGCCGCGAACGCCTCGTCCTCGCCCGCCAGCTCCTTGGCCGCGGTCAGGTCCGCGCGGGCCGACTCCAGCTCGCGATAGGTGCCGACGATCGGCGTGAGCTGGGAGTAGCGCCGGCCCAGGGTGCGGGCCCTGTTCTGGTCGGCGTGCACGGCGGGGTCGGCGAGCTGCAACTCCAGCTCGGAATACTCCTTGAGCAACTCGTCGAGATTCACCGTGCGTCCTTCGTCTGGAATGTGGCCCTTGTCTCACCAACAACGCCGGCCCAGGCGCACCGAGATGCGTCCGGACCGGCGTGAGTGAAGCTACTTGCCCGTGGCCTTCTTGCCGAAGCGCTTCTCGAAGCGCGCCACCCGGCCGCCGGTGTCGAGGATCTTCTGCTTGCCCGTGTAGAACGGGTGGCAGGCGGAGCACACGTCAGCGTGGATCACGCCGTTTTTCGCGGTGCTGCGGGTGGTGAACGTGTTGCCGCAGGAGCAGGTCACCTGCGTCACGTGATAATCAGGGTGAATGTCGCGCTTCATCGCTGTCCTTTCGGGGCCGCGGCCGCCGGGTCGCCGTGACAGGCGTGAACCGGAACCGCGAAATGGTCAGCTACCAGTGTGCCAGATCGTGCAACCATCCCAGGCCATCCGGCATTCCCACGATCTTCACTCAGGCCACACCTGCCTCAGCGGCCCAGGTACGTGAGCACGGCGAGCACCCTCCGGTGGTCCTCCGGCGCGGGCCCGAGCGCCAGCTTGGCGAAGATGCCGGAAATATGCTTCTCCACCGCGCCTTCCGTGACGACCAGCCCGGAGGCGATCGCGGTGTTTGAACGACCCTCGGCCATCAGGGCCAGCACCTCCCGCTCCCGCGGCGACAGCGAGTCGAGCGGGGCGCCCCTGCGCTGGCGGCTGAGCAGTTGCACGACCACCTCCGGGTCGATGACCGTCCCGCCCGCCGCCACCTGCCGCACCGTCCCAAGAAACTCGGCCACGTCGGCCACCCGCTCCTTCAGCAGGTAGCCGACGGCCCGGCCGATGAGGTCGCCGGCGTAGCGCTCCTCCACGTACTCCGCACCCAGGACTCCGCTGCGCGCGTACTAACGCCACCCGCTAACGCCACCCGCGAACATTCACCCAAACCCCACACGCAACACGGACCCCTCGCACACATCCGCGCCCCGCCGTCACCGCAGACCACGCCCGAACATTTGGCGAACTCCGGACGACAGGAAAAGGGACGACCGGGGAAACCCCGACCGCCCCTTCCCAGGGATCCGCTAGTCGCGGTCGTTGCTCACCGTGGTCTTCTGGACCTGCAGGAGGAACTCCGCGTTGGACTTGGTCTCCTTCATCTTCTCCAGGAGCAGCTCAAGAGCCTGCTGCATGTCCAGCGCGTGCAGCACCCGCCGCAGCTTCCAGACGATCTGCAGCTCCTCCTTGGCCATGAGGATCTCTTCCTTACGCGTGCCGGACGCGTCCACGTCCACCGCCGGGAAGATGCGCTTGTCGGCCAGGGAGCGGTTGAGCTTCAGCTCCATGTTGCCGGTGCCCTTGAACTCCTCGAAGATGACCTCGTCCATCTTCGACCCGGTCTCGACCAGGGCCGTGGCGAGGATCGTCAGCGAGCCGCCGTTCTCGATGTTGCGGGCGGCGCCGAAGAAGCGCTTGGGCGGGTAGAGCGCCGTGGAGTCGACACCACCCGACAGGATGCGCCCGGACGCCGGGGCCGCCAGGTTGTAGGCGCGGCCGAGGCGGGTGATCGAGTCGAGCAGGACGACCACGTCGTGGCCCAGCTCCACCAGGCGCTTGGCCCGCTCGATGGCGAGCTCGGCGACGGTGGTGTGGTCCTCGGCGGGACGGTCGAAGGTCGAGTGGATGACCTCGCCCTTGACCGACCGCTGCATGTCGGTGACCTCTTCAGGCCGCTCGTCCACGAGCACGACCATCAGGTGGCACTCGGGGTTGTTGCGGGTGATCGCGTTGGCGATGGCCTGCAGCACCATCGTCTTACCGGCCTTGGGCGGCGAGACGATCAGACCACGCTGGCCCTTGCCGATCGGCGAGACCAGGTCGATGATCCGCGTGGTGAGGATGTTGGGCTCGGTCTCGAGCCGCAGGCGCTCCTGCGGGTAGAGCGGCGTCAGCTTGTTGAAGTCCGGCCTGTTGCGGGCCTGCTCCGGGTCCATGCCGTTGACGGTGTCGAGGCGGACCAGGGCGTTGAACTTCTCGCGCCGCTCGCCCTCGCGGGGCTGCCGGACGGCGCCGGTGATGACGTCGCCCTTGCGCAGGCCGTTGCGGCGGATCTGGGCCAGCGAGACGTAGACGTCGTTGCTGCCGGGCAGGTAGCCGCTGGTCCTGACGAACGCGTAGTTGTCCAGGATGTCGAGGATGCCGGCGATCGGGATGAGGACGTCGTCGTCGCCGATGACCGGCTCGCCGCCCTCGAAGCGGTCGCGGCCACGGCCACGGTTGCGCTCCCTGAAGCGGCCCCTGCGGCTGCGCCCGCCGCGGTCGTCGTCGTCGCCCCGCTGGTCACCGCGCTGGTCACCGCGCTGGTCGCGCTGGTCGCGGCCACCCGCGTCGGCGGCGCGCTCGCGCTGCTCGCCGCGCCCGCCGTCGGCACGGCCGCCCTCACCGCGGTCGCCGCCCGAGCGGTCACCGCTGCGGTCGCCACCGCGGTCACTGCTGCGGTCACTGCTGCGGTCGCCACGCTCACGACGCTCGCCGCGGCTGCGGCGCTCGCGACGGCTCTCGCCGCGCTCGGCCCTCGTGTCGCCCTGCCCGGTCTCCACGGGTTGCGCGGACTGAACGGGCTGCGCGGGCTGCTCCACGATCGGGTCCGCGGAAGCCGCGGCGGCCACCGGTACGGGGGCCGCGGCCACGGGCTCGGCCGGCTGCGCCGCCGGTGGCGGGGCAGGCTCCTCGGCTGTCTTGGTGCGGGAACGTTCCCTGCGCGTCCGGGTCGGCCGCTCGGCCGCCGGCGCCGCGTCCGTCGCGGCTGGAGCCTCTGCCGCGGGCGCGGCGGCCGGTGCGCCATCGCCGGAAGCGCCACCCTGCTTCTCCTGGATGGCCGCGATGAGCTGGCTCTTCCGCATGCGCCCGGTCCCGCTGATGCCCAGCTCCGCTGCCATCTTCTGCAGCTCGGGCAGCACCTTGGCGGACAGTCCGGTGCCGGAGCGACGCGCACGCGGCTTGGCCGGAGCGCGGGTGGGGGTGTCGCCGGACGCCGGCTCAGCGCCTGATGCGTCGGAGAGGAGTTCGGTGGTGTCGCTCAACTAAAAGGTCCTTCCCAGGGGTCGGGCGCCGGTTTTGTTCTGCCGGACGTCCCGGAGGTGCTTGCGATCCGGCGGGACAGACCGGGTCGGGGTGCACTTTGCGATCTTCGGCTGTCGCTGGGGACGGCCGCCACTCTTGGGGAGGGGCTGGTCCACGCCGCCCATGGGCCTTGGCGCGTGGCTGACACCCCCCGGATTGCTGTCGCCAACCAGATGTCGAGATGCTTCGAACGCGCAGGTCCCCGTCGTCGCCACCTCGCGTCGAGCCAACCGGGTGTGGGCCAACCGGAGGCGACGGATTCCGGGGAGACAGCCGCGCTGCGCACGCCTCGCGACGTGAAGCATGATGCAGCGATGTATGGCTGACAAGCACGCACCCACCAAGGGGGCATCTGGTGCGGCTATCAGCCTAACATCACCAGCGCACACGGCTATTCCCTGAAGGTCTAAAGAGGCATCAGCGTGTCTCGGGGAACTGAACGTTCGCACCAACCGGGTCGACGTCCATTTGCTGGATGTGCCAGTCATTACCCACTTCTGGCGCGATCAAATCCTGCGAATCCGATGTCGAAAACGCAAGCACCGTGGGACCCGCTCCCGAAACCACGGCGGGCACGCCCACCGCACGCAGACGTTCTACCAGATCCGCGCTCTCTCGCATGGCAGGCGCGCGGTACTGCTGATGGAGTCGATCTTCTGTACCGGCGAGCAAAAGCCCTGGTTCCGGCCGCTGGGTCAGCGCGGCGATCAGCAACGCGGCCCGGCCGGCGTTGAAGGAGGCGTCCTTGTGGGGCACATCCTTCGGCAGCAGTCCCCGTGCGGTCTCCGTGGCCAGCCGCGTCGCGGGAACGAAGACGACCGGGCGGACGCGCGCATCGGGAACAAATTTCACCATATGCGGTGCTCCGGCCTGGTCGAACCAGGCCACGGTCAGCCCGCCGGCCAGGCACGGGGCCACGTTGTCCGGATGGCCCTCCAGCTCGGTGGCCAGCTCGAAAACCGCATCGTCGGAGAAATCCCCGCCGGCCAGCGCGCGGGCGGCCAGGATGCCCGCGCAGACCGCCGCCGAGGACGATCCCAGGCCGCGGGCGTGCGGGATCCGGTTGCGGCAGCGCAGGCGGATGCCCTCCGGCTGAGGGAACCCCATCCTGTCGAACGTCGCCCGCATGGCCCTGACGACCAGGTGCCCCTCGCCGAGATCTACCTCCCCCGCGCCCTCGCCCTCCACGGTGACGTGCACACCCCGGTCACCGGTCAGCGTGGCCTCGACCTCGTCGTACAGACCCAGCGCCAGCCCCAGCGTGTCGAACCCCGGCCCGAGGTTCGCCGAGGTGGCCGGCACGCGAATCTCAACGGTCCTCATCCACTCACGTTTCCTCCCCGTGCCCACGTCATGCGAGATTGAGCGCCGCCGCGGCGGCGTGAACGTCGATGGGAATGACGACCGGCGCGGGCGCCCCCGAGATGGCCCAGTCGGGATCCTTGAGCCCGTTGCCCGTGACCGTGCAGACGATGCGCTGCCCCGGATCGACCATGCCCTGCGCGTGGGCCTGCAGGAGCCCGGCCACGCTGGCCGCCGACGCGAGCTCCACGAACACGCCCTCTTCCTGCGCCAGCAGCTTGTACGCCGCCGCGATCTGCCGGTCGGTCACCGACTGGATGGCCCCGCCCGACTCGTCGCGGGCCGAGGTGGCCAGCGACCAGGAGGCCGGGTTGCCGATGCGGATCGCGGTGGCGATCGTGTGCGGGTGGGCCACGGGCGCCCCCTCCACGATCGGCGCCGCGCCGCTGGCCTGGAACCCGAACATGCGCGGCCGCTTCGACGACACGCCGTCGTCGAAATACTCGCGATAGCCCATCCAGTAGGCCGAGATGTTGCCCGCGTTGCCCACCGGGATGCAGTGGATGTCGGGCGCGTCGCCGAGCGTGTCGACGATCTCGAACGCCGCCGTCTTCTGCCCCTGCAGCCGGTAGGGGTTGACCGAGTTGACCAACGCGATCGGATAGCTGGAGGACAACTTCCTGGTCATCTCCAGGCAGTCGTCGAACGACCCCTCGACCTGCAGCAGCGTGGCCCCGTGAACGAGCGCCTGGGCCAGCTTGCCCATGGCGATCTTCCCCTTGGGCACCAGCACGGCGCAGGTAAGCCCCGCGCGAACGGCGTAGGCCGCCGCCGAGGCCGAGGTGTTGCCGGTGGAGGCGCAGATGACCGCCTTGGCCCCCTCCTCGACCGCCTTGCTGATGGCCATGGTCATCCCGCGGTCCTTGAAGCTGCCCGTCGGGTTGGCCCCCTCGACCTTCAGGTAGACATCACACCCCGTGAGGGCGGACACCCGGTGCGCGGGCACCAGCGGTGTGCCGCCTTCGAGCAGCGTGATGACAGGCGTCTTCGTCGTGACAGGAAGACGCTCGCGATATTCCTCTATGAGGCCACGCCACGACCTGCTCATGATGACTCCCTACCTGCGGTGTTGGGCACAGAGTGTACGGGGTGGGGCGACCCGTCGTTGAGCCGCGTCCACAGGACGGACGGGCCACGTAAAACCCTCGTTGGACAGGGGCACTATTCAGGAAATTCTCAGCATCTCCCGATAAGGTCTCGGCAGGGGGTCACCACCATGAACGCGCGTCCTGCTCTGAGGCAGAACGACTATTCACCAGTAGCGGCACCGCCGCTCGGCACCTGGACACCCGCCCTCTCCGTGAGCGTGGTCATACCCGCTCACGGCGGGCAGGAACGGCTGGATCTTACGCTGGCCGCGCTGGCGGCGCAGACGTACCCGGCCCATCTCATGGAGGTCCTGGTCGTCGACGACGGCAGCGATCCGCCGATCCGGCTGCCCGAGCTGAGACCGGCCGGCACCCGCGTCGTTCGGGTGCGTGACGGCTGGGGCATCTCCAACGCGGTCAACACCGGCGCCAACGCCGCCGACGGCGAGATCATCCAGCGGCTGGACGCCGACATGGTGGCCTGCCGCGAGCACATCGAGGCCCTGGCCCGCTGGCACCACGTGACGGACTACCTGGTGACGATCGGGATGAAGAAGTTCGTCGAGGCGCCGCCCGTCACTCCGCGGGAGGTGTTCAGGGCCGAGCACCTGGGAGAGGTGTTCGACCTGGCCGGGGCGGTGGCGAGCTCCACCGAGGCGACGATCGCCAAGACCGAGGGGCTGCGCAAGAGCCGAAACCCCTACCACGTGTGCACCGGGCCGACGTTCGCCCTGCCCAGGGAGGTGTTCCACGCCGTGGGCGGGCTGGATCCGAACGTCGTGCGGGGCGAGGACACCGAGTTCTCCTACCGGCTGGCGATGCACGGCGTGGTGTTCGTGCCCGATCTGGACGCCGAGGCCGTACACCTCGGGTTGCCGGCGCAGCGCCGCGACAAGGAGCGGGCCGTGCGGGCGGTCGAGCCGTACCTGGCGCACCGGATCCCGCTGCGCAGGGACCTGCGCAAGGAGCGGGGACGACGGTGGCTGGTGCCGTACGTGGAGATCGTGTTCGACGTCCGGGACACCTCGATGGCCGTGGTGCGGGAGGCGGTGTCGGCGGCGCTGGACGGCAAGCTGCAGGACGTCGTGGTGACGCTGGTGGCGCCGTGGTCGCTGCTGGACTCCTCGCGCCGCTTCGCGATCGGGGACGCGTGCATGGAGTTGCGGCTCATGCGCGAACTGTTCGCGCATGACGAACGCGTCCGGCTGATCGACGAGGCCGCCCCGACGCCCGCGCCGACCCCGTTCCGCTACCGTGGCCCGGTGGACGTGGCACTGCACCGGGTGACGCTGGAGCGCATGATCGAGTCGGTGCAGCAGGATCTCACGGGCGTGCTGGTGGTGGACCTTCCCGACGGGCGTACGGCCCGGCTGGAGCGCACCTCGGCGCTCGGGCGCGCCCTCCTGCTCGCCGGCCCGGGCGCGGACCCGGACACCGTCATCGCCACCACCCACGGCGTACGCCACGAGCCGCCGGACCGCTTCTGGCCCGCCGCCGCGAAGCCCGAGCCGGTCACCATCCCGGCCCCGCCGCAGGCGGTCGTGGAACCACCGGAGAAGACCCTGCTGAGACGCCTGAAGTCGGCCCTCCGCCCGAACTGACCCACCCACCGCCCTCCGCGTCTCACCGCGGCCGGGAGGATCGCGCCGGGGCACCCTTATGCCGCCGCGGCCTCCATCAGCAGGCTCGGGCGGAAGCCGCGCCACTGGTTGGCGGCCACCTTGAGGAAGTGGGCCAGCGGCAGTTGCCACGTGTGCTCGTCGCTGAGCCCTCGGCGCAGGACGTAGCCCAGGCCGTGGGTCCGGTAGATGCGTGCCCCGGCTTTTTGCGCCGCCTTGAGGAATTCGAGGTCAACGGCCCGCGGCAGGCCAGGGAATCCCCCGATGTCCTGAAATTTCGACAAAGGTGTCAGGATCGTGCCGCCGGCGACGTGGTCGGTCCAGACCTCGCTCGGATACTTCGCCCCGCTCGCGAACGTCGTCCGCCTGATCATGGCCCGCAACGGCTCCAGATAGAAGAACTCGGCCGTCGTGCCCACCACGTCCGCGCCCGCGTACGACAGCGCCATGAACAGGTCGGCCAGGTGGCGGGGACCGTACCAGTCGTCGTCGTCCCACTTCGCCACGTAGTCGCCGCTCGCCAGGCCCGCCGCCCGGTTGAGCACCTCGCCAAAGGGCACCGACGCCTCCGCCTCGACCCACTCGACGGGCAGCGAACAGGCCTCGACCGCCGCGCGTACCTGCTCGAACGCCACCCCGTGCAGCCCCAGCAGCACTTCCACCTCGACGTCGCGCTGGCGCTCCATCTGGGCCAGCGCCGTCCCGACCATGCCCGGCCGCTTGGTCGACATGACGATGCTGACCTTCGGCCGGCCGGGGGGGTGGGCCAGCCGGCGCAGGCGTACGCTGTGCTCCTCGCGCCGCAGGTCGGCGAGGGCGCGCGGGGTGCCGTCGGCGGCGTGGCCGAGCCAGTCGCGGTCGGTGAGCAGCGCGGCGAGGCCGGCGGGCACCCAGGGAGCCGCCCGCTCGGCCGTCAGCGGGATCCCGGCCGCCGCCAGCCGCAGCAGCCCGCCCAGCGGCACCTGCTCACCGGGCCACTCGACCTCCAGCCCGCGCAGCGCGTGCAACTCGGCCACCTCGGGCGCCGCGCCCTCGACCACCCACCCGCCGTCCGCCCAGTGCAGGCGCCCCAGCCCCTTCTCCGGCGTACGCACAAAGCCGCAAGGGGTGACGGACATGGGCATACTCCTCAGCCATGGGGACTCGATCGGCGCCTACCTTACGCCCGTTCCACCCCCCGAAGACGCCTACGCCCACATTCGACCGACCGACCTGAACGGCCGAGCCGACGCACGCGCAGGGGAGGCCGGCACCCGAGCCTAGGCGTTTCCGCGTCCTTGGGATGCCGGGTGGACGCACACACGAAATGCACCGTCCGCCGCTCCACGTCAACGAGATACCGCACGCGCCCGCCGGAGGTCACTTCATATTCCCACTGCGGAAGATCACAGCCACCGAGATTCGCCGTTGCCAGCCGACCGCGGCGAATCTCATTCGCCATTCGCCGCCAATGGAAGGCGGCGCCACGTCATCGCCGCGCTTCGGACTCAGGGGGCGAGCACCTCACCGTGATCCTCGTCCGGCAACGGCCGGGTGAGCTGCCCGGTCAGGGTGGGATCGGCCAGGATGCGGGCGGTCGCGCGCCATTCGGCGATGGCCCGGTGCAGGGTGGCGTGGACGTCCAGATCCACGGCGTCTCTGGTGGCGTCCACGACGTCCTGCACGAACTCCCGCCTCTCCTCGGCCGACAGATGCCGGACCCAGGAGAAGACGACAGGCAGCGCCCGCTCGACCGCGCGGATCCCCTCGTCGCTGGCGACGAGGGCGGCGAGCAGGTGGGCCACGACGTTGGCGGTCTCTTCCCTTTCCCGATCATGCTGGGCGGTCGTGAGGTAAAGGTCTTCTCCGTCACGGCGCCTGATATGCACCCGATGCACGCGATTGAGCGTCTCGGCGACTTCTTTCGAGTGCTTCGAGAGATCAGAAAAGGGAACGGTCGGCGTTGCCACGCACCGACCGCACTTCGGAACTAATTCCGAAGTCAAGCGCGCGCTACTCGTCGCCCTCCACGCGCATCACGCTGGCCACCGCGCGGACGATGTCCAGTTCCCGCAACTCCTCCATGGTCGCCGTAAGGGCGGCGTCCGTGGCGCGGTGGGTGACGATGACGAGCTGGGCGTCATCGCCGTGGCCCTCCTGGCGCACGGTCTGGATCGACACGTCGTGCTTGGCGAACAGCTCGGCCACCCGGGCCAGCACACCCGGCTTGTCGGCCACGTCCAGGGCCACGTGGCAGCGCGTGACGGTCTCCCCCATGGGGTGCACCACCCGCTCGGCGTAGGTGGACTCCTCCGGCCCGTGGGTGCCCCCCAGGCGGTTGCGGGCGACCGCCACCAGGTCGCCGAGCACGGCGGAGGCCGTGGGAGCGCCGCCGGCGCCCTTGCCGTAGAACATGAGCTGCCCCGCCGACTCCGCCTCCACGAACACCGCGTTGTATGCCTCCCGCACCCCGGCCAGCGGATGGGAGCGCGGGATCATCGCCGGGTGCACCCGTACCCCGATCGAGCGGCCGTCGTCGGAGCGGGCGCAGATGGCCAGCAGCTTGATGACGTAGCCCATGGCCTTGGCCGAAGCCACGTCGGTGGCGGTGATGTCGGTGATGCCCTCGCGGTGCACCTCGGCGGCCGTGACGCGGCTGTGGAAGGCGAGCCCGGCCAGGATCGCGGCCTTGGCGGCGGCGTCGAAGCCCTCGACATCGGCGGTCGGGTCGGCCTCGGCGTAACCGAGGGTCTGGGCCTCCTCCAAGGCGTCGGTGAATGAGGCGCCCGTGGAGTCCATCTTGTCGAGAATGTAGTTGGTGGTGCCGTTGACGATGCCGAGCACCCGCGTGACGTGGTCGCCGGCCAGCGACTCGCGCAGCGGCCGCAGCAGCGGGATGGCCCCGGCGACGCTGGCCTCGAAGTAGAGGTCGCCCGACCCCGCCCGGGCCGCCTCGTGCAGGGTGGCGCCGTCCTCGGCCAGCAGCGCCTTGTTCGCGGTGACGACCGACTTGCCCCCGGACAGCGCCGAGACGATCAGCGAGCGGGCGGGCTCGATGCCGCCGATGACCTCGATCACGATGTCCACGTCGTCGCGGGCGACCAGTGCCTCGGCGTCGGTGGTGAGCAGCGCGGGGTCCACCTCGACCTCGCGCTTGCGGCCCAGCCGCCGCACCGCGACCCCGGCGAGCTCCAGCGGGGCGCCCACCCGGGCGGCCAGGTCGGCGGCCTGCTCCTGCATGAGCCTGATGACCTGCGAGCCGACGACACCACAGCCCAGGAGAGCCACTTTCAGCGGTTTCACAGCTGCCCCCTCAACAGGTCGTCCTCGGTCTCACCCTGCACGATCACGCGGGCGGTGCCGCCGGTGACGGCCACCACGGCGGGCTTGGGCAGGTAGTTGTAGTTGCTGGCCAGCGAGCGGCAGTAGGCGCCGGTCGCCGCCACCGCGATCAGGTCACCGGGGACCAGGTCGGCGGGCAGGTGGCAGTCGCGTACGAGGATGTCGCCGCTCTCGCAGTGCTTGCCGACCAGGCGGCTGAGCATCGGCTCGGCCCGGCTCTCGCGGCTGGCCAGCACCGCCGTGTACTCGGCGCCGTAGAGGGCCGTGCGGACGTTGTCGCTCATGCCGCCGTCGACGCTCACGTAGGAGCGCAGCCCTTCGACGTCCTTGACCGTCCCGACCTCGTAGAGCGTGATGCCGCCCGGGCCCACGATGGTGCGCCCCGGCTCCACGGTCAGGCGCGGCACGGCCAGCCCCGCGTCCACGCACACCTTGGTGACGATCTCGCGCAGCCCGTCGGCCAGCTCCTTGATGTCGGGCGCCTCGTCCCCCTCGACGTAGGCGATGCCGTAGCCGCCGCCCAGGTCCAGCTCGGGCAGCGGGATGCCGTGCTCCTCCTTGATCTCGACGAGCAGTGAGGCCAGCCGCCGCGCGGCCACCTCGAACCCCGCCGTGTCCACGATCTGGGAGCCGATGTGCGAGTGCAGACCGACCAGCTCCAGCTGCGGCAGCGCGAGGATGCGGCGGACGGCTTCGGCGGCGGCCCCCGTGTTGAGCGACAGGCCGAACTTCTGGTCGTCGTGCGCCGTCGCGATGAACTCGTGGGTGTGCGCCTCGACCCCGGTGGTGACCCTGATCATCACCTTGGGCCGCTTGCCGTGCCGCTCGGCGAGGTGGCCCAGGCGGGCGATCTCGTCGTAGGAGTCGACCACGATGTGCCCGACCCCGGCCTCCAGCGCCCTGGTCAGCTCGGCGGCGGACTTGTTGTTGCCGTGCAGGGTGATGCGCTCGGGCGGGAACCCGACGCTGAGCGCCACCGCCAGCTCTCCGCCGCTGGCCACGTCGAGCCCGAGGCCCTCCTCACGCAGCCAGCGCACGATCTCCTTGCACAGGAACGCCTTGCCGGCGTAGTGGACGTCGGAGTCGGCGAAGGCCGTGGCGTAGTCGCGCATGCGGGAGCGTACGTCGTCCTCGTCGAGGACGTAGAGGGGCGTGCCGTGCTCGCGGGCCAGGTCACGCACGTCCACGCCGCCGACCGTGAGCGCGCCGTCGGTCCGGGCCGACGTTCGGGGCCAGATCGCGGGATTGATCCGGTTGAGGTCGGCGGGCGCCTGCGGGGGGCGCTCGTGGGGCAGCATCTCAGCGTGCCGGTCCCCGGCTGGATGGGCGAATCGACTCACCCGATCGAGGCTATCGGACCCGCCGCCCGTCCCAGACCCGGTGACCACGTATCGAGACGCGATCAAGGCTTCGCAGGGATATTTTTACGTTTTTTCGCCGTTTCACCGAATATTTTGTGACGAATCACAATCGCTCCGGCCCCATCAGCACCGTCCGTACCGCCTGTGCCATCCGTACCCGGGCGGTGTGCACCGGCGCGGGCACCGCGTCACCGGCCGGCACGGCGGGAGCGTGCTCGTGCGCGTCGTGATAGGCCAGCGCCAGCCGCACGAGGTACGCCTCCCACCCCGGCTCCCTGCTGACCACCCGCCCGGGCAGCTCGGCCAGCGTCCGCAGCACCCGCCGGTCATGGGGGTCGTCGAGCTCCTCGGGCCGGAACCCCTCCTCCGGAACCCCCAGCTCACCGGCCCACCGTCGCACCGCGCAGGCCCGCGCGTGCGCGAACCGCACCACGAAGCCCGGGTTGTCCCACGTGCGCGGGAAGTCCGGCCAGGCGGGCTCGGGGATCTCGACCGGGCGGACGCACTCCACCACCTCGCCGGGCACTGCCACGACGATCCGCAGGAAACCGTTCTCCCTGACCTCCACCCCGGCGACGCCGGGCACCTCGCGCACCCGCTCCGCCAGCGGCCCGGCCGGAACATGCCGCCGCAGGGCCGCGGCGGAGGCGTACGCCGCCTCGCGCTCCCATGTCCCGTCGGGGAGGGGCGGCTCACCCAGCACCTCGGCCAGCCTCTCAGGCGTCATGGCCCGACCTTAGCGACCTTAGATGAGCGCGTGCGGCTCCGCCGAACCGAACTCGACCAGTTGGGCGGCGCCCAGCAGCCAGCGGTCCTCGTCGCGGACGCGGACGTAGCCGAACCGGTCCGCCGAGAACACCTTGATCCCGTCCGTACGGCACTGCCGCATGAGCACCTCGTCCCACCCCTCGGTGAGGTCGGCGAAGCCCAGCTCGCGAAGGGTGTTGCGGCGGGCCAGGAGGGTGGCGCCGGCGATCTCCGGCAGGTAGCGGTACTCGGCTTCCGGCTGCTTGAGCAGCGTCGCCTGGGGCTTGCGGAGGTGGGCGTAGAAGGCGGCCTTGCCGACGATGTCGGCCGTGCTGAAGAGGAAGGCACGCCGCAGGTCGGAGAGGTAGTGGGCGCCGTAGACGTCGCGCGGGTCCATGATCGCCACCAGGTCGGCCTCGCACAGGTCGATGCCGGCGGCGAGCATGGCGCCCTCGGTCATCGCCGGGTGCGGGCGGCGGTAGACGATCTCCACGTCCGGCAGCACGTCACGGGCGCGCAGTTCGGTCTCCGGCGGCCCGATGACGATGAGCTGGTCCACCCCCGACTGCCGGGCGACCTGCGCCAGCGCGTGCTCCATCAGGAACGGGTCCATGATCGGCAGCAGCACCGAGGTGTTGAGGGTGGCGCGGGCGCTGGGCAGGCCGATCGCCTCCAGCAACTCGTCGATGCGCTCGGTCATCGTGCCCATCCCGTACGCCCGGCGCAGCGCCACGTGCGCCCGCCGGTCGTCCGGCTCGGTGCCGATCGAGGTGCCGCAGGCGGCGAGCTCCGCCAGCCGCCACTGCGGTGTGCCCGGCGGGCAGTCGGCCGCGGCGGGCCAGCGGTAGGAGGTCAGCACGTCGGGGTAGGCCAGGTGCTCGGGCAGGAGCTGGTCGAGCGTGAGCACCCGATCGATGCGCCCGCCCGCGAGCGGCAGCGGGTTGTGCACCCGGGGCTGCACCCCGAACTGCAGCCGCGGCCAGGTCACCGACAGATCGGCCGTGAACCGGAACTCGAACAGCTCGGCCGCCTGGCCGTACGCGGCCACGTCACCCTGCGTGTGCCAGAAGACGGTACGGATCCCGCGCTCGGCACACCAGGCCAGCAGCGCCTTGAGCCCTTCGCCCGGCTCGCCGGTGACCTCCTCGGCCCACGGGCCCTGGGTGACCGACTCGACCACGAGTAGGTGGGGCACCTCCAGCGGGAGCACCCTGGCGAAGTCACGCGGCGTGAAGCCGGTCGTCTGCCGCCATTCGTAGCGCAGCAGCGCCTCCGCGTGCGGGTCGGCGATCACCGCGGCGGTCAGGTGCGGGCGGGTGTTGGGGCCGGTCGGCACCCGGAACGGCTTGAGCTTGAAGGAGGCGCCCCCGAGGGTCCTGGTCGTGCTGGTGGCCTGGTACGCCACCCCCGGGCGATCCTCCTTTGCCCTGGTGGCGCTCACGGGCTTGCGCTTGGGCGCGATGGGCCGCTTGACCGGTCTGGAGGCACCCCGCAGGCCCTTGGCCAGCCGGATCGGGTTGCTCTTCCCGCTCTTTATCGCGTCGCCGAGGCGGCTCCACCGGGCGACCTTGATCGAGGACAGCTTCCAGTTGGCCACCTCGGCCTGGAAGCGCTGCTCGGACAGCTCCTTGCGCAGCTTGTCGGCGGTGACCTGCTCGGCCGCCAGCCGGTCCTCGGTCTCGGCCAGTTGCTCGCCCAGTGCCTTGGCCTCCTCGACGCTCCGCTCGGCGGCGGCCAGCTTGGCCTGGGCGGCGTCCAGCAGCCTGGCCAGCTCGGCCGCGCGCCCGGCCTGGGCGACGGCCTCCCGCAACGCCCTCCGCGTGCTCTCAAGCTCAGTAGACAAAGGACCTCCGCTCCCTTAGCCCGGCAAAGGATACTCTTTTGCGGGAAGCGTCTCGAAGGGATGAGATCCGGTGCAGTTCAACGTGCGACCCTACATATGCGGCGCTCTGGGCCGGATCGACACCGCAATACTGGGCAAACTGATGGCCGCGGGCCCCCGGGTGCGGCCCGCGCTGCAGTCGGCCGACGCGTCGCTGTTCAGCTCCACGCCGCTGCCGCCCTACCACCGTGGAGAGCGCTCGTTCGCGTTCGCCTGGGGCGAGCACCGGGCCGCGGCGGCGGATGACTGGATGACGGTCGCGGAGACCTACGAGACGCCCGGGCTCATCGGCGACGGCACGCGTGTCACGCTGCACGCGGGGGCGCTGGGACTGGTGGACCTCTACTACGTGCGCCACGGCTCGGCGGTCTACTTCTCGTCCCTGATCCAGCCGTTGCTCAGCCTGGTGCCGGTCGAGATCGACTGGTCGGCGTGGGCCTCGATACTCCAGGTGACGTTCCCCCTGGGCGAGGCGACCCCGTACCGAGAGGTCAAGCGGCTGCCGGGGTCGAGCGCGCTGGTGTTCGATCCCGGCCGGGACGGGGCGGGCGAGGTGGCCGTCGAGCGCCGGCTGCCGCGATGGCTGCGCAGCGAGCCGTACGAGGCGTGGATCAGCCCGGGCGAGATCGTCGAGCTGCTGCACGAGGTCTACCGGGACTACGCGGGGCGCAAGCTGCTCGTGCCGGTCAGCGGCGGCTATGACTCGCGGCTGCTCGCGAGCGTGGCCAAGGCCCAGGACGCGGACGTCGAGTCGTGGACGACCAGCCCCGACGATGGCACCGACACCGACATCGCGTTCGCCAGGTCGATCACCAGGGAGCTGGGCATCCCGCACCGGGTGATCCTCCAGGACGCCGCCGACTACCCGGACGACGCGATGGAGGTGGCGCGCCGGCTCGAATACCTGACGCCGCACCACGCCTGGTACGCGCCCTTCGCCAAGGAGGTGCAGGGCGCGGGCCGGGTCCTGATCGACGGGCTGGCGGGTGGGCCGCTGCTGAAGAACTTCATGGTCAGCGGGGCCGCCCTGGAGGCCAGGACGCAGGCCGAGCGGTCGGCGGCCGTGCTGGGCTCGCTGTCGCTGGGGGCGCCGTCGCAGCCGTTCCTGTCCAAGGCCGCCACGCAGTGGATGGAGGAGACCGTACGCGAGCAGTTCGCCGCCGCCACCTCCATGTTGCACGGGCATCGGGCCGAGCTGCCGCTGTCGGTGCTGCACACCAGGACGGTGCGGGGCATCGCGCGATCGGCGGTCAACCTGGTGGGACCCGAGGCGTCGTTCGCCGCGCCGTTCATCCACCCGGAGTTCTTCGACGCCGCGCTGTCGGTCGGCGTCGCCCGCAAGGACAAGGGGCGCTTCTACCGCGAGGTGCTGCACGCGGCCAACCCGCGGGTGGCGGCACTGCCCTCCACCAACGTGGTCAAGCAGCCGCTCCAGCGGATCCCGCTGCGGTCCACGGCGGCTCCGGCCCGGCGATATTCGCACCGCATGCTGGAAGCTGTGGCCACCCGGGTGCCGGGACTACTGTCGGAGGAGCTGCACGAGGTGGTCGCGGGCGGGCCGGACGCGCTGACCCGGTTCAGCGGCTGGAACGATCGCTTCTGGGTGCGCGGATTGGTGCTGTTCGGGCTATGGCTGAGCGACTTCGAGAACGACCTGACCGACCTGACTCCACCTTTTTCGTGAACTCTGGGTAACAGGGCGATTACGCACGGATCTCACGGGTATTAACCGTCCACAGCAGAAGCGGGTTCCGGAAAGCCACCGGGCTGGTAGTGTTCGGCCCGTAAGCGCCGCACAAACGGGCACCGGATCACAAATCCGATCTCGTTCGAGGGCATGGGGTTCGCAGGGATGACGACTCCACGCGGCGCGGTCACCAGGTAAAAACGCCGGGGTAACTCCGGTGACTTCGTCCTGCCCACATCTCTTCCTGTGAGCGACATATGATCAACGCATCCCCAACACCGGAGCCGGTCTCCGAGGCTTTCGTCTCGGAGGATCCAGCCTGGTACAAGCGGGCGGTGTTTTACGAGATCCTCGTCCGGGGGTTCAAGGACTCCAACGGCGACGGGACCGGCGACCTGCGCGGTCTCATCGAGAAGCTGGGCTATCTCGAGTGGCTGGGCGTGGACTGCCTGTGGCTGCTGCCACTGTACGAGTCCCCGTTGCGCGACGGTGGATACGACATTTCGGACTACATGAAGATCCTTCCGGATTTTGGTGATCTGGGGGATTTTGTCCAGTTGATCGAGAAGGCGCACGAGCGCGGCCTGCGCATCGTCACCGATCTTGTGATGAATCACACCAGTGACCGGCACCCCTGGTTCCAGGCGTCCCGGCACGACCCGGAGGGCCCGTACGGGGACTTCTACGTATGGTCCGACAACCCGGGCGAGTATCCCGACGCGCCGATCATCTTCGTCGGCGCCGAGGAGTCCAACTGGACCTACGACCCGGTGCGCAAGCAGTACTACTGGCACCGTTTCTTCCATCACCAGCCGGACCTGAACTATGACAACCCGGCGGTGCAGGAGGCCATGCTGGAGGTGCTGAGGTTCTGGCTGGACCTCGGCATCGACGGGTTCCGCCTGGACGCGGTGCCCTACCTGTTCGAGCGCGAGGGCACCGCGTGCGCGGGGTTGCCGGAGACGCACGCCTACCTGAAGAAGATCCGCGCGGAGGTCGACCGCCTCTACCCGGACCGGGTGCTGCTGGCCGAGGCCAACGGCTGGCCGGAGGACGTCGTCGAATACTTCGGCGACCCCACCACGGGTGGTGACGAATGCCACATGGCCTTCCACTTCCCGCTGATGCCGCGCATCTACATGGCGGTCAAGAAGGAGACCCGCGAGCCGATCTCCGAGATCATGTCGCGCACGCCCAAACTGCCTGAGCACGCGCAATGGGGCATCTTCCTGCGCAACCACGACGAGCTCACGCTCGAGACGGTGACCGAGGAAGAGCGCGACTACATGCACAACGAATATGCCAAGGACCCGCGCATGCGCGCCTACCTGGGCATCCGGCGGCGGCTGGCCCCGCTGCTGGACAACGACCGGGACCGGATCGAGCTCTTCACGGCACTACTGCTGAGCCTGCCGGGCTCGCCGATCATCTACTACGGCGACGAGATCGGCATGGGCGACAACATCTGGCTGGAGGACCGCGACGCGGTCCGCACTCCGATGCAGTGGAGTCCCGACCGCAACGCCGGCTTCTCCGCGGCCGACCCGGGGCGGCTCTACCTGCCCGTGGTGATGGATCCCATCTACGGCTACCAGGCGGTCAACGTGGAGGCCCAGCAGCGCCACGAGGGGTCGCTGCTCCACTTCACCCGCCGGATGCTGGAGATCCGCCGCAACCACCCGGTGTTCGGCCTCGGCGCCTACACCGAGATGTGGTCCTCCAACCCCGCGGTGCTCACCTTCGTCCGCGAGGACGGCGGGGACGTGGTGCTGTGCGTGAACAACCTGTCGAAGTTCCCGCAACCGGTGGAGCTGGACCTGCGCAGGTTCGAGGGCATGGTGCCGATCGAGACGCGGGGCGGGGTCGCCTTCCCGCCCATCGGGGAGCTGCCCTACCTGCTCACGCTGCCGGGGCACGGGTTCTACTGGTTCGTGCTGCGGCCCCTGGAGCTCAGCGTGTCATGACGCCGCGGCAGCGGGGCCCGGCGTGACCCGGCCCCGCTGCCAAGTGCCGGTCAGCGTGACCTGACCCGGCCCCGCCGCTTCCTGTGCCGGTCAGCGTGACGTGACCGGCACCTGGGCACGGGCCGCGCGGCGGGCGGGAATGAGCGCCACCGCGAGGGCCGTGCCCACGGCGATCACGACGGTGACGGCCAGGGTCAGCGGGGACGGCGCGCGGCCGATGCCCGCGCCCACGCCGCTCGTGTAGCCCTGCAGGTCGATCAGTCCCTTGACGACGGAGGCACCCACCGCGGCACCCGCGGCGACGCCGAGCACGACCAGCAGGCCCGTGCCGGTCACCAGCGTGGCCATGACCTGACGCGGCGTCAGCCCCATGGCCTTGAGCACGGCCAGGTCGAAGGCGTGGTCGCGCAGGCCGAGCGCGCTGGCGGTGAGCAGGTTGGCCAGGCCGATCAGCGCCAGCACGGCGATCAGCGCGACGATCACCACCCGGATGACCGCCAGCCGGTCCGCCGGGTTGACCGCCACCTGCACGTCCAGCCCCTCGGCCGACTCGGCCAGCAGCCTGCCGCGCACCTCGGCCGGGTCCGCCCCCGGCTTCAGCGCGAGCGCGTAGAACTCGGGCGGCACCGAGTCCTTGGCCGCCAGGCTGTCGAGCCCCACCGACAGCACCTCGCCGTCCAGGTCGGGCTCCACGGTCCTGCCGACGATCCGGACGATCAGCGGCGAGCCGCCCACGGTCAACCGCACCCGGTCACCGATCCTGAGGCCGAGCAGGTCGAGCAGGCCCTGCCCGGCCACGGCCTCGCCTGGCCTGCCGTACATGCGGCCCTCGACCACGGGGAACGGGTACGGCTTCGTCGAGGCGCCGATGGCGCGCACCCTGACCGAGCGGGCCTCGCCCGGGGCCAGGGCGTTCACGTCGGCGCCCGGGTAGATCTCGGCCACGTCCCCGTCCCGGCCGGCGATACGCTCGGCGGCGGCCGGGTCCACCTTGGCCGGCCGGACGTACAGGGAGGCGTGCTGGCCGACCTGCTCGGGATGGGCGAGGAAGTTGTCCAGGGTGGCCCACACGCCGAGTCCGATCGTGATCATCATCATCGGCACCGCCAGCCCGAACGCCGTCAGGAACGCCGGGGTGCGCCTGGTGAAGGCGTCCCGGGTGCCCAGGATGAGGGCGGGCGGGAGGCGTACCAGGAGGGCGAGCCTGGCCAGCCTGGACAGGTGGCCACGCGGCGGCGCCGCGGGCACGTCGGGGATCGGCGGGGTGCGGCTGCCGCGCCAGGCGGGCACGCCGACGGCGGCCAGCACCACCACGGCCGTGCCGGCGACGATGAGCAGCACCGGCACCGGGGCCACGGACGAGGCGCCCAGCACCGTCGCCACCACGCCCCAGCCCGCCGCCGCGCCGAGCGCCACACCGAGCAGGCCCAGCGCGCCGTGCTCGACCAGGAGCAGCAGTGCGACCTGGCCCCGGGTGAAGCCCATCGACTTGAGCGTGGCCAGGTCGCGGAGCTGGCCGAGCACCCGGCCGCCGGCGGCGTTGGCCAGCGCGAGCGCGGCGGCCACCAGCCCGACCACCCCGAACAGCGCCAGCAGCGTGCCCAGCAGCCGGTTGTCCAGCTCCATCGCGGCCCTGACCTCGCGCCAGGTGTAGACGCGCTGCAGGTCGTCCTCCAGCATGACCACCACCCGCTGGGAGACGACCTGCGAGGCGTCGGGGTCGGCCAGGCGGAGCCCGGTCACCCATTCGCTACGGCCCGGCTCGATCCGGTCGAGCATCGGTGGCAGCACGTAGGCCAGGCCGGGTGTCCACTCCGGGTAGAAGCCCTGGTCGGCGGTGTCGGCGATGCCGCGTACGTAGAGGGTGTGGCGCTCGCCGCTGAGCGCGATGATCGTGAAGGGCGCGCCGACCCGGAGCCCCAGCGTGGCCGCGAACGACCGCTCGACGACCACCCCGTCGGGCTGGGCGGGGTCGAGCCACCTGCCCTCGGCCACCACCGGGTGCGCCACCGCCGGGGGCGTGGCGGGCATCGCGCGCAGCGCCGCCGGCTCCTTCTTCCCGTTTTGCGCCACGGTCACGGGCACCGAGCGGTAAGGGCCGGCCGTGGCCGTCACGCCGTCGATGGCGCCCAGGTCCGCCTGGGGGCTGCCGTCGGTATAGAGCCAGACGTGGGCCCCGTCGGTCTGTGCGAACAGGCTGCGCCACGGGTTGGTGCCGTCCTCCAGCAGCGTCGCGGCGGTGATCAGCGCGGCCACGATCCCGGCCACGGCGAGCACCGTCAGCACCGCCTGGCCCTTCCTGGCCCGCAGGTCGGCCCGCACCCACCGGGTCCCGGCCAGAGTGGCGCTCATCGAAGGTCGATCACCTCGCCGACGGTGCCGGTGCGCCTGCGGGAGATCCGGCCGTCGTCGACGATCTCGCCGTCGAACAGCGACACCAGCCGGTCGGCCAGGCTCGCCACCCGGGCGTCGTGGGTGACCATGACGATCGTCTGGCCCTCTTTGTGCACCTCGCCGAGCAGGCGGAGCACGTCGCGGGTGTTGCGGCTGTCGAGGTTGCCGGTGGGCTCGTCGGCCAGCAGCACGCTGGGCTGGTTGGCCAGGGCCCGGGCCAGCGCCACCCGCTGCTGCTCGCCGCCGGAGAGCTGGGCGGGCGCGGCGTCGGCCCGCTCGCTCAGGTTGAGCGCGCCGAGCAGGCTCTCCCGGCGCTCGCGGGCCACCTTGGGAGAGGCCCCGGCCAGCAGTGCGGGCAGCTCGACGTTGTCGCCGACGGTCATGTTGGCCACGAGGTTGAAGAACTGGAAGACGAAACCGACCTTCTTGCGCCGCAGCAGCGCCCAGGCGCTCTCGGAGAGAGTGTCCACCCGCCGGCCGTCCAGCCAGATCTCGCCGCTGGTCCTGGTGTCGAGCCCGCCCAGCATGTGCGCGAGCGTGGACTTGCCCGACCCCGAGGGCCCCATGATCGCGACGAACTCGCCCGGCTCGACCTGGAGGTCCACGCCCCGCACGGCAGGCACCGGCACCGGCCCGTCTTGGTAGATTTTGACCAATCTGACCGTTTTTAGCACAGGGGTCATGCCAGATCCTCCTGACACCGCTCCAGCCAGTCAAGGTCGGCCTGCAGGTGGAGCATGGCGCCCTCGATGAGCAGCATCGCCACCCGGTCGCCCGGCGGCGTGCGGGCAAGGAGGTCGTTGAGATCCCTCATGAGCGAGAGATAGTGGCGGCGCTGCCGGTTGATCAGCACCATCCGGTCGGCGACGCCGGTCAGCGGCGCGAGCACGAGCTTCATGAAGAACTCGTCGCGCACCCTGGGGCCCTCGGTCGGCTCGTCCACCCAGGTGGTGAGCACGTCGCGGCCCTTGGCCGTCAGGTAGTAGACCTTCTTGTTGGGCCGGTTGGACTGCTCCACGTCGACCGCCCTGACCAGGCCGTCCTTCTCCAGCCTGCCGAGCGTCACGTAGATCTGGCCGATGTTGGGGGAGGGATAGGCGCTGCCGAACGTCTGCTCCAGCGCCTGTTTCAGCTCGTAGCCGTGTGCCGGCTCTTTCGCCAGGAGCGCCAGCAGGTGAAGCCGCACGCCTCGCCTCCCACCGTCTGCTGCGTTACGGATGCGTTACGCGGGTATCCGTTGACCTTCAGATTACCTGTGTGCATAACATGAATGCATCTACCTAACACGTATGTAACCACTCTGCATAGGGAGGACCAGAGTGCCGCGCTCGCTCCCCCTCGTCGCGCTGGCCGTGCTCCTCACGGCCTCGTGCGCGGCGACGGACGGACAGAGCGGCGGCGCCACGGGCACCGGGGGCACCGGGCCCATCACGTTCGCCACCGGCCGCGACACCACGGCATACCTGCAACCCCTGCTGGACCGCTGGAACCAGGCCCATCCGGCCGAGAAGGTGACGCTGCTGGAGCTGCCCGAGGCCGCCGACGAGCAACGCGCCCAGATGGTGGCCAACCTGCAGGCCCAGAGCAGCCGGTACGACGTGCTGGGGCTGGACGTCGTGTGGACCGCCGAATTCGCGGAGAACGGCTGGATCATCCCCCTGGAGCGCGGGCTGTTCCCGCTCGACAGGTTCCTGCCGCCCGTCGTGGAGACGGCCGTCTACAAGGACAAGCTCTGGGCGGTGCCGTACACGAGCAACGCCGGGCTGCTCTACTACCGGACCGACCTCGTCGGCAAGCCACCGCGGACCTGGGCGGAGCTTCGCGACGAAGCACTACGAATAACGAAAAAGCACAAGATAGGTGGCTATGCCGGACAGCTCCTGGCCTACGAGGGGCTGACCGTCAACTTCTCCGAGGCCGTGCAGTCGGCCGGCGGGCAGATCGTCAACGACGACGGCACCGAGGTGACCCTCGACCCGGCCAAGGGCGCGACCGCGCTCGACTTCCTGCTCCAAGGACTGCGCGAGCAGTGGATCCCCAAGGAGTCGCTGACCTACAAGGAGGAGGAGTCGCGCCTGGCCTTCCAGGAGGGGCGGCTGGCCTTCGCGCGTAACTGGCCGCACGCGTACGGCCCCGCCAGGGCCAGGCTCGGCGACAAGCTGGGCGTGACCCGGCTGCCCGGGCTGGACCGGCCGGGAGAGGCCACGCTGGGGGGCTCGAACCTGGCCATCAGCGCCTACTCCGAGCACCAGCACACCGCGCAGGAGTTCATCCGCTACTTCACCAGTCTGGAGAACGAGCGCCGGGTGCTCACCGAGGGCTCCTTCCCGCCCGTGTGGACCGAGCTCTACGACGATCCCGCGCTGATCAAGCGCTTCCCGTACCTGCCGGTGCTCAAGGAGAGCATCCTGGCCGCCAAGGCCCGGCCGGTGAGCGCCAACTACAACCAGCTGAGCCTGGTGATCGCCAGTTCGGTCGCCAAGGCCCTGGCCAACCCGACCACCGAGTCCGCCGACGACGTCGCGGCCTCCATGAAGTCCGAGCTCGAAGAGATCATCAGAACCCAGTGAGGCACTCATGCGAAAAGCCAGAGCAGCAGCGATCCTGGCCGGGCTGGCGATAGCCGTAGCCGCCTGCGGCAACGCGCCGACGACGACACAGCCCACCGCTTCGGGGCCGGCGCCGGCAAGCGGCGGGGCCAAGCCACTGGACGGCGTCAAGCTCGAGGTCGCCGCCAAGTGGACCGGCGCCGAGCAGAAGAACTTCGAGACGGTGCTCAAGGCCTTCACCGACAAGACCGGCGCCCAGGTCACCTACGCCTCCACCGGTGAGGACACCGGCGCCTACCTGGGCCCGCGCATCCAGGGCAAGAACCCGCCGGACGTGGCGATCCTGCCCCAGCCCGGCCTGGTCCAGCAGTACGCCGAGCAGAAAGCGCTCATCCCGCTGACCCCCGAGGTCACCAAGGAGATCGACGCCAACTACACCCCCTACTGGAAGGAACTCGGCTCCGCCGAGGGCCAGGTGTACGGCGTGCTGGTCAAGGCGGCGCACAAGTCGCTGGTCTGGTACCGCTCGCAGGCGTTCGAGGACGCGGGCGTGCAGCCGCCGACGAACTGGGACGAGATGGTCAAGGCCGCGCAGACCATCGCCGACTCCGGTACTCCGCCGTTCTCGTTCTGCGGAGCCTCCGGCTGGACCCTGACCGACCTCTTCGAGAACGTCTACCTGTCCACCGCCGGGCCGGACAACTACGACAAGCTCTCCAAGCACGAGATCCCGTGGACCGACCCCACCGTGACCACGGCGCTGGAGAAGATCCAGCAGATCGCCTCCAAGCAGGAGTTCCTGGTCGACGGGACCTCCGGCACCATGCAGACCGACTTCCCCACGTGCGTGAGCAAGGTCTACGGCACCGACAAGTCCGCCATGGTCATCGAGGCCGACTTCGTGGCGGTCGAGGCCGACCAGTCGGGCGCCAAGGTCGGCGAGGAGGCGAAGTATTTCCCCTTCCCCAAGGCCGGTGACACCACTCCGGTCGTGCTGGGCGGCGACGTGGCCGTGGCCATGAAGGACTCCCCCGGCGCCATGGCGCTGATCCAGTTCCTGGCCTCCAAGGAGGGCGGCGAGGTCTGGGCCAAGCTGCCCGGCTACCTGTCCCCCAACAAGAACGTCTCCCCCGACAACTACCCGGACGAGCTGACCAAGCAGCTCGGCCAGACGATCATCTCGGCCGGTGACGCCGTCCGCTACGACATGTCGGACCTGGCGCCGAGCGCGTTCGGCGGCACTGACGGCAAGGGCCAGTGGAAGGTGCTGCAGGACTTCATGCGCGACCCGAGCGACGTCAAGGGTGCCCAGACCGCGCTCGAAGCCGAGGCCAAGAAGGCCTGGAAGTAAAGAGGTAAGGCCGTGACCGAACGGTTGGACGGCCCGCAGGACCCGCCCGCGCAGATCGCGGGCGGGCCCTCCACCGGACCGGCTGAAACCCCCCGCAAGCAACGTCGCCTCGGCCCATCGCCGACGGTCGCGCTCGTCTTCCTTCTCCCGGCGGCCCTGCTGCTGGGCGTCTGGGTGGTCTACCCGATCATCTACTCCATCTTCCGCAGCCTGTTCGACTCGGCGGGCAGCGGATTCGTGGGGCTGGGCAACTACGCCACGATCTTCTCCGATCAGGGCATGCTCACGACGATCCGCAACAACCTCATCTGGGTGGTCGTCGCCCCGATCGTGGTGACCACGATCGGGTTGATCTTCGCCGTGCTCACCGAGCGCATCCGGTGGGCGACGGCGTTCAAGCTGATCGTCTTCATGCCGATGGCCGTCTCCCTGATGGCGGCCGGCGTCGTCTTTCGCCTGGTCTACGAGGAGAGTCCCGACAAGGGTCTGGCCAACGCCGTCCTGACCACCGTCCACGACACGTTCTCCTCCTCGCAGGGCTACCCCGAGGCACGCCCGCGCGAGGGCGACCAGTCGCCGGTCGCCGCCCAGGACGGCGACGTCGTCACCAAACAGCCCGCGCAGGCGGGCCGGCCGGTGCTGATCCCGATCGTCGGCGTCAAGCCGGAGCTCATGCCGGACAGCGCGCAGCCCGCCAAGGCCGCCCCGGCGGGCGACGGGCTTTCCGGGACCGTCTGGTTCGACTTCACCCAGGGCGGCGGCGGCACCAGCAACGTGGTGGACGGGTCCGAGCGCGGACTGCCCGGCGTGACCGTCGAGGCGGTGCGGAACGGCCAGGTCGCCGCGACCGCCACGACGGCCGACGACGGCACGTTCCGTTTCGATGGGCTGCCCCAGGGCTCCTACGTCGTACGGCTCCCGCAGTCGAACTTCGAGGCCGCCTACGGCGGGCTGACCTGGCTCGGTCCGACGCTGATCACACCGGCGATCATCGGCGCGTTCGTCTGGGTGTGGGCCGGGTTCGCGATGGTGCTGATCGCGGCCGGGCTGGCGGCGATCCCGCGGGACGCGCTGGAGGCGGCCCGCATCGACGGCGCGTCGGAGTGGCAGGTGTTCCGCAAGATCACCGTGCCGCTGCTGTCGCCGGTGCTGCTCGTCGTCTTCGTGACGATGATCATCAACACGCTGAAGGTGTTCGACCTGGTCTTCATCATCGCGCCGCCCTCGGTGCAACCCCAGTCCAACGTGATCGCGCTGGAGATGTGGCGCGTGTCGTTCGGCGGCGGGAACAACCAGGGCCTGGGCAGCGCGCTGTCCATCTTCCTGCTGATTCTGGTCCTGCCCTTCATGATCATGAACATCCGCCGGTTCAGGAGGGGGGACTCATGACCGCGGGCGGCAATTCGGGCATGAGTCCGACGAAGGAGGACTCATGACGACCACCGCGACGGCGACGGCCCCTTCCAGCGGGCTGGAGGCCGGGGCACCGCGCAGGGGCGTACTGAGCAAGATCGTCGATCGCCTGGGCAGCGGCGTGGTCCAGGTCGTGATGGTGCTGCTCGGCCTGTTCTGGCTGGTGCCGACGCTGGGCCTGCTGGTCGTCTCCATGCGTACGACGGAGGTCAACAACGCCGAGGGCTGGTGGACGGTCTTCACCAAGCCGGCCGAGCTGACTCTGCAGAGCTACCAGAGCCTGCTGGCGGGCGGCTTCACCGCGTCCTTCTGGAACACCGTGGCGATCACGGTGCCGGCCACGATCCTGGTGATCGGCATCGCGGCGATGGCGGCGTACGCGTTCGCCTGGATGGACTTCCCCGGGCGTGACGCGGCGTTCCTGGTCGTGGTGGGGCTGCTGATCGTGCCCATCCAGATCGCGCTGATCCCGATCGCCGTCATCTACGGAAACGCGGGGATCTTCGGCTCGATCCCGGGAGTGGTGCTGTTCCACACGGCGTTCGGGCTGCCGTTCGCGATCTTCCTGCTGCGCAACTTCTTCGTCGGCATCCCGGCCTCGCTGCTGGAGGCGGCGCGGATGGACGGGGCCCCGGAGTGGAGGATCTTCGTCTCGGTGGTGTTCCCGCTGGGTAAGCCCGCCATCGCGTCGCTGGGGATCTTCCAGTTCCTGTGGGTGTGGAACGACATGCTCATCGCGCTGGTCTTCGCCGATGCCCGGAACCAGCCGATGACCAAGTATCTGCAGTCTCAGATGCGGCAGTTCGGGTCGAACATGGACATCCTCTCCTCCGGCGCGTTCCTGTCGCTGATCATCCCGCTGGTCCTGTTCTTCGCGTTCCAGCGGTACTTCGTCCAGGGCATGATGGCCGGCTCCGTCAAGTGACGCCACGGGGCCCCCGCACGCTCGACGCAGGACGGCGTGCGGGGCCCCGTAACGCACCCTCGCGCGGCCCCGATGAGGCTTCATGAAGCGTCTTCTCGTACTCACCGCGGCCGCTTTCATCTCCCTGCCTCTCACCCCCGCCGTCGCGCAGGACGGCCGGCCCGGCGCCCCCGGCGCGGGCGACCCGTACTTCCCCGGTCAGGGGAACGGCGGCTACGACGCCCGCCACTACGACCTCACCCTGGACTACGACCCGAACTCCAAGCGCCTGGCCGGGGTGACGCGCGTCTCCGCCCGCGCCACGCAGTCGCTGAGCCGCTTCAACCTGGACCTCGTCAGCACGCTGGCGGTCCGGTCCGTGACGGTGGACGGCAGGCCCGCGTCGTTCCGGCAGAGCGGCACCGAACTGGTGGTCACGCCGCGCTCGCGGCTGCCGGCAGGACGGGGCTTCTCCGTCGTGGTCAGCTACGACGGCAGGCCCACGCACGTCGTCGACCCGGACGGGTCCGTGGACGGGTGGATCCGGACGAGCGACGGGGTGTTCAACGCCAACGAGCCCCAGGGCGCGATGACCTGGTATCCCGGCAACCACCACATGACGGACAAAGCCACCTATCGGTTCAGGGTCACCGTGCCCGACCCGGCCGTGGCGGTGGCCAACGGGGATCTGCTGGGGAAGGTGTCGAAGGGCGGCCGGACGACGTACGTGTGGGATGCGCGGGAGCCGATGGCAAGCTACCTGGCCACGGTGTCGATCGGGAAATTCCAGCTCTTGGACACGAGAGTCGGAAAATTCAGGGTGACCACCGCCGTGGACCCGCGACTCGCCGAAGAGGCGGCCGGCTTCGCCGAGCGGCACGCCCCCGTCCTCGACTACTTCGCCTCGATCTTCGGGCCGTACCCGTTCTCCTCCACCGGCGGCATCGTCGATGACGCCCCCGAGGTCGGCTACGCCCTGGAGACGCAGACCCGGCCCATCTACCCCAGGGTGCCCAGCGAGTCGCTGCTCGCCCACGAGCTGGCGCACCAGTGGTTCGGCGACTCGGTGACGCCCACCCGGTGGAGCGACATCTGGCTCAACGAGGGCTTCGCCACCTACGCCACCTGGCTGTGGCTCGACAGGCTCGGCACCGAGACGGTGCAGGAGGCCTTCGACACGGCCTACGCGCCGGCCGCCGACGACGAGTTCTGGCAGACGCCCACCGCCGACCCCGGCGGCCCGGCCAACCTCTTCCACGACCCCGTCTACGACCGCGGCGCGATGACCCTGCACGTCCTGCGGCGCGAGGTCGGCGACGCCACGTTCTTCGCGATCCTGCGCGCGTGGGCCACCGAGCACAAATACGGCAACGCCGACACCGCCGCCTTCGTCGCCCTGTCCGAGCGCGTGTCAGGCAGGCGACTCGACGCCCTCTTCGACGCCTGGCTCTTCAAGCCCGGCAAGCCGTCGTTGTGATCATTCTGGTACGGCCGGCACGCGCGTTCGGGCGGCAAGCCGTACCAGACCTAGATAAGCTCATCAGCCATGGCCGGTCGTCCCCTGAACGAAGTCGTCGAAGCCGGATGGGCCACAGCGCTTGAGCCCGTCTCCGAGCAGATCTCCCTGATGGGCGAGTTCCTGCGCAAGGAAATCGCCGATGGCAGGCAATACCTGCCCGCGGGCAGCAACGTGCTGCGTGCTTTCAACCAGCCCTTCGACGATGTCAAGGTGTTGATCGTGGGCCAGGACCCCTACCCCACGCCCGGGCACCCGGTGGGGCTGTCGTTCTCGGTGGCCCCGGACGTGCGCCCGCTGCCGGGCAGCCTGGTCAACATCTACAAGGAGATGGAGAGCGACCTCGGCCTGCCCCGGCCCTCCAACGGCGACCTGACGCCGTGGGCCGAGCAGGGTGTGCTGCTGCTCAACAGGGTCCTCACGGTGATGCCCGGCAAGCCCGCCTCACACCGGGGCAAGGGCTGGGAGCAGGTCACCGAGCAGGCCATCCATGCCCTCGTGGCGCGTGACAAGCCGATGGTGGCCATCCTGTGGGGCCGCGACGCCCGCAACCTGGCCCCGATGCTCGGCAACGTTCCCCGCATCGAGTCCGCCCACCCCTCTCCCCTGTCGGCCCGCAGCGGTTTCTTCGGCTCCCGGCCGTTCAGCCGCGCCAACGAGCTGCTCGCCCAGCAAGGCGCCGCACCTGTCGAGTGGAAGCTGCCTTAGCATCGTCGCCATGAGTGATGAACCCAAGTTCCTGCGCCTCACGGTCGAGCTGACCGTCGAGGTGCTCGATGTGGACGCGCTGCAGGCGGCGGCGCTGGCCGAGATCAGGCACCCTGACGCCGATCTCAACGAAGAGGAGCGCACGGAGCAGGCCGAACTGGTCAGGTCCGACGACTCCGGGGCCTCGGCCCTGCAGTGGCTCATCGAGCCTGACCACGTGCTGCAGCTCGTCGAGCACATCGACGAGATCGAGCCGCGCGAAGCCGTGCTCGGCGTGGAGCCGTCCGACGGGCCGAGCGAGGAAGAGGAAGAGGAAGAGGCACACGACCACGTGTGACGTGTGCTTGAGGCACGGCGGCGGCCACGGCGCTCGGAGGCGTCGTGGCTTTTCGCATCCATGGCGGGGCACGCGCTGCCCGGGGCCGGATCCAGGCTGGCTAAGATCGTGAGCCTGGCCGGACCGTAAGGGGGCAACGTAGTGATCGTCGCATTCTCCATCACTCCGCTGGGCGTCGGCGAAGGAGTCGCCGAACCCGTCGCCCGCGCCGTCAAGGTCGTCCGCGACAGCGGGCTGCCCAACCGGACGGACGCCATGTTCACCACGGTCGAGGGTGAATGGGACGAGGTCATGGGCGTGATCAAGCGGGCCGTGGACGCGGTGGCGGAGGTCGCGCCCCGGGTGAGCCTGGTGCTGAAGGCCGACCTCCGGGAGGGGGTCACGGACGGCATGACCTCCAAGGTGGAGTCCCTGGAGCACTACCTCTCATAAGATCCCGACGGACAGGGGTCGGGTCGTCGCCTGAAACGGAGTCCTGAGGTGCGGCGAGGCTGCATTTTCGATGTCGACGGCGTCCTGCTGGACAGCATTCCGGCATACCGCCGTGCCTGGGGTGCCTGGGCAGTCGAGCATGATGTGCGTGAGGCCGCGATCTGGGCCGTCGCCCATGGCCGGCGCCCGTTGGACATCATCCGCGCGGCGGCGGGCAAGCTGAACGAAACGGCTTCCCTGCGGCGGTTCGAGAGCCTGATCCGGACCGAGTACGAAGCCGTCGAGGCGTTGGACGGCGCGCACGGACTTCTCGAACGGTTGCCGCCGGCCGCCTGGACGACAGCGACCTCCGGCAACCGGGATCTGGTGGAGCGGGCGTTCGCCCGCCTCCGGCTGCCGAAGCCTCATACGGGCGTTTGCGGCGAGGACGTCAGCGTGGGAAAGCCTGATCCCGGCTGCTACCTTCTCGCCGCCGGGCGGATGGGAATGACCCCCTCCGAGTGCATCGTCATCGAGGACGCTCCCGCGGGCGTGGCCGCCGGGAAGGCCGCGGGAATGACGGTGATCGCGGTGACGACGACCCATACGGCCAAGGATCTTCGCGAGGCGGATCAGGTCCACGGCTCCCTGCCGGAGGCCGCCGACGCCATTCTCGCCGAGCTCGGCGGAGGCGCCGGACCGGGATGACCGCGGTGATCCCGTTTACCGCGTTCGTCGTTCCTTGACCCCGGACTCGCACGCAGGCCGGCCGGTCGCAGGATCACCGCCCAGATGAACGCGCCGCCTCCGGGACGAGCGAGTCGGTCGTTTGTCCCGCCGCCAGGCCCTGTTTCGCGGTCCTGTTTTCGCGGCCCCCGGGAAGCCGCTCCACCCGCACCCTTCACTCACGCTGCTCGCCCGCCACCTTTCGAGATATGTCTTGACCTATCCTCAAACACGACATATCGTGTCGATCGATCGCAACGCGATACTACGCGTTACCGGAGGTGGGAGCAATGGAGCAAGAGCGAGTGCCCGTCCTGGTGGTGGGCGGTGGGTACGCAGGGCTGAGCGCGGCGACACTCCTGGCCTGGCGTGAAGTCCCCGTCATGCTGGTCGAACGGCACCCGAGCACGTCGATCCAGCCCAAGGCGTTCGGCGTGGGCCCGCGCGCCGTCGAGCTGCTGCGCCCCGTACCGGGCGTCGAAGAGGCGCTGGCCGACATCTGGGCGGGCATCGGCGAGAACATGCGCATCGCCATCGCCAGGACCCTGTCCGACCCGGACCCGCACATGATCATGAGCAGCGAGAACGAGGAGGCGGCGTTCCTGACCGATCTCACGCCCGCCGCGAATGTCGGCGCGCCCCAGGCCGAGATCGAGCGCGTCCTGCGGAGCAAGGCCGAGGAGATGGGCGCCGACCTGCGCTTCTCCACAGAGCTGATCTCATTGACGCAGGACGAGGGCGGCGTGACGGCGGTGATCCGGGCCGCCCACGGCGAGGAGCGCGTCGTGCGAGCCGACTACGTGGTGGCCGCCGACGGCTACCGGAGCCCGTTGCGGGCGATACTGGGCGTGCCCACCTCGGGCAAGGGCAATCTGGGCCACATGTGCTCGATCATGTTCGACGCCGATCTGACCGGGTTGGTACGCGAGCGCGAAGTCACCCTCTGGTACCTGCAGAACGACATCTTCACCGGCGCCATCGTGACCGGCACCGGGGTGGGGGCACACGTGCTGGGGGTCAACTTCGACGTCGCCAAGGGCGAGAGCGAGGCCGACTTCACCCACGAGCGCTGCGTGGAGCTGGTACGGATCGGGACCGGCCGGCCGGACCTGGACGTTCGGATCCTGGACAAGACGACGTTCGCCCTGGCGCACGTGCTCGCCGACACGTATCGGGCCGGGCGGGTGTTCTTCGCCGGTGACGCCGCCCACACCATGCCGCCCACCGGCGGGCAGGGCGGCAGCACGGCGCTCCAGGACGGTTGCGACATCGCCTGGCGGCTGTGGCTGGTCCTCACGGGCCAGGCCGGTCCCGCCTTCCTCGACTCCTACGACGCCGAACGCCGCCCGATCGGCGCCCTGACAGCCGACGCCCAGCTCGCCAACCTCGGCGTACGCATGCCTCCCGCGGCCCGCGTCGGCTACCCGGAGCCCATCGAGGACCCACTGGGCGCCCTGCTCGGATACCGCTACCACTCCGCGGCCATCGTGGCGGAACCCGGCGACGACGGCTCGCTCCTCGAGGACCCCCGCGTACCGAGCGGCCGCCCCGGCAGCCGCGCCCCGCACGTGATACTCGACTGGGACGGGCAACGCATCTCAACCATCGACCTGTTCGGCTCCGGCTTCGTCCTGCTGGCCGACAAGCAGGGCGGCCAGGGCTGGGTGGAGGCCGGCCGCCTGGTCAAGGAGCGGCTCGGGGTGCAGCTCACCCGGCTGCTGGTGGGCGAGGAACTGCTGGACGTGGAGGGGCGCTTCCAGGAGCGGTACGGCATCAGCGGGGGCGGTGCCGTACTGGTCCGACCGGACGGATACGTGGCCTGGCGCGCCCAGACCCCGGTCTCCGACCCGGCGGCCACCCTGGAGCACGCCATGCGCCGACTCCTCGACCGCTGACCCAGAAGCCCCGCCCGAGCGCAACCATGCGCCGGTTCTCGGCCGAACGTGAGGCGCTGCCCATTCGGGTGCGCAGTAATAGCGCCCTGCCGGGGCGTGGCCGGGCCAAGAGCGGGCAGATCCCGGCCAGGACAGCAGGCGGCGGGCCCGGCCAAGGACGCGGCTCTGCGGCGGGTCTGGCTCAGTTCTGGGGTCTCCGCCAGCTTGGATCCACGTCCCGGCTGCTGCTACGTCCATATGCGTCCGTTTGTGGCCGGCCGCGGCGCGGTCATCGCGGATCAGTCGAGGAGCAGCTTCTCGCGGCGAGTACGGAGCTCATCGCGCAGCCGCTCCAGCTCCGCACAGCGCTCCTCCAACAACTCCACCAATAGCCGAACTCCACCGAACCCATCCGAACCCGAACCAACCGAGCCGGGGTGGCCCGAAACGGGGTGGCCCGAAACGGGGTCGGCTGTGGCAGGGTCGATCATCATCCCGAGGGCTTCGGCCTCGCGGACGAATGCGGCCTGGGCTGCCCTGTCTCCCCAACGGTGGAGGGCCTCCTGGCCTGCCCTTCTGGCACGTTCCCTGGCGGGTAGTTCGATGGCTAGTTCGGTAAGCAACTGTCGGATTTCCAGCAGTTCGGCGCCGCGTGGGTCGGTCGACTCGATGAGCCGCCGTTCCTCTCGTGCCAGCAGTTCCTCGTACAGTTCTCGCGCCGGACCAACCCCGGCCAGTTCTTGCTCCACCGCCGCGAGTACGACCACGAGCGCGCCAAGCTTGGCGTCCTCAGCGGCCACCGTCTCCAAATCCCGCGCTCCGACCGCCTGGCGTGTCATCCGCACCAGGTCGGCAAGGCTCTGGCGGCGCTCGTTCAGCTCCTCCCAGCGGCACGCCCGCTGACGTGCGATTCTCAGATCTTCGTCGATCATCTCAAACGGGATCACCCCACTTGGACGCCCTACACGGCCCAACGGTTCAAGACGACCATGGACTTTTCTCATCAAAACGTGTCAGAACGGCTGATTTCGCCTATTCGTGCAGGACAGCCCGCATCTCCCCTTCCGCGAGCGCGCCCCGTACCAGATCGTCCCTGGGTAACGCCCTGGAGTGCGATGCCGCCAAGTGCACACCAGGCGCGCCCGCACCCAGAGCCGGCACGCCCAAGGGGGCATGCCCGCGCAAGCCGACTCGCCCGGCGCGTCTGGGTGTTTTGTTGCGGGACTGGGTGGTCAGGCGGCGAGGGCTGGGGCTGGGTCGCGGGGTGGGGAGTCGAGCAGCGAGGTCGGGAAGGTGTGGCCGGCTTCCTGGGTGGCACACAGCCAGTCGTTGAGGGAACCGGTGAAGCCCGAGGGTGGGCCGACCTTGAGGCAGGTGATCTGACCTGTGCCGGGTGGGGGGCCGACCTTCAGCCGGCGGATGCTGCCGGTGCGGCCCAGCTCGCCGAGCTCCGCGTCGTACGGAGTCAGTTGTACGCCGAAGGCGAGGCCGCCGTCGGGCTGGTCTGTGGGGTGGATCTGGAGGAAGTCGTCGATCTTGCGGCTGGTGGCTTCGGGGTGGGCGATGACGTAGGCCAGGTGGTCCGCGGTCAGGCGGTGGGCCACCGCACGCAGGAGGTTGGTCGCGCACAGATTGTGGGCGCAGGAGGCGCCGTCGAGGGTGACCTCCGGGAGGGCGAAGCGGCGCAGGCCTCGCGAGGTCACTCGGAGGCAGTCACACCCGCCGGTGCCGGCCGGGTCCCACGGTGGGCAGGTGGCGGCGTCGTGCACCTGAACGTCCCAGGTCAGCCAGTCGTCTTTGAGGTGGAAGTCTGTGGGCTCGCCGACGCAACGTCCGCAGGTGAGAATGCTGGAGCCGATCAGGGGGTCGATCAGCAGGCCGTCACATTGGCGGGCCAGTGCTCTGGCTGCGGCTCGGGCCGCCTGGATGGTGGCGGGGAGCTTGTGCGGGGGTGCCGTGGTGGACACCACGATATGTTCCTTCATGCGGCGCAGGCGGCGCCTTTCCTCGTCTGCGAAGGTGAGGCCGGTTGGTCTCCATGGGGTCGGATGGTGAGTGACGGTCAGGGCGCCGGTGGCCAGCGCGGCCGTCGCTGTCCTTCTGAAGGGGCCGCCGACGCGCCAGGGCACGAATGAGTCGACGTCGAACGTCAGGTGCTCCATGGCCACGACGAACAGGGTGGTCAGGGTGCCGGGCAGCGGGAGAACGATCTTCATGGGTGCCTCCGGGCATGGAATCGAGCCGGTGAGGCACTCAGGATCGGGGTTGAGGGCGGGGCTGGGTGGGGTGGAGCTCGGTTCTGTGGATAACGAGGCACAGCTCTGCCCGCCCCTGTGGACAACCACTCCGCGCGGAGCGCCATGACCGGCCCGGCCACAACTACCCTCCCAAGGGTCAGCGGTCGCGGGGCGGTGCGCCGGTGGCTCGGTGGAGGGGGGCGCGCCACGAACCGCCGAACAACCTGCCCAGGAGCCTGAGTAGCCCTACGAGGCGGTGGTGCGGCAGATGGCCATGGATTGGCCGGGTAGGTGGAGGCCCTCCGCGGTCGGCAGCACGGGCTCGTCAGAGGACAGCAGTAGGGTGTCGGCCGGCACCGGCACCAGCACCGGGTCCTCCGAGAAGTTCACGCTCACCGCCAGCGCCCCCCGCCACATCACCAGCCACTTCCCCAGCGGATCCACCTCCACCCGCACCCGCTCCAGCCGCGGGTCCGACAGCTCGGGCAGCGCCTTGCGCAGCGCGATCAGGTCCCGATACCAGCACAGCAGGGACCAGTGCGCCTCCTCCTTCAGCTCCCCCCAGTCCAGCTTGGAGCGCAGGAACGTCTCCTCCTCCGAGGGATCGGGCGCGTCCCAGACGTACCCGAACCCTTCGAACTCCCGCTCCCGGCGCGCCCCCTCGCTCTCCCGCAGTTCAGGCTCGACGTGGTCGGAGAAGAACAGGAACGGCGTGCGCGCCCCCCACTCCTCCCCCATGAAGAGCATCGGCGTGAACGGCGAGGTCAGCAGCAGGCCGGCGCCCAGCTTGAGCGCCGGGATCGGCAGCCGGTCGCCGCGCGGGCGGTTGCCGATCTGGTCGTGGTTCTGCAGGCAGGCGACCAGCCGGTGGCCGGGCACGCCGGTGAAGGGCCGCCCGTGCGTACGGCCGCGGAAGCTCGAATACGCCCCGTCGTGGAACAGGCCCGACGTCAGCACCTTGGCCAGCGCCGGCAGCGCGGCGAAGTCCGCGTAGTAGCCGAACGACTCGCCGGTCACCGCGCAGTGCAGGGCATGGTGTACGTCGTCGTCCCACTGAGCCGTCATCCCCAGCCCGCCCGCGGCCAGGGAGCTCACCATGCGCGGATCGTTCAGGTCGGACTCGGCGATCAGCGACAGCGGCCGGCCGACGGAGCACGCGAGCGCGTCCACCTCCTCCGACAGCTCGGCCAGCAGGTGCCGGGAGCGCCGGTCGTGCAGCGCGTGCACCGCGTCCAGGCGCAGCCCGTCGAGGTGGTAGTCGCGCAGCCACTGCACGGCATTGCCGATGAAGTATCGCCGCACCTCGTCAGAGCCAGGCCCGTCCAGATTGACCGCATCGCCCCAATAACTCCCCTTAAAGTCGGAAAAGTAGGGACCGAACGGCCGCAGGAAGTTCCCCGAAGGGCCGAGATGGTTGTAGACGACGTCCAGGATGACCCCGATCCCGGCCCGATGGCACGCGTCCACGAACGACTTGAGCCCGTCAGGCCCCCCGTACGTCTCGTTCACCGCATACAGATCAACCCCGTCATACCCCCAGTTACGCCCCCCAGGGACGGGAGCGACCGGCATGACCTCCACGAAGTCCACGGCCAGCTCCACCAGATGCGGCAGCCGCTCGATCGCCGCCCCGAACGTCCCCTCCCCCGTGAACGTCCCCACGTGCAGCTCGTAGATCACTGACCCCCGCAGGTCGCGCCCCCGCCAATCGTGATCGGACCAGGTGAACCTGGCGTGATCATAGACGGCGCTCGGCCCGAAGATCCCGTCGGGTTGCCGCCGCGAGCGCGGATCGGGGTAGGGCCCGTCCCCGTCCACCACGAACGCGTACCTGGTGCCGTGTCCGGCCCCGCCCACCTCGGCCGACCACCAGCCCCCCGCCTTCGCCGACATGGGCCGACGCCCGCCCAGGACGTCCAGTTCGACAGCCGTGGCCCTCGGTGCCCAGACCTCAAAGATCATGTCTCTCCAGCAGTGCGACCGGATACTGACCGAGCAGGTGGCCGAGCGGGATCCGCCCGGTATGGAGACCGCCGGTGAGCAGGTCGCGCCAGGTCCCGGCGGGCAGGGTCAAGGTCGTGGCGCCCCATCCCGAGGCGGCCAGGCGCACCGGGAGACGGGTGGCCACCGCGACGGCGAGCGGCCGCCCGCGCGCGTCGGCTCCACGGGTGAAGGCGATCACGTGCTCCGCCGCCGCCCCCTCCGCCCCCAGCGGCGCGTACGGCGCCGCGCCCCCCAGCCGCCGCCGCAACCGCAGCGCCTGGGTGGTCACCAGCAGCTTGGCCGCGTCCCACGAGGTCTCGGGCTTGCGCGGATAGGTCACGGGCCGCCGGTTGTCCGGATCGACCAGCGAGAAGTCGGTCGTCTCGTTGCCCTGATAGACATCGGGCACCCCCGGCATCATGAGCTGCACCAGCTTGGCCCCGAGCGAGTTGGACATCGCGAAGGGCTCGATCCGCTCGGTGAACTCGCCGACCGGCAGCCGCACCGCCGCCGCCGCGAAGTCCCGCAGCCGCCGCTCGTAGGACGGGTCCGGGTTGACCCAGGAAATCGCCGTCTTCGCCTCGCGGGCCGCCTTGAGCAGGTAGTCCGTGAAGCGCTCGGCGGAGATGGGCCAGGCCGCCATGAGGTTCTGCCACGCCAGGTAGTCGAGCAGCGGATCGAACCGCACGGCCGACGACCACTCCGCCACCGCCGCGCCCCACGCCTCCGGGAGCTCCGACAAAACCGACAACCGCGCCCGTACGTCCTCGGACCGCTTGGTGTCGTGCGTGGACAGCGTCGTCATCGTATAGGGCAACATTTCGGCGCAAAACTCGTGGAACTCCTCCACCGGCACCCCGAACCGGTCCGGCTCCCCGCCCACCTCGTTGAGGCAGGCCAGCGGATACCACCGATAGAGCGCCGTGTCCTCGACCCCCTTGGCCATGACGGGCCCGCAGGCCTGCTGGAACCGGACGATCGCCTCGGCGGAGCCGGATAGGACCTCACGGACGAGCGGCAGCACGGCGGGCGAGCAGGCCTCGGCGGCCAGCTCCACGATCTCCGCCGACTCGGGTGGCGGCGGCTCCCCCGGCACCACGTACGCGCGATAGACCGGCATCGCGGCGAGCAGTTCGCGCACGGTGGCCGGGTCGCAGGAGGCCGCCCGCGCCAGCCGGTCCACCTCGGCGCCGAAGAACAGGTCGAGCACTTCCCGCTTGGCCTGCGCCATCACAGGCCGGTACGCGGAAGGCTGCCCCGTCATATCCGCAAATATCTGGACGAGGGGTGTCTGCCCGGCCGGATCCACGAACAGCCCGTTGACCCGGTTGAGCACGTCATAACCCGTGGTCCCGTCACAGGCCCAGTCGCCGGGCAGCCGCTCGGGCCCGATGAGGATCTTCTCGACCACCGTCCAGGCACCACCCGCCCGGTCGCGCAGCCGTTCGAGATAGCCGCGGGGATCGGCCAGCCCGTCGGGGTGATCGACCCGCAGCCCGTCGACCAGCCCTTCGTCCAGCAGCCAGAAGATCACCTCGTGTGTGGCGAACAGTACGGACGGATCCTCCACCCGCAGCCCGATTAACGACGACACATCGAAGAAGCGCCGGTAGCCGGGCCCGGCCCGCCACCCGACCAGCCGGTAGTGCCCGGGATGGGGGTAGGCGTGCTCGTGGTAGCGCAGCACGTCGCCGTCCACCACGAGCCCGGCGGGAACCGCCCCGGCGTCGCCGTCCACGACGGACGCGACGTCGGCGCCCAGTACGGGCAGCGCCACCTTCCCGTCGTTCCAGTCGATGTCGAACCAGTTCGCGTAAGGCGAGGCGGGCCCGTCCCGCAGCACCGACCAGAACTGCGCGTTGACCGTGTTCATGTGGTTGGGCACGATGTCCACCACGACGCCCAGGTCATGGGCGGCCAACTGCTGCGCCATCTCCCTGAACCCGGCAGCCCCGCCGAACTCCTCCCTGACCCTTGAGTGGTCGGTGACGTCGTAGCCGTGCCGCGACTCGGGCGTGGCCTGCAGGATCGGCGACAGGTAGACGTGGCTCACCCCGAGGTCGCGCAGGTAGCCGGCGATCTCGGCCACCTGGGCGAAGCCGAAGTCGGGGGTGAGCTGCACCCGGTAGGTGGAGGTCGGCCTAGACACGGCGCAGCACCCGCACGCTGCGTCCCGGCACCGCGACGGCCTCCCCCGCCCGGCACATCCGGGCGTCGAGCCTGATCGGCATCGCCGTGTCGATCTCGGTGTGCCACATCTCGCCGTAGTCCTTGGGGATCGTGAACCTGATGGTGTCGTGGTGGGCGTTGAACAGCAGCAGGAACGAGTCGTCCCGGATCGTCCGGCCGCGCCGGTCCGGCTCGGTGATGGCGTCGCCGTTGAGGAAGACGGCCAGCGACTTCGCGTATCCGACGGTCCAGTCGCTGTCGGTCATCTCCTCCCCCGAGGGGGTGAGCCAGGCGATGTCGTTCAGCCCGCGTACGGGCTTGCCGTAGAAGAACCTCCTGCGCCGGAAGACGGGATGCCTCTTGCGCAGCGCGGCCAGACTCTGGGTGAACTCCAGCAGCAGCCAGTTTTCCCGCACGTCCGACCAGTCGACCCAGGTCAGCTCGTTGTCCTGGCAGTAGCCGTTGTTGTTGCCGCGCTGGGTGCGCCCGAGCTCGTCGCCGTGCGAGAGCATCGGCACGCCCTGCGACAGGAAGAGCGTGGTGAGGAAGTTGCGTTTCTGCTGCTCGCGCAGCGACTCGACGGCGATCCCGGCCGGGCCCTCCTCGCCGCAGTTCCAGGAGCGGTTGTCGTCGGTGCCGTCGCGGTTGCCCTCCTTGTTCGCCTCGTTGTGCTTGGCGTTGTACGAGACGAGGTCCTGCAGGGTGAAGCCGTCGTGGCAGGTCACGAAGTTGATCGAGGCGGCCGGGCGGCGGCTGTCGTCCTGGTAGAGGTCGCTCGACCCGGTGAACCTGGACCCGAACTCGGGCAGGGTCGCCGCCTGCCCCCGCCACAGGTCACGGATCGTGTCGCGGTAACGCCCGTTCCACTCGGTCCACCGCGAAGGGAAGTTCCCGACCTGGTAGCCGCCCGGGCCCACATCCCACGGCTCCGCGATCAGCTTGACCTGCGACAGCACCGGGTCCTGCTGCACCAGGTCGAAGAACGCGCTCAGCCGGTCGACCTCGTGCAGCTCCCGGGCCAACGTCGAGGCCAGGTCGAACCTGAACCCGTCCACGTGCATCTCGATCACCCAGTAACGCAGCGAATCCATGATCATCTGCAGCACGTGCGGGGACCGCATGAGCAGGCTGTTACCGGTGCCCGTGGTGTCCACGTAGTAACGCTTGTCCCCCTCGACCAGCCGGTAGTAGTCGGGATTGTCGATCCCCCTGAACCCCAGCGTCGGCCCGAGGTGGTTGCCCTCGGCGGTGTGGTTGTAGACGACGTCCAGGATGACCTCGATGCCGGCCTCGTGCAGCCCCCTGACCATGGCCTTGAACTCCAGCACCTGGCCCCCGCGCTGCCCCTGGCTGGAGTAGCGGTTGTGCGGCGCGAAGAACCCGATCGAGTCGTAGCCCCAGTAGTTGGCCAGCCCGCGCTGCTCCAGGATGTGGTCGGTGACGAACTGGTGCACCGGCATCAGCTCGATCGCCGTCACGCCCAGCTTGGTGAGGTGGTCGAGGATCTCGGGGTGGTGCAGGGCCGCGTACGTGCCGCGCAGGTGCTCGGGGATCTTGGGATGGCTGTTCGACAGCCCCCGCACATGGGCCTCGTAGATCACGGTGTCGTGGTAGGGGGTCGCGGGCGGCCGGTCGTGCCCCCAGCCGAAGAACGGGTTGATGACAATCGAGCGCGGCACGTAGGGGGCCGAGTCGATGTCGTTGCGGGTGTCCGGCTGGCCGAAGCGGTATCCGTAGACCGCCTCGTGCCACCTCACCCCGCCCTCGATGGCCATCGCGTACGGGTCGAGCAGCAGCTTGGCCGGATTGCAGCGCAGCCCGCGGGCCGGATCGTAGGGCCCGTGCACGCGGTATCCGTAACGCTGGCCGGGCCCGATCCCCGGCAGGTAGCCGTGCCAGATGAACCCGTCCACCTCGCTCAGCGGCACCTTGGACTCGACGTTGCCCTCATCGAAGAGGCACAACTCGACCGCGTCCGCGACCTCGGTGTAGAGCGAGAAGTTGGTGCCCGCCCCGTCGTAGGTGGCCCCGAGCGGATAGGGGTCTCCCGGCCAGATCTCGATCATCGAGGCTCCCTTGAGGTCTCTCCCCATGTTCCGTTCCGTTTCACTGAGCTTCAACTCTTCTCAGTGATTCACCCGTTGCTGGGCGAAAGTCCCCGTCTTGCCCGGTGTCCCGGTGCGGGGTTGACGCTTCACAGCCACCAGCCCCGCCGAGCGGGGTCTTACGATCGGCTCCACGTCCGTTTCGCGTCACCGGGCCACTCCCGGCGACGTGCCGCCCCACCAGCGCGGCAGGGTTGCGCGCGGCGTTGACGTCGCGATCCATGACCAGCCCGCACGAGGGGCGGGCGAACGTGCGCACTCGCAGGGGCAGCTTGGCTTTCACCGCTCCGCATCCCGAGCACGTCTTGGAGGAGGGGAACCAGCGGCCGGCGACCACCAGGATCCCGCCCTGCCAGGCAGTCTTATATGTGAGTTGGCGGCGGATCTCACCGAACCCCGCATCGGAGATCACGCGGGCCAGCCGCCGGTTGCGGACCAGGCCGGCGACGTTGAGGTCCTCCACCACGATCGTGCCGTACTCGCGGGCCAGGCGCGTGGTCAGCTTGTGGAGGGCGTCGCCGCGCAGCGCCGCCACCCGATGGTGAATGCGGCTGCGCTGGGCCTCCGCCCACCACGGCGCGACCTCATGCTTGGCCGCATTCCACGCCTTGCGCAGCGCGTAGATCGACCACGACAGCGGCGGCGTGAGCTGATCCCCCTTTAGCCCGTAGGAGCGTTCGGCGGCCCGCCGGTCCAGATTCGCCTTGATGCGGGCAAGCCCCCAGTTGAAGACAACTCGTGCCGCGCCGCAGTGCGACGCGAGCGCACGCGCCTGGGACGGGGTGGGGTCGAGGGCGAACCGGTAGGCCTGCACGACCAGCATCGACCCACCCCCGAAGTATTCACTGAATGTGATCAGAAGATCACCATCAATCCCAACCTGAATAGAACACCTGAGCGATAGTTGGAACGCCAACCGATCGTCACCCCGCCCCCGACCGACCATGGAAAGAACCGACAAGCACTGACAACCTGACCAGTAGCTCAGCACCCGTTCCACCGGGCGAACCCCGGGCCTAACAGATCACCTTGTTCCTTCCCACACTCGCCGCATCATTACTCCGTACGAGCTCAAAGGCGGTGAGCCGCCCCCGACGGCGCGGTATCGAAGGCGGCCCACCACCACAGCATGCACCCGAATCGTTCGCCCGCGTCTCTCCCGGCTCCATACGATTGTCATGAGCGGTTCTTAGCGCGCGACAACCTCAGCCTCGGCGCTGCGCGAACTGCACGGTCGAGCTGGTGCCGGATTCCGAGAAGCCCGTATAGGTATGCCCTGATATGCCGCGACGCGGCTTTCCGGCTCTTGGGCCCAGAGGCGCGCGGGCGGGGTGCGGGTTCGACAAGATGGACCGATGAGCGTTGAGTTGATGGTCTGGGACGAGCCGGTTCCGATCGGCAGGGACCAGGCGCGCGCGACCTATCTGGCGGTCAAGCGGACCCGCCCGGTCAGCGGCGATGGCGTGCCCGAGGTCGCCAAGGAGCTGCCGGGGGAGGTCACGCTCTATCCGGGCCACGTGCTGGTGACGATGGACCTGGACACCATGGACGAGACGTCCGCCCGGGTGTTCACGATCGCGCGGGCGCACGGCCTGGTCTGCTACGACCCTCAGCGCGACCTCGTGCACAACGTGGCGCCGCTGGGCGTCTACGAGGGCATGCAGCTCCACACCGGCGACGGCATGGTCGTGCACGACCCCGACCTCGGCCTCGTCAACGACGTGCTGGCCACGCTGTCACCACAAAACCCGTTCGTGGCGCTGGTGAACTTCGGCCACCACTTCCTCCAGGTCTCGCCGGGCTACGAGCTGGAATACAAGGAGGGCACGCTCAGCCTGGCCATGGTGCCGGAGCTGGCCGAGGTGCAGCGGGCCTTCAACGAGTACGCCACCGGCGACCGCTCGTTCCTGACCCGGCACACCTGGACTCAGAGCACCTGACGGTAGAGGTCGGGGTCCACGTTCCCCCCGGACAGCACGACCACCGTCCGGCCGGCGGGGACACGCCCGGACAGCAGGGCCGCCGTGGCGACTGCTCCGGTCGGCTCGGCCACCAGCCGGGCCGAGCGCGCCAGGTGTCCCATGGCGGCCTTGATCTCGTCCTCGGTGACGGTCACGATGCCGTCGAGCCGCGCGCTGAGGTGGGCGAAGGTCAGCTCGGACAGCGGCGTACGCACCCCGTCGGCGATCGTGCGGAACGTCCTGGCCGGCTCCCACACCACGCGCCGCCCGGCCGCCAGGCCCTCTGCGGCGTCGGCGGCCAGCTCGGGCTCGACCCCGATCACCCGTACACCGGGGTTGAGCGCCTTGACCGCCGAGGCGACCCCGGAGGCCAGCCCGCCGCCGCCCACCGGCACCAGCACCACCTCGGCCTCGGGCAGGTCGGCGAGGATCTCCAGCCCGACGGTGCCCTGACCCGCGATCACCGCGCGGTGGTCGTACGGCGGCACCAGGGTCAGCCCCCGCTCGGCCGCCACCTTCTCGGCCACGACCTCCCGCTGCTCGGGCGGCACAACGACGAGCTCGGCCCCGCGCGACTCGATCGCCCTGGCCTTGATCTGGGGCGTGCCCTCGGGCACGACGACCACGCACGGCACCCCGAACTTCCCGGCCGCGTAGGCGAGGGCCTGCCCGTGGTTGCCGGAGGAATGGGTGACCACCCCGCCTGGCCGCAGCGAGGCCACCGCGTTGTAGGCGCCCCTGAGCTTGAAGGATCCGACGGGTTGCAGGCTCTCCGGCTTCACCCACGCCTCGCCCATGGGGACGAGCGGGGTACGCACCACGACCTGCTTGATCCGCTCGGCGGCGGCCCGGATGTCATCGAGGGTAACCAGCTCCATGCGATCAACCCTAATGTGGGGTTATGAGAACCCTGTACCCGCCAATCGAGCCCTACGACTCGGGCTTGCTGGACGTCGGCGACGGCAACCAGATCTACTGGGAGGTCTGCGGCAACCCTCAGGGCAAGCCCGCGGTCATGCTGCACGGCGGACCGGGAGGCGGGTGCAGCGCGAAGCACCGCCGCCAGTGGGACCCGGAGCTCTACCGGATCGTCCTGTTCGACCAGCGCAACTGCGGCCGCAGCCGCCCGCACGCCGGCGACCCCGCCACGGACCTGAGCGCCAACACCACCTGGCACCTCGTGCGGGACATGGAGCGGCTCAGGGAGCACCTGGGCATCGACATGTGGCAGGTGTTCGGCGGCTCGTGGGGCAGCGCGCTGGCGCTGGCGTACGCGCAGACCCATCCCGGCCGTACGACCGAGCTGGTGCTGCGCGGGATCTTCACCCTGCGGCCGCAGGAGCTGCGCTGGTTCTACCAGGAGGGCGCCGGCCACCTGTTCCCGGACCTGTGGGAGGGGTACGTGGCCCCCATCCCCGCCGCGGAGCGCGACGACCTGGTGGCGGCCTTCCGCAGGCGGCTCGAAGGCGCGGACCCGGTGGCCAGGCTGGCGGCGGCCAAGGCGTGGGCCCAGTGGGAGGCCGCCACGATCTCGCTGCTGCCCGACCCCGAGCGTGTCGCCGAGTTCGGCGAGGACCGGCTGGCCCTCTGCTTCGCCAGGATCGAGAACCACTACTTCCACCACGCCGGCTGGTTCGAGCCCGACCAGCTCATCAGGGACGTCGGCAAGATCAGGCACATTCCCGGCGTGATCGTGCAGGGCCGCTACGACGCCTGCACGCCCATGGTCACCGCCTGGGACCTGCACAAGGCGTGGCCGGAGGCGGACTTCCAGGTGGTCGACGACGCCGGGCACGCCTTCAGCGAGCCGGGCATCCTGCACCGGCTCATCGAGGCGACAGACGGGTTCGCGCGAGCCGTACGACAGGGGTGACGGCCCCCACCGCCAGCAGCGTGAACAGCGGGGCGAGCACGACCCCGAGCAGGAATCCCGCGGCCACGTCGTGCGGATAGTGCGCTCCCACGAACACCCGCGAGAACGCCATCAGCGCCGCCAGCGGCAGCACCACCCAGGCCAGAGCCCGCCAGGCCAGCACGAGCGCGCCCGCCGCCCCCGCCGCGATGACCGAGTGGTTGCTGGGGAAGGACCAGTCGTCCGGCGGCGGGCAGGCGGCGATCGTCGCGACCCCGCCGCGGCACGGCCGGTCCTCCCTGACGAAGGCCTTGACGACCTCGCTCACAACGTAGGCGAGCACCACACCCGCCGGACCCGCGACCACCAGCGCCAGGTCACGCGCCGGAGCCCGCCAGGCCCGCAGTGCGGCCACCGCGAACAGGGCGGCGAACAGGTACAACCCGCCGTCCGTGCCGACCTCGGCGAAGGTGTGCAGCCACTCGGGCGTAGTGTGGGCGAAGCCGACGATGTCCTGATACACGCCTGTCCATTCGTGAATGATCGATAGGCACAACCTTACGAACAGAGATCGTCATCCGCTCCCACTACCCGGCGGAAAGTCGGGAAAAGCGTGATCTCAGGACAGGAACTGGCGGATCAGGGCGGCATGCTTGCTGTCCAGCTCGGCCTTGGTGATGAGCCCCCGGTCGAACGCCTCGGTGGTGGCGTCGCGCTCGGCCACGTAGCAGGCGGCCATGATCTCGCTGCGGAGCGGCGTGAATCCGCGCTCCACGCAGTCGGAGAAGATGGTCACCTTCTCTTCCACGGTCTCCGCGGACACCGTGCACGCCAAATCCCGCTCCCTGAGCTGCTGAACCGCTTCACGGAGCGAAACCGGACCAAGGGCTCCGTTGAAGAGGGTGTCAAGAGTGATCTTCACCTTTTTTGCGCCTCCGTACGATTGCAACGTTCCCGATAAAGCGGCGTATTCCCAGTTCAGATCGGGTAAGAGGGCAGTCGTGATCGGAGAGCACGTGATCGTCGGCTACACCACGGAGCCGGGCGGGCGGGACGCGCTCGCCCTGGGTGCCGCGATCACGCGGGTCACCGGCGGCGAGCTGACCGTGGCGACGATCTACCCGCCGGGCAGCCCCGGGCTGGCGGTCGAGGCTCAGGCCAACCTGGCGCACGCGGCGGAGGAGCTGGGCGCGACGGCGGCCGAGTACATGGCGTTCGAGAGCCGGGGCACGGGCCGCGGGCTTTCGGTGCTGGCCAGCAGGATCAGGGCCGACCTGATCGTGGTCGGCTCCGCCTCGGGCGGGCCGCCCGGCCGCATCGCCATCGGCGCCACCTCCGACCATCTGCTGCACCGTTCCGCCGAGGCGGTCATGCTGGCGCCCGCCCGCTACGTCCCGCCCGAGGCCCCCGCCCGCCTCACGCTGGCCTACGTGCACCGCCCGCAGTGCGACGCGGCCGTCGAACGGGTGGCCCAGGCGGCGCTGCGCCTCGGCGTGCCGCTGCGGCTGATCACCTTCGACCTGCGCACCGAGGACCAGGGCAAGCTCCGCGACGACCTCGCCCTGGCCGTCCGCCTGGCCTGGGAGAGCACCGGCCTGGAGGCCGAGTCGGAGGTGGCCGAGGGCCACGCCGTGGCGGCCGCGATCGAGGACGTCGAGTGGCTGCCCGGCGAGCTGCTGGTGTGCGCCGCCAGCGAGGACGCGCAGCCCCACCGGGTCTTCCTCGGCGAGCTGGCCATGAAGGTGCTCCGGGCCTCCACGTGCCCCGTCACCGTGCTGCCCAGGGGGTTCTCCTAGGCTGCCTTCGTGGCTTAGGGGGTTTCGGGGTGTTTGTGGCGCGGGTGATCGTGGTCGCGGTACTGGCCGCGCTGTCCAGCGTGTACGTCCTGGCCGGGGCCGCGGACGCGGTGCTGGTCTTCGCGGTGCAGTGCCTGTACACGCTGTGGTCCAGGAAGTGGTGGCTGCTGGCGGCGCAGGCCGGGCTGGTCTACTGGGTGACGCTTGGGTCGGGAGCCTCCGTGGTGGTGCTCGGCTTCCTGGCGGGCTCGCTGCTGGTGACCCGGTTGTGGGCGCTGGCGCCGGGGGTCGTGTTCAGCGCGGTGGTGATCGCGTACGCGCGGGGCGGCGACCCGGTCACCACCCTCGATCTGACGATCACCACAGTGGTCATGACGCTGGTCGTCCTGGGCCTCATCCGGCTGGTCGAGCGGGTGGGCGAGCTGCACGCCACGCGCCTGGCGCTGGCCGCCGCGGCGGTGGCCGAGGAGCGGCTGAGCATCGCGGCCGAGCTCAGCGACGGTCTGGGGCGCGGCCTGGCCGCGATCGTGACGGGCGCCCGCCGCTCGCTCGCCGTACCCTCCCGGGCCGGGGAGGTGTTGGGTGAGGTGACGGCCACGGCGCGGCGGTCGCTGGCGGACGCGCGGGCCGCGGCGGCGAGCTACCGCGCGATGTCGCTGGGCCCCGAGCTGACCACCGCCCGCGCGATGCTGGACGCGGCGGAGATCGCCGTCGAGGTGCGGGCGGAGCACAGCGAGCCGCTGGGCCCCGCGGGCGCGCTGCTCGCGGCGGTGCTCCGCGAGGCCGTCACCGACGTGGTGGGCCGCGGCACCGCCCGCTCCTGCGTGATCGAGACCCGCGAGCCGAGCGGCACGGTACGCCTGCGCGTCACCGACGACGGCCGCCGCACCGCCGAGCACGACGGCCTGGCCGACCTGGACGACCAGGTCAGGGCCGCGGGCGGCACGCTGGAGCGCGGCCTGTCAGACAGCGGCCGCTACACCGTCGAAGCCGTCCTGCCCACCCCCCACGCGCTCCCGGCGGCCCGCCCGAAGGCGGACATGTCGGTGCTGCTGCTGGCCGCCGTGCTGGTCGGGTTCAGCGGCAAGGCCCTCATCCAGATCCCGCCCGCGCTGCTGCCGCCCGCCGCCGCGCTGCTGGCCGTGATCGTGGCCATGCAGCTCAGATCCGTGCACGGCCGCCACATGACGGCGCTGGCGGTGATGGCCGTGCTGGCCTACGCCCCCGTGCCGGCGTTCGGCCCGGTTTGGCTGGGGGTGCAGGGGTTCCTGGCGGGCCCGGTACTGCTGGCGTTCCGCCCGGCGGTGGCCTGGCCGCTGGCCGCCGCCGTCGTGGCGAGCACTGGCCTCATGGCCGCCCTGTACGCGCTGCCGCCCGCCCAGTGGGCGAACGTCACGCTCAGCACCCTGGTCACCGGCCTGGTGATCTACAGCCTGCTACGCCTGGCCCAGCTCGCCAAGGAGCTCAGGGCGGCCAGGGAGGGCCTGGCCCGCTCGGCCGTCGTCGAGGAGCGCCTGCGCGCCGCCCGCGACCTGCACGACCTGCTGGGCCACAGCCTTGCGGCCATCCTGCTCAAGTGCGAGCTGGCCCGCCGCCTCCCGCCGGAGCGGTCGCGGGCCGAGCTGGCCGACGTCCTGAACATGGCCGAACGAGCCGGGCACGACCTGCGCTCGGTCTCCGGCGAGCAGCACGACCTGTCGCTGCGCGCCGAGGCGAGCTCGGCCCGTTCCGTCCTGCGGGCGGCCCGCGTCGAGGTCACCGCTGAGCTGGCGCACCCGCCGCTCCCCGCCGAGATCGAGACCGTGCTCAGTGCCGTGCTCCGGGAGGCCGTCACGAACGTCCTGCGCCACAGCACCGCCCGCCACTGCGCCATCTCGACCGCCTTCTCGACGGCTGCCGACGGCCACACGGTACGCCTGCGCGTCCGCAACGACGGCGCCCGGCCCGGGGCGGCCCGCCGGGGGTCGTCGGGCCTGGGCAACCTGGCCACCCGGCTGGCCACGCTCGACGGCCGCCTCACCACGGGCGTCGCGGACGGCTGGTTCCAGCTCGACGCCCGGGTCGCGTACCGGCCGGATCAGGACCGGCCGGATCAGGGTCCACTAGATCCAGCCGGACTTGGTGGCGATGCGAACGGCGTCGGTGCGGTTGCGGGCGTTTAGCTTGGCCACGATGCCCGTGAGGTAGTTGCGCACAGTGCCCGGCGTCAGGTGCAGCCCGGCGGCGATGTCCGTCGCGTCGGCCCCGCCCGCCGCCAGCCGCAGCACGTCCGCCTCGCGCGGCGTGAGCGGGTTGTCGGCCAGGTCCCAGGCTGTCACCGCGAGCGCCCGGTCCAGCACGCGCTCCCCCCGCGCGACCGCGCGGATGGCCGCCACCAGCTCCTCCGGCGGCGCGGTCTTCAGCATGAACCCGTCCACCTGCGCCGCCAGCGCTCGCTTGAGGTGCCCCGGCTTGCCGTACCCGGTGAGCATGAGCGTCCGGCACGCCGGCACCCGGGCGCGGATCTCGGCGGCGGCTTCCAGCCCGTCCATTCCGCCCGGCATGTCGATGTCCAGCACGGCCACGTCGGGCAGGTCCACGGCGGCCGCGGCGACGGCCGCCGCGCCCGTCGCGACGGAGGCGACGACCTCCAGGTCGGGCTCCAGGCCGAGCAGGGCCGCCAGGGCGCCCCTGATCACCGCCTGGTCCTCAGCGAGCAGTAGGCGAATCACGGTGACATGTCTACCAGTGTCCGAATCATGATGACGTCATGGGTGATCGGTGACGGCGTATCTGGGCCGCGTACCCGCAGATCAGCAGGCTTGACGGCATGACAGACGTGGTGCGGCTGGAGGCCGTGAGCAAGGTTTACGGGAAGGGCCAGGGCGCGGTCGCCGCCCTGCGGGAGGTGTCCGCGGGGATCCCGCGCGGCTCGTTCACGGCGGTGATGGGCCCGTCCGGGTCGGGCAAGAGCACGTTCCTGCACTGCGCGGCGGGGCTGGACGTGCCGTCGTCCGGCTCGGTACGCCTCGGCGGCACCGAGCTGTCGCGCCTGGGCGAGACCGAGCTGACCGAGCTGCGCAGGCGCCGGGTCGGCTTCGTGTTCCAGGCCTTCAACCTGGTCCCCGCCCTGAACGTGGTGGAGAACGTCACCCTCCCCCTGCGCCTGGCCGGCGCCCGCGTGGACCGGGCCTGGCTCGGCGAGATCCTGCGCCGGGTGGGACTGGAGGGCCGCGCCGGGCACCGGCCCGCGCAGCTCTCCGGCGGCCAGCAGCAGCGGGTCGCCCTGGCCCGGGCGCTGGTCACCAGGCCGGAGGTGGTGTTCGGGGACGAGCCGACCGGCGCCCTGGACACGATGACCGCCCGGGACGTGTTGCGGCTGCTGCGCGAGGTGGTGGACGCCATGGGCCAGACCGTGGTGATGGTGACGCACGACCCGCTGGCGGCCTCGTACGCGGGGACCGTGCTGTTCCTGGCCGACGGCCGGATCGTGGACACGATGACCGCTCCGACCCCCGAGAAGGTGGCCGAGCGGATGACCGGGCTGGGAGCGTGGAAGGGATGATCGGCTTCGCGCTGAAGACGCTGCGGCACCGCAAGGGGGCATTCGCGGGCGCGTTCGTGGCGCTGCTGTGCGCCGCCGCGCTGGTGTGCGCCTGCCTGATGCTGCTGGAGACCGGCCTGCGCGGCACGGTCGCCCCCGAGCGGTACGCGGGCGCGCCCGCGATCGTCGCCGCCGACCAGTACGTCCACGAGACCATCGACAAGGGCGACGGCAAGACGAAGACGAAGGCCAAGCCGCTGTCGGAGCGTGCCTGGCTGCCCGTCTCGGTCGTGACGGCGCTCCGCGCGACGCCCGGGGTGGACAGGGTGATCCCGGAGGTGACGTTCCCGTTCGGCGGGTTCACCGGGCACGGGTGGGAGTCGGCGGGGCTCACCCCGTTCACGATCGCCGCGGGGCGCGCGCCGCGGGCGGACGGCGAGGTGGTGGTCGACGCCCGCGCCGGGCTGGCGGTCGGCGCGGAGCTGCGCGGGCACCGCGTCGTGGGCGTCACCGCGCAGGCCCTGCCCAGCCAGGACACCGTGTTCTTCAGCACCGCCGAGGCCCGCCGCCTGGCCGGGCACCCGGGCATGGTCAGCGCCGCCGGGGCCTTCCCCGCGCTCTCCCGCGCGCCGCAGGGGGCCGTGCTCTACATCGGGGACGAGCGGGGGCGGCTGGAGTTCCTGGACGCGGAGCAGGCGCGGGTCTCGCTGATCAGCATGGGCGGCGCGCTGGCCGCCACCTCGCTGCTGGTCGCGATCCTCGTCGTGGTGGGCACGTTCGCCCTGTCCATCCAGCAGCGCCGGCGCGAGCTCGCCCTGCTGCGGGCCGTGGCGGCCACCCCCAGGCAGGTACGCCGGCTCGTCGGCGGCGAGGCGCTGCTGGTCGGCGGCGTGGCTGGGCTGCTCGGCGCGGCGGCGGGCATCGGGCTCGGCCACTGGCTGTACGCCACGTTCGTGGCCCTGGGCGCGACCCCGGCGAACCTGCGCCTGGTGGTCAGCCCGTTCCCGGCCCTGGCCGCGCTCCTGGCCACGGTGGGCGCCGCCTGGATCGCGGCTCGCGTCTCCGCCCGCCGCCTGGCCCGCATCCGCCCGGTGGCGGCGCTCCGCGAGGCCGCGCTGGACGACGGCCGGCTGCCGTGGCCGCGGCTGCTGGCCGGGCTGACGCTGGCCGCCGGGGCCGTGGTACTCACGCTGGTGCTGTCGGGCCTGAACACGGAGGCGGCGGCCACGCCGGTGACCATGCTGACCGCGCTGGTCTGGACGACCGCCGCGACGCTGCTCGCCCCGCTGGCCGCGAAGGTGGTGCCGCTGCCGCTGAGGGCGGCGGGGGTGACCGGGTTCCTGGCCGCCAGGAGCCTGCGCGCCGACTCCAGGGGCCTGGCCTCGGTGCTCTCGCCGCTCACCCTGATGGTGGCGATGACCTGCACGATCCTGTTCGTCCAGACCACGATGGGGCACGCCGCGCAGGAGCAGGCCGACGCGGGCACCCGGGCCGGCTACGTGCTGCCGGGCGCGCCCGCCGCGGCCGTGCGGAGGGTTCCCGGGGTGGAGGCCGTCACCCAGGTGCTGCGCACGACGGTCCGGGTCGGCCTGGACAAGTACGCCGCCCAGGCCGTCACCTACGACCCCCGCACGCTCGACCTGGGAGTCGTCTCCGGTTCCGTCGAGCCGGACGCGGCCGCCGTCAGCCGGACCGCCGCCACCCGGCTCGGGCTCACGGTCGGTGACCCGCTGCGGTTCACCCTCGGCGACGGCACCCCCGCCACCCTGAAGGTCTCGGCCGTCTACACCCGCGGTCTCGGCTTCGGCGACCTGACCCTGCCGCACTCGCTCGTCTCCGGCCACGTGGACGACCCCGCGGGCACCCTCCTGGTGTCGGCCCCCACCCTGACCAGGGACGCCCTGGCCCGGGCGGTCCCCGGCGCGACGGTGCTCGACCGGGCCCAGGCCGCCGCGGCCGGCACCGCCGACCCGCAGGTCACGTTGGTGGCGCTGGGCCTGATCATCGCCTTCACCGCCATCGCCGTGGTCAACACCCTGGCCATGGCGACGTCGGGCCGGACGAAGGAACTGGCCGTGCTGCGCCTGGCGGGTACCACGCGGCGCCAGATCCTGCGCATGCTCCGCCTGGAGACGCTCTGCGCGACCCTGACGGCGGCCGTCGGGGGCACCGGGATCGCCCTGCTCACCCTGTCGGCGTTCGGCAACGGCATGACGGGCTCGCCCACGCCGTACGTCCCTGTGGCGGCGTACGCGCTGGTCCTGGCCGCCGCGACCGCCCTGGCCCTGGCCGCCACGACCCTGCCCGCCCGCCTGGCCCTCAGATCCCGCCCGGCCGACGCCGTGACGTCCGCCTGACCTCCGTCTTCGCCCACGGAACCCGGGCCGCCCGAACGCGGAGCGGCCCGTCAGGCGGTGATCGAAGCGCCTCAGGCAATCTTGTATTCGGTGTCCCCGAAGTCGGCGATCACCCGCAGCTGCCCACCCAGCGCTTCCACATATGCACGCAGCGTGGAAACCTCCACTCGATCCAGCTCCCCGTGCTCGATCGCCGACACCCGTGGACCGGACACGCCCATCGCGTCAGCCACATCCCGCTGCGTTAGCTCCTGATCCCGCCGGACCTCCGCCAGTTTGTGCGCGCGAACCTCCGCCTTCAGTCTGGCCATCGCGGCTTCCTTCGCGGCGTCCGAGCGCACTGGCAGCCCGCTGGCCGTTCGCCGCTCGTGCGCCTGCCGCTTCACCTCATCCCAGCTCGCCGCGCTCATTCGTACTCCCTCGTGCTCATCTCGGCCAGGTGATCGACGTATCGCTTCTCAGCGATGGGGATGTTGATGTCATACCATCGGCCCCAGTTACCCGACTTATCCCCTGCGACCAGCAGAACCGCTCGCCGGACCGGGTCGAAGGCGAAGATTATCCGAATCTCGCTGCTTCCACATGAACCAGGACGAAGCTCCTTGAAGTGATGCTTATCCGTCCCCTTCAGCCGATCCACCAGGGGCCGCCCCAACGTCGGACCGGCCTCCGCCAGGATGTCGATGGCGTCCTCGACCTGTTCGGCGGTGTTCCAGTCCTCATCGCACAAACGGTCGAACCACTCTCGAACCTCGGCCACCAGCACTATTTCCCAACTGGCCACCACCTCAATTTAATGCCTGCGTTAAGTCCGCGGCAAGCGGCCCGCCGCGACGGTTTCGTACAGGTCCAGGTAGCGGTCGGCCATGACCGACGGGGCGAAGCGGCGGCTGGCCTCGCGGCGGCATTCCTCCGGGTCCAGTTCGTCCACCCGGAGCATCCACTCGGCCAGTTCCTCCTCGGTGTCGGCCAGGAAGCCCGTGCGGCCGTGGTCGATGATCTCCGGCAGGCAGCCGCGGCGCAGGCCCACCGGGGGCACGCCGAGGGCCAGGGCCTCCACGACGGCCGTACCGCCCGGTTCGTCCCACTGGATGGGGAAGAGCGCGGCCCTGGCCGAGGCGTAGAGGAGGTCCCTGGCCGGGCCGCTGACCGCGCCGACCCATCTGACCAGCTCCTCGTCGAGATAGCGGGACACCTGGTCCAGGTGGTAGCGGACGTCCGGATGGCTGTGCAGTGGGTGGTAGGGGTTCTGGGTCACGACGTCCAGCTCCGCGGCGGTGTTCCGGCCGGTGACCGGACCGGCCAGGACCAGCGGAAGCCCCAGCTTCTGGCAGATCCGGGCCGCCACGTGCTGGCCCTTGAGCGCGCAGATGCGGCCCATGACCACGAAGTGCTCCGCCCGGTCCACGCGCGGGCCGCCGCCGGCGAGCGGGGTGGCGAGGTAGACGGCGCCGAGGGAGGCCGCGCGCAGGGCCGCCGGGGCGCGGGCGAGCTGCGACTCCGACACGCCGTTGACGGCGATCGACGGCGGGAACGCCCCATAGAAGGCCGGGTGCTTGCGCAGGTCCCAGTGCAGGGTGTGCAGGACCGGGGGCCCACCGAGCGCCGACAGCAGCGCGGGCCCGACCACCTCCAGATGGTCGTGGACGAGGTCGATGTCGTCGCGGGCGCGCAGCTCGGCGGCCACTCTCGCCTGGTGCGCGTGCGCGATGCCCATGACCTGGTTGTACGGCTTCTGCAGCTCCGCGAACTGGCCGTCGTCGTAGGCGCTGACCAGCTCGTCCACCTCCAGCGTGCTCGACCCGACGGAGGCCAGCACCACGCTGACCCCGCGCTCGCGCAGCGCGGGCACGAGGGTGGCTACCACGTTCTCGATCCCGCCGTAGCCGGGGGGCGGCACCGCGAGCCACGGCCCCGCGTTCACCAGGACTTTCATGCCAGATCCTCCTCAAGGACGAGGGAAGCGAGCGGAGGTCGCTCCGCCACCGCCACGTCCACCAGGCCCGCGCCCTCCAGCCCGAACTGCAGGAGTGTGTGCGCCGGGGGCTGCGACGCCAGCACGCGGCCCTGTCGCTCCAGGCGGGACCAGGCGGTGAGCATGATCTGCCCGGCCATCCGGCCGAGCGCGGCCAACGACTGGTGTGTGTGCGTACGCTGCCCCAGGTCCACCTGGGCCATCGCGTCCAGTCCGATGAGCTGGTAGAGGTCGACGAGCAGGCCGAACTCCACGCCGTACTCGGTGACGAACGGCACCCGTTCGAGCACCTCGCGCCGCCCGGCGTACTCGCCACCGAGCGGCTGGGCGAATCCGGCCAGCTCCGGCCAGAACAGGTTGAGCAGGGGCCGGGCCACCAGCTCGGTCACCCGGCCGCCCTCGCCACGCCGCACGACCCCGCCCGCGCCCGTCAGCGGGCGTTCGTAGGTCGCCTTGACGAAGTGGGTGTCGCCGTTCACCAGCAGCGGCCCCACCAGGCCCGACACGTAGTGCGCGGCGAAGCTGCGCAGGTCGGCGTCCACGAACACGACGAGGTCGCCGCTGGAGGCGGCCAACCCCTTCCACAGCGCCTCCCCCTTGCCCGTCAGCGCCGGCAGGTGCGGGAGAACCTCGTCCTGCGCCACCACCCGCGCGCCCGCCGCGCGGGCGCGCTCGGCGGTGCGGTCGGTGGACTTGGAGTCCACGACGACGATCTCGTCGACGAGCGGTGCCCGCTCCACGAGGTCGCGGCGAATCACGGTGACGATGTCACCCACTGTGCTCTCTTCGTCACGAGCGGGAAGGACGACACTTATTCTGGTGGTTCCCTTGGCCGGCACTAAGGCGTCGACCGGCCACTCGGCTGCGGTGCTAGAGCGCGGGCCATACCACTCCTGGGCATCGGCCAAGGCTCGCAGATCTGTATCCATGCGGTCAGCCCCGATCTCAAGAGGTCACGGCTTCTGCCCGATCCATACGCCTTCGAACATTTTTGTTTGGTCGCGGCTAGAAGTGGCATATGCCGGATTATGTCCCCGATGATTCGCGTCGGCATCATAGGTGCCGGAAATGTCGCCGCTCGTCATGCCGACGTCCTGTCCGGGTTCCCCGATGTCACGATCGCTGGGATCGCCGACATAGATCCCCACAGGGCCGAGGAGCTGGCCTCAAAGCACGGCACCCCCGCCTATGGTTCTCATGCGGACTTGCTCAGTACCGGCGGCCTGGATGCCGTCTACATCTGTGTGCCTCCTTTCGCGCACGGTAACCCGGAACATGACGCTCTGTCGTGCAATCTGCCTATTTTTGTCGAAAAACCCCTTTCGCTTGACCTCCAAACCGCAGAATTGATCGCGTCCGAAATAGAACGGCGATCTTTGCCTTCCGCCGTCGGTCATCACTGGCGTTATCTGGATATCGCCACCCGGGCCCGTGACCTGCTCGCCGGCCGCCCGGTACGCCTCGCGCTCGGCCACTGGCTGGACAAGGTGCCCCCGGTCGCCTGGTGGCTGGACCGCGGCCGGTCCGGCGGCCAGATCGTGGAGCAGGCGGTCCACGTGCTGGACCTGGCGCGGCTCCTGGTGGGCGAGGTGACGATGGTGCACGCCATACCGAGCGGGGCTCCCGAGGCGGACGGCCAGGTGGACCGGGCCACGGCGGCGGTGCTGCGGTTCGCGGACGGCGCGGCCGGGCTGCTGGCCACCTCCTGCCTGCTCACCCGCAAGCACCGGGTCGGCCTGGAGGTGTGCGCCGAGGGCATCGCGCTGGAGCTGAGCGAGACCCGGCTGCTGGTGGACGGCGAACGGGTGATCGAGGACGACGGCCAGGCCAAGACGCGGGTGGACCGGGAGTTCATCAACGCCGTACGGGGCCTGGACGCCGACGTACGCGTGCCGTACCGGGAGGCCCTGCGCACCCACCGCCTGGCCCTGGCGCTCGCGCGGTCCGCGGCCGAGGGCGGACCCGTGACCCTCGAACCCGCCGGAGCGGCGGCGGCAGCCGGTGCCCCAGCACACTTCGCGGAGTGAGGCCATGAACGCTACCGCGGTGCTCAGCATCGAGGCGCCCGGACGGGTGAAGCTGGTGGAGGAGAAGCTGCCCGAGCTGCCCGAGGGCGGCTTCCTGGTGGCGACCACGCACAGCGGCGTCTCCGCGGGCACCGAACTCACCTACGTCAAGGGCACGAACCCCTACCTGACCTCGTCCTGGGACCCGGCGCTCGGGCTGTTCACGGAGGGCACGCCCTCGGTCAGCTACCCGGTACGGGGCATCGGCTACATGCAGGTCGGCCTGGTGGTGGAGACCCGTACGCGGGCGGTGGCCGAGGGGTCGCTGGTCGCGATGGCGTACGGGCACCGCACCGCGTACGTGGCCGACCCGATGACCGACCGGTTCGTGACGCTGCCCGACGACCTCGACCCGGTGCTCGGCGTCTACGTGGCCCACATGGGCCCGATCTGCGCCAACGGCCTCCTGCACGCGGCCCACGACCTGCACGGTCCGGCCGTACGGAACCTGGGGGACGGCGTGCGCGGGCGGCGGGTCGCGGTCGTCGGCGCGGGCGTGGTGGGGCTGCTGACGGCCTGCTTCGCGATGCTGGCCGACGCCGCCGAGGTCGTGGTCGTGGACGAGACCGCGGCCAGGCTCGGGGTCGCCGACCGGCTCGGCGCGAACGTGCTGGCCGCCGACGACGACCCGGCGGTGGCGCTGAAGCGCCGCTGGCGGCACGGCCCCAACGACCGCGGCGCCGACGTGGTCTTCCAGTGCCGCGGCCGGCCCAGGGCGCTGGCGCTCGGGCTTCGGCTGCTGCGCCCCCAGGGCACGCTGGTGGACCTCGCCTTCTACACCCAGGGCGCGGAGGAGGTGCGGCTCGGCGAGGAGTTCCACCACAACGGGCTCACCGTGCGCTGCGCCCAGATCGGCCGGGTGCCGCGCGGCCTGGCGCACGCCTGGGACCGGGAACGGCTCTCGCACGAGACGATCGGGCTGCTCCGCGAGCGCGGCGGGCCGCTACGCGAGCACGTGATCACTGACGTCGTCGGATTCCCCGAGGCCCCCGGCTTCCTCGCCGACCTCGCGGCCCGCCGCCGGCAGACCATCCAGGCCGTGCTCTGCGACCATGTCGAGGACGAGGGCGGCTGACCAGCTGAAGTCCCGGCAGCCGTGCCCGCGCATCGTGAACGGGTCGAAGTATTCGCGGAAGCCGGACTGCGTGACCGCACTGATCACACCGTCCGCGAGCGGGCCGGCCAGGTCGGGACGGCGCTCCTTGAGCCCCTGCCAGACCAGCCAGGTGAGGTTGATCCAGCTCGGGCCCCGCCAGTAGCGGGCCGGGTCGAACTCGGGCGCGGCCGGGGAGAAACTGGGCAGCACCCCGTCCTTGAGCGCGAACCGGTCCAGCGCCGTGCCGACCAGCGCGTTGACGATCTCGCGCGGCAGCTCCGGCAGCATGAGCGGGGTCAGCCCGGCGGCGCTGTTGGAGCGGACGAGGCATCCGGTGCGCAGGTCACGGGGGTGGAAGAGGCCGTCGTCGTAGAGGTTCTCGACCAGAGCGGCGGTCATCGCGGCCGCCTCGCGCTCGTGCGGCTCCGGGTCCAGGCCGCACACGTCGGCGATCCTGGCGAGCGCGCATTCCGCCGCCCCGTACGCGGCGTTGAACAGCGGATCCTCGACATGGAACGCGCCGGGATCGCGGTAGCCGGAGTCGCGGTAGGCGCGGGCGAGCGCCACGTAGCGCTCATAGTCGCGGTCGGTGGGCCGCTCGTCGGCGCTGACGTCGTTGAGATCCCGGCGGACGAACCCGGCCTGCCCCGGCCGCACGGCGCTCAGCGGCAGGTCCCAGGCCGGGCTGTTGTCCATGCCCGACTCCCAGGGATGCACGATCGAGATCAGGCCCTCGGGCGAGCGGCGGGCCGCGCGCAGGAACGCCTGCTGGGCCACCAGCCGGGGATAGATCCTGCGCAGGAACGCCGGGTCGGGCTCGACCAGATGCGCCTTCCACGCGGCCAGCGCGTGCACCGGCGGCTGGACGATGCCCGAGGTGGCGCTCCCGGAGGGCGCCCGGACCTGCCAGAACTCCGGGCCGGGGAAGTAGGCCCCGTCCGGCACCCGCGGGTTGAACACGATGTGCGGCACCCTGCCGTCCTCCCACTGGGCGCCGAACAGGGAGAGCAGCTCCGTCCGGGCCCGCCGCGGCGACCAGCGGGCGTTGCCGATCGCGGTGAAGGCCGAGTCCCAGCTCCACTGGTGCGGGTAGAGACGGCGGGAGGGGACCGTGTAGCCGCCGTCCCAGTTGGCGACCAGGACACGCACGGCGTCGCGGAGGATCATAGGTACTTCCTCACAAAGGCTGCGGTTTGGGGAAGGACGATCTCGGGCTCGCCGCGGAGCCGGCATTCGAGGGCGAGGTAGCCGTCGTAGCCGACGGCGTCGAGCGTGGCGAGCTGGGCGCCCCAGTCGAGGTGGCCGGTGCCGGGCTGGTTTCTGTTGGACTCGCTGATCTGCATGTGCGCGAGGTAGGGCGCGGCCTCGGCCAGCGAGCGGCAGGGATCGTCCTCCTCGATGTTCATGTGGTAGGTGTCGCCGACCGCCCTGATCGAGTCCATGGAGCAGTAGGAGACGGCCTCGGCGAGGGTGTTGACCATGTGGTTCTCGTAGCGGTTGAGCGGTTCCAGCATGATCAGCACGCCGTTGCGCTGCGCGTGCTCGCCGAGCACGCCCAGTGCCTCGGTCAGCACCTCGCGGTCGCCTTCGGGGCTGCGCGGCGGCTCGAACGGCGGCAGCCGGCGGGAGAACTGCCCCCAGGAGGCCGGGGTCATGACGCCCAGCCCGCCCAGCTCGCCGATCACCGTGAGCTGGGACCTGAGCTGCTGGATGGCGTCCTTGCGCTTGGCCGGGTCGAAGTCGCCGATGAAGTGCGGCATGTCCACGCACACCGTCGGCATCACCACGCCGTCGGCCAGCGCCCGCTTGAGCTCGGTCAGCCGACCGGCGAAGTGGAAGTCGCCCTTGCCGCGCAACTCGATGGCATCGAATCCCGCCTCGACCGCGAACGCGTATTTCTCCTGCAGCGTGCGACCGGGCAGAAGCTGCTCCTGTACGGCGAGCTTCACTGTGACTCCTCGAAGGTGAAGACGAGCTGGAGCACCTGTGACGGGTGCTGGTCGAGCAGGTCGAAGGCCTCGGCGGCGCGCTCGACCGGCAGGACGTGGCTGACGAGCGCGGTGGCCTCGACCTGGCCCTCGTGCACGAGCCGCATGAACGTGCGCTGCAGGCGCTCGACGTCCCACCGGTGCGCCAGCCAGGAGGCGACGCCGCCGATCTGGGAGGAGACGAGCTGGACCTGGTTGTGGTGGAACTCCTCGCCCAGCCGCAGCCCGATGCCGTCGCCCTGGTAGAACCCGGCGGCCACGACCCGGCCGCCCCGGCGCACGGTCCTGATCGCCTCGTGCAGCCCCTGGTGGCTGCCGCTCAGCTCGATGACGGAGTCGGCCCCCTCGATGCGCTTGCGCGTGAACTCGGCCACCGACCCCGACCGCACGTCGAACACCTCGGCCGCGCCGAACCCGCGGGCCAGCTCCAGCCGGTCGGGGATGGCGTCGGCCGCGACGACCCGGGCGCCGCTGAGCACCGCCAGGCGGGTGGCCAGCAGCCCGATGACACCCTGGCCGAAGATCGCCAACTGGTCGCCGAGGTGCACGTCGGCGGCGTGTACGGCGTTGAGCGCGATGGCCCCGACCCGGGCGAAGACACCGGTCAGCGGGTCGGCCCCGGGCGGCAGCACGTGGCCGACCAGCTTGGCGGCCGGGACTGTGGCCTCGGCCCGGTGGCCCCAGATGCCCCACACGAGGCTGCCGACGGGCGGATCGGCGACGTCGGGCGCCGCCTCCACCACCTCGCCGACCTCCTGGTAACCCCAGCCGGTCAGCGGGTAGGCATGTGTCTCCCCGTCGACGAACAACCTGCGTTCGGTGTCCCATTTACGGCTTAGGTATGGATTAGTGCCGCGATAGGCGGTTAGTTCAGTGCCCGCGGAGACTCCGGAATAGATCGTACGCACACGTACGGAACCCGGCACCATGACAGCGGGTGACTCCACACTGACGCGGACATGACCTGGCTGTTGAAAAGTGATGACGCGCATTCCCCACACTTACGCTTAATGATCAAACAAAAGTCGAAGCTTTACGAGTCGTTGGCAGACGTTAGTTGCGCTCGTAACACTCTTAAGTCTACGACTTCCATCGGGGGCGGCTGGTGAAATCGGGGTTTCTGCCAGCGTGTCTTCCGGAAAGCCACCTTACCGACAATGTCTGCGTGCCCGTGCGCCAGGGGGTTTCCAGGCCGACGGGTGACCCGTGGATGACCGAAACGCGGAAAAAGTAGATTTTTTCCGGATCTGATCATCTTTGCCGCGCGGAAGCACGGTGAGGGTACAGACCGGTCTCGTTATCGCCTACCGCACGTTGCCCAAACCTGACTGGGGTAGGGGCGGCATATCCCCAAATCGGAGGAGCGTGCCATGCCGAAACAGGTAACCGCCATCCTCTCCGCCGCACTACTGATCGCTGCCTCCCTCGCGGCCTGCGGTGACGGCGGTGGCGAGGAGCAGCCCGCGGCCGACCAGATCACGGTCTGGACGGAGGAGAACCTCCCGGACCGGATGGCCGTCCAGAACGCGATCGTCGCCGAGTTCAGCCAGAAGACCGGGATCCAGGTGAAGCTGGTCGGGGTGGCCGAGGACCAGTTCAGCCAGACGATGACGGCCGCGGCCGCGGCCGGCGACCTGCCCGACGTGATCGGGGCGCTGCCGCTGGCGGCCGTCCGCGAGCTGGAGGCCAACGACCTGCTCGACACCGAGACGCCCGGCAAGGTCGTGGACCGGCTCGGCCGGGACTCGTTCTCGGCGCGTGCCCTGGAGCTCGACAGCTCGGGGGGCAGCCTGCTCGCCGTGCCCAGCGACGGGTGGGCGCAGTTGATCCTCTACCGCAAGGACCTGTTCGAGCGGGCCGGGCTGCGGCCGCCGGAGACGTACGAGAGCCTGGAGGCCGCGGCGGCCAAGCTCAACACCGGCGGGATGGCGGGCATCACGCTGGCCATCGCGCCGAAGGACTCCTTCACCGCGCAGAGCTTCGAGTACGTCGCCCAGGCGAACGGTTGCCAGCTCGTCGACAATTCCGGAAATATCACCCTTAACTCGCCGCCGTGTGTCAGGGCTTTCGCGTTCTACGCGAAGCTGGCCAGGGACTACTCCGTCAAGGGCAAGCAGGACGTCGACTCCACCCGGGCCACCTACTTCTCCGGCAAGGCGGCCATGACGATCTGGTCGTCGTTCATCCTGGACGAGCTGGCGGGCCTGCGTAAGGACGCGACGCCGAGCTGCCAGGAGTGCCGCGCCGACCCCGGGTGGCTGGCCAGGAACACCGGCGTGGTCACGGCGCTGAAGGGTCCCGACGGGAGCGCGCCGACCCAGTACGGCGAGATCGTCTCGTGGGCGATCACCCGTGACGCCGCCAAGGACCCGGCGGCCAAGTTCGTCGCCTACATGATGAACGAGGGCTACGAGCGCTGGATCGGCATGGCGCCCGAGGGCAAGTTCCCCACCCGCAGGGGCTTCGAGGACAAGTGGGACGAGCTGCCCGCCGGGGTCGACACCAAGAAACCGCTGGCCGACATCTACCCGGCCGACGTGCTGGACGCCCTGCGCAAGAGCCCCGACACGTTCGCCCGCTGGGGCATCCCGCAGGGGCAGGGCAAGCTGGTCGGGGCCACGATGGGCGAGCTGCCCGTGCCCAAGGCGCTCAGCTCGGTCGCCGACGGATCGCTGACCCCGCAGGCAGCCGCCGCCCAGGCCAAGGCCGACGTGGAGTCGATCAAACGCGGGATCAGGCAATGACCGCGACGCCCGCCCGCACCGAGGGGCCGCCGGCGCCGCCGGGGCGCCGCCCGCGCGGGCGGACGTTGCGGGAGCAGGAGGGGCGCGCCGGGCTCGCGCTCATCTCGCCGACGCTGATCATCACGCTGGTCGTGGTGGTGTTGCCGCTGGCGTGGGCGATCATGCTGGCGTTCCAGGACGCGCGGCTGATCAACATCCGCCGGGTGGGGGTCTTCGGAAACTACACGCTGGAGAACTTCGCGTACGTGGTCTCCGCACCCGGCTTCTGGTCCTCCCTGGTCAACACGCTCGTCTACACCGTCGCCGGGACGGCGTCGTCGATCGCGATCGGGCTGGTGACGGCACTGGCGCTGCGCGACCGGTTCAGGGGCCGGACCCTGGTCCGGGCCTCGATCCTCATCCCGTACGTGGCGCCGGTCGTGGCGGTGGCGTTCCTGTGGGAGACGATGCTCAACCCGCAGTACGGCATCGTCAACACCTGGCTCAGCGAGCCCATCGCCTTCCTCACGCAGGCCAGGGGCGAGTTCCTGGGCGTGCAGGTGCCGGTCGCGCTGCTGACGGTGATCGCGTTCGAGGCGTGGCGGTATTTCCCGTTCGCGTTCCTGTTCATCCTGGCCAGGCTGCAGGCGCTGCCGGCGGAGCTGGACGAGGCCGCCGTGGTGGACGGGGCCACGCCGACCCAGCGGTTCCGTTACGTGATCATGCCGCAGCTCTGGCGGATCATCGCGCTGCTGTCGGTGCTGCGGTTCGTGTTCACCTTCACCAAGTTCGACGACGTCTACCTGCTGACCGGCGGCGGGGCCGGGACCGAGGTCGTCAGCGTGCGCGTCTACAACTTCCTGACCGCCCGCGACGACATCGGCGCCTCGGCGGCCCAGGCGATCGTCCTGGCCGTCTTCCTGGCCGTCTTCCTGGCCATCTACCTGCGCTTCTTCGCCGGGGGTGAACGTGACCAGAGATAGGTTCGAGCGAGGGCTCCTCAAGGTGCTCAGGCCGCTGGTGATCGTCTTCCTCTTCCTGATCACCGCGTTCCCGTTCCTCTACATGGTGATGCTGTCCGTCCGCGACATCCAGGAGCTCATCCTGGAGCCGGGCTCGTTGTGGCCGCGGAGCTTCACCCTGGACACCTACGCGGACGTGCTGACCAGGCAGGGCTTCCTGACCTTCCTGAAGAACAGCGCGATCATCGCGGTCGCGTCGGTGGCGTGCACGCTGCTGATCTCCATCCCCGGCGCCTACGCGGTGGCGCGGCTGCGCTTCTTCGGACGCCGGCAGGTGCACTTCCTGTTCCTGGCCGTCTACCTGTTTCCGGCGATCGTGCTGGCCATCCCGCTGTTCGTGCTGTTCACGATGCTCGGGCTACGGGGGTCGCTGGTCGGCCTGATTCTTGTCTATATCGCGCAAACAGTGCCCGTCACGGTATATATGCTCCGCAACTACTTCGAGACCGTGCCGCAAAGCGTGGAGGAAGCGGCCGCTATCGACGGGTGCACGAGACTGTCGACCATCTGGCGCGTGGTGCTGCCACTGTCCAAGCCCGCGCTGATGGCCACCGGCCTCTACGCGTTCATGATCGCTTGGAACGAGTTCCTGTTCGCCCTGCTCTTCCTGGTGGAGAGGAGGGAGAGCTGGACCGTTTCGCTGGGGCTCTCGCAACTGGCGGGGAGCATAGAGATCCCGACAACGGTCCTGATGGCAGGATCGGTGGTGCTGACGCTGCCCATCGTGATCGTGTTCTTCGCCAGTGAACGACTGCTGACGGAGGGCCTCACGGCAGGAGCAGAGAAGGGGTAGACCATGCTGACGGCAGGGCAAATCCTCCAGCTCATCCGCAATGGCACCTGCCGGACACGCAAAGAACTGATCGAGTACACCGGCCTGTCCCGGTCGACGATCACCGACCGGGTCGACCGGCTCATCGACGCCGGATACATCCACGAGTCCGGCGTCGGCGCCTCGGGAGGCGGCCGCCCGCCCTCCATGCTCGACGTGGACGCCACCAAGCGCCTGGTGCTGGTCGCCGACCTCGGCGCCAGCCACGCCAGGGTGGCGCTGACCGATCTGGCCGCCCGCCCGATGGCCGAGGAAAGCACCGAGATGCGCATCGAGCTCGGCCCCGAGGCCGTGCTGTCGTGGGTGCGGGAGGCGTTCCAGCGCATGCTGGACAGGAGCGGGCGGCCGGCCGACGATGTGTGCGGCATCGGCCTGGACCTGCCCGGCTCGGTGGACCACACCACCGGCCGGGTGATCAGGTCGTTCCTGATGCCGGGCTGGGACGACCATCCGGTGGGGGCGGCGATGGGCAAGATCTACGACGTGCCCATCCTGGTCGAGAACGACGCCAACGCGATGGCGCTGGGCGAGTGGTGGTCCTCCTGGCGGGACACGGACTCGCTGATCCTGATCAAGGTGTCCACCGGGATCGGCACCGGGATCGTGATCGGCGGGCAGATCTACCGGGGCGTCGAGGAGGCCGCCGGGAACATCGGGCACGTGCGGCTGCGGGAGACCGACGACCGGGTGTGCACGTGCGGCTCGCGCGGCTGCGTGGCCTCGCTGGCCAGCGGCCACGCCCTGGCCACCGACCTCGGCACGCAGTACAGCCGGGACGTGGTCCGGCTGGTGCAGGCGGGCGACCCGGTGGCCATCGCACGCACCCAGGAGGCGGGGCGCACGCTGGGCATCGTGCTGGCCACGGCGGTCAGCCTGCTCAACCCGGGGGTGCTGGTGCTGGCCGGGGACATGGCGGAGACCAGGGAGCACTACCTGACGGGCATCCGGGAGATCGTCTATCGGCGCAGCCTGCCTTACACGACCAGGAACCTGGAGATCGTCACGACCTCGCTGGGCGACCGGGCGGGGATCGTGGGGATGGCCGTGATCGTCATGGAGCACGTGCTCTCGCCCGCCTCCGTGGACGCCGCCCTGGCCGCGACCACGACGTGACCTCGCGCCTCAGCCGAGAGCATGACGGAGGAGGGCGGGGGCTGTGACCAGTGAGGGACCGTACCAGGTGAGCAGGCGGCCGCTGACCAGCGCGCAGTCCAGGCCGGGGAAGCACTCGGGCCCGTCGGTCTCGCTGAAGGCGTACGGCTCGTCCGGCAGGACCACCAGGTCGGGCCGGCGCTCGACCAGCTCGGGCAGCGGGATCTTGGGGTAGCGCTCCGCGTGGCCCGTGTAGAGGTTGTCCACGCCGAGGTGCCTGAGCACGTCTCCGGTGAACGTGTCGCGGCCCACCACCATCCACGGCCGGCGCCAGATCGGCACGATCGCCGTCCGCCGCGGACCCCTTCCGGGCTCGCGCCAGGCCTCCTCCGCCGCGTCCAGCCACCCGGGGCGGCCGGTACGGCACGCGTGCGTGAACATACGCTCCAGCGAGGCGAACGCCTCCGCCAGGGTCTCGATCTTCGTCACCCAGACCGCGATGCCCGAGTCGCGCAGGGCCTCGATGTCGGGCGCGCGGTTCTCCTCGGCGTTGGCCAGCACGACGTCCGGGCGCAGCCGCCTGATCGCGTCCAGGTCCGGGTTTTTGGTGCCTCTGACCCTGGCCACATCGAGGTCGGCCGGGTGTGAGCACCAGTCGGTCGCGCCCACGAGGGCCTCGGGGACCGTCGCCGCCACCGACTCGGTCAGCGACGGCACCAGGGACACGATCCGCCGCACGGTGTCGGGGATCCTGACGGGAGCACCTGTGTCGTCCACATCGCCAGCCTAGATCCGCGACCGCCACCGGCCGGCCCTGGCCGCCCCGCGCCGCCAGGGGTGTCCCGGGCGGTGCGGGGCGGAGGGTCGCTCTACTTGAGAGCGGTCAGGGCGCTGTCGTAGTCGGGTTCCTGGGTGATCTCCGGCACCAGCTCGGAGTGGACCACCTTGTTGTCGCCGTCGAGCACCACCACCGCCCGCGCGGCCAGCCCGGCCAGCGGCCCGGACTCCTGGGCCACGCCGTAGTCGGTCAGGAACTCGCGCCCCCGCATGAGCGAGAGCGTGGTCACCTTGTCGAGCCCCTCGGCGCCGCAGAAGCGCTTCTGCGCGAACGGCAGGTCGGCGGAGATGCAGAGCACCACCACGCCGGGGTGCTCGGCGGCGATCTCGTTGAAGCGGCGCACCGAGGCCGCGCAGACGCCGGTGTCGAGACTCGGGAAGATGTTGAGCACCTTGGTCGCCTGGCCGAAGTCGTCCAGGGAGCGCTCGGCGAGGTCGGCGCCCACCAGGCGGAACGCGGGAGCGGCGGCTCCGGGCTGCGGGAAGGTGCCGCCCACGGTGATGGGGTTGCCCTTGAAACTGACGTCGGACATGAAAGCCTCCTGATAGCGATGTTCCCCGGACCGTGATCCTATCGGCGCGCCTCCCGCCGCCCCAGCACCGCCCGCGCCGATCGGCCGGTCGCATGAGCCCGCGGGCGGTCTCAGACGTTGCGCCGATACTGGCCGCCCGCCTCGAACAGCGCGTCCGTGATCTGGCCGAGCGAGCAGTGTCGGGCCGCCTCCATGAGCACCTCGAACGCGTTGCCCTCCGACATCGCCACCTCGCGCAGCCGGGCGAGCCGGGCGGGGGCCTCGGAACGGTTGCGCTCGTGGAAGGAGTGCAGCCGGTCGAGCTGCGAGCGCTTCTCCTCCTCGGTGCCCCTGGCCAGCTCCAGGTGATGGGGCTCGGGCTCGTCGTCGCCGCGCGGGTTGCGGAAGGTGTTCACGCCGACGATGGGCAGCGAGCCGTCGTGCTTGCGCATCTCGTACAGCATGGACTCATCCTGGATCTTGCCGCGCTGGTAGCCGGTCTCCATCGCGCCCAGCACGCCGCCGCGGTCCGACAGGCGCTCGAACTCGGCCAGCACCGCCTCCTCCACCAGGTCCGTCAGCTCCTCGACGATGAACGAGCCCTGCAGCGGGTTCTCGTTCCTGGCCAGGCCCCACTCTCGGTTGATGATGAGCTGGATCGCCATGGCCCGGCGCACCGAGTCGGCCGTCGGGGTGGTCACGGCCTCGTCGAAGGCGTTGGTGTGCAGGCTGTTGCAGTTGTCGTAGATGGCGATCAGGGCCTGCAGGGTGGTGCGGATGTCGTTGAAGTTCATCTCCTGCGCGTGCAGGGACCGGCCGGAGGTCTGGATGTGGTACTTCAGCTTCTGCGAGCGCTCTGCGGCGCCGTACCGCTCCCGCATGGTCACCGCCCAGATGCGGCGGGCCACCCGGCCGAGCACGCTGTACTCGGGGTCCATGCCGTTGGAGAAGAAGAACGACAGGTTGGGCGCGAAGTCGTCGATCTTCATGCCCCTCGCCAGGTACGCCTCCACGTACGTGAAGCCGTTGGCGAGCGTGAACGCGAGCTGGCTGATCGGGTTGGCCCCGGCCTCGGCGATGTGGTAGCCGGAGATCGAGACCGAGTAGAAGTTGCGCACGCCGTTGCTGATGAACCACTCCTGGATGTCGGCCATCATCCTGAGCGAGAACTCGGTGGAGAAGATACAGGTGTTCTGCCCCTGGTCCTCTTTCAGGATGTCGGCCTGGACGGTGCCCCGGACCGTGGCGAGGGTGCGGGCGCGCAGGTCGTGGTCCTCGCACTCGTCGGGGTCGCGGCCGTGGTCGGCGCGGAAGCGGTCCCTGGCCTGGTCGATGGCGGCGTTGAGGTAGAAGGCCAGGATCGTGGGCGCGGGGCCGTTGATCGTCATGGACACCGACGTGTTGGGGGCCGCCAGGTCGAAGCCGTCGTAGAGCACCTTCATGTCGTCGAGCGTCGCGATGGAGACCCCAGAGGTGCCGACTTTTCCGTAGATGTCAGGGCGCAGGTCCGGGTCGCGCCCGTAGAGCGTCACCGAGTCGAACGCCGTGGACAACCGGGTCGCCGGCTGCCCCTCGGACAGCAGCTTGAAGCGCCGGTTGGTCCGGAACGGGTCGCCCTCGCCGGCGAACATCCGGGTCGGGTCCTCGTCGTCACGCTTGAACGGGAACACGCCGGCGGTGAACGGGAACGCCCCCGGCAGGTTCTCTCCCCTCAGGAACCTGAGCAGGTCTCCATGGTCGGTGTAGCGGGGCAGCGCGACCCGCGGAATGCGGTTGCCGGAGAGCGTCTCCCGCCACAGCGGGGTGTGGATCTCCCGGTCGCGCACCTTCACGACCAGCTCGTCGGCGGTGTACCGCTCCTTGACGGCGGGCCAGGTGTCGAGCAGGGTGCGGCTCTCGTCGCTGAGCTCCGCCTCGGCCCGGCTCTCCAGCTCCGCCAGCCGCTCGTCGTCCAGCAGGGCGCGCACGGCGGTGAGCTGCTGGCGGCGGCGGGCGATCTCGGCCTGGGCGAGCGTCTCGGCGTGGTAGGCGCGTACGGTCTCGGCGATGTCGGCCAGGTAACGCACCCTGGCGGGCGGCACGATGGCGGCCGAGGCCTCGGACGTGCGCCCCGGCACCTCGGGCAGCAGGCCCGGGCTCTCCCCGGTCGGCAGCAGGCCCTTGAGGTGGTGGTAGAGGGCCGTGACCCCGGCGTCGTTGTAGCGGGCGGCGATGGTGCCGAAGACCGGCATCTCGTCGGGTGAGACGCCGAACGCCTCGCGGTTGCGTACGAGCTGGCGGCGGACGTCGCGCAGGGCGTCCTCCGCGCCGCGCCGCTCATACTTGTTGATCACCACGGCCTCGGCGAAGTCCAGCATGTCGATCTTCTCAAGCTGGGAGGCCGCGCCGAACTCCGGCGTCATCACGTAGACGGGCACGTCCACGTGCGGCACGATCCCGGCGTCGCCCTGGCCGATGCCGGGTGTCTCGACGATCACCAGGTCGTAGCCGGCGGCCCGGCAGGCGTTGATCACGTCGTCGAGGCAGGCGGGCACCTCGCTGGCCGCTCCCCTGGTGGCCAGGGAGCGGAAGTAGGTCTGCGGGGACAGGCTGTTCATCCGGATGCGGTCGCCGAGCAGCGCGCCGCCGCCACGCCTGCGGGTCGGGTCGATGGCGATGATCGCGATGCGCAGTTTGTCGTCGTTGTCGACGCGGAACCTGCGGACCAGCTCGTCGGTGAGCGAGGACTTGCCCGAGCCGCCGGTGCCGGTGATGCCGAGCACGGGCGCGCGCCGCTCCCGGGTCCCGCGCAGGCCCTCGACCAGGTCGGCGGGGGCGCGCCCCGACTCGATGAGGGTGATCGCGCGGGCCAGCGCCGCCGGGTCACCGGACATGACGGCCTCGACCGAGGGCGGGCCGCCCAGCTCGACGTCGCACTCCTGGATCAACTGGTTGATCATCCCGGGCAGGCCGTAGCGCTGGCCGTCCTCGGGCGAGAAGATGCGGCTCACCCCGCGCGAGTGCAGCAACTCGATCTCCTCGGGGACGATCACGCCGCCCCCGCCGCCGTACACCTTGACGTGCCCGGCGCCCCGCTCGCGCAGCAGCTTCACCAGGTACGTGAAGAACTCCACATGCCCGCCCTGGTACGAGCTGATCGCCACCCCCTGGACGTCTTCCTGGATGGCGGCCGTGACGATGTCGTCCACCGAGCGGTTGTGCCCGAGGTGGACGACCTCGGCGCCCTGCGACTGGAGGATGCGTCGCATGATGTTGATCGCCGCGTCATGGCCGTCGAACAGGGCCGCGGCGGTCACGAAACGGACTGGGTGTACCGGGACGTGCACGCCTGATCACTCCTTCGTGAGAGCTCTCTCACTAAGATACTAGGACGTCCTACTATTTCCGTGCCACGACCGGGTAGGGACCTCGCAAGGAGGTGATACGTATGCGCGCGCTGACGTATGCGCCGGGCAAGCCGGGGACACTCGACGTGGAGGAGGTGCCGGATCCGCGGCCGGCCGCGGGCGAGCTGCTCGTGCGGGGGCTCGCCGTGGGCGTCTGCGGCACCGACAAGGAGCTGGTCGCGGGCGAATACGGCTGGCCGCCGCCCGGCCGGGAACGCATGGTCATCGGCCACGAGTCGCTCGGCCGCGTGCTGGAGGCGCCCGAGGGCTCCGCCTTCTCCCCAGGCGACCTGGTGGTGGGCGTGGTGCGCCGCCCCGACCCGGTGCCGTGCGGGGCCTGCGGGCGGGGCGAGTTCGACATGTGCCGCAACGGCCGCTACACCGAGCGCGGCATCAAGGAGCTCGACGGGTACGCCAGCGAGCGCTGGACGCTCAAGGCCGCCTACACCGTACGCCTGGATCCCGCGCTGGAAAGCGTCGGCATGCTGGTCGAGCCCGCGTCAGTGGTCGCCAAGGCGTGGGAGCAGATCGAGCGGATCGGCTCCCGGGCCTGGTTCGAGCCCCGCTCGGTGCTGGTCACCGGGGCCGGGCCGGTCGGGCTGCTGGCCGCGCTGATGGGGCGGCAGCGCGGGCTGGAGGTGCACGTGCTGGACCGGGCGCCGGAGGGGCTCAAGTCGAGCCTGGTGGCCGAGCTCGGCGCGACCTACCACTCGGCCGGCTCGCTGGAGGGCTTCGCGCGGGCCAGGCCGGATCTCATCATGGAGTGCACCGGCGCGGGCTCCATCGTGCTGGAGGCCATGACCGCCACGGCCGCCGCGGGCATCGTCTGCCTGTGCGGTCTCTCCCCCGGCGGCCGGGCGTTCCAGGTGGACGCGGGGATGGTCAATCGGGACATCGTGCTGGAGAACGACGTGGTCGTCGGCAGCGTCAACGCCAACCTGCGGCACTTCAGGGCCGCCGCGACGGCCTTGGCGCGGGCCGACCCCAAGTGGCTGCGGCGGCTGGTCACCCGGCGGCTGCCGCTGGAGCACGCCCTGGCGGCCTTCGAACCCGCCGACGACATCAAGGCGGTCATCGACCTCACCACGTGAGCACCCAGCCCTCAGTCAGGCCCGTAGGGTCTGCGTCTGGCGGGGGACGGGTGCTTGGCCGGCTGAAGGGCCGGGCCCGCGGGGACCCGGGAACGGGCCGGGCGAGGCTGGGCCGGGGCGGGGTGCGGCTTGGGCTGCGGCCTCTCTTCGGCGACCGGCGCCCTCCCGATGACCAGGGCCTTCTCCTTGGCTGGGGCCTTGTCGGGGGTGGATGGCGCGTTCCAGGGCCAGGGCAGCCGGCGGTGGGTGCCGCGGCGGCGGCCGGTGACGCGTAACGAGAGCACGACGGTCACGAGCACCATGGCGGCGAGCAGCGCGGGCGGTGTGCCCAGCAAATCCAGCGGCGAGCCGTGCCCGCCCTCGTGCCGCGGCGGCGACACGAACGGCCGCTCGGTGGAACGGATCTCGTCGAGGCGCTCGGCGTTGGCCTTGACCATGCGCGGCACACCGTACCCGACGACCTTGTCCGTCTCCCTGGTCTTGCGTTTGAGCCAGACGCGGTCGACGTTCGCCTCGATGGTGTGGATCTTCTCACCGTTGACGCGCTCCACGACCCCCACGTGGTCGACGCCCTTGTAGCTCTTGCCCCCGCTCCAGTCGTAGAAGACCAGCGCTCCCGGCTCGGGCTTCTGCGTCCACGCGCCCTGCTCGATGAACCAGGCCGCGTGGGACGGCGTCCAGGCGAACTCGCCGACATAGTCGCTGATGTCGGCTTTGTCCGCCGCCCAGGCGAGGAACATGTCACACCACGGCGCATTGCGGAACTGGGGGTCTTGGACACGATCCGCGTACCACTGGCCGAACTTGGTGGACTGGCCGCTCTTCTCCTTGTAGCCGAGTTCCTGCCGCACCGTTTCCAGCAGCTCGTCCGCGATCGGGTCCAGGGTGACTCCTCCCAGAAAACCGACAGATCACGATGGACTGTAGTAGCGCCATCGCGAAGGTGCGCGGATCATACGGAAGTTGTCTCACAATGAGCCGAAAAATCGGTCAGGTGGCTGCTGAGACTGATGGGGCTGACTACTACATCTGTTAGGAGCCGGCGCCAACGCGATAGAGGCCCGTGTCCCCCGCGCCCGGCGCGACCACGTCGGCCACGATCACGGTCACGTTGTCGGGCGAGCCGCCCTCGTTGGCCAGATCTATGAGCCGCTGGACGGCCGCGCCCGGGTCTGCCACCGTGGTCAGCACCTCGTGCAGAACCTCGGGACCCAGCACGGTCGTGAGGCCGTCGGAGCAGAGGAGGTAACGATCATCAGGCTCGGCTTCGCGCAGCGCCATGTCAGGCTCGGCCCTGCCCTCGCTGCCCAGCACCCGCAGCACCATCGAACGCCGGGGGTGCACGGCGGCCTGATCCTCCGTTATCCGCCCTTCGTCCACCATCGACTGCACAAGTGTGTGATCCTTGGTCATCTGGTAGAGCGCGCCGTCGCGAAGCAGATATCCGCGGGAGTCACCCAGATGAGCCAGGGCGAACCGGTAGCCGTCCCACAACATGGCGGTCACCGTGGTCCCCATCCCCCGTCGCGCGGGGTCGATGTCGGCCAGCTCGACGAGCCTGCGCGCCGCCTCGTGCACGGCGCCCTCCAAGGCCGTCTCCAGGTCGGAGCCCGTCTCGGGAAGCGTGGCATCCAACTCGCGCATGACGGCGATCGCCGCCGAGCTCGCCAGCTCGCCGGCCGCGTGCCCACCCATCCCGTCGGCCACCACGAGCAACCGGCCACTCGCATAGCCGGAATCCTCGTTCTGCTCCCTGCGGCGGCCAACGTCTGATCCGGCGGCATAGCGGATGTTGTGCTTCATACCCTGCAGTAAATCATTGGTTGAAAGACTTCACAAGCAGATGCGCTGAAGACTCTTGTGAACTACTGTGGGCCTCATGAGCCACGACCCGACCGTCAATGCCGGGGACATCGCCCGGCTCGCCGGCGTCGGGCGTGCCGCGGTGAGCAACTGGCGCCGCCGCCACGACGACTTCCCTCAGCCCATCGGCGGCACCGCCAACCAGCCGCTGTTCTCGCTGCGCCAGGTCGAGTCGTGGCTGCGCCGCTATGGGAAGTCCTACCAGGTCTCCCTGGGAGATCGGGTGTGGCAACGCCTGAAAGCCGCGGGTGATTTGCGCCTGGGCGAGCTGGTGGCCCAGGCGGGCACGCTCCTGACCCGCGACGTCACAAGTGCCGCGGGCACCCCTGGCGACGATGCGGCGGGCACTCCGAACGCTGCGGCGACAGGCGGTGCGACGGACGCCGATGTGACCAGCGTCACCGGCGAGGCTCCGGCGGATGGCGTGGCCGGGCGGACGGCCTCGGAGGGGCCGGAGCCTGCCGGGATGGAGCCCGAGCTGGCCCGGCTCGTTCTGGAGCTGGCGGCGCAGCACGGGCCGCTGACCGCGTACGAGTTCCTCTGCGAGCGCTATCTGGAGGCGCACTCCCGGCAGTTGTCCGTCACCCGCGAGGACGTCGCCGAGCTGATGATCCGGCTGGTGGGCGACGACGGCGCGACGCTGCTCGACCCGGCCTGCGGCGTCGGCACCCTGCTCCTGGGCCCCACCCGGACCGCGCCGGGAGGCCCGCACTCGACGGCCAGGATGCTCGGCCAGGAGCTCAGCGAGACCTCGGCCGCCATCACCGCCTCCCGGCTGCGGCTGCGCGGCGTCGAGGCCGAGGTCGTGACCGGCGACTCGATGCGCGCCGATGGCTTCGCAGGCGTGCGAGCCGACGCGATCGTGTGCGATCCGCCGTTCAACGAGCGGGCCTGGGGCTACGAGGAGCTGACCGGCGACCCGCGCTGGGTCTACGGCCTGCCGCCGCGCGGCGAGCCGGAGCTGGCCTGGGTGCAGCACTGCCTCACCCACGTCAAGCCGCGCGGCCTGGTCGCCATCCTCATGCCCCCTGCGGCGGCCAGCCGCAAAGCCGGCCGCCGCATCCGCGCCAACCTCCTGCGCGCCGGCGCACTGCGGGCGGTGGTGGCGCTGCCGGGCTCCGACCTGTGGCTGCTGCGCCGCCCGGCGGCGGGCGAGCGGCCGCCGTCGGACGTGCTGATCCTGGACGCCACGGCCGACCTGTCGGCGGTCGAGCCCGCCTGGGCGGCCTATCTGGAGGACCGTTCCGACCAGACCGTGCGCATCATCGACCTGCTGGCCGACGAGGTCGACATGACCCCGGCCCGCCACCAGCGGCGCGACGACGTCGGCAAGGCCTACGCCGAGGCCCGCGACCGTTTCCTGGCCGCAGCCGCCGTGCCGCCCGACCTGAAGATCCTGGAGCAGCCGCTCGACCAGCCCGCCACCACGATCGGCGACCTGATCAAGGAGGGCCTGGTGACCACGTCGCAGGCCCCGCCCAAGATGTCCGCCGACGGCGGCGACGTGCCGGTCCTCACCTCGGACGACGTGCTCAACGGCGCGCCGCCCTCCGGCTCCACCGCCGCGCAGCCGGGCCTGATCACGATCAGGCCCGGCGACGTCGTGGCCTCCTACTCCAGCGTGCGGGTGATGGCCGACGGGGGCGCGGTGCTGGGCCCGCACCTGACCCTCTACCGGGTGGACACGCGCCGGCTCGACCCCGACTTCCTGGCCGGCTTCCTGCGCGCCGCGGGCGGGCGGGTGACGACCGGCTCCAGCCGGTTCGACGTGCGCCGCACCCGCCTGCCGCGGCTGTCGCTCAAGGACCAGAAGGCCTACGGCGAGGCCTTCCGGCAGCTCGCCGTGCTGGAGGACGCCATCCGCGAGACCTCCACGCTGGGACAGGCGCTGATCCGGCTCGGCCTCGACGGCCTCGCCGACGGCCACCTGCACCCACCCGCCCATGGCCTCACCCCGTGAGGCGGGCAAGCTCACTCCATGAGGCAGGCTCGATCGCCACACGCCGCCGCCTTCCCCCGCTCTGGTCGCTACGCTCCCGCTCCTCCAGGCCGGTCCAACGGTGTATTTTTTCCCGAAAGGGCGGTGGGGAGGGCGAATGGTCATCGGTGACCGCTATGAGCTCGAAGACCTTCCCCTGGGGCAGGGCGGCATGGGTGCCGTCTACGCGGGGCACGACCGCCATCTCGACCGCCGGGTGGCGGTGAAGCTGCTCAGGCTGCCGAGCGGCCATGATCAGGAGCTGGAGCGGCGTTTCATCCGCGAGGCCCGCATCCTGGCCCGGCTGGAGCATCCGGGCGCCCCCGTCCTGTACGACTTCGGCACCCACGAGCAGCGGCTCTACCAGGTGATGCAGTTCATCGAAGGCGTCACCGTGGCCGACCTGGTCAGCGAGCACGGCCCGCTGCCGGTGCCGTGGGCGGCCGCCATCGCGGCCCAGGCGTGCGCGGTGCTGTCGGCGGCGCACGCGCTGGCGATCTGCCACCGCGACCTCAAGCCGACCAACCTCATGCTCTGCCCCGACGGCAGCGTGAAGGTGCTCGACTTCGGGCTGGCGCTGCTGCGGGACACCGAGGCCAGCACGTTCACCAGGATCGGGCAGATCCTGGGGACGCCGGCGTACATGTCTCCCGAGCAGATCCAGCACGGCGTGGCCGAGCCGCGCAGCGATCTCTACTCGCTCGGCTGCGTGCTGCACGAGATGCTGACCGGGCGCCAGCTCTTCACCGGGCCGACCGACTACGTGGTCTTCGAGAAGCAGGTCAAGGAACGCCCGCCGGCCATCCCGGGGCTGCCCCGGGAGCTGGGCGCGCTGCTGGCGCAGGTGCTGGAGAAGCAGCCGGAGTACCGCCCGGCCGACGCCGACGAGTTGTACGAGCGGCTCGACCCGTTCGCCAGCGGGCTGTCCGTGCTGCCCGGATTTCTCACCAAAGCCCCCAGCCCAGGCCGCATGTACGCCAGGATCGCCGGACGGGTGCTCACCGACCAGAGCTGAACGCGCTCTCCGGGACCTCGGATCGTTACTAAAGCTCCGTTGACACATAGCCACAAGCAAGCCGATCTGTCGAGAGCGCTCTCCCATCACCCTCCAGCCCCGGTCCAGGAGGGTTTCCATGACCCCTCGTGTCCGCCGGCTCGCCCTGCCCTTGCTCACCGCGTCCGTGCTAGCCCTGGCGACCGCGGCCTGCGGCGGTGGCGGAACCGCCACCGAGGCGAGCGCCAAGCCAGGAGAGAAGATCAAGCTGACCGTCGGCTCCTTCGGCGACCTCGGCTTCAAGCCGCTCTACGAGGAATACAAGAAGACCCACCCCAACATCGAGATCGCCGAGAGCGTCACGCAGTTCAACGACCACCACAGCAACCTGGTCAAGCGGCTGGCCACCAACGCCGGCGCGGCCGGCGTCGAGGCGGTCGAGGTCGGATACATCAGCACGTTCACCGCCCAGCCGGGCAGGTTCGTCGACCTCAAGCAGTACGGGCGCGACAGACGGCAGGCCGACTACCTGGACGGAAATGGCAGCAGGGCCTGAGCAAGGACGGCACGCAGTTGCTCGGGCTCGGCACCGACGTGGGCGGGCTGGCCATGTGCTACCGCAAGGACCTGTTCGAGAAGGCCGGGCTGCCCTCCGACCGGACCGAGGTGGCGGCGCTCTGGCCGACCTGGGAGGTGGCGTGCCATCGAGGCGGGCACGGACCTGCGCGGCTATCTCGTGTGGTCGCTGCTGGACACCTTCGAGTGGGCCGAGGGTTACCGGCGGCGGTTCGGCATCGTCCATGTGGACTTCGCGACACAAACCAGAGTGCTCAAGGACAGCGCGCTGTGGTACAGGGACGTCATCGCGCGCAACGGGCTGTAGATTTTTCCCGTGCCCCCCTTTGGTGCAGTCTTGACTTCCTTCCCACGGCTGGAGCCGGGGGATTCCAACCCTCGCGGGTCGGGTTTCCTGCTTCACCGCCAGCCGCCCACCCGGCTTGCGCCGCGTGGGTCTTACGCCGGCTTCACAGGCGTTTCAGCTCTCCGCCAGCCCGGCGGCGAGAATGTTGCGGGCCGCGTTCACGTCCCGGTCATGGGACGCGCCGCAGGCGCACACCCACTCCCGGACGTTCAGCGGCAGCGCCTTCTGTACGGTGCCGCAGGCCGAGCACACCGTGACGGTGGAGGGCTGCGCCCCCGCGGGCAGGGGCCGCGACCACACGATCGCCAGCGGCGCGTCCATCTTCGCCAACGTCGACTCACCGTTACGCCAGCGGAACGCCGAGCGGGTGTACTCGGCCGACGCCCGCGCCTTCTTACGCGACTTGAAGACGGGGCATTTCGCCCGCTTGGCGAAGAAGTTCGCGAACCCGGCCTGCAGCTGCCGCAGCGCCTGCTGCAACGGCACCGCGCGCCCAAGGGGGTTCGATGAGACGCCCGACGCTGGAGGCGGTCGCCGCCCGGGCGGGCGTTTCGCGCGCCACCGCCTCCCGGGTCGTCAACGGGCAGACGACGGTGGCGCCCCACATCCGCGATGCCGTGCTGCGCGCGATCGACGAGCTGGGCTACGTGCCCAACCCGGCCGCGCGCAGCCTGGTGACCCAGCGCACCGACTCGATCGCCCTGGTCGTCAGCGAGCCGGGCACCCGGGTCTTCTCGGAGGACCCGCTGTTCCCCACGGTGATCAGGTCGGCCTCGATGGAGCTGGAGGCGGTGAACAAGCAGGTCGTGCTGATGCTGGCCTCCTCCGCCAAGAGCCACGCCCGGGTGGAGCGTTACATCGCGGGCGGCCATGTGGACGGCGTCATGCTGATCTCCATGCACGGCGCCGACCCGCTGCCGGCCGCGCTGTCGCGCCTGCGCGTGCCCGTGGTCTCCTACGGGCGGCCGGCCGTGCCGGTGGACATCCCGTTCGTGGACAACGACAACGTGGGCGGGGCCGAGGCCGGGGTCCGGCACCTGGTGGAGTCGGGGCGGCGCAGGATCGCCACCATCGCGGGCCCGCAGGACATGATCGCGGGCCAGGACCGGCTGGCCGGATACCGCAACGTGCTGCGTGACTCCGACCGCCGCTCGATCGTCGCGGTCGGTGACTTCACCCGCGAGTCGGGCGCGGTCGCGATGCGGCAGTTGCTCGGCGACGATCCCGGGCTGGACGCCGTCTTCGTGGCCAACGACCTGATGGCGGTCGGCGCGCTGCAGTCGCTGCGCCAGGCCGGTCGCCGGGTGCCCGACGACGTGGCCGTGGTGGGGTTCGACGACATCGAGGCGGCGAAATACACCGAGCCGCCGCTGACGACGCTCCGGCATCCCGTGACCGAGCAGGCGGCGTCCATGGTCGAGCTGCTGCTGAGCCTGTTGGAGGGCGGCCCGACCGATCCGGTGATCCTGCCGACGGAGCTGGTCGTCCGGGAGTCGGCCTGACCGCCGGGTCGCGCCCGCGTCCGGAGGCGGCGCGGGAAGACCGGGAGCGGCCTGCCCGGGGCGGACCCGCGGGAGCGGCGCGTGCCGGGCGGTCAGACGCGGAAGACCCGGAGCTGGAGCGCGAGCGTGCCGTAGTAGCCGACCAGGGTCGTGAGCTCGAAGAGCTGCGCCGCCGGCAGGGCCGCGTATTCCGCGTCGTCCAGGTCGGCCCTGGCCAGCAGCGCGCGGGTGACCTCCAGGACCGTCGCCTCCAAGGGGTCTCGTAGCGGCACGGGGGCGCCGGTGCGCAGCGCCGCCAGCTCGTCGTCCGTGAAGCCCAGCTCGCGGGCGATGGGCTCGTGGGCCGCCCGCTCGAACGCGCTGTCGTGGTGGGCGGCGACGGCCAGGATGGCCAGCTCCCTGGCCCGGTCGGGCAGCGAGGTGCGGTAGCGGATGGCCGCGCCCAGGCGCTGCAGGGGGTCGCCGACCTCCGGGCTGAGCAGCATCGCGTTGAACGGGCCGGTCAGCCCGCCCGCCGCGTCGACCATGAAGGTGCCGCGCGGGCCCGAGGTGATCTTCTCGTAGAGGTCGAGCGCGTCGGGGGCGAGGTCCTGCGGGGTCTTACTGGGCAGCCGGGCCATGGCGTGATCGTAACGGTAGTGGGGCCCCGGGCGGTGCCGGGACCCCGCGCGGTCACGCCCGGACGCCGGTGAGCCAGGCCGTGGTGTCGGAGGGCAGCGCGCCGCCCTCCAGCGGGCCGCTGGCCAGCAGGACCTCGCCGGCGGGCAGCGGCACCGGCTCGGGGCCGAGGTTCGTGACGCAGGTCAGGCCCGAGTCCCGGGTGAAGGCCAGCACCCCGTCCCCCGGCGGCTCCGCGGCCCAGGTCAGCGTGCCGTCCCCGAGCAGCTTCCGGCGCAGCCCCAGGGCCGTGCGGTACAGGTTGAGCATGGAGCCCAGATCCGAGCGCTGGGCCTCGGCGGTCAGCTTGCGCCAGCTCTCCGGCTGCGGCAGCCAGGGCGTGCCGGTGCCGAAGCCGAACGGGGGGTCCTCGCCCGACCAGGGCAGCGGGACGCGGCAGCCGTCGCGGCCCGGGTTGGCGCCGCCCGACCTGGCGTACATCGGGTCCTGGCGCAGCTCGTCGGCGAGGTCCTCCACTTCCGGCAGGCCCAGCTCCTCGCCCTGGTAGACGTAGACCGAACCGGGCAGCGCCATCGCCAGCAGGGCCGCCGCCCGCGCCCGCTGGTAGCCGAGCTCCAGGTCCGAAGGCGTGCCGTGGAGGCGGCCGCCGTGCGCGAACGTGGTGTCCGCCCGGCCGTAGCGGGTGACCACCCGGGTCACGTCGTGGTTGGAAAGCACCCACGTGGGCGGGGCGCCGACCGGCGTGTGGGTGGTGAGGGTCAGGTCGATGACCCGGCGCAGCTCCGCCGGGTCCCAGGGGCAGGACAGGAAGTCGAAGTTGAAGGCCGTGTGCAGCTCGTCGGGGCGCAGGTAGCGGGCGAAACGCTCCTGGTCGGGGAGCCACACCTCCCCGATCAGGATGCGCTCGTCGTACTCGTCGGTCACCTCGCGCCACCGGCGGTAGACGTCGTGGACCTCGTCGAGGTCTTCGAAACCGGTGTCCGATTTGATGAGCAGGGCCGCCGAGTCGACGCGTACGCCGTCCACCCCCCGGTCCAGCCAGAACCGCAGCACGTCCTCGAACTCCCGGTGGACCTCGGGATTGTTCCAGTTGAAGTCGGGCTGCTCGGGGGCGAACAGGTGCAGGTACCACTGGCCGTCCGGGACCTGGGTCCAGGCCGAGCCGCCGAAGATGGACCGCCAGTCGTTCAGCGGCTCGTCGCTGAACCAGAAGCGGTCCCTGGCGGCGCGGTCGGCCAGGGCCTCCTTGAACCAGGCGCTCTCCGTGGAGCTGTGGTTCGGCACCACGTCGATGATGACCTTGAGGTCCAGCTCATGGGCCTCCTCGATGAACTTCTCCGCCTCCGCCAGTGTGCCGAAGACCGGCTCGATGTCCCGGTAGTCGGCCACGTCGTAGCCGCCGTCGGCCATCGGCGACGGATACCACGGGTTGAGCCAGATGGCGTCGATCCCGAGATCCTTCAGGTACGGCAGGCGCGAGCGAAGGCCGGCGAGGTCGCCGACGCCATCACCGTTCCCGTCGGCGAAGCTACGCAGGTAGACCTGGTAGATCGCGGCCCCCCGCCACCACGTTTGCGACATGCGCTATCCCTTAATGCTTCCGGCGGTGAGTCCCGCCATGATGTGCCGTTGGAAGATGAAGAAGACGATGATCATGGGGATGCTGGCGATGACCAGGCCGCCCATGACTTGGTTCTGGGTCACCGCGCCGGCCGTCTGCGACAGGCCCACGCTGATCGTCATCTTGTCGCTCTCGGTCATGACCAGCAGCGGCAGGACGAAGTCCTTGAACGCGGTGACGATCGTGAAGATGGACACCACGCCCAGGATCGGCCGGGAGACCGGCAGCACGACCGACCACAGCACCCGTACGGGTCCCGCGCCGTCGATCTGCGCCGCCTCGATCAGCTCCCGCGGTATGGAGTCGAAGAAGCGTTTGAGCAGGAAGATGTTGAAGCCGTTGGCCGCCGCCGGGAACCACAGGCCCCACGGGTTGTTGAGCAGCCCGAGGTCCACGATCGTGACGTAGAGCGGGATGAGGATCACCATGGGCGGGATCATCAGCGTGGCCAGCATCGCGCCGAGGATCACGTTGCCGAACATGGGCCGCAGCTTCGACAGCGCGTACGCCGCCGACACGTCCACGACCATGCAGAACAGCCACCCGCCCAGGGCGTAGTAGGCGGTGTTCGCCAGCAGTGTGCCGATGTCGAACAGGTCCCACGCCTCGAAGAACGGGTCGAGCGTCGGCTGCGCGGGGAAGAGCGTCGGCGGCATCTCCGCGACCTCTTCCGGCGTCTTCATCGCGCCGGTGATCATCCAGTAGAGCGGGAGGACGAAGGCCAGGCTGAACACCACGATGACGGTGACCAGTGCCAGCCAGTAGAGCCGCCGTCCCCACCGGCTGTTGAGCTGGTGCGGCGAGATGATCGTCCGGAACTGCACGTGGATCGGCTTCGGTGTCCTGCGCCGTCCTCGCGAGGCGGCGCGCCGGTCCGGCGGCCGCCGCCCGCCCGCCTCGTCGCGTCCCCTGGTCGTCTCCGATGGTCTCACTTCGTGAGGCGGCTCGGTCGCCGTGTGCCGCCGCCCGGAGCTCATGCGTCGTCCTCCCGGGTGGTCCTGAGCTGGAAGGCGGCGAAGGCGAGCAGCACGATCATGAGCATCATGCCCAGCGCGCCGGCCTGGCCGTAGTTCATCTGCGAGAACGCGAACTGGTACATCAGGTACGCGACCGACACCGTGGCGTTCTCCGGCCCGCCGCCGGTGAGCATGTACGGCTCGATGAACACCTGCATGGTCGCCACGATCTGCAACATCAGCATGAGCAGCAAAATCAGCCGGGTCTGCGGGATCGTGACGTGCCTGATGCGCTTGAGGATGCCGGCCCCGTCGAGCTCGGCGGCCTCGTACAGCTCGGGCGGGATGTTCTGCAGCGCGGCCAGGTAGATCAGCGTCGCACTGCCCATGTTCATCCAGGTCGAGACGATGACCAGGGAGATCAGGGCGGTGGACGAGCTGTCCAGCCAGGCCAGCGGTGGCAGGTTGACGAGGTCGAGGATCTGGTTGAACAGCCCCGGCCCCGGGTCGTAGAACCACCTGAACAGCAGCACCGCCACGATCGGTGGCAGCATGACCGGCAGGTAGACGACGAACCGCAGGTAGGCCCGGGCGTGGCGCAGCTCGTTGAGCACGAGCGCGACGACGAACGGCACGGCGTAGCCGCAGAGCAGTGCGAGGAGCGTGAACTCCACGGTGTTCAGCCAGGCCTCACCGAAGGCCGGATCCTGGACGGCACCCTCGAAGTTCTCCAGGCCCACCCACTCGGGCGGGTTGATCAGGTCGGTCTTCTGGAAGCTCAGAACGAACTCCCTGGCCATCGGATACCAGGCGAACACCGTGAAGCAGAACAGCGCCGCGCACAGGAAACCGTAGGCCGTCAGGTTACGCCGCAAAAGTCCCACGGTGTCAGCCCTTGGCCGCCAGCAGGTTGTTGACCTTGGTCTCCGCGTCCGCGAGCAGCTCGTCGATGTTGGCGTCCTCGCGGCTCAGCACGGCGGACATGGCCACGTCGAGGACGGCGTAGATCTCCTGGGCGTGCATCGGCTCGGCCTTGGGCGCGATGGACGCGGCGGAGTCGACGTAGGACTGGTAGTTCTCGACCGGCAGGGAGGCGTTCTTCACGCGGTCGGACTGGATGGCCTGGCCGGTGGCGGAGTCTCCGTATACGGCGTTGTCGGGCACGCCGACCGGGTTGCCGATGGACTTGCCGCGGGCGAAGTCGAAGCGGCCCTTGCCGACGGTGTTGAAGCGGAAGTCGACCCACGCCATCCCGGCCTTGGCCTCCTCCGGGGTGGCCTTCGGGTTGATCATGTACGCCTCGCCGCCGCTCAGGGACGCCTTGGCCTCGGGGAGAGCGGTGATGCCGTAGTCGGCGGTCTTGCCCTTGAACTTGGTGACCACGTCGGTGACCACGTCGGGGGCGCCCAGCATCATGCCGACCTTGCCGCCGCCCATGGCGACCATGAGCGACTCCCAGCCGATCAGGAGCTTGTTGCCCATGCTGTTGTCGACCCAGCGCATGTCGTGCAGCGTCTGCAGCACGGCCTTGCCCTCGGGCGAGTTGAAGGCGGCCTTCTTGTTGTCCGGGGTGAGGATGTCGCCGCCGCGGCCGTAGATGGCCTGGGTGAAGTGCCAGCCGCCGGTGTTGCCGCCGGAGTACTCGCCGTAGCCGACGTAGCCGGAGCCGAGTCCGGCGATCTTCTTGGCCGCCTCGCGCACCTCGGCCCACGTCTTGGGCGGGGTGTTGGGGTCGAGCCCGGCCTGGGTGAACAGGGCCCGGTTGTAGACCAGGCCGACGCCGTACAGGACGTTCGGGACGCCGAAGACCTTGCCGTCCTTGGTGACCAGCTCGCGGGCGTCGGTGCGCAGGTCGTTCCAGTTCTTGATCGTGCTGGTGTACTGCGTGATGTCGAGCGCCTGGCCCTGGGAGATGACATCGTTGTAGTTCGTCACCGGCACCACGAAGACGGTCTCCATCTGGCCGCCCGCCAGCTTGGGACCGAAGGTCTTGGGGTCGAAGCACGGCTGCTGGTCCGTGCTCTTGACCGTCACGCCGGGGTTGGCCTTCATGAACGCGGCCACGTCGTCGTCCCAGGCCTGCCGCTCCTTGGGCGCGGTCCTGGCAGGCTGGCAGGCCACCGTGATCGTCACGGCCTTGGCGCCGGCAGCGGAGGGAGTGGCAGGTTCACCCGAGCCGCAAGCCGTGGCCGCGAGCCCCAGCACGGTTGCGAGCAAGAGTCCGGTGGATCTCTGCATGGTCTGACCCTTCTGATGCGAGGTGCCCACACCATAGGATCACGGCTCAAAACCCGCAAGATTTCGACTGTATATTGCAAGATAACGACTAAGTCACACCGCTCCGGCCCTGGCCCGGGCGGTGGAGGCCCTGACCACCAGCTCCGGCTCGAACAGCAGCTCGTCCGCCGGCACGGCGGCCTTGTCGATCTGGGCGACCAGCAGGTCCACGGTGGCCCGGCCCATGGCGTCGATCGGCTGGCGGACCGTGGTCAGCGGCGGCTCGGTGCAGTTCATCAGCGCGGAGTCGTCGTAGCCGATGACCGAGATGTCGCCCGGCACGGTGAGCCCGGCGCGGCGGGCGGCCCTGACCGTGCCCAGCGCGAGCATGTCGCTGGCGCAGATGACGCCGCTCACCCCACGCCTGACCAGCCGGGCGGCGGCCGCGTGCCCGCCTTCGAGGGAGAACATCGTGTGCTCGACCAGCTCCGGGTCGCCGCCCTCCGCCTGGAACTTCTCCAGCTTGCGCCGCGAGGGCATGTGGTCCTTCGGCCCGAGCACCATGCCGATCCGGTCGTGGCCGAGCGCGCGCAGGTGGGCGAGGGCCATCTCGGCGGCCACCAGGTCGTCGCACGACACCTGCGGGAAGTCGAGGTGCCGGACGGCGGCGTTGACCAGGACCGTGGGGAGCTTGCGCTCGTGCAGCAGCTCGTAGTGCCCGTGCGAGGCGTCGGCCTGGGCGTACAGGCCGCCGGCGAAGACGACGCCGCTGACCTGCTGCTGGAGCAGGAGGTCCACGTAGTCCGCCTCGGAGACGCCGCCGAGCGTGCGGGTGCACAGCACCGAGGTGAACCCCTGCTGGGCCAGCGCGCCGCCGACCACCTCCGCGAAGGCGGGGAAGATCGGGTTCTGCAGCTCGGGGAGCACCAGGCCGACCAGCCGGGCCCGGTCGCCGCGCAACTGGGTCGGGCGCTCGTAGCCGAGCACGTCGAGTGCCGTGAGCACCGCCTCGCGGGTCGCGTCGGACACCCCGGGCTTGCCGTTGAGCACGCGGCTCACGGTCGCCTCACTCACGCCGACCTTCTTGGCCACCTCAGCTAGTCGTCGAGTCATGCGCAAACTATAGGGCCTTGAGCGCAAGCGCTTGCAATGACTTACGTGGATCGAACGTCGAACCTTGCAGCGCCCTACGGCGATTCTCCTGCGAGTTCCGGGTTCCTGACCAGCACGGGAAGACATCACTCCACCGGCTCAGTCAGTCAAAGGTTTGCGAAATGCAGTCGAAATATTGCGGCCATGTGCGCGGCATCTTATGGTTCGGCCAACCGACTCAGCCGAAGGGCCACCCCCCATGAGAGCACTCTTAGCCGCCCTCACGTTACTCATCGGCCTCCTCGTGGCACCCGCCGCCGCCCGGGCCGCGGCGGACACCAACCTCGCCGCCGGCAAGGCCGCCACCGCCAGCAGCTCCACCGACGTCTACCGTGCCGCCAACGTCACCGACGGCGACCAGGCCACCTACTGGGAATCGGCCGGCAACGCCTTCCCGCAGTGGGTCCAGGTCGACCTCGGCGCGAGCGCCAGTGTCAACCGGCTCGTGCTCAAGCTGCCCGCGGGCTGGCCGAGCCGCACCCAGACCCTGACCGTCCAGCACGGCGCCACCGGATCCGGCCTCAGCACGCTGGTGCCCGCGGCCACCTACACCTTCAACCCGACGGCGACCATCACCTTCGCCGCCACCACCACCCGCTACGTCCGGGTGCAGATCACCGCCAACACCGGCTGGCCGGCCGGGCAGCTCTCCGAGCTCGAGGTCTGGGGCGCCGGCACCGGCAACCCGCCGGGCGGCGGTCCCAACCTCGCCCTGGGCAAGCCCATCACCGAGTCCTCCCACACCCACACCTTCGTCGCCGCCAACGCCAACGACGACAACCCGCAGACCTACTGGGAGGGCGCGGCCTACCCCAACACCCTCACCGTGCAGCTCGGCGCCAACGCCGACCTGACCTCGATCACCCTCAAGCTCAACCCCGACCCCGTCTGGGGCCGGCGCACGCAGACCGTACAGGTGCTGGGCCGCGAGCAGAGCGCGAGCGGCTTCGCCTCCCTCGTCTCCGCCACCTCGTACGCCTTCGACCCGGCCACCGGCAACTCCGTGACCATCCCGGTCACCGCCAAGGTCGCCGACGTACGGCTGCAGATCACCGCCAACTCCGGGGCGCCCGGCGGCCAGGTGGCCGAGTTCCAGATCTTCGGCACGCCCGCGGCCAACCCCGACCTGACCGTCTCGAACCTGACCGCCGCGCCCGGCTCGCCGATCGAGACCGACGCCGTCACGCTGTCGGCCACGGTCAGGAACGCCGGCACCGCGGGCTCCGCCGCGACCTCGGTCAACTTCTACGTGGGCACCACCAGGGCCGGCACGGCCAGCGTGGGCGCGCTGGCCGCCGGAGCCTCGACCACCGTGTCCTCAAATATCGGCACAAGGGATGCGGGTACGTACCAGCTTTCCGCCAAGGTGGACGAGGACAACCGGGTCATCGAGCAGAACGAGGCCAACAACACCGCCAGCGGCACGGTCACCGTACGCCCGGTCGACACGGCCGACCTGATCGCCTCCCCCGTCGCCTGGACGCCGGGCAACCCCGCCGCGGGAAACACCGTGACGTTCACGGTGGCGATCAGGAACCAGGGCACGGTCGCCTCGTCGTCCGGCGCCCACGGCATCACGCTCACCGTCCTGAACGACTCCGGCTCCGTCGTCCGCACGCTGACCGGCTCGACCAGCGGCGCCATCGCTCCCGGCGCGACCACCGCCCCGGTGAACCTGGGCACCTGGACGGCCGCCAACGGCAGGTACACGATCAGGACCGTGCTCGCGGCCGACGCCAACGAGCTGCCGGTCAAGCGGGCCAACAACACCAGCGACCTGCCGCTGTTCGTGGGCCGCGGCGCGAACATGCCCTACGACACGTACGAGGCCGAGGACGCCGCGATCGGCGGCGGCGCGGCCCGCGTCGGCCCGAGCAGGGACATCGGCACCATCGCCGGCGAGGCCTCCGGGCGGCGCGCGGTGACGCTCAACCAGAACGGCGCCTACGTCGAGTTCACCACCAGGGCACCGACGAACACCCTGGTCACCCGCTTCTCCATGCCCGACGCCCCGGGCGGCGGCGGGCTCAACTCCACCCTGAACGTCTACGTCGACGGCACGTTCCTCAAGGCGATCAGCCTGACCTCCCGCTACGCCTGGCTCTACGGCGCCGAGGCCGGCCCGAACAACTCCCCCGGCTCCGGCCCGCCCCGGCACATCTACGACGAGGCGAACGCGATGCTCGGCACCACCGTGCCGGCGGGCAGCAGGATCAGGCTGCAGAAGGACGCGGCCAACGCCCACACGTACGCGATCGACTTCGTCGACTTCGAGCAGGTGGCGCCGATCGCCAACCCGGATCCGGCGCGCTACGCCGTACCGGCCGGGTTCTCCCACCAGGACGTGCAGAACGCGCTCGACCGGGCCCGCATGGAGGCCAACCTGGTCGGCGTCTACCTGCCCCCGGGTGACTACCAGACCGCCGGCAAGTTCCAGGTGTACGGCAAGTCCGTCCGGGTCGTCGGCGCCGGCCCCTGGTACACGAGGTTCTTCGCGCCCGCCGGCCAGGAGAACACCGACGTCGGCTTCCGCTCGGAGGCCACGGCCAACGGCTCGACGTTCGCGAACTTCGCCTACTTCGGCAACTACACCTCGCGCATCGACGGCCCCGGCAAGGTGTTCGACCTCTCGAACGTGGCCAACATGACCATCGAGAACATCTGGGTAGAGCACCAGATCTGCATGCTGTGGGGCACCAACACCGACAACCTGACGATCAGGAACTCGCGCATCAGGAACGTGTTCGCCGACGGCCTGAACATGACCAACGGCAGCACCGGCAACCGCGTCTCCAACATCGAGACCAGGTCCACCGGCGACGACAGCTTCGCCCTGTTCTCGGCCATCGACAACAACTCCGGTCAGCAGTTCGGCAACGTCTACGAGAACCTGACCTCGCTGCTCACCTGGCGGGCCGCGGGCATAGCCGTGTACGGCGGCTACGACAACACCTTCAGGAACATCTACGTGGCCGACACGCTCACCTACCCGGGCGTGACGATCAGCTCGCTGGACTTCGGGATCCCGATGCACGGGTTCGGGGCCAGCCCGCCGACGACGTTCGACAACATCTCACTGGTCAGGGCCGGTGGGCACTTCTGGGGACAGCAGACGTTCCCGGCCCTGTGGGTGTTCTCCTCCTCGAAGGTGTTCCAGGGCATCCGGGTCAGCAACCTGGACATCGTGGACCCGACGTACAGCGGGATCATGTTCCAGACCGGCTACTCGGGCGGCGCGCCGCTGAACCCGGTCACGGACACGGTCTTCACCAACGTGTCGATCAGCGGGGCGCAGAAGAGCGGTGACGCCTTCGACGCCAAATCCGGGTTCGGGATCTGGGTGAACGAGCTCCCCGAGCCCGGCCAGGGCCCCGCGGTCGGCTCGGCGACCATCAACAACCTGCGCATGAGCAACAACGCGCAGAACATCAGGAACACGACCTCGACGTTCACGCTCACGACTGACTAGAGCTCGTCCCTGGTGGGCAACCCCTGCCAGTCGCTCACGCTGGTCACCGCGGCGGCGCTCAGCAGCGCGCCGCGGTGCAGGCGCTCCTGGGGCGTGAGACCGTCGAGGGCGGCGCTGATGTAGCCGGCCGCGAAGGCCTCGCCCGCGCCCGCCGTGTCCACCACCGGGACCTGCCAGCCCGGCACGTCGTAGCGCATGCGGTCGGCCCGTACGCTGGCGCCCTTGGCGCCGCGGTCCACCACGACCTCGCGCTCCGGGGTGAGGGCGGGCTTGACCAGGTCCAGCTCGTCCTGGCGGAGGAAGAGCAGGTGGGAGTCGCAGGCCAGCTCGCCGAGCACCTGCTCGGCCTCGCGTACCGACGGCCAGAGCTCGGGGACGTACTCGACGGCGAAGGAGACGACCACGTCGGCGTTCTTCGCGGCGCCGACGGCGACCCGCACGGCCTCCAGGGCGTCGCGGCCCAGGGCCGCCGTGAGGCCCGTGACGTGGAGCATCTTGGCGGCCGCGATCCGGTCGATCGGCACGTTGCCCGGGGCGAGGAGGGAGCCCGCCGAGCCGGTGCGGTAGTGGGTGACCTTGAGTTCTCTGGCCACGTGGGTGTCTCTCAGGAGCAGGCCCGTCTGGAGTCCCTCGGACACCCGCACGTCCGTGACGTCCACGCCCTCGCCCCTGAGCACGGTGAGTGCCCTGGCGCCGAGTTCGTCGCCGCCGACCTTGCCCAGGAACGCGGTCCGGTGCCCGAGCCGTGCCAGGGCGACGGCCAGGGTGAACTCGGGTCCGCAGACGTCCAGCCTGGCCTCGCTCTCGTGGCGGACCCGGCCGCTGGAGACGACCCCCAGCGCCTCCCCGAGTGTGTAGACGTCGGTCATGGATCTCGACTGTAGTGGTTCAAGTCACCCCAAAAAGGATTTTTCATCGTAAGTGCAGGTAAACACCGTGATCAAATATTTTTCTGGAACTTTAGCCAACTTTTCCCCCATCACGTGCCTCTAAGTTGTTGTGGGTCGGCCACCCCGGGCCGGCGCCTAGTCCATACGGGGAGAGGAATCAGCACCCTCATGCAGAAGATCGCAGTAGGTATTATTTCCGCCATGGTCGGCGGGTCCATGTTGGTCGCGGGCGCGGGCGCCGCCTCCGCCTCCACCACCACCTCCGCTCACACCTCCGCGGACGTCCGGATTCGCGACATCTCGCCGAACCCGGTCGTGGTGAAGGACGGCGACGAGGCCAAGGCGTACTTCAACATCGCCGCCACCCGCGACGTCCGGCGCGTCTCCCTCAGCGTGGCCCCCGTCTCGGGCCAGCACACCATGAGCGCCAAGAGCGTCAAGGACCTCCACCACTGGCGCTACTCCGTCGAGTTCAACGACAACGACCAGGCCGGCAAGTGGAAGGCCACCGCGGTGGCCTACAACCGCTACGGCAAGGTGGTCGCGAAGGACGACTCGTACTTCTCGGTCATCATCAAGAAGAAGGACGACACCCGGATCTCCCTCAACGCCGGCCCGTCCAAGGTCCGCAAGGGCAAGAGCGTCTACTTCTCCGGTGTCCTCCAGGCCAAGGACCACCGCTGGGAAGGCGTTCGCGGCGAGAAGGTGAACGTCTACTACCGTCAGAGCGGCTCCAGCGTCTGGAAGTGGGTCGCCTCCGACTACACCTCCTGGGGCGGCAAGTACAGCGCCAAGACCCGTGCCTACAAGAGCGGCACGTTCAAGGCGGTGTACGCCGGCGACAGCAGGCTGCAGGACACCACGAGCCGCTACGACTACGTGCGTGTCTACGGCTGGTAACCCGGCCGGTTTCACAACACCACCGCCGGCCCGGCCCTTCGTGGGCCGGGCCGGCGGCTTTCTGTGCGGCCCGGCCCCTCACGGGGTCGGGCCTCCAGCTTTTTCGGCCGGATCGCTCGCTCCGAGGTTTATCGATCACTCGAACGCGCATGGACTGTCGCATTGCGTTGATCGACCCCCGAAGGAGCCACGCATGCCGCACCCCGTGATCGCCCTCGTCCTGAGCATGACGAGCACGCTGGGAGCGGCCCCGTCAACCGGATTGTCCGTCCGCTACGAACCGGCCGGTTCCCCGCAGGCCGAGCAGGCCAGGGAGCTGCTGAAGGACAGCGACGTCCTGAAGACCCGGATCCGGCTGCCCGAGCCGGTCAAGGTCGTCGCCCGCGACTGCGACTCCCCGACGGCCACCTGGGACCGCGCCGAGCGCGAGATCACGATCTGCTACTCGCTGGTGGACAAGGTGCGCCGCACCATGGAGGGCATCTCGGAGACCGAGGAGGCCGACGCGAAGGTGGCGGCCACCCGTACGGACGGCGCGCTGGCCGCGCTCTTCCACCACGAGCTCGGCCACGCCCTGACCACGCTGAACGGCATGAGCGACAGCGATCCGCAGGCCGACGAGTTCGCCGCGCTGACGCTCCCCGTCGACGCGCCCGGGAGCGTCGTGCCCGCCGCCGAGGCGCGCCACCTGCTCGCCGCCGGCCACGCCGGCATCGACCACCTCTCGGGGATGGCCGAGTCCGCGACCTTCGCCTGCCTCCTGTACGGCGCCGACCCCACCCGGTACGACCGCATCGCCCGGGGCGGCTGGATCCCCGCCGAACGCGTTCCGACCTGCGTCAACGACTACAACCGGGTCAAGTCAGCCATTGGATCCAAAGCCGTGAAAGTCACCATATGAGGGGTAGCGTCCGTGTATGGAGCTGCTCAATAGCTTTGACCCGTTCGACATCTTTGACGCCGAGGCGGCAAGGCTCGACCGGTTCTTCGCCGGGCTGGACGAGGCCGGCTGGGCACGGCCCTCGCGCTGTGCGGGCTGGTCGGTCCGTGACTTGCTCGGGCACCTGGCGGGCGAGGAGCTGTACAACCACGCCTGCCTCGACGGCACCGTGGAGGACCTGCTGACCCGGCTGGCCCGCGCGGGAGTGAGCGGGTACAACGACTTCAACGAGTGGTCCGTGCGGCAGCGCCGCGACCGGCCGGTCGAAGAGGTGCTGGCGGAGTGGCGGGAGCTGAACGGCGAGACGCGCCGGCACATGCGGGAGCTCGGCCCCGACGCCCTGCTCGACACGATGGCCGGGCCGTATCCGGCGGGCAAGCAGGCCTTCCACTACGACTCCGAGTACGCCACCCACGCCGACGACGTCGGCGCCCCCGTGTCCGAGGAGGAGGCCGACGGCCGCACGGCGTGGCGAGTCGCGGTGGGCCGCTTCGCGCTGGTCGAGCAGGAGGCCAAAGTGCAGGTCGAGCAGACGGCCGAGCAGATCTGGGCGGCGGTGGACGGGGTCAACGCCACGTTGTCCTACCCCGAGTTCGTGGAGGCCACGGTGGGGCGGCTGGGCCCGGACACCCGGCTGGACCCCCGGATCGTCGCGGCCCTGAGGTGCCTGGCCTGAGGGAGGCCGTCATGTGGCTACGCAACCGGCGGGGCACAGAGCCGCTGAGCGCGCGCAGCCCGTTGCGGGCCCGGCGGATCCTGTCCCTGGTCGCGCTGGTGCTCGGCGTCGTGATCGCGGTGCTCTTCGCCGTGCTGGCCATGCGCACGGGAGCGGAGGTCTGGCGCTGGGAGGCGGCCATCGCGGCCGCCGTGGCCGTCGTCGCCGCCATCGACCTCCTGGTGCTCCGGCATCGCCGCTGAGCTTCAGGTCGTCAGTACGGCCAGGAGCAGCAGGACGATCAGCAGGCCACCGACCGAGAAGATCATCCAGACGTGGGCCAGGGCCCACATGCGCAATCGGTCGCCGCAGGCATGGGGGAAGGCGTTCCCGTCAGACTCGATCTTGTTGATCGCCGCGACACGCTGGGCCAGCTCGGGATCCTCCCGCTCGAGAGCCAGCTCGATCTCAGCGAGGATGCGGCGTTCCCTTCCAGTGAGACTCATCGCGATCACCATTGCTCTCACGCCGGTGCCTGCGTTACCCATGAGTAGCCCGAGCATGCCCGCGCTAGTGCGGGAACGCCTTGGCGGGCGCGGCGTCACCTCCTCGCGGAACGCCTCGATGACGGCGGCGATCTGCCGCATCAGCACCGTGTCCTCGATGCGATCCAGGTAGAGCGAGCGCCTGGCCAGCGCGTCGAGATCGACGGCGAAATGGATCGACATGAGAGGGTTGATGAACAACTCGCTGCCCCGGGTCCTGTCAGTGAAACGCACGTCGCCGAACTCGCCGCGTACAGCGGCCGCGATGGACCCGTGCACGATGCTGGGATGGGCCGGTGTCTCCTCCCGGGCGTGGGCCACCGCGTCCAGGTAAAGAGACCCTGGTCCGGTGGCCCTGGACAGCGAGAACGCGCCCAGGTATCCTCCCTCGCGCTCCAGCGCCGCGAGGTTCTCCAGCACCTGCGTGTGGTTGACGCCGTGGAAGGCGTCCACACCGAAGCCGAGGCAGGCGACGACCTTCTCCGGGACGTCCAGGCCGTGCACGGCGGCCAGGCTCGCCATGTCCTCGGCCGGCGTGCCAAGGCCCGATTCGTTCGCGCAGGGCCAGGGCGAGGGACAGGCCGGCGTGAACGTCGAAGCCCCCGCCCGCGCCGGCGACGAGGATACGGTTCGTACCCGTCAGCCGGGCGGACAGGGGCGATGGCAGCGTGTGTCACATCTTGCCGTGCGCTGCCCTGGTCCGGGGTGTGCTCAGCGCTTGCCGTAGCGCTGCTTGAAGCGCTCGACGCGGCCGGCGGTGTCGAGGATGCGGCCACGGCCCGTGTAGAAGGGGTGGCTGGCCGACGACACGTCCACGTCGATGACCGGGTACGTCTTGCCGTCCTCCCACTCGATCGTCCTGCCACTGGTCCGGGTCGAGCGGGTGAGGAAGGCGAATCCGACGCTCGGGTCGCGGAAGACGACCGGCCGGTACGCGGGGTGCAGGTTCTTCTTCATGCCCCCTCCAACCGAGCGATAACGGTTTTCATTCCCGCGCTTCGGGGTCGAGTCCGAGCACCGTACGCGCGCCGTCCAACGGGCTGACCCTGGGGCCCGCCCAGGCCAGGGCGTCCGGGTCGCGTTCGACGGCGACGACGGTGCCGCCCTCGCCGAGCAACCGCTCGACCACGGCTTTTCCGATACCACGCCCGCCGCCGGTCACCACATAGGAAAGAGTCATGAGACCGACGTTATGGTGCGGCAATTCCCGGTATTCCGGCCATCCGTAGTGACATTTATCACCGTATTTCCGGGAGATGAACGGGAACTATTCTGGCGTGATCGCTACAACCGAGCTGAAGTCGCCCACCCGGTTGATCGGCGCACTCGCGATCACCCAAACAGCCGGATACGGCATTCTTTATTACGCTTTTTCTGTCTTCATTCCGCCGATATCCCGGGACCTCGACACCGGGGTCACGCAGCTCACCGGGGCGATCACGCTGGCCGTGCCGGTGTCCGGACTGGCGGCCCCCGCCATCGGGCGCCAGCTCGACCGGCGGGGCGGGCGCGGCCTGATGACGGCGGTGATGCCGGCGACCGAACCGCCGGCGATCGACGCGACCAGACCGCCGGCGACCCACGCGACCAGACCTCCCGCGATCGGCGCGATCGGGCCGGGGAAGCGCCCGCCTGACCGGCGTTGTGCGAGCATGGGAGCACCGCAGCCTCCCACGACACCCGGGGGCCTGGGGCGCCGGCCGGGACGCCTATCGCCATGGGCGAACCCGCTGCCGAACCGGCGATACTTCCGCCCGCGAACACGTAAGGTAGCCGCATGGATACCCCCACCGAGGTTCTGCACCGCGTGTTCGGCTACGACTCGTTCAGGGCGGGTCAGCAGGAGATCATCGACCATCTCGTGGGCGGCGGGGACGCGCTCGTCCTCATGCCCACCGGCGGCGGCAAGTCGCTCTGCTACCAGATCCCCGCCCTGGTGCGCCCCGGCGTGGGGATCGTCATCTCGCCCCTGATCGCGCTCATGCAGGACCAGGTGGACGCGCTGCGGGCGCTCGGCGTGCGGGCGGGGTTCCTCAACTCGACCCAGGACTTCGACGAGCGCCAGCTCGTGGAGGCCGAGTTCCTGGCGGGCGAGCTCGACCTGCTCTACCTCGCGCCGGAGCGGCTGCGCGTCGAGGCCACGATGCGGCTGCTGGCCAAGGGCGAGATCTCCGTGTTCGCCATCGACGAGGCCCACTGCGTGGCCCAGTGGGGACACGACTTCCGCCCCGACTACCTGGCGCTCTCCGAGCTGCGCGAGCGCTGGCCCGAGGTGCCGCGCATCGCCCTGACCGCCACCGCCACCCCGGCCACCCACGCCGAGATCGCCTCCAGGCTCGGCCTCGACCAGGCCCGTCACTTCGTCGCCGGCTTCGACCGGCCCAACATCCACTACCGCATCACGCCCAAGAGCGAGCCCAAGCGGCAGTTGCTGGAGTTCCTGCGCACCGAGCACCCGGACGAGTCCGGCATCGTCTACTGCCTGTCGCGGTCGTCGGTCGAGAAGATCGCCGAGTTCCTGACGGACAACGGCATCGCGGCGGTGCCGTACCACGCGGGGCTCGACGCCCGTACTCGTGCCCTGCACCAGGCCCGCTTCCTGCGGGAGGACGGGCTGATCGTGGTGGCCACGATCGCCTTCGGCATGGGCATCGACAAGCCCGACGTGCGTTTCGTCGCCCATCTCGACCTGCCCAAGTCGGTGGAGGGCTACTACCAGGAGACCGGGCGGGCCGGGCGCGACGGGCTGCCCGCGACCGCCTGGATGGCCTACGGGCTGCAGGACGTGGTGCAGCACCGGCGGATGGCCATGGAGGGCGACGAGGCGCACCGCCGCCGCCAGGTGCTCCACCTGGACGCCATGCTGGCGCTGTGCGAGACCGTGGGCTGCCGCCGGGCGATGCTGCTCGACTACTTCGGCCAGAAGGGCTCCGAGCCCTGCGGCAACTGCGACACCTGCCAGACCGCCCCGGAGTCGTGGGACGGCACGGTCCCCGCCCAGAAGGTGCTCTCGACCGTGCTGCGGCTGGCCCGGGAGCGGCGGCAGAAGTTCGGGGTGGGGCAGGTGGTGGACATCCTGCTCGGCAAGAAGACCGCCAAGGTGCTGCAACACGGCCACGACACGCTGACCGTGTTCGGGGTGGGGTCGGAGCTGGGCAACGCGGAGTGGCACGGGGTGGTGCGCCAGCTCCTGGCCCAGGGCCTGCTGGCGGTGGAGTCCAACCACGGGACCCTGGTGCTGACCGACGCCAGCGCGGCGGTGCTGCGCGGCCAACGCGAGGTCCTGCTCCGCCGCGACACCATGCGTCCGGCCCGGGCCAAGTCCACCACCGGCTCTGCCAAGGCGACCCAGGCGGCGGAGCTGTCCCCCGAGGCCGCCCCGGTCTTCGAGCGCCTGCGGGCCTGGCGAGCGGGGGCGGCGAAGGAGCAGGGGGTGCCCGCCTACGTCATCTTCCACGACGCGACACTGCGGGAGATCGCCACCATGCTCCCGACCTCGCTGGCGGAGCTGGGCCAGGTCAACGGGGTCGGAGAGAACAAACTGGCGAAATACGGCGAGCAGGTTCTGGAGACGCTACGCGAGGACACCTGAAGGCCTGGCCGCCTGTGGATGGCAAGGTGCCGATCATGGACTTGGCGCGGGCCGGAGGCGGTGCGGCCAGGGCGGGTCGCGTCGCGTGAGGTGCCAGCCGACACAGACCGGAGTTGGTCCCCGCCCATCTCACAGGTGGACCTGGAGAGTTACCGGTAGGTGAAGGACACCGCGTTGCTGTGCCCACCAAGGGTGTCGACATGGACGTCGACGGTGCCGGTCAGGCCGGAAGGGACGGTGACGACGAGCTGCGCGCTGGAGCCGAACACGATCGTCCCATCGCGTTGCGTGTCGCCGCTGACGAAGTGGGCCCTGATGGTCTGGCTCACGAAGGCGGTGCCACGGATCTGGATCTGGGTGCCGGCGAAGGCGGTGTCGGGGGCCAGGGACTCGATGGACGGGGGGTCGAAAAAGGTGAGGGCGTCCGGCAGGGTTGCCGTGCCACCGGCGGTGCGGATGGACACGTCCTTCATCTGGAGCCAAGGAACGGCGCCGACCGGAGGGATGGGATCGGGACTAACGCTGATCTGGGAGTCGGTCGTGGGCGTGATCAACGTGGCCGTGACGCCATCGATGAGCACCTGGTTGGCGGTCAGTAAACGGTGACCGAAGACCGTGATGTTCGATGGATTTTCCGCCCCCTGCCAGGAGGGAGCGACAGAAATCATGATCGGGCGGGCGATGTAGTAGAAGGGAAGTGGGTTGCTGGTCCCGTTGGGTCCGGTGACGGTGACATGCACCATCCCGGTGCCAGACGGTAGAACGCAGGTGACGGTCGCCTCCGAAGGCGGGGTGGCGACGGGCACTGCCCTGGCGCCGATATTGACATGCGTCACGCCGGTGAGACCAGCCCCATCAATGGTGAGGGTCTGGCCGGAGTTGCCCTGATTGGTGCCTTGCGGTCCGGCGGCAAGCGAGGTGATCAGGGGTGGGGGCACCTTGCGCTCCTTTCAACGCAGTGTGAAGGGGGCTGAGAACTGGCCGGAGCGCGGTCGGCTGGGGGACGGCGGCCCGGGATAGCCTCAGCGATCCAGATATACCCGACAAACATGGAAAGTAATCGAGCGATTGCTATGAGTTACCGTAGCCTGCGGGGGTCGCCGGCGTGTGAGACGTCATCAGCACCGTGCCGGCCTGGCGTCTGAGTCGATGCCAGAGCCGAACGAGCGCGAAGATCCGACCTCGCCGCTGCGCTGGCGTGGTGGTGGCGACGGCCGCACGAAGAACGGTCGTCGCCACCACGTCGGGCGGCCTGGTCGCGGTTGTCGGCCTGGGCGTCCGCTGACCGGGCCGGACGGTTTCATCCCCCTGGCGCTGTGATCGGGGGTCGTAGCCGGTGGGCGCTTCGCACTTCTCAGCGTATCGGCCGGGCCCCTGTGGGTTTCGGCGGAGATGTGCGGATGGATGACTGGTCTGGCTGGGTGTACAGGATGATCGTACGGCGTGTGGGCGGGAAATGCGGGATGGGGAGGGGGCTCGGTTCACGAGGTGGGGGGTTTTGGCTGGTCAGGGCGGCGGCCAGTTCCGGCCAAGGGTGAGGAGCCGGGTGGGGTTGGGGTCCGGGAGGCTGGTTGGGGTCGAGGGGAGCTGGGCGGGTCAGGGTTGGCGGGAGCCGGCCGGGTCTGGGGTGGGAAGCCAGCCGGGGTCGCGGCCGAGGTAGGCGAGGAGGTGGTTCTGGGCGGGGGCGCGTGGGGGGATCATCAGTTGGGGTGCGAATCTGGATGGGCGGTCCCGTCGGGTGATGAACAGGCGGGCCAGGTCGAGGAGTTCCTCGGCCAGGGACGGGGGGATCGGGTGGTGCTCACCGCAGGATTTTGAGATGTCCCAACCGTGCACCGTGATCTCGATCGCGCCGATCGCGGCCACCATCGGGCTTGTCAGGTGGCGGTCCGCAATGGAGATCAGGTCGTTCGCGAGCCCTGCCGCCCAGTGGCCGAGCAGGTCTCTGGCGCCGTCGCGGAGGGCGAGAGCCGGGTTGGCGCCGTGGGCGCGGATCGACTTCGGGTATGGGGCGATCTGGCCTGTGGCTGCCTCGTTGAGCGTCTGGAGCGTGTCGTTCATGTGGTCCAGCAGCTCTCGCAGGTTCCAGTCGGCGCACGGTGTGGTGTGGCAGAGGGCATCCGGGGTCACGATGCGCAGGCTGCCGAGCGTGTAGTCGATCGCGCGTTCCAGCAAGGCCGCACCCGCGATCGTCGCCCGTCCGCAGTCACCCGCTCCCCCAGCCGGCACCTGCTCGCGCCCATCCGGCCGCGCGGCGGAGGCCTGTCCGCGGCCCCAGGAGCTTGCCTCTTGCGGCCGCGCACGCCCCCAGGCGCTCGATGGGTGGGGACGGGGTTGGGGGGAGTCGTTCGCGTCCTTGGCCGTGGTCCATTCACGCTCGCTCATATCGCCTCCTCGTGGATGAGGACCCGCCTGCGGGTGAAAAGTCATCGGGGGCGGGATGACTTCCTGGTGCGGCGCCGATCCGGTTGATCACCGTACGCTGGGAACGGAGCGAAAGGATCTGCCATGAGCGTGCTCAGTTGGCTGTTCGACCGTTTCCTCGGCCTTCCGAAGGCCACGACGCCCGCGGTCGAGGTCACCCGTGATCTGTCCGTGCCGATGCCGGACGGCGTGGTGTTGGTGGCCGATCGTTACCGCCCGCGCGGCGCCGGGCCGCTGCCCGTGGTGCTGGTGCGCACCCCGTACGGAAAGCACCGGCTCCTGGCCAAGGGCCTCGCGCAGGTGCTGGCCAGGCGGGGTATGCAGGTGCTCGTCCAGGACGTCCGGGGCACCTTCGGCTCGGGCGGGCGGTTCTCGGCCTTCCATCAGGAGCGGGACGACGGGCTGGCCACGGCCGCCTGGCTGCGGGAGCAGCCGTGGTGCGACGGGCGGCTGGCGATGACGGGGGTCAGCTATCTGGGGTACACGCAGTGGGCGGTCGGCCCCTACCTCGATCCGCCGCTGGAGGCGATGTGCCTGGGGGTCACGGCCAGCGAGTTCACCACATTGTTCTATCCCGGCGGAGTGCTCGCCCTGCACAACCTGCTGACCTGGTCCGCGCTGATCGGCACGCAGGAGGAGGTACGGCTGGGCGGCCTGCTGCCGGACCCGAGGCGGCAGCGGCGGTTGCGCCGGGCCATGGCGCACGTGCCGATCAGCACGTCCGACGTGGCGGCGATCGGCAAGAAGGTGCCGTTCATGCGTGAGGTGGCGGCTCATGCCGAACCCGGGGACGAGTTCTGGTCCGGCACCGAGAACAACGCCGCAGTGGCCAAGTTGACCACGCCGACCAGTATGGTCACCGGGTGGTGGGACCTGCTCCTGCCCGCGCAGTTACGCGACTTCGTGGCGTTGCGGGAGGCGGGGCGGCACAGCAGGATCGTGATCGGGCCGTGGGGGCACGATCTGGGTGCGATCCGGGCGCTGCTGGTCGATCAGGTGTCATGGTTGTCGGCCCATCTGCTCGGTCACACCGACCGATCACACCGCTCCCCCGTGCGGCTCTATCTGCAGCGGGCCGATCGGTGGCTGGACTTCGACCAGTGGCCGCCCGCGCGGTCGACGCCCACGTCGCTGTTCCTGCTGCCCGGTCGCGGGCTCGGCTGGGAGGCGCCGCCGGAAGGGACGGTCCCCGCCACGTTCACGTACGATCCCGCGCATCCCACCCGCTCCACCGGCGGGCCGCTGCTGGACGTGCGGCTGTCGAAGCAGCGCGGCAACCGGGGCATCGAGCTCCGCTCCGACGTGCTGGTCTACACGGGAGACCCGCTCCCCCGCGACCTCGACCTGGTCGGCCCGGTCACGGCGTCCGTGTACGTGCGCACCGACACCGGCCACGGCGACCTCTTCGTACGGCTGTGCGACGTCGACCCGTCCGGGGCCTCGCGCAACGTCACGGACGGCATCGTCCGGCTGCCCCAGGAGGTGGGGGAGGTCAGGGCCGAGATCGAGCTGCATCCGACCGGATACCGGTTCAAACGCGGGCATCGACTGCGGGTGCAGGTGGCGGGCGGGGCGTTTCCCCGGTTCGCGCGCAATCACGGGACCGGGGAGCCGGTGGGGCGGGCGGTGCGGACCCGTACCACGCGGTTCGAGGTGTTCCACGACGCCGGGCGTCCGTCGGTGGTGACACTGCCCGTGCTGGACAGCGATCAGGACACGACGAGCCGGTAGCTCGTCAGGTGACCAGGCGGCGCGATTGGGTCTGTGCGCGTTCAGCCAGGGGGCGGAGATCTACCGGACGCGGGACTACTTCGCCGTACGCGGCAACGCCGCCTTCATCTTCGGCATGGGAAGCACCACGTGGGAGGAGCACCTGCCGCTGATCGAACAGATCGCCGGGCGGTTCGAGCTCACTGACCTGCCGCCGTCCGGCTCCCGGAACCTCTTGCCCTGATCGGGAGTAGTCAGGGCAAGGAGGTCCGATGAAAGTGCCGATGGTTCGGATGGTCACCCTTGTCGTACTGGTGGCCGGATGCGCTGGGGAGGCGCCTGCCGTGTCCCGGAGCTCTGCCGCCGGCTCCACGCCGGCTCCGGTGGTCGCCAAGGCCGGGTGCGACGGCACTCAGGTGCTCATGGGCGCGGGGTTCCCGGAGGTGCGGGGAACGGCTCGGGACGCCGAGTTGTGGGGGTTGCTGTTCATCGGGGCACCGCCGATCAAGCGGGGCGAGCAGACCAAGATCGTGTGGCGGATGACGGGTGAGGGGCCGTTGCGGATCGAGGCCACGCTCCCCGACGGGACCGCCGCCAGGCGGCTCTGGGGCCCGGAGGAGCACGAAGGATCGACCTGGCGGCGACCCGGCGACGAGTGGGGCACGGGGTTCGTCTCCCGAAGGCCGGCTGCTGGAAGGTCCAGCTCACCCGCACGCGCGGCTCGGGCCACGTCTGGCTTCCCGTCCGTTAGCGGGCACGAGGGTCACGCCCGGCTTCCCGATCGTTAGATCACAGGCGGGGCAGGGCGCGGTCTATGAACGTCGTCACGTCGTCCAGGACCTCGTCCTTGTTGGTCTCGTTGAACACCTCGTGCCTACCGCCCGGATAGATGCGCTCCGTCAGGTTCGTACCTTTGGTGGCCTCGATTCCGGTGCGGCTGCCCGCGAGCGGGACGAGCGCGTCGTCGGCCCCGTGCACCCACAGCGTGGGCAGCGCCCCCAGCCGGCCGTTCTTGGCGATCTCCGCGAGGGTCGTGGCGAGCGCCTCCAGGGTGGGGCGCTTGAACGGGCCGTGCCACACCAGCGGGTCCTCCGCGTACGCGGTGCCCACGACGGGGTCGCGGGACAGGGTGGCGGGGTCGATGGGGGTGTGGGGCGGCTCGTCATACGCCAGAAGCGTGGTCAGGACCTCCCACTCGCCGATCACCGGGCCCGACAGCACCAGGGCGGTCAGGTCGTCACCATGGCGCTGCGCGTAGCGGGTGGAGATGAGGCCGCCCATCGAGTGGCCGATGACCACCACGGGCACGCCCGGGTGCTCGGCCCTGGCGTGCTCCACCACGGAGCGCACGTCCGTGACCACGTCCTCGAAGTCCTCGATGTGCACCCTGTCGCCGTCCGACCTGCCGTGGCCCATGTGGTCGGGCCCGTAGACGGCGGCGCCATGGCGGACGAGCCGGTCCGCCACGTACTCGTAGCGGCCGATGTGCTCGCCGTACCCGTGCACCAGGACGGCCACGTAACGCGGCCGGTCATGCGGCCACGCGCGAACCGTGTTGCGGCCCCTGGTGCCGGTGAAGGTGTGCTCGCGTGACTCCGCCATGCTCACTCCCTCGTTAGAAATTGCGGTGAGCGTACGACGCGCGCCAGTTGATCGTCCACCGGCGGACCGCCACGATGTCCGAAAACCGCTGACTTTTCGCAGCCTGGCGGTGTTGTAGCAGACATGCAGATTCACGCCACGACCGACAGCCCACCGGGCGGGCAGACCCAGGCCGAGCCGCAGGATGAGGGCCGGGCGCGGGTCGCCGCCTGCGACTGGGCGGCGCTCGCGAAAGAGGTCGACGCCCACGGGTGCGCACTCACCCCGCAAATCCTCACTTCCGAGGAATGTCAGGAAATCTCAGGCTGGTACGACCAGGTAGGCCGCTTCCGCGCCACCATCGACATGGAACGGCACCGGTTCGGCGCCGGGCAGTACCGGTACTTCAACCGGCCGCTGCCCCCGCTGGTCGAGAGCCTGCGCGCGGCGTTCTACCCGAGCCTGCTGCCGATCGCCCGCGACTGGGCGGCCCGCCTCGGCCGGCCCGCGCCCTGGCCGGACGACTTCGGCGAGTGGCTGGACATGTGCCACCGGGCCGGCCAGACCAGGCCGACCCCCATCCTGCTCCGCTACCGCGCGAACGACTGGAACGCCCTGCACCGCGACCTGTACGGAGACCTGGTGTTCCCGCTGCAGGTCGTGATCGGGCTCGACCGCCCGGGCGTGGACTACACGGGCGGCGAGTTCCTGCTGGTCGAGCAGCGGCCGAGGGCCCAGTCCCGGGGCACGGTGACCCTGCTGGAGCAGGGCCGCGGGCTGGTCTTCACCACCCGCGACCGGCCGGTGCGCTCCTCGCGCGGATGGTCGGCCTCTCCGGTGCGGCACGGCGTCAGCACCGTACGATCCGGGCTGCGGCACACGCTCGGCCTGGTCCTGCACGACGCGCAGTGACGTACCCGCCGAAGGGAGACAGGGAGGAGACTGGACGGCATGGCCCAGCATGATGGGGGCGACCGGCCAAGGCGGGAGATCGCGCCCGGCGCGGTGCACGTGCCGGGCTGGCTCGACCTCGACGAGCAGCGTCACCTCGTTCAAGCCTGCCGCGAGTGGGCGAGGGGCCCGGTGCCGATCAGGCACACGGTGCTCCCTCGGGGCGGCGTCATGTCGGTCCAGACGGTGTGCGTGGGCTGGCACTGGCAGCCGTACAGGTACACCCGCGTCGCCCACGACGTGAACGGCCGCCAGGTGGCCGGCTTCCCCGGCTGGCTCGCCGACCTCGGCCGCCGCGCCCTGGCCGGCGCCTACGGCTCCGGCGACGGCTACGACCCGGACACCGCACTGATCAACTTTTACGACGGCCAGGCCAGGATGGGCATGCACCAGGACAAGGACGAAAAGTCCGGCGCCCCGGTGGTGTCGCTGAGCATCGGTGACTCCTGCCTGTTCCGCTTCGGCAACACCGGGACGCGCGGCCGGCCGTACACGGACGTCGAGCTCGCCTCCGGCGACCTGTTCGTCTTCGGCGGGCCGTCCCGCTACGCCTACCACGGCGTGCCGAAGGTCTATCCCGGCACCGGCGACCCCGCCACCGGGCTGGCGGCGGGCCGGCTGAACATCACGATGCGGGTCACGGGTCTGTGATGTGGACGTCGAACTCCTCATCCGACAGCGTGCGACGCAGTATCCACAGCACCTTGTCCGGATCGTCCTCCGGCCCCTGCACGTAGAACGGCCTGCCGTCGCGGCCGAAGGTGATCGCCGGATCCCCCTCCCGCGCGCCGAGCAGGCCGGTGGCGGTCTCGAAGGCCTCCTCCGGCGGGAAACCGAGGGTCCGCGCGTAGTCGATCGACCCGAACACCAGCTCCCTGGCCAGCTCGATCGGCGCGTCCTGCCAGCCGGCGTACTCGCCGAAGAAGAACTCGCGGAACCGCCGCAGGTCCCGGTCGTTCAGCGCGTCGGGACCGACCGCCTTCTTCACACCCAGGCAGTAGACGTCGGCCAGATAGCCGCAGACCGTCATCCGGTCCCACGTCTGGCGGCGGGCGAGCAGCACGCTCACCATGCCGCCCCCGCCCGCGTCCGGCTTCTCGTCCACCCACCCGCGCGCGGGGTCCACGGTGAGCCCCTCGCTCCAGCCGACGTTGATCCAGCAGCCCACCACCTCGGGCTCGCCGGCCCCGGCGGTCTCCGCGGCGATGGCCCGCACCAGCGGCGCCACGACCGAGGGCGACACCCCGAGCGCCCTGGCGATCTCCTTGGGCGACCGGCCCTGCAGCCGCAGCTCGCGTACCTGGTCCTTCAGTTCCATTGGGGCAGCCTAACCGTCCCGGATGGGCTGACGGGCCAAGCGGCGGGCGAGCCACGCGAGGGCGAGCGGGTAGCGGTATTCGATGGCGCCGTGCCCGGCCGGGAATAGCTCGAAATAGATGCGCTCGTCCGGTACGCCCGCCGCCTCCAGCGCCCGGCGGAACGCGACAGCGCCGAAGTCCAGGAAATACTCGTCCTTGCTCCCGGCGTCCACCCAGATGGCCCACATCGAGCGCAGCGCCTCGGCGTAACCCGGCTCGCCCGCCATCACGACGGGATCGCGGGCCAGCCACCGCCGCCACACAGCCGGCGTGCCGGCACGGGGAACGACCCGCGGTTGGAGACCTCGAACAGCGCGTCCCCGGCGTGCGTGGCCAGCGCCCCGAACACGTCGGGCGCCAGCATGGCGCTCACCATGGCGCCGTAGCCGAGCAGCACGTAGACGGAGGGATAGCGGCGCTCCGGCGCGTCGTCGTAGCCCGGCGGGACGTAGACAGCAACGGCCGCCGGTGCGGATCGCCCAGCGGGTTGCCGCGCAGCAGGGCGCTGTCGATGACGTTGTGGTCCAGGCGGCCGGCCAGTTCGGCGGACCAGGGCGACATGAGCACTTCCCTCTTGGATTCAGCCGACGGATTCAGCCGACGGACGAGGTCACGGTGTCCACGCCGGTCTGGGTGACGGAACGCCCCGACACCAGGACGAGTGCGAGGTCGCGCAGGTCGGCGAGCCAGGCCAGCGGATCTCCGGCGACGGCGATCAGGTCGGCCCGCTTGCCCGCCTCCAGGGTGCCGGTGACGTCGCCCACCCCGCAGGCGTCGGCGGCCAGCACGGTGGCCATCTCGATGATCTCGGCGTTGCCGAACCCGATCTGCGCGAACACCTCCAGCCCGGCCACGAAGGCGTCCACCGGGTTGGCGATGCCGGCGACCGCGAACCCGGCGTCGGTCCCCGCGATGAGCCGCACCCCGGCCGCGCGCATGGCCGCGACCCCGTTCAGCCACTGTTCCAGCATCTCCGTCCCGTGCACCTCGCGGATCCGGTCGACGGAGCCGTGCACGGTGGGGCACACGTACGTCCCGCTGGCGGCGACCTTGTCGGCGAGTTCGGCGTCGTACCGGTGGCCCGCCGGGGTGAAGAACGTGCAGTGCTCGATCGTGGTGACGCCCGCCTCGATCGAGCTGCGGATGGCCGCGTGCGCGTGGGCGTGCGCCGCGACGCCCTTGCCACGCGTGGCGGCCTCCTCCACCACCGCCCGGAGCTGCTCGGTGCTGTACTGGGGAACCCAGCTCGGCGGCGCGCCGGGGGTCATCAGGCCGCCGGAGGCCATCACCTTGAGGCAGTCGGCCCCGGCCCGCAGGTTCTCCCTGGCCACCCGGCGGATGCCGGGCTCGTCGTCGGCCTCGCCGCCCATGTACCAGCAGTGGCCGCCGGTGATCGTGATGGGCCTGGTGGCGACCACGAGGTGCGGGCCGACGGCCAGCCCCTCCTCGATCGCGTCGCGCAGCTCCAGGTCGAGGAAGGAGCGCCCGCCGAGGTCGCGGGCGGTGGTGACGCCGGCGGAGACGAGCTTGCGGGCGTTCTCGGCCATCCGCAGCAGCAGGTGCCGCTCGCTCTCGGCGCTCCGGCGCGTCACGGGATCCACCCTGCCGTCGAACCCCAGGTGCACGTGCGCGTCGATCAACCCGGGCAGCACCGTGTGGCCGGGCAGCTCGACGATCTCCGCCGCCTCGCCCGCGCTGCCCCGCGGCCCGACCGAGACGATCTTCGGGCCGTCGATGAGAACCTCGCCCTCCTCGATCACCTCTCCTGGACGTCCGGTGAGCACCTTCGCGGCACGAATGATCCTCATGGGCTCAGCCTGCCACGCGGCTTAAGGCCGCGAGAAGGGGATCGTAAGCACCGCCGCGCACCGTTGGGCCATGGAGGACACGACGCGGCGCCCGACCGCCGCCTACGAGCTCATCCGCGTCTTCGACGCGCCCCGCGAGCAGGTGTGGGCCGCCTGGACCGAACCCGAGCGCTTCTCCCGGTGGTTCCGGCTCCGGATGCTGGCCACGCCGGTCGGCCGGATCACCCTGGACGCCTGGCCGGGCGGGGTGTGGCGGGCCACGCTGATGGGCGAGGAGGGGTTCGAGGTGACGCTGGACGGCACGTACCGGGAGGTGCACGCGCCGGAGCGGCTGGTGTTCACCACCGGCGACCCCGACGACCCCGGCGAGGGGCCGGCGTCGGTGGTGACGATCGAGTTCGCGGCGGTGGCCGGCCGGACGGAGATGCGCTTCCACCAGTACGGCGTCAACACCGACCGGCAGCACGCCGAGCTGGCCAGGGCGGGCTGGGTGGAGTTCTTCGACCGCCTGGCCGAACACGTCCGGGACCGCGAGCCGGGTCCGGCGGTCAGAGGAGGGTGAGCGCGTCGTCGAGCTTGTAGCCGGAGCCCTCCTCGTACGCCCTCTCGAACGCCTCGTCCCCCAGCGCGTCCCGCAGCCCGGCCGTGACACGCTCGATGTCCTGCCGCTCCGACGGGCCGAAGAACGTCTCGTTGTCCTCGCTGCCGGCCACGGACAGCCCCAGCAGCCTGGCGGCCCGCTCGGTCGCCCCGGCGGCGGCGGCCGCGCCGAACACGGCCCACGCCAGCGTCCTGGGGTCACCGATCTTGTGTGCCGCGGCCATCGCCTCCCGGTGCAGCTCCATGGCCGCGGCCGCGTCGCCGCGCGCCTGCGTGAGCAGTCCCAGCTCGACCAGCGTGGAGGGCAGGTGCAGGGACGGCTCGACGTCCGGGTCGCGGGGCACCCCGTCGAGCAGGCTCAGCAGGTGTGTCTCGGCCAGGTCGAACCGTCCGGCCCGGCGCGCGGAGAAGGCCAGGCCCATCTGCGACATGGCCGCGCCCTCCCTGAACCCCTGGCTGACGGCCAGCCTCAGGGCGCGCTCGCAGATCTCGATGGCGCGGTCGTAGTCGCCGGCCTGCATCGCGATCCAGCCCAGCCAGGCGGTACGGGTGGCGACCTCCGGCCACAACCCCAGGTCCTCGGCCAGTCGCAGCCCCTCGCCGAACAGCCGGTTGGCCCGCTCGGGGTCGTGGGCCATCTCCGCCAGCGACGCCAGCCACCCGGTGGCCTGCAGCAGGCCCCAGCGATCGCCCAGCTCGGTGAACAGCCGCGCGCTCTCCTCGCCGACCCGCTCCAGCGCCTCGGTGTCCCGCACCGTGAACGCGTCCCTGGCCTGCCTGGCCAGGGCGGCCGCGACGCCCCACTGGTCGCCGACGGCCCGGAACGTGGCCAGCGCCCGGCGCGTCAGCTCCTGCCCGGTCGGCATGTCCCTGAGGTGCCAGCCGATGAACAACTCGGCCCTGGCCCGCTCGCCGGGGTCGTCGAACCCGTCGAGCGCGGCCTGCCACGCGACGTCCTCGCCCAGAGTGAGCGCGAACCCTGCCGCCCAGGCCGCCGTCCTGGCCCGGCCAGGCACGGGCTCCCGCTCGACCGCCCGGCCAGGCACGGGCTCCCGCCCGACCGCCCGGCCGGGGACGGGCTCCCCCTCGACCGTCAGCGCCGTCTCCAGCGCCCGCCTGCCCTCGGCCAGCCTGCCGCGCAGGAACCAGTACCAGGCCAGCGCGTTCACCAGCCGCGTCGCGCTGCCGGCGTCCCGCCGGGCCACGGCGGTGTCCAGCGCCGCCCGCATGTTCCCGGCCTCGGCGTCCAGGCGCAGCAGCCAGTCGCGCTGCCCGTCCCCGTACAGTCCCGGCTCAGCCTGTACGGCCAGCGCCAGGTAGTGGCCCAGGTGGGCGAGGCGGGCACGGTCGAGCTCGCCGGCGTCCGCCAGCCGGGCCAGGCAGTATTCCGACACCGATTCGAGCAGCCGGTACCTGACCCCTGCGGGGCCGTCGGCGACGACGACCACGAGCGAGCGGTCGACGAGGCGGGCCAGCAGGTCGAGCACGTCCAGGTCCGGTTCGGCGGCGACGGCCTCGGCGGCCTCCAGCGTGCACCCGTCGGCGTGCACGGCCAGGCGGCGCAGGACGCGGCGCTCGGCGTCGGACAGCAGGTCCCAGCTCCAGTCGATCACCGCTGTCAGCGTCTGCTGGCGGGCCGGGGCGCCGCGCTGCCCGGCGGCCAGCAGCCGGAACCTGTCGTCCAGCCGGGCCACCACGCCCTGCACGCCGAGCGCCCGTACCCGGGTCGCGGCCAGCTCCAGGGCCAGCGGGATGCCGTCCAGCCGGCGGCAGACCTGCGCGACCGCCGCCGCGTTGCCGGCCTCCAGCGCGAACCCGCGCGCCGAGGCGGCGGCCCTGGTCACGAACAGCCTGACGGCGTCGGCGCGGGCCATGGTCGCCAGGTCGGCGACGGCGGGCACGTCGAGCGGCGGGACGTTCCACAGCACCTCGCCGGCCACGGCGAGCGGCTCCCTGCTGGTGGCCAGGACGCGCAGCCCGGGACAGGCCCGCAGGAGCACCTCGGCCAGCTCGGCGACCTGCTCCACGACGTGCTCGCAGTTGTCCAGCACCAGCAGCATCCGCCTGGGCCGGAGCGCGGCGGCCAACTGCCCGGCCGGCACCCGGGCTTCGCCGGAAGGGGGTTTGGTGGCGGCGTCCTCCCTGATGTCGAGCGCCGCCATGACGGCCTCGACCGGGGCGCGGGACGCCTGGTCCAGGGCGACCAGCCAGGCACCGTCCGCGAACCCGTCCACCAGCCGGCTCGCCGCCTCCAGCGCCAGCCGGGTCTTGCCCACCCCGCCGGTGCCGGTGAGCGTCACCAGCCGCTCTTCCCCGACCAGCGCGCACACCTCGGCCAGGGCCTCGTCCCGGCCGATGAGCTTGCTCACGGAGGCGGGCAGGTTCGTCAGGGGCCGCTCGGCGGGCACGCTCAGCGCCGGGTCCTGCCCGAGGATCGCCTGGTGCAGCGCGACCAGCTCCGGCCCGGGGTCCAGCCCGAGCTCCTCGGCCAGCCGCTCGCGCAACTCGGCGTACCCGGCCAGGGCCTCGCTCTGGCGGCCCGCACGATAGAGCGCCCGCATGTGCACGGCCCGCAACCGCTCCCTGAGCGGATGCCGGGCCACCAGGTCCTGCAGCTCGCCCACCAGCAACCCGTGCTCGCCCAGCTCCAGCCGCGCCTGCGCGTGCTGCTCCAGCGCCGACAGCCGCTGCTCCTCCAGCCGGACGACGGCCGACCGGGTGTACTCCTCGTCGGCGAAGTCCGCGTACGCCGGCCCCCGCCACAGGGCCAGCGCGTCGGCCAGCAGTCCCGCCCTGGTCCTGGGGCTGTCGGCGGCCTCGGCCCGCGACAGCAGCGCGGTGAAGCGGGCCGCGTCCACGGCCCCCTCGTCGGGGCGCAGCAGGTAGCCGGGGGCACGGGAGACGATCAGGTTCTTCGCACCGGATTCGGCGTCCTCCAGCGCCTTGCGCAGTTGCGAGACGCGCACCTGAAGCGCGCCCGCGGGGTTGCCCGGGGGCTCCTCCCCCCACAGGTCGTCGACCAGCCGGTCCACGGACACGGGATGACCCTCGTGGACGAGCAGGTCCACGAGCAGGGCCCGGACCTTGAGCCCGGGAATCGTCACGGGCTCCCCCGCGTCGGTCCATACGGCCAGCGGACCTAACACCCCAAAACGCATGTCCGTCACCCTATGCGGCCGAGCCCGCGAAGGACATGACGTTCCGCGCGGCGCAGCCGTCGGCGGCCGTGTCACGCTCCGCACATAAGCCGCGGCTGCGTCACGGCTCGCGTGGGGACCGGGGGGCCTTCCTGGCCGAGCCCCGGTAGAGGTCGGCGTCGTAGCGGCGGTCGTTGTCGTCGATCTTGGCGTGCGCCGCCTCCACCAGGTCGACGCCCAGGACGTCGGCGAGCCGTACCAGGTAGAGGGTGACGTCGCCCAGCTCCGTACGCATCCGGGCGAGCGTGTCCGGGTCGGGATCGCCGGACTCCTCGGCGGTGAGCCACTGGAACTCCGCCACCAGCTCCCCCACCTCGCCCGCCAGCGCCATCGCCAGGTTCTTCGGCGTGTGAAACCGCTCCCACTCCCTGACCCGCGCGAACTCCCGCAGTCGTGCGGCAAGGTGCTCCAACTCCGTCGTCACGCCACCCGACCCTACCGACCCGTATCGGTAAGTTGCCGGGGTGAACGGGGTTGAGCTGTACACCAGCCATCCCCGCGCGTACGCGACCCGCCTGCGCGAGCTCCTCGCGGCCGCCTGACCCACCGCGCGACCGCCCCACCGCTGGGCCGTCCCAGCCGGGCCGGGCTCCCGTAGCATGATTGTGTGCACGGCCTTCTTCGTTCCGTGTGGAACGAGCCGCCGCCCCCCAACCCGCCGCGGCGGGTGTGGCGGGACTGGGCGCTCGTCGGGGTGCTCGTGCCGGTCGCCGCGCTCGAAGGGTTGCTGCGCGCGGACCTCCCGTGGCGGCCCCTCGCGGTGACCGTCACCGTCGCGCTGGTGTTCACGCTGCTGTGGCGGCGCACCCGGCCGCTGCCGATGCTGGTGGTCGTCTTCGTCACCACGAGCCTGGTCCCGCTGGTGACGGGGGGCGTGCGGGTGGAGACGTACACGATGGCCTATCTGCTGCTCATCGTCTACTCGCTGATCCGGTGGGGGTCCGGGCAGGCCGCCGTGGCCGGGCTGATGATCATGTTCGCCGCGGTCTTCCTCTCGATCGCCCGCTACGGCCTCACCCCTCCCGACGCGATCGCCGCGTTCGGCGTCATGCTCTCCGCCGTCGCGCTGGGCGCGGCGTTCCGCTTCCGCGCCAGGGCGCGGATGCGCGAGCTCGACCAGGTCAAACTGCTCGAACGCGAGCAGCTCGCGCGCGATCTGCACGACACCGTCGCCCACCACGTCTCGGCCATGGCGATCCGCGCCCAGGCGGGCCTGGCCATGTCGGCGGCGCATCCGGACGCCGCGATCGACGCGCTGCGGGTGATCGAGGCCGAGGCCTCGCGCACCCTGGCGGAGATGCGGGCCATGGTCCACCTCCTGCGCCGGGACCGGCCCGCGCAGCCGCCGCCCGGCCGGCGCATCGCCGATCTGGCCCGGCTCGCCGACCAGGCCCGCGTCGGCCCGCAGGTGAACGTGGAGCTGTCCGGCGACCTCGACGACCTGCCACCGTCCATCGGGGCCGCGATCTACCGCATCGCCCAGGAGTCGGTCACCAACGCCCGTCGGCACGCCCGGCACGCCACCCGCATCGAAATACGCGTGGCCGCCGACGACGACTCGGTGCACCTGCACGTGAGCGACGACGGCGACGCGGCCTCCGCCCGTCAGGCCGCCCCCCAGGGATACGGCCTCCTCGGCATGACCGAGCGCGCCGGCCTGCTCGGCGGCACCTGCCAGGCCGGCCCGAACCCCGGCCGGGGCTGGACCGTCACCGCCGTCCTCCCCCGGGCCGGAGCGGTGACATGAGCATCCGGGTGATCGTCGCCGACGACCAGGAGATCGCGCGTACCGGGCTCAGGATGATCCTCGACGCCCAGCCGGACATCGAGGTCGTCGGCGAGGCCGCCGACGGGCAACGGGCCGTCGAGCTCGCCCGGCGCCTGCGTCCCGACGTCTGCCTGTTCGACATCCGCATGCCGCGAGTCGACGGCATCGAGGCCACCCGCACCCTCGCCGGGCCGGCCGTCGCCGACCCGATCGCGGTCGTCGTCATCACGACGTTCGACCTCGACGAGTACGTCTACGCCGCCCTCAGGGCCGGCGCCCGCGGCTTCCTGCTCAAGGACGCGGGCCCGGATCTGCTGGGCCAGGCGGTGCGCGCCGCGGCCAACGGCGACGCGCTCATCGCCCCGAGCGTCACCGCCCGGCTGCTGGCGACCTTCGCGCACGCCGGGCAGGCCACGCCGCCGGTGCAGCCGATCGAGTCGCTCACCGAGCGTGAGGAGGAGATCCTGGCGACCGTGGCGCGCGGGCGGACCAACAGCGAGATCGCCGACGAGCTGCACATCTCTCTCAGCACCGTCAAAAGCCACATCGCGAGCCTGATGACCAAGCTCGGCGTCCGCAACCGCGTCGAGATCGCCATGTGGGCGTACGCCACCAAGCGCATCCGCACGTGACCGCCATGCCGACCCGGGCTCAGCCCGGCGTGGCGCGGCGTCGCCCGCGGATCACCCACTCGGCCACGGCGACGTTGACCACCCAGCCGGCGCCGAGCAGCAGCGTCCTGCTCAGCCCGCCCGGCTCCCCGGCGGCGATGGCCCAGGGCACCTGGATCACCGCCTGCGTGCCCGCGCCGAGTCCGATCGCGTAGCCCCGCGTCATCCAGGCACGATGCCGGGCGACGTCCCGCCGCCGGATCGCGACGAGGCCGAGGACGAGCGACACCGCCATGGCCGTCCCGAACACCAGCCGGAAGCCGGCCAGAAGATCGCCGTCGCCCTCGGGCCGGTCGTAGAACAACGCCATCCACAACCCGGACAGCGCCACGACCAGCCCGCTCGGCACCAGTACACGCCCGGCGGCCCGGTGCCACCCAGGCCGCCGGCGGCGGAACCCGGAGGCGAACTGCACCGCGCCCAGCACGCTGAACAACACGGCGGCGGGGATGTGCAGCACGACGGGCAGGGGCGCGGCCAGGAACCGCGCGTCGCTCTCCAAGACCTGCGGCCCTCCGGCCAGCTCGGTCAGCCGGACGGCCCCCGCGATCACCGGTACGGCACTCAGCGCGATCAGCCCCGCGGGCACCCGCCAGCCCGCCTTCGCTCCAGTCATGGAGGCATCGTGACGAACGGGACGGCGGCCGCTCATCCCCAGAACGGCCGGACTCAGATGGCCGATCGGCGGGCGAGGGGATCGTACTTTCGGCCGTTGAGCGTTCGCGCAGGTCCGGCACACACTGGCGGGACCGACACCCCCTGAGGAGACTGCCATGAAGGCGTTCGTCCTACGCTCCTTCGGCTCGCCTGACGCCCTGGAGCTCACCGACCTCGACACGCCCGTGCCGGGCGACACCGAGGTGCTGGTACGCGTGCGCGCCACCTCCGTCCAGCCCTACGACTGGCATCACATGAGAGGCGAGCCCCGGGTCGCCCGCCTGATGGGCGGCGGCGTCGGGCTTCGCCGGCCGAGCATCCCCGTCCTCGGCGCGGACATCGCGGGCGAGGTCGAGGCCGTGGGCAAGGACGTCACGGAGTTCCGCCCCGGCGACGAGGTGTTCGCGATGTCCATGCGAGGCGGTTTCGCCGAGTACGCCACCGTTCAGGAGAGCAAGCTGGCGGCCAAGCCGGAGAGCCTGTCGTTCGAGGAGGCGGCGGCGATCCCGATGGCCGCCATCACCGCCCTGATGGCCGTGCGCGACCAGGGGCAGGTCCAGCCGGGTCAGCAGGTCCTGGTCAACGGCGCCTCGGGCGGCGTGGGCACGTTCGCCGTGCAACTGGCGAAGGCGTTCGGCGCGGAGGTCACCGGTGTCTGCGGCCCGCGTAACACGGGGCTGGTCCGGTCGATCGGCGCGGACCACGTCATCGACTACACCAAAGAGGACTTCACCCGCCAGAAGCGACGCTATGACGTGGTGCTGGACATCGCGGGCAACCACCCGGGACGGGCCTACCGGCGGGTGCTGGCCCGCAAGGGGACCTGCGTGGTGGTGGGCGGGCGGGCCTCGCGGTGGCTGGAGCCTGCCGGGCACGCGTTCGCGACGATCGCGATGGGGGCGTTCGTGTCGCAGCGCATGCGCCTCACCGAGGTGGGGAGTTGCAAGGAGAGCAAGCAGAACCTGATCACGCTGAGCGAGTTGGCCGAGGAGGGCAAGGTGATCCCGGTCATCGACCGGAGCTTCCCGTTCGAGCAGATCCCGGCGGCCGTCCGCTACCAGGAGGAGGGCCACAGCCGGGGGAAGGTCGTCGTCACCATCTGAGGCCGCGCGGCAGGCCATGCGGGCGACCGGCCGGGCCACGGGGGCGGTCCGGGCGGCGGGGGGCGGTCCGGACGGCCGGGCAGGCCGCGGGGGCGGTCCGGACGGCGGGGTCGCTCACCCGTAGGACGCGGTGCTCTCCCGGACGATCAGCTCCGTGGCCAGCTCCACCCGCTTGGTGTCGGGCACCTCGCCCCGGCCCATCGCCAGCACCGTACGGGTGGCCAGCGCCGCCATCTCCTGCAGCGGCTGGCGTACCGTCGTCAGCGGCGGCCAGGCCGACTTGGCCAGCGGGAGATCGTCGAACCCCACCACGCTCAGATCCTCCGGCACCCGCAGCCCCCGCTGCCGGGCCGCCTCGAACACGCCGAACGCCATCAGATCGCTCCCCGCGAAGATCGCCGTCGGCGGATCGCCGAGCGAGAGCAGCGCGTGGCCCTCGTCGTGGCCGGACTCCACCAGGAACGTGCCACGCCTGATCAGCTCGGGCGCGATCGGCACCCCGGCCGTCTCCAGCGCCGCCCGGTAGCCGTCCACCCGGGCCTGGCTGCACAGCATGTCGGCCGGGCCGCTGATCGTGCCGATCCGCCGGTGGCCCAGTTCGAGCAGGTGGCGGGTGGCGGCCAGGCCGCCGTTCCAGTTGGTCGCGCCGACCGAGACGACGCCCGGGGCGGGCTCGCCCTCCGGGTCCACCACCGCGAACGGCAGCGACCGGGCGCTCAACTGGGCCTGGATCCCGGTGGACAGCCGCGAGGCGACGATCACGACGCCGTCGGTGCGGCGCGCGGCGAGCCGTTCCAGCCAGTCGCGGCCCGGGCCGGCGTGCGTGTGCAGGACCGAGACGACCACGCTGGCCCCGGCTTCGTGGGCCGCGCTCTCCGCGCCGCGCACGATCTCCATGGCCCACGGCGACTCGATCTCGGCGAACACCACGTCCACCAGGCCCGTCGGGGTGTCGTCCTGGCTGATGCGCCGCTGGTAGCCGTGCTCCTGCAGCAGCCGCTCGACTCGGTGGCGGGTCGCCGGGGCTACTTCCGGGCGCCCGTTGATGACTTTCGAGACCGTCGGGATGGACACCCCGGCCTCCTCCGCGATCACTGCGATCGTGACCCGCCTCTTCGCTGACACAAATGGGGAGTGTATCCGAAAGTTTCGGTTTGGGATTGCTTCCGTCCGAGGTGTTGACGCTTTACATAGCGTTTACCTACCATCCAGGCAACGAAAATTATCGGGGGGTTCACGAAACTTTCGCACTGTCGAGGAGAGGGCCCCTAATGAAACGCACTTTGGCATTGATCGCGATCGCCGCTCTGGTGGCCGGGTGTGGGGGCGGCGGTGGCGGGGAAACCGCGGCCCCGCAGGGCTCGCCGGGCAAGGTCACGCTCGAGTGGTGGCACCTGTCGACCGCCGAGCCGCTCAAGTCGCTGTGGGCGCAACGCGCCAAGGAGTTCGAGGCCAAGAACCCCAACGTCACCATCAAGGCCACCGTTCTGGAGAACGACGCCTACAAGGCCAAGCTCACCACGATCACGCAGTCGGGTAAAGCCCCCGACCTGTTCGCGACGTGGGGCGGTGGAGTGCTCAGGCAGCAGATCGACGCCGGGCTGGTCAAGGACATCTCCGCCGACGTCGCCGACGTGCTGCCCAACTTCACGCCGGCCGCGCTGAGCGCGTACACGTTCGACGGCAAGACGTACGGGCTGCCGACCGACATCGGCATGGTGGGTTTCTGGTACAACAAGAAGCTTTTCCAGCAGGCGGGCATCACGGAGCCGCCGGCCACCTGGTCGGCCTTCCTGGAGGACGTCAAGAAGCTCAAGGCCGCGGGCGTCACCCCGATCGCCCTGGCAGGAAAGGAGAAGTGGCCCGGCCACTACTACTGGGCCTACCTCGCCATGCGCATCGCCGGACTGCCGGCGCTGCAGCAGGCGGGTGTGGACCACGACTTCACCAAGCCCGACTTCGTGGCCGCCGGACAGCAGGTCAAGGCCCTGGCCGACCTGCAACCGTTCCAGAAGGGCTTCCTGGGCGCCGCGTACTCCACCCCGGACGGCCAGGCGGCCCTGATGGGCAACGGCAAGGCGGCCATGGAGCTGATGGGCCAGTGGGCGCCGAGCGTGCAGTCCGACGCGGGCAAGGGACTCGGCGATGACCTGGGCTTCTTCCCGTTCCCCGCGGTCGAGGGCGGCAAGGGCGCTGCCACCGACGCGTTCGGCGGGGGCGGCGGGCTGGCCGTGGGCGCGGACGCCCCGCCGGAGGCGGTGGAGTTCGTGAAGTTCATGACGGAGATGGGCAACCACTCCAAGGCCGTGGAGTCCGGCGGGGTCCTGCCGGTGCTCAAGGGCGAGGAAAACGTGATCAAGGACGTCAACCTCAAGCAGGTGGCGACACTGCTGGCCACGGCCGGCGGCTACCAGCTCTACCTGGACCAGGCCTACCCGCCGGCGGTGGGCCAGCAGGTCAACGACAGCGTGGCCGAGCTCATCGGCGGCACCAAGACCCCCGAGGAAATCGGCCAGGACATCAGCGAAGTGGCCAAGAGCGAAGGATGACGACTCTCACGAGAGGGCCGGAGGCTCGCCCGCTTCCGGCCCCCACCCCTGCCCCCAGGCGCCGCGGCCGCTGGGTGACCATCGCGTTGTTCCTGCTGCCCGCGCTCGTCCTGTTCCTGGCGCTGGTCGTGGCGCCCATCCTGGTGGCGCTGTACGCCAGCGTGTTCAGGTGGAACGGGTTCGGCGGCCTGCCCACCAACTTCATCGGGCTGGACAACTTCACCAGGCTGTTCAGCACGGAGATCTTCGCCCAGGACCTGTGGCACCTGCTGGTCCTGGTCGTGCTGTCGATCGTGATCCAGCTCCCGTTCTCGCTGGCCATCGCCATGCTGCTGAACCAGCGCATACGCGGGCGGGCGGTCTACCGGGTGGTGTTCTTCGCGCCGTACGTGCTCTCCGAAGTGATCACGGGCGTGCTGTTCTCGCTGATCCTGTCGCCCGACTCGGGGCTGGCGAACCGGATCCTGTCGGTGGTCGGCTTGGAGTCGGAGTTCCTGGCCGATCCCGCCACCGTGATGCCGTCCCTCTTCCTGGTCATGACCTGGAAATACTTCGGCTTCCACATGATGATCTATCTGGCCGGCCGGCAGAACATCCCGAACGAGCTCGTCGAGGCCGCCCAGATCGACGGCGCGACCAGTTGGAAGACCTTCCGGCACATCACGCTGCCGCTGCTCGGCCCGACCATCCGGATCAGCATCTTCCTGTCCGTCATCTACACCATCCAGCTCTTCGACCTGGTGTGGATCCTCACCCAGGGCGGGCCCTCGCACTCCTCCGAGACGATGGCCGTCACCATGATGGACTGGGGCTTCAAGCGCTCCCAGGTCGGCTACGCCAGCGCCATCAGCGTCGTGATGTTCGCCCTCAGCCTCGTCTTCGCCCTCATCTACCAGCGCTTCGTGATGCGCCGCGACCTGGCGGGCGCGACCACCACCATGGGAGACCGCCGATGAACCACGGGAAATCGACCCCGATCCGGCGCAACACTCTCCCGCTGCACGCGATCGCGTGGATCGTCGGCGCGTTCATCCTGATCCCGGTGGTGTACGCGGTGCTCGGCGGCTTCAAGCCCACCAGCGAGCTGTCCACCAATCCGTTCGGCCTGCCCGAGACGTGGATGACGACCAACTACACCGAGGTGCTCGGCTCCGGCTCGTTCTGGCGGCAGTTGTGGAACAGCACCTTCATCGCTTTCCTCACGACCGTGCTGACGGTCGGGGTGGCGGCACTCGCGGCGTTCGTCTTCGCCAGGTTCGCCTTCCGGGGCAGGGAGCTGTACTTCACGCTGTTCACGGCGGGGCTGATGTTCCCCTTCGCGGTGGCCATCCTGCCGATCTTCGTGCTGCTGCGCGCGTTCGGCCTGCTGGACGACCCGATGGGCGTCATCCTGACACAGGCGGCGTTCGGGCTGCCGCTGACGATCATCATCCTGCGCGGTTTCTTCCGCAGCATCCCGGGCGAGATCGAGGAGGCGGCCATCATCGACGGCTGCAGCCCGTTCGGGTTCTTCTGGCGGATCCTGCTGCCGATGGCGCGGCCCGCCATCGCCACCGTCTCGGTGCTGGCCATCGTGGGGAGCTGGAACAACTTCATGCTGCCGCTCGTGGTCTTCAGCGACGAGACGAGCTGGACGCTGCCGCTCGGCATCCAGCAGTTCCAGGGCCAGTACGCCTCCGACACCGCCCGCATCCTCGCCTACCTCGTGCTGGCCATGGTGCCCGCGCTCGGGTTCTACGCCATCGCCGAACGTCACCTGGTCGGCGGGCTGACCGCGGGCGCGACGAAGGGGTGATCCGCTGATCTGAGGGAACACTCCAGAGAGGGTGACTGTCCCGTTCCGTCCTTGCGCTGGGTATGCTTCGCCTGATTAATTAGGTAAGCCTTTCCTCAGTAAGAAGGGTGGGACGGTGTTCGCCAGCTACCTCATCGGACTGCGCGAAGGGCTGGAAGCGGCACTCGTCGTCTCCGTCCTGATCGCATTCCTCGTTAAAAGTGACCGAAACGACAAACTTCCCCAGGTCTGGGCCGGCGTCGGCGCGGCGGTGGCCCTGTCCGTGGGGTTCGGGGCGCTGCTGACCTTCACGGCAGCGCATCTCGAATACCAGAGTCAGGAGCTGTTCGACGCGATCACCTCGGTGCTCGCGGTCGTGTTCGTGACCTGGATGATCTTCTGGATGCGGCGGGCCGCCCGCGCGCTCTCCGGCGAGCTGCGCGGCAAGCTCACCGACGCGCTCCAGCTCGGCTCGCTGGCGGTGGTCGTGATGGCGTTCCTGGCCGTCGCCCGCGAAGGGCTGGAGACCGCGCTGCTGTTCTTCGCGTCCGTGCAGGGCGCCACCACGTCGGCGGCGCCGCTGACCGGGATCAGCCTGGGGCTGGTCAGCGCCGTGCTCATCGGCTGGGGCATCTACCGCAGCGCCGTACGGATCAACCTGACGAAGTTCTTCACCTGGACCGGGCTGCTGCTGATCCTGGTGGCCGCGGGCATCTTCAAGTACGCCGTGCACGACTTCCAGGAGGCCGGCGTCCTGCCCGGCCTGAACACGTACGCCTTCGACATCAGCGCCGTCCTGCCGGCCGACTCCTGGTACGGGGCGCTGCTGGCCGGCATGCTCAACATCACGCCGCAACCCAGCGTGGCCGAGGTCGTCGCCTGGGCCGTCTACCTCATTCCGACCCTCTTTTTCTTCCTGCGCCCGCAGCGGGTGAAGCCCACCCCGGCCGCCGCCTCCTCCGCAGCCTGAACAGGAGCATCATGCGCACCGCAATCCGCCTGTCCGCCGGAGCCCTCGCCCTGGCGGGGCTGACCGCCTGCGGCTCCGGCGGCACGCCCACCACCTCAGGATCCGCCACCCCCGGCAAGATCGCCGTGGCCGCGTCCGACACCGAGTGCAAGGTCGCCGCCTCCGAGGTCGCGGCCGGCACCAGCACGTTCGCGATCACGAACGGCGGCAGCAAGGTCACCGAGTTCTACGTGTACGCCGCGGGCGACCGCATCATGGCCGAGGTCGAGAACATCGTGCCCGGCCTGACCAGGGAGCTCATCGCCGAGCTGCCCGCGGGGGCGTACGAGACCGCGTGCAAGCCCGGCATGGTCGGCAAGGGCATCCGCAACGCGCTCAAGGTGACCGGCGAGCACAAGGCGCTCACCACGGACGCCAAGCTGGCCGACGCCGTCCAGAGCTACAAGCGTTACGTCAAGACGCAGAGCGACACGTTGCTGGTCAAGACGCAGGAGTTCGTGGACGCGGTCAAGGCGGGCAAGATCGACCAGGCCAAGAAGCTCTTCCCGGTCTCGCGTACGTACTGGGAGCGCATCGAGCCGGTGGCCGAGATCTTCGGCGACCTCGACCCCGCCATCGACGCCCGCGAGGCCGACCTGGCCGAGGGCGAAGAATGGACCGGTTTCCACCGGATCGAGAAGGACCTGTGGATCCACCAGGACGTCAGCAAGGACGGCCCGGTGGCCGACAAGCTGATCGCCGACGTCAAGACCATCGTGCAGAAGGCGAACGCCGCCGAGCTGACCCCACTGAACCTGGCCAACGGCGCCAAGGAACTGCTCGACGAGGTGGCCACCGGGAAGATCACCGGCGAGGAGGACATCTGGTCGCACACCGATCTCTGGGACTTCGACGCCAACCTCGAAGGCTCCAAGGCCGCCGTGCAGGCGCTCCGGCCGGTGCTGGAGGAGCGCTCTCCCGACCTGGTCAAGACGCTGGACGAGAAGTTCACGGCGGCCGAGGCGGCGCTCGCGGCGCACCAGAAGGGTGACGGGTGGCGGCTGCACAACGAGCTGTCCAAGGCCGAGCTGAAGACGTTGTCGGACGCGATCAACGCACTGGGCGAGCCGATCAGCAAGATCGCGCCGGTGGTGGCGAAGTAGGGGGTGACGGGTATGTCTGAACCTGCGAACTCCGGAGACGACGCCCCGCGCCCGTCGGATCCCCCACGAGACGAGACGACCGCGAACTCCGCGGACGAGGCAGCCGCGACCAGGGGCGGCAGGCTCAGCCGGAGAGGGTTGTTCGGGCTGGGGGCGGCGGGCGCGGCGGTGGTGGGCGCCGGCGCCGTGACCGCCCGCTCCCTCCTGCCCGGCGAGCGGCCCGTCGCGCACGTCGCGCATGCCGCCGCCGCGACCTCCGCCCCGTACCCCTTCTACGGCGAGCACCAGGCGGGCATCGTCACCCCCGCCCAGGACCGCCTGCACTTCGCGGCCTTCGACGTCATCACGGACGATCGGGCCGAACTGGTCGATCTGCTGCAGGAGTGGACGGCCGCGGCGGCGCGGCTGACGCAGGGCAAGGAGGCCGGGACGTTCGGCGCGGTCGGGGTGTCCCCGCAGGCCGCGCCCGACGACACGGGCGAGGCCCTCGGGCTGCCCGCCTCGGGGCTGACGCTGACGATCGGGTTCGGGCCCTCCCTCTTCGACGAACGCTTCGGGCTGGCCCGGCTACGCCCCGCCGCCCTCGCCGACCTGCCGAAATTCCCGGGAGAGCAACTCATCCCGGAAATTTCAGGAGGCGACCTCTGTGTGCAGGCGTGCGCCCACGACCCCCAGGTAGCCGTGCACGCCATCCGTAACCTCGCCAGGATCGGCTTCGGCAAGGTCTCCGTACGCTGGTCGCAACTCGGCTTCGGCCGTACGTCCTCCACGTCCCGCGCCCAGGCCACCCCGCGCAACCTCATGGGCTTCAAGGACGGCACGAACAACCTGAAACTGGAGGACGCCGACCTGCTGCGGGCGCAGTTGTGGGCCGACGGGCGGGACGGCGCCGCCTGGATGGCCGGCGGCAGCTACCTGGTCACCAGAAAGATCAGGATGACCATCGAAACCTGGGACCGCACGTCACTCGCCGAGCAGGAGCAGATCTTCGGCCGTGACAAGGTCGAGGGCGCACCCCTGGGCGGCAAGTCCGAGTTCGACCCCCTGAACTTCACGACCAAGGGTCCGGACGGGCAGCCGTACATCAAGGATGACGCCCACATACGCCTGGCCCACCCCACCGCCCACGCCAACGCCCACCTACTGCGCAGGGGCTACAACTTCGTAGACGGCTCCGACGGCCTGGGCCGCCTGGACGCGGGCCTGTTCTTCATCGCCTACCAACGCGACCCCCGCAAGCAGTTCGTCCCGATCCAGATGACCCTGGCCAAGTCCGACCCACTGAACGAGTACATCAAACACGTCTCCAGCGCCCTGTTCGCCTGCCCCCCAGGCGTACGAGACGCCGGCGACTACTGGGGCCGCCCCCTCTTCGAACCCCAGTAGGCCAGCCCCCGCCCAAGCGCAAAGGGCTTCGCAGGAGGCGCTTCGCGCAAGCAGCTCAGACTGTTCTTATTTGGGCGCCTACCGGCGCAACCCCCCGCGCCTCCGGCGCCATCACTCCCACCCGTTGCCCGACGAGGTGGTCACCTGGCGGGACCCCACCCAAACAGCCGCTCGCTGAAGCTCCACTCATGACTCGGTCACCTGATGGACTTGGTCAGGAGCGAGTGAGCCTTGGACCCACGTCCCGGAACTGCGATGTGCCATCGAAACATGCGACAACCTGTTCGTCCACCAGCGTGGGCGCAGCATTCACGGACAGCACCGCAGCCAGGGAGTGAAATACTGTTCCACGAACTGCACACGCGCCCAGGCCGCCCGTGAACAGCGCAGGCGCCAGCGCGGCATCAGTTGAATGACTCGCCGCTCCGCTCCTGGACAAAGCTGTGCCCCGGCTGCGTGCGATGCAGAGGCATAACCGGGGCTTATGGCTCGTACAGTATCACCCTCAGTGCTGACAGGAAACCCTAGGAAACCGAAAGGCTCCCGCGATGCAAGAAGCTGAGGCCAGGCGGCTGTGTCATCTGCTGTCCCCCCTCCGCCTGGCCGACTACGAGCACCGCTGCGGCGGCGACCCGGTCGCTGCGCTTCGACTGCACTGCTGGAACACCGAGATCAGCGAGGCGTTCTACGGGCCGCTGCAGTACCTGGAGGTGGCCCTGCGCAGCGCCATGACGCGCGGTCTTACATCGAGTAGGCGCCGGAGGCGAGGGCGATGACGCCGCCTACGCTCAGCAGCAGCGTCGAGCCGGGGTGCATGGCGATCGAGATGCGGATGTCCTGCTTCTTCCAGGCGAGCCAGACGCCCGGGTAGATGAAGACGAGCTTCGACAGGACCGTCCAAGGGGCCCAGAAGTGGTACACCGAGAAGAAGAAGGTGTTGAAGAACGGGGCCCACTTGCCGAGCTGCGGGAGGCGGGGCAGCAGGAAGCCGCGGAAGTAGTACTCCTCGATCAGGGGCAGGGTGAAGCCGGTGAACGGCGCGCAGATGAGCAGCGTGGTGAGCACGAGCTCCTGCGGGTAGCCCTGGAGGTAGGTAGTGCCGTCGGGGCCGGCGCCCTGGTAGTCCACCCAGGTGAAGAACCAGTCGTAGACGATGTTGTTCAGCGGGGTCAGCGAGAGCGAGACCACGGTCATCCACACCAGGCACGCGGCCCCGAGCCAGAAGACCTTGCCGCGCGAGACCGGCTTGTCGCGGTAGCGGACGACGCCCTTCATCGTGAAGCGGCCGGTCTGTTTCTTGCCCAGCCACAGCAGGAAGAGCTGGAGCGGGAAGAGCACAACCGCGAGGGCGATGGCCCAGGCCAGGAAGATCGGGAAGTCCATCGCCCGGACCAGGGGGGCGGCGATGAACGCGTACACGGCGACAATGACCGCGCCGGGCACCAGGTGCAGTGCGATGGAGAACGGGACGGAGTGACGGTCGGCGAGGAGCTTCGCGACGAAGCCCTTCGGCTGGCCGCCTTGGGTGTCGGCCGGGGGCCGCATTGCTACATCCATGCCGAGAATCGTGGCCCCCCGACCCAACACGGAGCTGACATCGCGCTGACACGGCTTCGAGTCCCCGGGAAAGGCGTAGGTCACGGCCCGTGCGGACCGCGCGGGAGCTATCGGGTCGCTCCGCGTCGCGGGTTCGACGGAGATCGGAATTATCTCCAGGAGCTGCTGTACGGCGACGCCGCCCCCGACGCCGAGACCGTATGGCAGATCACCGCAGACGACAGCGCTCCGGTCACTGACCTTCAGATCCGTGCGAGCCATAGACATTCTGTCCGCGCCGCGCTCAACAGCTGGGACATGGCTGGGGCTGATCGGAGCCGCAGGACCTCCTTCGTCGGGCCCACGGCATCGAAACGCGGCATGCTGCTCTCCGTGGAGTTGTTGATGGCGGTGCGGGTCGATGATCAGCCAGCCTCGTCTGAATCGGCACCCCAGCGTGCAAGAGGCCGTCGTGTACTGCAGAAACAACAAGTGCAGCATCCCGTTCCCTCACATCTCCCTCGGCGATCGGCACATCATCGCACTCGTTGATCCATTTTTTGAAACAGGCCCAAAGATGATTCACGTTGGCTGGATCGCCAGGCCGTGTTCACCGTGTCGGAGCCGCCTGCCGTCTGGAGTCGCGGAATGTCCTTGACGCCAGAAAAGTTGACGAGCGTATGAAGAAGATCGGTTTCCTGAGCTTCGGGCATTGGTCGTCGTCGCCGCATTCGAAGGCACGAAGCGCGTCCGACACCCTGCTGCAGTCGATCGAACTGGCGGTGGCCGCCGAGGAACTCGGTGCCGACGGCGCCTACTTCCGCGTCCACCACTTCGCCCGGCAGCTCGCCAGCCCGTTCCCGCTGCTGGCGGCCGTCGGCGCGCGGACGAGCCGGATCGAGATCGGCACGGGCGTCATCGACATGCGCTACGAGAACCCCCTCTACATGGCCGAGGACTCCGGCGCGGCCGACCTCATCGCGGGCGGGCGGCTCCAGCTCGGCATCAGCCGCGGATCACCCGAGCAGGTGATCGACGGCTGGCGCTACTTTGGCTACGAGCCGGCCGAGGGTGAGACGGAGGCGGACATGGCGCGCAGGCACGCGGAGGTCTTCCTCACGGCGCTGGAGGGCGAGGGGTTCGCCCAGCCGAACCCGCGACCGATGTTCCCCAACCCGCCCGGCCTGCTGCGCCTCGAACCGCACTCGGAAGGACTGCGACAGCGCATCTGGTGGGGTTCCAGCTCGAACGCCACCGCCAAGTGGGCCGCCGGGCTCGGCATGCACCTGATGAGCTCCACCCTCAAGAACGACGAGAACGGCAAGCCGTTCCACGTTCAGCAGGCCGAGCAGATCGCGGCCTACCGGGAGGCGTGGAAGGAGGCCGGTCACGAGGGCGAACCGCGGGTGTCGGTGAGCCGTTCGATCATGCCGATCGTCAACGAGACGGACCGCGCCTACTTCGGTCACGAGCGCGCCGGCTCCGACCAGATCGGCTTCATCGACGCCACCACCAGAGCCATCTTCGGGCGCACATACGCCGCCGAGCCCGACGTGCTCGTCAAGGAACTGGCCACCGACGAGGCGATCGCAGCGGCCGACACGCTCCTGCTGACGGTGCCCAGCCAGCTCGGCGTGGACTACAACGCCCACCTGCTCTCATCGGTCCTCACCCACGTCGCCCCCGCACTCGGCTGGCGCTGACGGCGACGCCTGCCGCCGGCGTCGCACCGTCGACGCACGTTCAACGTTTCCAGTCGCCCTCGAGTGTTGTCATCGTCAGCGGCACCCGTCCTTCGCCGCGGGCCGACGTAGCGGAGGATCCACAGTCCCTGGCCGCCCTTCTCCTGGCCGGGGACCCGCCAGCGGCCTGCCTCGACCGGGTTGGCTGGGTCGGTCACGTCGACGACACTCCAGCCGGGGTCCCAGAAGTGACCATGTAGAGGTACCAGCGGCCGGCCTTCTACCGGATCGCCATCTTGAACCCTGGGTGCTCGTCGAGATCGCAGTAGCCGACCACTGCGACGTTGCGGGCGTACGCGCCCTTGGGCGGGCTGACCTTCACATCGGTGTCAGCGCTCGCTGGGTTCGTTCATCCGCCGGTCGATCATCCCGACCTGGCTGTGGAGGACGTCCACCACCAGCCGTTCGTGCTCGCCGTGCCCGAGGGACAACCGCTGGCCGAGGACGTAAGCCTCGCGCAGGCGTGCGCGCTCAATCGCTGATCCAGCCGCCCAGGGAACTGAACCCGATCGGGCACGACAGCCTGCTGGCCGCCTGCCACCAGCACGGGGTGTACCCGGTGATCGCCCGCGAGGCGTCGCCCGAGCAGACGATCATCGCGCTGGTGGCCGCGGGACTTGGCTGCTCGGTGCTGCCGGAGGCGGTGCGGAACTCCGGCTATCCCGGCGTGGTCTACCGCCCGGTCGGAGGCGGGCGCTTCGGCATCACCACCTCGTCATCTGGTCGCGGCACACCCTCGAACCGTCCGTCCGTCCGGCTCTTCCTCGAACTGTTCCGTCAGCCGGTGTAGCGCAGGGTGTGAACGAGGAGCGACCGGTCATCCCTCACTGCGGGCCGCCGTCGAGCGCGAACGGGATGTTACGCCATGGGCTGCCAGGGACATGGGTGAGAATGCGATGCGGGGTGAGCGCAGAGGCGTACATGTGACCGAACGCCTCCTCATCGAAGCGCAGCACTCGCCCCAGGATGTATCCTGCGGAATATTCCCCCCACGTGCGGTAGACCCGCCGGGCCAGCTCGCCAGCCTTGATCACCACCTGCTCTGTCTCGTACGGCTCGGCGAAACGGGCGCTCAGCCCCCAGCGCGCGAAGTTCACCGCTCGTCCGAAGTCGTAGGCGAGTGCTGAGGCCACGAGGCCGTCAGGTGGCAGGATGCCGTCCGCGCGGAAGCGCTCCTCGTACCGCGTGATCTTCCCGATCAGCTGCATCAGGGCCTCGATGCCGGGCCCGCCCACGCCCCGCTGGGCGAGCACGTCTGCCGCCGCCTGCCGCCAGAACGACGGATCCCGGTGTGAGCCCGGATACTGCCGGGCGAGATCGCTCCTCAGCCGCAGCAGGAACTCGGGCTCGGGCGGGCTGTTGCGCCCCTCAAGCAGCGCCGTCACCTGCGCCTGCCAGTTGGGCCGATCGGTGACCCCCCAGGACTCGCGAAGCGTCTCGACGTCCGCTTCGTAGCTGGTGTAGATGTCGCCGACCTCGTTCCAGATCACCCCGTTGTGCACGGCGAGATGCCCGCCGCAGGCCAGCCCGTGGGCGAGGCTCCCGTTGAGCGGTCCGGTGTACTTGGTGAGCAGCAGGTCGGCGTCGTGCCCTTTCTTGAGCACGTTCTTCTTCAGGGATTTCCAGTGGCGGCGGTTGCGCCTGGCGTCGGGAAAATACGTCCCCGACGGGCTGCCCGGGTTGACCAGCAGCCCCTGCAACTCGCCGCCCCACCATTCCTCGGGCGGGAAGGGCAGCGAGACCGCGCAGGCGACGACGTCGGGCCGTCTCCTGGGCAGTTCGCCGCGCGTGTAGACGACCAGGCAGTCCTTGCCTTCCGGTCCTTGTTCGGTCAGCCAGTTCACGACCAGCTTCCTGCGGTCGACCCTGTCCTTCGGCTTGTAGGAGAACGTGTCCACGCTCAACAGGACCTTCACGTAGCCGTCCCAGTCGCCGCGCGACTTGGCGTCGAACAGCACGCGTTCGACATCCGTGGACGGCACCCAGGTCGACCCGTCGCCTGCCGCGTTCTTAATCGACATTCCCATGAAGGCACACCTTATTGGCTGATTTCAACCGGCACCGGCCCAACTTCGCTGGTCGCCGGTCACTCGATGGCTCCGGCGACCTGCTCCCAGCGCTTGTCCAAGGCAGTTGCGAACGCCTCACCGGCGCAGCGCCTCGGCCGCCTTCTGCACGGCCCACCTTGACGTATCCGCCGAGATCCACCCGTGCGCCTCGGCGCGGCCGGGCGGTCGGCCAGGGCGATGCTTCGTGTGCGCTTCCAAACCGATGTAGAGGCAATGTCAAAGAACTGTGCATCACACGACAATAGGCTTCCCTGCTGCTTGATTAGGCTTGCGGCAGTTGTTTCGAGTTGAACAAGCAATGAAGGGAAGCGGCATGAAGCTCGCATTATTTGCGACTGTCGTAGCGGCAGCGGGGATTGTTGCCCTTACACCTGGCGCGGCCCACGCCGACCCTCCGCCGACTGGGTGTAGCAGCGGGTTCCTCAGCGGCTTCGAAACCTGGGCCGTGTGTACTCGTGGGGCAGGGTACTACCGTGCCGTCGCCGTCTGCACTAACTCCCTCGGGGATTCGATCCCGATCGCCAGCTTTTGGATGGAGGTCGGCGGCCCCAGGGTATCGGCCAAGTGCCCTGGCAACTATCCGAGGGCCACTGGCCACAAATACAACGTCAGAACGTACTGATCACCAGATCGGTGAATGCGAGCATCGCCGCTGGTGGCGCCAGGTGCGGCCTGGTGGTCACGCGCCCTGTGCGTGACCACTCGCGGCGGGTGTACTCCACTCGGACCGCGGAGTACGCCGCTGGCCGCTACCAGGACCCATACCAGTGATTACGCGTGGTGCGGCCGATGGACCGGGTCGGCTGCACGCTCGGCAACGTGGCGGCAGAGGCGTTCAACAGCGGCCCGTTCGCCGCCTCAACGTCGCGGGTGGCGGCGTCACCGGCGAGGTACACCGCCGGCACCGCGCCGCCGAATTCAAGAAGTTCCCGGCCACGATCGATCAGACGGTTCCGGCCGAGCTGGACGTCCGCCTGATCCCGCCGCGAGGTTCACAAGAGCGTCCAAAGCGGACATGGCCATTCCCATGCCGGAAGTCGGCGCGGGCCCGGACCTCGATATCCGCCACACGACGCAGTTGCTCCGTGTCGGCAGACTCGTCTGTCGTGCTGGATCGCGACCTGCGGTGTGCCCGGTCACGCCTTGGCCGCCAGGGGTCGCCATGCGTTCCAGGTGTCGAGTCGCTGCCGGTAGGCGGCTTCGACGACGGGATAGGGATAGGTGCCGAGGAAGAGCCGCAGGGGCGGCTGCTCTGACACGCGCCGCCCTTCGGCGAGCATGGTGAGTGCCCGCAGGCGATCTTGCTCCGGGCCAGTGCGACGCACCTGCCGGTTACCGGTGACGGAGCGTCCCCGGCCTGCGCAGCCGATCGGGTGAACGGCCGGCTGAGAACCTGTCGGGTAGCGGCGGCACGTTGCCGTGCCGCCGCCCCCTCAGAATCGGGCGAGCAGGCTTTCCCCGCACCACGGCTCAAGCAGGCCCCGAGGGCTCGACGGGTGAGAATGTGGCCGGTCTCCCGCGGTTGCGTGACCGGAGGCTGTGGTAGCGGGAGGTGTGCACCATGCGTGTTCGCTTGCTGTCCGGCGTGCGGTGCCGCTCGTGGGTGAGATAGTCGGCGGCAATCGCCCGCCGAGCAACACCCAGCCACCAGCGTTCCCATTGGTTCGGGGACTGTGGCGGCTGGTCAGCGGTCAGAAGATGCTCCCCGCTGACTCCCCTGGCGCTCGCGACATCATTCCAAGGCCCTGAGACTTGTCAGCCCGGCGTGATCCGTACAGGCTCGGGCGAGGGCGCCCCTGCCGCGATGAGTTCAGGCCGGGTCGCGAGTCTGTTCTGCTAACCGTCGGAGGACGGTCGTACGACGCTGCCCGGCAACGAGACACCACGGAGGACACCATGACGACCACGCCGGACGACCCGACCACCGCTCTGCCCGGCCGCCCGCCTGTCGTTGACCTGGCCACCTGGCAGGCCGCCCGTGACAAGCTCCTGGTCCGCGAGAAGGCCCACACCCGTGAGGGCGACGCCCTCGCCGCGGCCCGCCGCCGGCTGCCGATGGTGGAGTTCGACGGGACGGTCGAGGTCGTCGGACCCGACGGCCCGGTCCCGTTCCTGGACCTGTTCCAGGGCCGCGAGGAGCTCCTGGTCTACAAGCACATGTGGTACGACGGCGCGCCGCACCAGGGGCAGTGCGAGGGCTGCACCAACGCGGCCTGGCACCTGAGGGACGCCGTCTACCTCAACGCCCGCGGCATCTCGTTCGCCATCCTGACCACGGGCCGGTGGGACGAGGTGGCCTCCTATGTCGAGTTCATGGGCTACACCCAGCCCTGGTACTCGGTGCGCGACGTGGACGCGCCGGTCGGCGACAGCATGGGCTCCATCACCTGCTTCCTGCGCGACGGCGACCGTACGTTCCTCACCTACTCCACGACGGGCCGTGGCAACGAGCCGACCAACGGGTCCTTCGGCCTGCTGGACATGACGCCCTACGGCCGCCGCGAGGGGTGGGAGGACAACCCCGAGGGCTGGCCCGAGGCCCCTCAGGCCGGCTCGCCGGTCGGTGGGCATGGCGCGCCGATCTGCTGGTACTGGCGCTCCGACGCCGACGGGAACGCCACCTGGGGCCCGACCAGCCGCCCCGTACCGCAGTGGACCCGCCCCGGCGCGACCCCCGTGGAGACCCTAGGCCGGCAGGGCCATCACCACTGACGTCCCCTGCCACCGCCGTGCCGCCCCCGCCGGCGTACTTGTCGGCCTCGGGCTTGCCGGGCTTGATGGGCTCGTCCTTCTTCCCGCCCGCATGCTTCCCGCCCACGCGTGCCCCTCATCTCAGGTGATCGCCTACCGTGAGGGTAAGGCTACGCAGAGACGGGCAAGGTGAGGTCGCGTACCCGCCCGCTGACGACCGTCCAGCGACGGGTTCGTCCCGGATCAGCCCCGCTGGGGCGGGGGATTTCGCGACATGATCCGAAAATGTCGGGTGGATCTGGTAGGACAGGAGCCCCGACCCCCCGACATGAGGACCTCTCATGACCGCTTTGGAGCTCTACCAGCAGTACGCCGGGATGCCCTCGGCCTCCGTGCCGTGGGAGGAGCAGTCGGAGCCGCAGCCCGAGGCGGGCGCCGTCGTGTGGACGTTCGGTGCCGGCGACTGGTACGACGACAGCTTCGAGACGATCGGTGAGTGCTTCGACTGGTTCTTCGAGCACGTGGACACCGCCAAGGTCCGGGCCATCAAGGTCGAGGACTGGGGCGAGTGCTACTCCGAGGACAGCGCGCCGGTTGTCAGGCGGCTGGTGGAGGAGGCGGCCAGGCTGCCTGAGCTGCGTTATCTCTTTCTCGGCGAGATCGCCTCCGAGCAGGCCGAGATCTCCTGGATCCAGCAGTCCGACGTCACGCCGCTGCTGGAGGCGTACCAGGGGCTGGAAGTGTTGATGGTGCGCGGCGGATCGGGGCTACGGCTCGGGCCGGTGCGGAACGAGTCGCTGCGGATGCTCGGCATCGAGACCGGCGGCCTGCCCGGAGAGGTGGTGCGCGGGATCGGCGATTCCGATCTGCCCGCGCTGGAGCATCTGGAGCTCTGGCTCGTCGTCAGCCACTACGGTGGTGACACCACAGTCGGCGACTGCGCCGGGATTCTGAGCGGCGAGCGCCTGCCCAAGCTGCGCTATCTGGGGCTGCGGGACAGCGAGATCGCCGACGAGATCGCCGCCGCCGTGGCCGCCGCCCCCGTCGTGGCCAGGCTGGAGACGCTGAGCCTGGGGATGGGCACGCTCGGCGACGACGGGGCGGAGGCGCTGCTCAGCGGCCAGCCTCTCACCCACCTGCGCACGCTCGACCTCCAACACCACTTCATCAGCAAGGCCATGAGGGCCCGCATCACGGCGGCGCTGCCCGAGGTGGTGGTCAACCTTTCCGACGCCCTGCAGGAGCAGTATCACTCGCCTTACGTCGCGGTGAGCGAGTGAGTGACCGACCCCCTACCCGCCCGGGGTGAGGACTTTTCGGGGGGTGATCCGGAATGTCGGGTGGATCTGGTAGGACAGGACCCACCGATCCCCCGATATGAGGACGTTCCATGGCCTACGACGGCGACGAGCCGCCCCACAAGCGCTACGCCGGTTTGCCCACAGCCCATGTGCCACGGCGCCGGACCGACGCGGGTGCCGTGGCGTGGTATCTCAGCGCCAGCGAGTGGAGTCCTGATGGTCCCACGGCCATCGCCGAGTCCTTCGACTGGTTCTTCGAGCACGTGGACACCGCCAAGGTCAAGGCCATCGTGATCGGCGGTTGGGAGGAGTGCTACTCGCGGGACAGCGCGCCGATCGTCAGCCGCCTGGCCGGCAATGCCGACCGGCTGCCCGGGCTGCGCTCGCTCTTCCTCGGCGACATCGACTCCGAGCAGGCCGAGATCTCCTGGATCCAGCAGTCCGACATCACGCCGCTGCTGGAGGCGTACCCGAAGCTGGAGCGCCTGGAGGTGCGCGGCGGCACGGGGCTGAAGATGCGGCCCGTGCGCCACGAGTCGCTCAAGAATCTCAGGATCGAGACCGGCGGCCTGCCCGGAGAGGTGGTGCGCGCGGTCGGAGACTGCGATCTGCCCGCGCTGGAGCACCTGGAGCTCTGGCTCGGCGTGGACGAGTACGGCGGTGACGCCACGGTCGCCGACTGCGCCGCGATCCTGAGCGGCGAGCGCCTGCCCAAGCTGCGCTATCTGGGGCTGCGGGACAGCGAGATCGCCGACGAGATCGCCGCCGCCGTGGCCGCCGCCCCCGTCGTGGCCAGGCTGGAGACGCTGAGCCTGGGGATGGGCACGCTCGGCGACGACGGGGCGGAGGCGCTGCTCAGCGGCCAGCCTCTCACCCACCTGCGCACGCTCGATCTCGAATACCACTACCTCAGTGAGGCCATGGCGGCCCGCGTCAAGGCGGCGCTGCCCGGGGTGGCGGTGGACCTCTCCGACGCCCAGGAGGAGGACGGCGAGGACGACTGGCGTTACGTCGCGGTCAGCGAGTGAGCGTGCGTTTCGCCGTGGTCGGCACGCCCGGTGACCGGCGGGTCGGCCTGTTCCGTGACGCGGTGGTCGGGCAGGGGCTCGCCGAGCCGTACGTGGTCCCGTGGGTGGACGTGCTGGCCGGGTGCCCGCTCGGGGTGCCCGAGGGGGCGCTGCTGCGGATCGACTCGCCCGGGGAGGACGCCACGGCCGACGAGTTGCTGCGCGGGCCGGGTGATCCCGCGCGGGTCGGCGGGGGCGCGGCCTGGTACAAGGCGTTCACCGCCGGGCTGGAGCGCCTCGCCACGCTCCCGGGGGTCCGGTTGCTGGGGGACGTGGGCGAGATCGGGGTGATGTTCGACAAGCGGCGCTGCCACGCGGCGCTGGCGGGGGCAGGCGTGCCGGTGCCGCCCGCGTTCGAGGCCGGTTCGTACGCGGACCTCCGCGAGGGCATGGCCGGGCCCGGCTGGGCCAGGGTGTTCGTGAAACCGGCGCACGGCTCGTCGGCCTCCGGGGTGATCGCGTTCCAGACGCACGGCGGCCGGGTCAAGGCCGTCACGTCGGCCTCCTGGATCGACGGGGTGTGGTGCAACTCGCTGCGGGTGCGGACCGTCACCGACGAGGCGGAGGTCCGGCGGCTGGTGGACTTCCTGGGGGCCGACGGGCTGCACGTGGAGCGCTGGTTCCCGAAGGCGTCCGTCGGCGGCGCCGCGTTCGACCTGCGGGTGGTGACCGTGGCCGGGACGCCGACGCATGCCGTGGTGCGCGTCGGCCGCGCTCCCATGACGAACCTGCACCTCGGCGGGATGCGCGGGGATCTGGACGTGGTGCGGGGGCGGGCGGCGCTGTGGAAGCGCGTGCTGGACGTGTGCGGTCAGGCGGCGGCGTGTTTCCCGGGCAGTCTGAGTACGGGGGTGGATGTGCTGGTCGGGGCGGACTGGCGGTCGGTGGTGGTGGCGGAGGTCAACGCGTTCGGAGACCTGCTGCCCGGTTTGACGGATTTTTCGGGACATGGGCGCGACACCTATGCCGAGCAGGTCAGGGCGGTCCTCGATGGCCGGCACTGACAACGCGACGGCCGGCACGGCACCCGACCTCAACACGACGGCCGGCGCCCAGCTCGACCTCAACCGCATTGTCGGCACCCACGACCTCCTCCTGGTCACGCTCGACACGCTCCGCTACGACGTCGCCGCCTCCCTGGCCGACGCGGGCCTGCTGCCGAACCTCCTGCCCCCCGGCGTGCGCTGGGAGCGGCGGCACAGCCCCGGCAGCTTCACCTACGCCGCGCACGCCGCCATCTTCGCCGGCTTCCTGCCCACCCCCGTCGCCCCAGGCCCACACCCCCGCCTGTTCGCGGCCACGTTCCCGGGCAGCGAGAGCACGGCGGGCGGCACCTGGGTGTTCGACGCGCCCGACCTGCCCACCGGCCTGGCGCGAGCCGGCTACCACACCGTGTGCGTGGGCGGCGTCGGGTTCTTCAACAAGCTGACCCCGCTCGGCTCCGCCCTGCCCGGCCTGTTCGCCGAGAGCCACTGGGAGCCGGAGTTCGGCGTGACGGACCCGGCCTCGCTGGAGCGCCAGATCGACCGCGCCGGCGAGGTGCTGCGTGACCGGCCGGAGCCGGTGTTCCTGTTCGTCAACGTCTCGGCCCTGCACCAGCCGAACCACTTCTACCTGCCCGGCGCCACCGGCGACTCCCTGGAGAGCCACGCCGCCGCGCTGCGGTACGTCGACCGGCACATCGGCCGGCTCTACTCCCTCATGAGCAGCCGCCGCCCGTGCCTGGTCATCGTCTGTTCCGATCACGGCACGGCGTACGGCGAGGACGGGCACGTCGGTCACCGCATCGGCCACGAGGTCGTGTGGACTGTCCCCTATGCCGAGTTCATCCTGGAGTGCAATGCGGCCGCCTGAAGGGCCCTACACAAGCTACGTCTACGCCTACCCGCACAAGACCGCCTACCGGCCGCTCGACCCGCGCCCGCACCTCAAGGAGGTCTGGGCCGGGGAACGCCCGGGAGCGCTGTACGTGCACATCCCGTTCTGCGAGATGCGCTGCGGCTTCTGTAACCTGTTCACCCGCACCGGCGCCCCGGAGGAGCTCGTCACGGCCTACCTCGACGCCCTGGAGCGCCAGGCGACGCAGGTGCGCGACGCGCTGGAGGAGACCGCCTTCGGCACGGCCGCGTTCGGCGGCGGGACGCCGACGTATCTCAGCGCCCGCGAGCTGACCCGGCTGTTCGACCTCACCGAACGCACGATGGGGGTGGACCTGGCACGGATCCCCCTGTCGGTGGAGACCTCCCCCGCCACCGCCACGCCCGACCGCCTGTCGGTGCTGGCCGAGCGCGGTACGACCCGGGTCTCGATCGGCGTGCAGAGCTTCGTGGACGCCGAGGCCCGCGCCGCCGTACGCCCGCAGAAACGCGCCGAGGTGGACGCGGCGCTGGACGCGATCAGGGCGGCGGGCGTGCCGGTGCTGAACATCGACCTGATCTACGGCATCGACGGGCAGACGCCCGAGTCGTGGGCGTACTCGCTGGACGCCGCGCTCGGCTGGCGACCCGAGGAGCTCTACCTCTACCCGCTCTACGTCCGCCCGCTGACCGGGCTCGGCAAGCAGGGGCGGGCGTGGGACGACCAGCGGCTGGAGCTGTACCGGGCAGGGCGCGACCACCTGCTGGCCGCGGGGTACGAGCAGGTCTCGATGCGGATGTTCCGCCTCCCAGGCTCGCCGGCGACGACCGGTTACTGCTGCCAGACCGACGGCATGGTGGGGCTGGGCTGCGGCGCGCGGTCGTACACGAGCGGGTTGCACTACTCCTTCGACTACGCCGTCGGGGCCCGGCCCGTGCGGGCGATCATCGACGACTACGTGGCCGGCACCGAGTTCGGCACGGCGGATGTGGGCTTCGCGCTTTCGGCCGAGGAGCGCAAGCGGCGCCACCTCATCCAGTCGTTACTGCAGGCGGAGGGCCTGTCGCGGCAGCTCTACGCCGAGCACTTCGGGAACGACGTGCTGGCGGACTTCCCCCTGGACGAGCTCGGCGAGCGCGAGTGGCTGACCGTCTCGCCCGCGACGATCTCGCTCACCCCCGAGGGGCTGGCCCATTCCGACGCGATCGGGCCCGCCCTGTTCTCACCGGAGGTCAGGCGGCTCATGGACGAGTACGCCGCATGCTGACCATCCTCTATCGCGGCCCGCTCGCCAGTTGCGACTACGACTGCTCGTACTGTCCGTTCGCCAAGCGGCGCGACACTCCCGAGCGGTTGCGGGCGGACCGGGCCGCGCTGGAGCGGTTCGCCGGGTGGGTGGCGGCGCAGGACTTCGAGGTGTCGGTGCTGTTCACGCCGTGGGGCGAGGGGCTGGTCAGGTCGTGGTATCGGCGGGCGCTCGTCGAGCTGTCCTGGCTGCCGAACGTGGCCAGGGTCGCCATCCAGACCAACCTGAGCTGCCGCACGGAGTGGCTGGCCGAGGCGTCGGACCGGGCCGCGTTGTGGGTGACGTATCACCCGACGCAGGTCCCCTACGAGCGGTTGCTGGGCAAGCTTCGTTCCTTGCCGGTGCGGCACAGCGTCGGCATCGTCGGCGACCCCGCGCACCTGGAGGACGCCCGGCGGCTCAGGGCGGATCTGCCCCGGGAGACGTATCTGTGGGTCAACGCCGAGGAGGGCCGCCGCTACACCGACGCGGAGGCGGCCGAATGGTCGCGGATCGACCCGCTCTTCCGCCACAGCCGCTTCGCCCACCCGAGCGCGGGGCTGCCGTGCCGGACCGGGGACAGCGTGATCTCGGTGACCGGCGACGGCACCGTCCGCCGCTGCCACTTCGTCCCCGAGGTGCTGGGCAACCTGTATGACGGCTCATACAGGGAGGCGTTGCGGCCCAGGCCGTGCCCCGCGACGGCGTGTGACTGCCACATCGGATATGTCCACCTGGAGCCGCTCGGTCTCTACGACGTCTTCACCGGCGGGATCCTGGAGCGGATCCCCGCCGCCTGGCCCGGAGCCTGACCCGGAGGCTCAGGTCTCGCGTTCGGGCCGGTAGTCGGCCTCGGCCACGCCGAACGTCCACGCGACCCCCTCCCGCGCCCGCCGGACCCACGGCGGCACCCGCAGGAAGTAGGTGCGGCGGGTGCCGTCGGGCTCGGGCGTGGAGTTGACCACCTCCACCATGACCAGCGGCTCGTCATCGGGCAGCTCGACCCGCCACAGCTTGCCGGTCTCGTCGGCGTGCACGGGCCGCGCACCCGACGCGGCGAGGTAGCGGTCGAGCCCGAAGTGCTCCAGCATGACGCGGCGCAACTCGGCGTTGGACTCGGCGCGGATGCGCTCCGGGGTGAGGTCGCCCATCGAGGCCACGAAGTCCGCGGGAACGGGCATGCCGTGCCAGGCGTGCAGGCCGAACCCGTCGGAGTAGGCCACGGCGGGCCCGCCGGCACGATGCAACCGCCCGAGCTCGTCGAGGTGCAGCTCGGCGGGCCGCTCGGTGACGATCGCCAATCGCTCGAACGGCCACCACCAGCCCGCGCGCTCCGCCACCCGCTTGAGCCCGTCGAGCCCGTCGAACGCCGACAGCCAGGGGGCGTCGTGCTGCCCGAGCACCGCGTCGAGGGTCGCCTCCCGCGCCGACCGCCCGGCGAGCTCCCCGCCGGGCAGTTGGGCGATGGCCCGGCGGAGGTCGGTGACCAGCCGGTCGACCCCCGGCCACAGCCGCCCGCCCGTCTCCGCCCAGAACGCCGGCCACCCGGCGGCCCCGAGCTCCTGCTGTGCCGCGGCCCTGGCCCGCTCCCAGGGCACGGTGCGGACCTCGTTACGCACTGACCGCCCGGGCTCCCCGAGTGCCTCCGCCGCTCGGATCGCCGGCCCGATCCCCGCAAGCTCACCGCCGGTCCCCGCGCGCCCGGCCTCCTCCAGCGCCTTGCGCACGCGGTCGCCGCCCGTCAGCCAGGCCGCCGCGACGGCTCCCGCCAGGGGCGAGGCCAGCACCACCACCCGCTCGGGCTCGGCCAGCCCCGCCTCCCGGTAGGCCTGCCGCACCGCGGGCTCCGCGTCCTCACCCGGGCCGGTGCAGTAGGCGAGCCGCTCCCACGTCAAGGTCTCCATCAGTCGGCCACCACCCGGTAGGAACCCGGCACGTATTCACGCTGGCGGATCACGCGATACCACCCCTTGGGCAACGAGATCGCGTCGTGCTCCTCGTGCACGAGCCTGCCGCCCTCGGGCAGGTGCAGGAAGCCGCCGGAGAGCGTGCCGGGGCCGGGAATCGCATGGCAGTGCCCGGTGGCCTCACCATGGGCCAGCACGAGCCGCCCGCGGGCGTCGCGCGGCTCGGGCCGCACCGCACGTGGCGCGGACTCTTCCGGCACGGGCACGATCAGAATGTCGCCCTGTCGGTACATCGACCTACCTCCGTCTCGGGGATGATCGCAAGCTATCGCCGCCGACCGACAATTCCCGGGCCGCGGCGGCTGTCAGGGAAGCACGTACGGGCTTGTGCTGGTTTGACCGGTGCCGTTCGTGGCCGTGATGGAGGTCCAGGGGCCCGCCGGGGTGTACGGGGCCCAGGCTGATTCGAGCCGCCCGCGCCCGTACCACTCCTGCCGGACGACCATTCCCTGCGGGTCGAAGCGGAGGGTACCGCCGCGCAGGTTGTGGCCCTCGACCAGGATGCCCGGCCGGCCGTTCATGTCCTTCCTGGAGGCGCCGACGATGATCGGCTGCCGCGCGCCGTTCACGATGTCGTCGGCCAGGGAGGGGGTGTCGAAGCGGGACTGGCAGGTGAAGAAGGGGTCCCAGCCGTAGGAGATGACCTTCCCCGCCCGGGTGCCGGCGGCCATGATCTGCTGGTCGAGCCGGGCCTTCGTGGTGCGCCCGCGCAGGGGTAACGGCTCCACCCGTCCGCACTCCCCGGCCGCCGGGGCGGGCTCGAAGCCCTCCACGTTCACCCACAGCTCCACCCCGGGTGGCACGTTCCGGGCCGCCGCCTCGACGTAGTCACGGGTCGCCCCGTAGTACGCCTGCGCGTTGCTCACGTCCCCCACCACCGGCACCAGCCGCGGCGCGACCCTCGCGGCCCGCTCGTTCGGCGCGTGGACCGGCACCTTGCCCGTGCCCCGCCCGTCCTGGACGGCGATGGCCATGGGCGCGCCCGCCCGGGTTCCCGCGATGTCGGCCAGGCCCGCCGCCACCTGCTCGGGCGGGAACCCGCGCCCCCTGCGGGCGTCGATGTACGGGCTGACCAGGATCTTCCTGCCGGGCAGGGTGGCGGCGACGACCGCGTGCTGGGCCGCGTACAGGGCGATGATCGGATCGTCGTCCGCCCGGTCCCGCGCCGCCAGCTCGAACGACTGGTAGACCCCGCCGAACGCCGCCGACCCCGCGAACCGCGCCCGGTAGTCGGCCAGCACCCGCGCGGTGAAGGCGTTCAGCGCGGCGAGGTGCGCCTGGTCGGGCTCCCACGTCTTGTCCGGCCGCTGCGGCGCCGCCGGCAGGCCCGGGAAGACCCGCATCCCGTACGCCGCCGCCTCCGCCATGAGGTTGCCCAGCCCGTCGCCGTCGGTCGAGACGAGCACGAGATCCTGTACGCGGTCGGCGCACGATGCCCCGAGCCCGACCCGGTAGAAGATCCGCCCCCGGCTCTCGATCCGCCGGTCCAGCCCCTGGCACCGCAGCAGCCCCGGCCCGAACTCCTCGCTGGTCGTGTACGTGTACACGTGCCGGACCTCCTTGCCCGGCACCTGGGCGCACGGGTGCCCGTCCACCACGCAGTCGGCGAAGTCGGGGTCCGGGCTCGCGTTGAAGCGCGGCCCGAAGGAGATGAGCGTGTCGGCGCCGATCGAGTGGATCGCCTCGACCATGCGCCTGGTCACGCACGCGTCGGCCCTGGGCATGACCCAGTAGCCGGTGATCGGGTACGGCGCGATCACCCGGGTGTCCCGGGCCGCGCACTCATCCACCTGGGAGTCGTCGGGCACCACCAGACCCACCACGAAAGCAACGACCACGATCAGCCACAGGATCCGGTGCACCCGCGCCCCTTCCACGCCACCCCCACCCTACGCATCGAACCCGATCTCGGGCCGAACCCGGCCGGATCGACCCCCGCCGTGATCCGCCGCCGCCGTACCACGGACAATGGCTGGAGGGGGTGGAACACCGTGCACATCGACCTCAGCGGTAAGACCGCGCTGGTGACGGCCTCGACCGGAGGGATCGGCGGTGCCATCGCCGCCGGGCTGGCCCAGGCCGGGGCGAGTGTCGGGATCAACGGCCGCAGCGTGGGCTCCGTGGCGGCGGCCATGGAGCGGATGGGCTCCGCCTGGCAGGGAGCGCTGCTCGCGGCGCCGGGAGACGTCACCACGGACGAGGGGCTGGAGCAGGTGGTGTCGGCGCTGCCGCACCTGGACATCCTGGTCAACAACCTGGGGGTCTTCGAGGCCCGGCCGGCCCTGGAGATCGACGACGCCGAGTGGCGGCGTTACTTCGAGATCAACGTGATGAGCGCGGTCCGGCTCACCCGCGCCTACCTGCCCGGCATGATCGAGCAGGACTGGGGCCGGGTCCTGTACATCGCCAGCGACTCCTCCGTCGCCATCCCCGCCGAGATGATCCACTACGGCATGACGAAGACCGCGCTGCTGGGCGTCTCCAGAGGGTTCGCCAAGGCGGCGGCGGGCACCGCGGTGACGGTCAACTCGGTGCTCGCGGGGGCGACGCACACGGGGGGCGTCGAGGACTTCGTCTACCAGCTCGTCGACAGGCAACTGCCGTGGGAGGAGGCGCAGCGGGCGTTCATGCGCGAGCACCGGCCTCTCTCCCTGATCCAGCGCCTGATCGAGCCGGAGGAGATCGCCAACATGGTGGTGTATCTCAGCTCGCCGCAGGCCTCGGCGACGACGGGCGGCGCGCTGCGGGTGGACGGCGGATACGTGGACGCCATCCTGCCCTGACGGAGCCCTCCAGCGGTCGCTGTTCACCGCCCGACCGGAATGCCGGGAGGCGGCCCTTTCTCGGCCGGGTCCCGGCCGTTGACCACGACCCGCGCCGACCAGGCGATCATTCGGCGTGGCGATAGGTTAATCCGTTCACCTGCGCCCCCGGCCGGCGCTCCTCGGGAAATCAGCAGCCACATTGCTCACTGGCACCACACATCCCCTCTTTGCACGCAGTTGCGGATCATGTTAGATGGAGGGAAGCAGAGAGGACCGCCACAGTGACGCTGATTCTCGATGGCGTCTCCGTACGGCAGCGCGGGGAGACCTGGCTCGACGACATTCGCCTGGAATTACCGAATGGAATGACCACCCTCGTCGGCCCCATGACCGCGGGAAAGACGACTCTGATGCGTGTCGCGGCCGGATTGTCACCGCCGGACTCCGGCCGGGTGCTGGTGGCCGGAAAAGACGTCACCGGGATTTCGGTGCGGAAAAGGTCGGTCGCCTTCGTCTACCAGCAATTCATTAATTACCCGTCATTGACGGTCCACGAGAACATCGCCTCCCCACTGCGCCTGGACCCGGGGTTCCACCGCGACGGGATCGACCGGCGGGTCCGCGAGGTGGCCGAACTCATGGGCATCGCGGACCTGCTCGGCCGCCGGCCCGCCGAGCTGTCGGGCGGCCAGCAGCAGCGCACGGCCATCGCCCGCGCGCTGGCCCGCCCGGTGGACCTGCTGCTGCTCGACGAGCCCCTGGCCAACCTGGACTTCAAGCTCCGCGAGCAGCTCCGGGCGGACCTGAAGGCCATGTTCGCCCGGTCCGAGAGCGTGGTCCTCTACGCCACGGCCGACCCGAACGAGGCGCTGACGTTCGCCGCGCCGACCGTGGTGCTGGGCGAGGGCCGGGTGCGGCACGTGGGTGACGTGGCGGAGATGTACGCCCACCCGCCCACGCTGGCCGTGGCCGCCACGCTCAGCGACCCGCCGCTCAACCTGCTGCCCGGCGTGGTCCGCGACGGCCGGATCGAGTGCCTGGGCACGTCCTTACCGGCGCCCCGCGCGCACGCCTCCGGCACCGGGGTCATGCTCGCCGTACGCCCCCACCAGGTGAGCATCGCCCGCGACGCCCCCGGTGCGCTGGAGTTCCCCGCCGAGATCAGGCTCGCCGAGGTGACCGGCAGCGCGACGTTCCTGCACCTGCTGCTGGAGGGGCGCCGCCACCTGGTCGCCCACCTGCCCGGCACCCAGCTCTTCACCCCGGGCGAGTCCACGGTCGCGTACGTGGACCCGGCCCACCTCTTCGTCTTCGACCAGACCGGGGAACGCCTGCTCGCCACCGGCGCCGCGGAGGTGGACCTGCGTGGCTGACATCCGGCTGGAGGGCGTGGGCCACAGCTACGACGGGGGCGCGACCTGGGCGCTCAAGCCGATGACGTGGACCTGGCGCGGCGCCAGGGCGTACGCGCTGCTCGGCCCGAGCGGCTGCGGCAAGACGACCCTGCTGAACATCATCTCGGGGCTGCTGACCCCCACGGTGGGCCGGATCTGGTTCGACGACCGCGAGGTGACCGACGTGCCCACCGCGGGCCGTAACATCGCGCAGGTCTTCCAGTTCCCGGTCCTGTACGAGGAGATGTCGGTGTACGACAACCTCGCCTTCCCCCTCCGAAACCGGAAATTTCCCAAGAAAGAGATAGACCAGCGCGTCCGCCAGGTCTCCCGCCTCCTCGGCCTCGACGACCTCCTGCACCGCAGGTCACGCCGCCTCGACCCGGGCCGGCAGCAGATCGTCAGCCTGGGCCGCGGCCTGGTGCGCTCCCAAGTCGCGGCGGTGCTGCTGGACGAGCCGCTCACGGTGGTGGACCCGGCGCTGAGGTGGACGCTGCGCAGCAAGCTCAAGGAGATCCACCGCGACACCGGGCACACGCTGATCTACGTCACGCACGACCAGACGGAGGCGCTGACGTTCGCCGACGAGGTGGTGGTGCTCAACGACGGGGAGATCATGCAGGCGGGCGAGCCGGCGGAGCTGTTCCTGTCGCCGTCCCACGAGTTCGTCGGGCACTTCATCGGCTCGCCCGGCATGAACATGCTGCCCGCCGAGATCGTCGGCGGCGTCGTACGGGTCGGGCAGGCCGAGGTCGGGACGGCGGCGACGGGCGCCGGGGACGGCCTGCCACCGGGGCCGGTGCGGATCGGGGTGCGGCCGGAGTTCGTGCGCATCACCGGCACGCGCACCTCCCCCGGCGTGGCCGCCCGGGTGACCGGGATCGACCGCATGGGCGCCTACGACCTGGTGCACGCCCAGGTCGAGGGGCATCCGGTGATCGCCAGGACCGCGGCGGGCTCCGCCTGCGTGCCGGACACGGTCGCGTTTCTGCACTTCCCGGAGGAGCGTACGTTCCTGTTCCGCGACGAGGTCCGGTGCGGGTCCCTCGCACCCCTGAACGGAAGGGGGCAGGCGTGAGCGAGCAAACCGCTGTCGCGGGCAGCCAGGTGGGCGGCGAGATCGTCCCTGCGGCGTCCGCGGGCGGACCCGCGGCGGCTCCGGACGAGCCGCGGGCCGACCCGAAACCGCGGAACAACCGGGCCTGGTGGCTGGTGCTGCCGGTGGTGGTGTCGGTGGCGTTCACGGCGGTGATCCCGCTGATGACCGTGGTCAACTTCTCCGTGCAGGACGTCTTCAGCCCGAGCGACCGGCTCTTCGTCGGGCTGGAGTGGTTCCGGTCGGTCGCCCGCGACCCGGAGGTGCGCGCGGCGTTCGTACGCACGCTGCTGTTCTCGGCGCAGGTGCTGCTGCTGGAGATCCCGCTCGGGGTGGCGCTGGCGGTGGTGATGCCGCGCCGCGGCCTGGGGATGTCGGTGGCGCTGGTGCTGGTCGCGTTGCCGCTGCTCATCCCGTGGAACGTGGTGGGCACGATCTGGCAGATCTTCGCCCGCGGCGACATCGGCCTGGGCGGCTGGACGGTCAACAACGTGCTGGGGATCAACTTCAACTACACCCTCGACTCGACCGACGCCTGGATCACGGTCCTGGTCATGGACGTGTGGCACTGGACGCCGCTGGTGGCGCTGCTGGCGTACGCGGGGCTGCGCTCGATCCCGCAACCGTACTTCCAGGCCGCGCAGATCGACGGCGCCTCGGCGTGGGCCACGTTCCGGCACATCCAACTGCCCAGGCTGCGCGGGGTGCTGACGATCGCGATCCTGCTCAGGTTCATGGACAGCTTCATGATCTACACCGAGCCGTTCGTGGTGACGGGCGGCGGGCCCGGCAACGCGACCTCGTTCCTCAGCATCCTGCTGTCGAAGATCGCGGTCGGCCAGTTCGACCTGGGGCCGGCGGGCGCGTTCTCGCTGCTCTACTTCCTGTTCGTGCAGATCCTCTGCTACGTGTTCTTCACCGTGCTCACCAGGTCGGGGAGGTGACGCGATGTCGCGATCCGGACAACGGCTCCCGTGGGCGCGTACGGTCTTCTGGCTCTACGTGGCCACCCTCATGCTGCCGCTGCTGTGGATGTTCGGCATGTCGATCCGGCCGAACGAGGACATCCTCGGCAGTTTCTCGCTCATTCCGCAGCGTGTGACGTTCGACAACTACGCCACTTTCTTCGGCGACTCGGCGTGGTATTCGAGCTATCTGAACTCCATCATCTACACCTCGCTGAACGCCGTGATGTCGCTCGTCGTGGCGCTGCCCGCGGCCTACGCGTTCTCGCGTTTCCGGTTCGCCGGGGACAAGCATTTGTTCTTCTGGCTGCTGACGAACCGCATGGCGCCGCCCGCGGTGTTCCTGCTGCCGTTTTTCCAGATCTACCAGAGTGTCGGCCTTTTCGACACCCACCTCGGCGTGGCCATCGCGCACATGCTGTTCAACGTCCCGCTGGCGGTGTGGATCCTGGAGGGCTTCATGTCCGGGATCCCCCGGGAAATAGACGAGACCGCGGCGATCGACGGCTATTCGCTGCCCCGTTTCTTCATCAAGATCTTCCTGCCGATGATCCGCTCCGCGATCGGCGTGACGGCGTTCTTCTGCTTCATGTTCAGCTGGGTCGAGCTGCTGATCGCCCGGACGATCACGTCGGTGAACGCCAAACCCATCGCGGCGACGATGACCCGGACGGTGAGCGCCGCGGGCGTGGACTGGGGACTGCTGGCGGCGGCCGGCGTCCTCACCATCGTCCCGGGCGCGATCGTGATCTGGTTCGTCCGCAACTACATCGCCAAGGGCTTCTCCCTGGGGAGGGTCTAGCCATGCTCGACTGGATGGTCTGGACCGTCCCCACGGCCCTCGTGTTCGCCGGGCTGGCCCTGCTGCTGATCGTCATGGCGGTCTGGGCGCGCCTCTCGCCGCCCGTGGCCCGGCGAGGTTTCCTGCGCATCGAGACCGACCGGGGCGACCGTCTCTACATCGGCCTGATCAGCGCCGCCGTCGTGCTGGCCGGCTGGATCGCTGTCACCGACCTGTCCATGTGGCTCGCCCTCGGCTGCGCGCTGCTGGTGACGGTCGTGATCGGGATATGGGGTTAACAGGGAGAGGAGCCCACGATGAGGCATCGGGCAGGCAGGTCCGTGGCCGTTGGTCTGGCCGCGCTCGTCCTGACGGCGGCCGGCTGCACGCAGGGCGCGGAGCGGCCGGCGAGCGACTTCAGGGAGGCCGACGGCAAGGCCGCGGCACAGAGATGGGTGTCGGAGGAGTTCACGCCGAGCACCCTGTCCAGGGACCAGCAACTAGCGGAGATGGACTGGTTCATCAAGGCCGCCGCGCCCTACCGGGGCATGCAGATCAACGTGGTCTCCGAGACGATCACCACGCACGAGTACGAGTCGCGGCAACTGGCCAAGGCGTTCACCGAGATCACCGGGATCAAGATCAAGCACGACCTGATCCAGGAAGGTGACGTCGTCGAGAAGCTCCAGACCCAGATCCAGGGCGACCAGAACATCTACGACGCCTACGTCAACGACTCCGACCTCATCGGCACCCACTCGCGCGGCGACTACGTGGTGCCGCTGTCGGACTACATGGCCGGCGAGGGCAAGGCCGTCACCTCCCCCACGCTGGACCTGAACGACTTCATCGGCATCAGCTTCACCACCGGCCCGGACAAGAAGATCTACCAGCTCCCCGACCAGCAGTTCGCCAACCTCTACTGGTTCCGCTACGACTGGTTCACCGACCCGGAGATCAAGCGCCAGTTCAGGGACGCCTACGGGTACGACCTGGGCGTCCCGGTCAACTGGGCGGCTTATGAGGACATAGCCGACTTCTTCACCAGCAAGGTCAACGGCAACGGCACCATCGACGGCAAGAAGGTCTACGGCCACATGGACTACGGCCGCAAGGACCCCTCGCTCGGCTGGCGGTTCACCGACGCCTGGCTGTCCATGGCGGGCAACGGCGACCCGGGCATCCCCAACGGCCTGCCGGTGGACGAGTGGGGCATCCGGGTGGAGAACTGCCGCCCGGTCGGCTCGTCGGTCAGCCGCGGCGGCGACGTGAACGGCCCGGCCTCGGTCTACGCGCTCACCAAGTACGTCGACTGGCTGAAGCGGTTCGCCCCCCAGGAGGCCGCGGGCATGAACTTCAGCGAGGCCGGCCCGGTGCCCGCGCAGGGCAACGTCGCCCAGCAAATCTTCTGGTACACCTCGTTCACGGCCGACATGACCAAGGAGGGTCTGCCGGTCGTCAACAGCGACGGCACGCCCAAGTGGCGCATCGCGCCCAGCCCGCACGGGGCGTACTGGAAGGAGGGCAACAAGCTGGGCTACCAGGACGCCGGCTCCTGGACGCTGCTGAAGAACACGCCGCAGGACCGCAGGGCGGCCGCCTGGCTGTACGCGCAGTTCGTCACGTCGAAGACGGTGTCGCTGAAGAAGTCGATCATGGGGTTGACGTTCATCCGCGACTCGGACATCAGGAGCGACTACTTCGCCGACAACGCGGCCAAGTACGGCGGGCTCATCGAGTTCTACGGCTCGCCGGCGCGCGTGCAGTGGACCCCGACCGGCACGAACGTGCCCGACTACCCCCGGCTCGCCCAGTTGTGGTGGCAGAACGTGGCCACCGCGGTGACCGGCGAGACGACGCCCCAGCAGTCGATGGACAACCTGGCCAAGCAGCAGGACGACATCCTGTCCCGGCTGGAGCGGCGCGGCTACGGCGGCAACTGCGCGCCCAAGCTGAACCCGGAGCGCCCCGCCCAGTACTGGTACGACCAGCCGGGCGCGCCCGCGCCGAAGCTGGCCGACGAGCGGGGCAAGCCGGAGACCCTGGACTACGACAAGCTCATCGCCACCTGGAAGCAGGGCAACTGAGCCCGGGCCCCGGGCGGCCGACGGCGGGAAAGCCGCCGCCCGGGGCAGGTCCGGACGGCGGCCGCTCGTACCGCGCCGACCCCACACCGGGCGGCGGTCACTCGTGCCACGCCGAACCCGCCTCGGGCGGCGGTGTCTGCGGGCTCAGCGAAGGCGCGTGCCGTCGTCCGTGAGGCGCACGGCGTCGCCGGTGCGTGCCGAGGTGGTGGCCGCGACGCCGGTCAGCACGCTGCGGATCCCGTCGCGGTAGCCGGCCTGCCGGGCCAGCGGGTCGTCGCCGGGCCCGCGGAAGACGTCGTTGAGCAGCAGCCGGTCACCGCCGCCGTGCCCGCCCTCGCCCACCTCGATGGGCACCTCCTCCGGCCGGCTCCAGTGCCGGTGCAGCGTGAGCCGCTCCCAGGACCCCTTGGGCTCCTTGGCGGCGGCGCTGGGATCGATGGCGGCGTGCGGCGGCGTCCACTCCCGCTCGACCACGTCCAGCTCCAGCCGCCCCGCCGTGCCGTTGAAGGCGACCCGGTAGCCCTCCCAGGGCGCGTGGGCGTGCAGGGAGTAGGTCATGACGGCGCGGTTGGCGTAACGCACCAGCACCGACATGTTGTCGTCGATGTTGATGCCCTCGCCGAAGACGTCCTGGTCGCGGAGGTAGCCGTCCTCGTGCTCGGCCTCCAGATAGAGCGCCTTGAGCCTGGGGTCCTTGGAGATGTCGAGGATGAACGGGTCGGTGCCCAGTCCGGGAGCGCCCTGCCCGCGCCCGGGGCGCTCCCCCAGGCCTCGCTTCCTGGCGTTCTCCGCGCCGTAGAAGCGCAGGTCGGTCTGGGCGAAGACGGTCTCGGGAGCGGATCCGAGCCACCAGTTGACCAGGTCGAAGTGGTGGGTGGCCTTGTGCACGAGCAGCGAGCCGGAGTTGGCCCGGTCGCGGTGCCAGCGGCGGAAGTAGTCGGCGCCGTGGATGGTGTCCAGCGTCCACTCGAAGTGCACCGTGGTCACCTCGCCGATGGCGCCCTCCATCAGCAGGCGGCGCACGGCGGAGTTACGCGGCGAGTAGCGGTAGTTGAAGGTGACGATGAGCCGGCCGGTGCTGCGCTCGGCGGCCTCGGCGATGGCCGCGCAGCCCTCGGCGTCGATGGTGAGCGGTTTCTCCACGATGACGTCGCGGCCCGCGTCCAGCGCCGCGCAGACGTAGCGGGCGTGGGTGGCGTCGACCGTGGTCACGATGACCGCGTCGGCGAGCTCGAGCAACTTGTCGAATTCGGCGGGCGCGAAGCGCGGTACCTCGTTACCGATCCGCTCGGCGTAATAGTCCATGCGGGTCCGGTTCGTGTCGCACAGGGCGACGATGGTGCCGGCGTCGCGCCACTCGCCGAGCAGCGCGTTGACGTACATCTCCGCGCGGTGCCCGAGCCCGACGAACGCGTACTTCATATTTCTCCTTCGTGGCGTGCGGTCAGCCCGCGATTGAGGCGTTGGCCTCGGTGATGAACTTCTGTGCGGCGTCGTCGGGGGTCATCCGGCCGAACATGACCTCCTCCGAGTACCGCGTGAGGATGTCCTCCATGGCGCTGGCGCCCTTCGGCGGGGCGGCCGGCGGGTCGGCCAGCTCGCTCTTGACCTTGTCGAGGAACTCCAGCGTCTTGACGTCCGCTTCCGGCAGCTTGTCCCGGACCGCCGCCAGCACCTTGGAGCTGGCCGGCAGGCCGCGGTCGCTGAGGATGATCGCGCCCGCCTCCGGGTCGTTGATCATGAAGTCGATGAACTTGGCGGCCTCGGCGGCATGGCTGGACTTGGCCGAGGCGGTGAGGAACATCGCGGGCTGCAGGAACATGCCACCGGTGGTGGCGCCCTGCGCCTTCGGCATGCGCAGCAGGTCCATCTTCTGGCCGGACGCCTTGGTGACCGCGCCGAGCTGGTTGCTCCACCACATGCCGAACGCGCCGGTGTTGGTGGCCAGCAGCGACTGGTCCACGCTGGTCGCGCCGATCTCGGCACTCTTGGCGGCGTCGGGGGAGCCCTTGGTCTTGATCAGGTTCTGCATGACGGCCCACCACGCCTTGATCGTGTCGGGCGTCAGGCCGAGCTTGTTGCCCTGGTAGAAGGGCTCGCCGCGCTGCGCGGCGAAGATCTGGAGGTAGGCCGGGTTCCAGCTGAGCTGCGTGCCCGTGACCTTGCCGCCGCTGCCCGAGCTGACCTTGGAGGCCAGGTCGACGTAGTCCTCCCAGGTCCACTTGGTGTCGTCGGGCAGCTTCGCGCCGGACTGTTCGAGCAGGCCCGGGTTGACGACTAAGGAGAAGGCGTTGACGCCGGTGGGAACGGCGAACTGCTTGCCGTCCACGGCGCCCGTGGTCAGCACCTTGGCGTCGATGTCGGCGGTGTTGACCTTGCCGTTGAGGTCGGCCAGGGTGCCGCGGTCGGCGTATTCGCGCAGGCCGCGGATCTCAATCGTGATGATGTCGGGCGCGTCACCGCCCGCGACCTTCGTGGACAGCGTCTCGTAGTAGCTGTCGAAGTCGGAGAACTCGCCCTCCACGTCAATGGTCGGGTTCTTCGCCTCGAACTTCTTGATCACCTCTTCGGTCATCTTCTGCCGGGCGTCGCTGCCCCAGTAGGAGAAGCGCAGCTTGATCCTGCCATCGGCGGTCTCGCCCCCGCCGCCGCTGCCACTGCCGCACGCCGCGGTGACCGCCAGCACAGCGGTGGCGAGCAGTGCCGCCGACCACATCTTCTTGCCAGAGCTCACGGCTCTACCTCCTATGGGTGCTCTTCTTGTTGGGGGGTGCCTTGCTCTTCGGGGTCGTTACTTGAGGCCCGTGGTGGCGACACCACGGATCAGGTATTTCTGTCCTGCCAGGAAGAACCCGAAGATGGGACCGAGCGCGACGATCGACATGGCGAACATCGGGCCCCACGACGAGTCGCTGCTGGCGTCGAGGAACGTGCGCAACGCTACCGGCACGGTGAAGTTGTCGGGATTGTTGAGATAAAGGAGCTGGCTGAGAAAATCGTTCCAGGTCCAGATGAAGGTGAAAATAGCCGTGGTGGCCAGCGCCGGCAGGCAGAGCGGCATGACGACCCGGATGAAGATGCGCCAGTAACCCGCGCCGTCGATCTCGGCCGCCTCGTCCAGCTCCCGCGGCAGGGTACGGATGAACTGCACCATGAGGAAGACGAAGAACGCGTCCGTGGCCAGGATCTTGGGCATGACCAGCGGCCAGATGGTGTTGATCAGGCCGAGCTCGGAGAACATGATGTACTGCGGCACGATCGTCACGTGGTGCGGCAGCATGATCCCGCCCAGCATGATCGCGAACCAGAACTTCTTCAGCGGGAAGTTCAGCCGGGCGAAGGCGTAGGCGGCCAGCGAGCAGGCCACCAGGTTCGCCACCACCGACAGTCCGGTGACGACCGCCGAGTTCCACAGGTAGTAGCCGAAGGGATGCTTCAGCGCGTACCAGCCTTCGCTGTAGTTCTCCAGCGTGACCTGGCTCGGCCACAGGCCGGGCTGCCGGAAGATCAGCTCCTCCGGTTTGAGCGAGCTGGAGACCATCCAGAACAGCGGGTAGAGCATGACCAGGCCGAACCCGATCAGCAGTACGTGCTTGACCATCTTGCCGCCCCTGATCGGGCGGAAGAGGAACGGGACCGGCCTACTTGGTGTCGCCATAGAAGACCCAATACTTGGAAGCGAGGAAGTTCACCCCGGTGAGCCCGGCGATGATGACCAGCAGGACCCAGGCCATCGCGGCCGCGTAGCCCATGTCGTAGCTCTTGAACCCCTTCAGGTAGAGGTAGAGCGTGTAGAAGAGCGTGGAGTCGGCGGGTCCGCCGCTGCCACTGCTCACGATGAAAGACTGCGTGAACGACTGGAACGACTTGATGATCTCCAGGACCAGGTTGAAGAAGATGATCGGCGTCAGCAGCGGCACCGTGATCGACCTGAACTGGCGCCACGTGCCCGCGCCGTCCACCGCGGCCGCCTCGTAGTAGCTGCGCGGGATCTGGCGCAGCCCGGCGAGAAAGATGATCATCGGTGCGCCGAAGGTCCACACGTGCAGCAGGATCAGCGTGCTGAGCGCGTAGTCCGGATGGCCCACCCAGCCGGGTCCCTGGATGCCGAAGACCGCGAGCACCGAGTTGACCAGGCCCTCGGCGCCGAAGACCTTGCGCCACAGGATCGCGATGGCGACGCTGCCGCCGAGCAGCGAGGGCAGGTAGAAGATGGAGCGGTAGAGCGACAGGCCGCGCAGCCCCCGGTCGAGCACCAGGGCCAGGGCGAGCGCGAAGGCCAGTTGCAGCGGGACCGAGACGACGACGTAGATCGTGGTCACCTTCAGCGAGGACAGGAATCTCGGGTCCTCGGTGAACATCGTGACGTAGTTGTCGAACCCCACCCACTTGGCCTCCTCCAGGAGGCTGTAGTCGGTGAACGACAGGTAGAGGGAGGCGAGGATCGGGCCGATCGTGATGACGAGCAGGCCGGCAAACCAGGGCGCCAGGAAGAGGTAGGCCGCCCGTGCCTCACGGCGGGAGCGTTTCGTGGAGCGGTGACCGCCGCGCCTGGGTTCGGCCGGCGTGCCCCGAGGTTTCACCGCCACCGAAACTTCAGTCATCACGGACCTTCCGGCGAGAAGTGAATGGATAGCGCTTTCCTATAGCTGACGGGAAAGTTACGTCAACCCTTTGCAGGCGTTACATAGCCGTTACCGATATATCGAGACGACGTTTTCCCAGCTAACACTCTTGCTCACCGAATAGGTCGGATCAATTTGTCACGCTATTGGTACAACCGTTTGCAGCCTGGCGCTATCGCGGCGGGGCCGTGGAGTCCCGGACCACCAGGCGGGTCTCCAGTGAGGTGGTCGCGGTGACCTCCTGGATGAGCAGATCGACCGCCAGCCGCCCGGCCGCCGCGGTGGGCATGGCGACGGTGGTGAGCTTGGGGCGGTTCAGCCTCCCCGAGACGATATCGTCGATCCCCACGACGCTGACGTCCTCGGGCACGCTCAGGCCGCAGTCGGCCAGCCCCTCGATGAGCCCGATCGCCACCAGGTCGTTGTAGGCGAGCACGCCGGTCACCCCGCAGTCGCGCACCCGCCCCGCCGCCGCGAACCCGCCCCGCTCGGTGGGCGCGTTGGGACCGATGACGACGAGCTCGACGCCCGGCACCCGCTCGGCGGCCGTCCGGATCTCGGCGCTCGTCCACGAGCCGGCCGGGCCGGACACCAGCGCCACCCGGCGGTGCCCCAGCCCCGCCAGGTGCTCCACCGCCAGCCTGGCCCCGTGACCGACGTCCATCAGCACCGTGGCGGCGCCGCGCAGCCGCCGGTTGATGACCACGAACGGCACCCGCTCGGCCAGCCGCTCCAGCGCCTTGTTGGAGGAGCGGGGGCTGCACAGCACCACCCCGTCCACCTGCTTGGAGAAGGCCTGCACCAGCTCCTCCTCGGCGGCCGGCTCCTCGTCGGTGTCGGCCACGAACAGGTGGTAGTCGCGCTGCCGCGCGGCGGCGTGGGCCGCCTTGATCAGCGGAGGGAAGAACGGGTTGGCGATGTCCGCCACGATCAGGCCGAGGTTGTGCGTCCGGCCGGTCGTGAGCGCCCGTGCCGCCCGGTTGGGCCGGTATCCGAGCTCCTCGGCCACCGTCAGCACTCTCGATCGGGTGGCGGCGTTCACCATGTGCGGCGCGGAGAACGTCCGCGACACGGTCGATACATGCACACCGGAGGCCCGGGCCACATCACGAATCGTCACTGTCACAGTCGCCCACCCTAACGCAACCGCTTGCAGGCACCTCGTGCACGCTGAAAGCGCTTGCCGCGCCGACCATTCCGAACAATTCAAGGGAAGCCGCAGCTAGACGGGCGGTGACGAAATCACCCCTTGACGCTTCGGCCTTTCGGACACAAAGGTTTAGTGCAACTGTTTGCAGTCTTGAAGGAGCCTTTTACGGTGAGCAGAGTCCTCGTCACCGGAAGCGCAGGACGCCTCGGCCGCAGCGTGGTCACCACGCTCGCAGCGGCCGGGCACGAGGTCGTCGGTGTCGACCGCGTCCCGGGCACGCCCGGGGAGGCGGCCGTCGCCCAGCCCGCGGACCTCACGGACACGGGCGAGGCGTTCGAGGTGATCGCCAGATTCCGGCCCGAGTCCGTGATCCACCTGGCGGCCATCGCCACGCCGTTCAGCTTCCCAGAATCGGTGATCTACAAGGTGAACACCCAGATGGCGTTCAACGTCTGCGAGGCGTCGGTGGCCCTGGGCGTACGGGGCGTGGTGGTGGCCAGCAGCCCGACGGTGATCGGGTACGGCGCCCCGGGCGGCTGGGCGCCGGCCTACCTGCCGATCGACGAGGATCACCCGGTACGGCCGTGGAACGCCTACAACCTGTCCAAGGTGGCCGCCGAGCAGACCATGAAGGCGTTCGCCCTGGCGGGCACGACGCGGTTGGCCGCCGTCCGGCCCTGTTTCGTCATCCCGCCCGAGGAGTGGGCGGGCGCCCCCACGCAGTCGGGCCACACCGTGCGCGAGCGGCTGGACCGGCCGGACCTGGGCGGCGTCTCGCTGTTCAACTACATCGACTCCCGCGACGCCGCCGACCTGATCACCGTGCTCGCCGAGGCGCTGCCCGAGCTGCCGGGCGGCGAGGTGTTCTTCGCCGGGGCCGCGGACGCGCTGGCCAGGAAGCCGCTGGCGGACCTGCTGCCCCAGGTCGTGCCGGGCACCGAGCCGTTCGCGGCCGCGCTCACCGGCACCACCCCGGCCTTCTCGGCCACCAAGGCAGAACGTCTGCTCGGCTGGCAGCCCAAGCGGAGCTGGCGCACCGAACTCAAGGAATCCAAGGAATTCGCATGAATCTCAGCGGTGTGCTGTTCTTCCCCGTGACGCCCTTCGACGCCGACGGCACGCTCGCCGAGCACGTGCTGGCCGAGCACATCGAGCGGGGCATGCGGCACGGGCCCGGGGGCGTGTTCGTGGCCTGCGGCACGGGCGAGTTCTCGGCCCTGTCCGAGGCCGAGCACCCGCGGGCGGTGCGGGTGGCGTGCGAGGTGGTGGCCGGGCGGGTGCCGGTGTTGGCGGGCGCGGGCGGCCCGCTCGGCACGGCGCTGAACCAGGCCCGGGCCGCGCGCGCGGCGGGCGCGGACGGGCTGCTGCTGATGCCGCCGTACCTGGCCCAGGGGCCCGGGTACGGCTACGCCGCGTACGTGGCCGCGGTGGCCGCCGAACTGCCGGTGATCGTCTACCAGCGCGGCTCCGTGGTGCTCGAACCGGAGGCCGTGGTCGAGCTGGCCGGGGTCCCCGGCGTGATCGGGCTCAAGGACGGGCTGGGCGACATCGACCGGATGCAGTGGACCGTGCTGGCGGTGCGGGAGGCGTACCCGGACTTCCTGTTCTTCAACGGGTTGCCGACGGCCGAGCTGACCATGCCCGCCTACCGCGGGATCGGGGTGGAGCTGTACTCCAGCGCGGTGTTCGCGTTCGCGCCGGAGATCGCGCTGGCCTACCTGCGGGGGGACGAGCGGCTGCTCACCGCGTTCTACGCCCCCCTCGTACGGCTGCGCGGCAAGGTCCCCGGCTACCCCGTCTCCCTGGTCAAGGCCGGCGTACGGCTGCGCGGCCTGGACGTGGGCACCGTGCGCCCGCCGCTGGTCGAGGTGACCGGCGAGGACCTCCAGGAGCTGGACACCCTGATCAAGGCCGGGCTCGACCTGGTGGCGTCATGACGATCGCCGACCTGCGTACCGAGCTGCGCACCGCCCCGCTCCCCCGTCCCTGGGGCGCGGACGTGCCGGCCAACCACGTGATCGTCACCCACGTCACGCTGAAGGACGGGCGCACCGGCACCGGGTTCGCCTGGACGCCTCAGATCGGCGCGCACGCCGTGCGGGCGCTGCTGGAGCACGACCTGCGGGAGGCGCTGATCGGCCTGCCCGCCCACCCCGAGGTGGTGTGGGACCGGCTGTGGCGGCACCTGCGCGAGGCCGGGCCCGGCGGGATCACCACGATCGCGCTGGCCGGGATAGACCTCGCGCTGTGGGACCTGCGCTGCGGCGGCGACGGACTGGCCGACGTGCTGGGCCGGCGCCGCGGGGAGGTCCCGGTCTACGGCAGCGGCGTCAACCTGCACTACTCCCTGGACGACCTGGTCGAGCAGGCCCGGCGCTGGGTGACGGCGGGTTACCGGGGCGTCAAGATCAAGGTGGGCCGCCCCGACCTGGCGGAGGACGTGGCCCGGGTGGCCGCGGTCCGCGAGGTGATCGGCCCCGACCGGCTGCTGATGATCGACGCGAACCAGCGCTGGGACCTGCACCGGGCCCGGCGGGCGATCGCCGCGCTGGCGGAGTTCGGCCTGCACTGGATCGAGGAGCCGCTGCCCGCCGACGACGTGGCGGCGCACGTGGAGCTGCGCCGCTCCATCGACGTGCCGGTCGCGGTGGGCGAGAACGTCTACACCGTCTACGGCTTCCGCGACCTGCTGGCGGCGGGCGCCTGCGACGTGGTGCAGCCGAACGTGGTGCGGGTCGGCGGCATCACGCCGTTCCGCCGGATCGTGGAGCTGGCCAGGACCTACGACGTGCCGGTCTACCCGCATCTCCTGAGCGAGATGTCCGGGCAACTGGCGCTGACCCTGCCGCTGCCGGTCATGGTGGAGGACGTGGAGGACGCCTCGTTCGCCGCCCTGGGGCTGCTGGCGGAGCCGTACCCGGTGGAGATCTCGGACGGGGTGCTGCGCGCGGGAGAGCACGCCGGACTCGGGCTGAGGTGGTCGTGATGAAGGTCGTTCTCGCCGGGGCGCACGGCCACGGCCGGCACCACCTGCGCAACCTGCGCCGGCTGGCCGGGCAGGGCGTGATCGAGCTGGCCGGGATCTGCGACGTGCGGCCGGTGGAGGTGGACCCTCCCATCGCGGCTCCCCCGCAGTCGCCCGACCTGGGCGCCCTGATCGCCAAGACCGGGGCGGAGGTCACGATCGTCTGCACGCCCATCCAGACCCACGCCGACCTGGCGGTGACCGCGCTGCACGGCGGGTCGCACGTGCTGCTGGAGAAGCCGCCGGCGGCCGGCCGGGAGGCGCACCAGAAGATCGCCGCGGCGGTGGCCGAGACCGGCCTGGCCTGCCAGGTCGGGTTCCAGTCGCTCGGCTCGACGGCCATCCCGGCGCTGCGCGACCTCATCGCGGGCGGCACCCTGGGCCGGGTACGCGGCATCGGCGGCGCCGGCGCCTGGGAGCGCCATTCGTCGTACTTCACCCGCTCCGCCTGGGCGGGCAGACGCCGCATCGACGGCGTCGACGTCGTGGACGGGGCCTTGACCAACCCGTTCGCGCACGCCGTGGCGACCGCGCTGGCGCTGACGGACGGGCCGATCGCGAGCATCGAGACCGAGCTCTACCGGGCCCACCCGATCGAGGCGGACGACACGTCGTGCGTGCGGATCCGGATGGACGACGGATTCGTGATCACGATCGCGGTGACGTTGTGCGCGCCCGAGCGGCACGAGCCGTATCTGGTCGTGCACGGTGACGCGGGGGTGGCCACGTTCGTCTACACCGAGGACCGGCTGCGGGTCGAGCTCCCGGACGGCTCGGTCACGACCACCGTCTACGAGCGCACCGACCTGCTGGAGAACCTCATCGACCACGTCCGCACCGGCGCCGACCTGCTGGTGCCGCTCTCCCGTACGGAGACGTTCACGCAGGTGCTGGACGCGGTGCGGCTTGCCCCCGAGCCGCTGCCGATCCCCGAGCGGCACCAGATCGTCCAGCGGGACGAGGACGGCGGGGTCGGATTCCGCATCCTGCCCGGCGTCGTCGACCTCACCGACCGCAGCGCGCGGGAGCTGGCGCTCTACTCCGAGCTGGACGTGCCGTGGACGCGGGTGGAGCTGCTGGTCGCGGCGCGGCCGGTGGCCTCCTACGAGTGGCGGCCCGACCTGCCGGCGACCGACGCGCCCCGGCCCTACCTGCACCCGGTACGCACGCTCGACGGCGTCGAGGTGACCGAGTTCCGGCCCGCGGACCACGTCCACCACCTCGGCGCCGGTGTGGCGATCTCCGGCCTCGGCGGCGTGAACTTCTGGGGCGGCCGCACCTACGTCAGGGATCGGGGGCCGGCCTGGCTGGACGACCACGGCACGCAGCGGCACCTGGAGTTCACCCGCCTCGGCGACGAGGGGTTCGCCGAGCGGCTGGAGTGGGTCGGGCCGGATGGGCGCGCGCTGGCCCGCGAGGAGCGGACCGTGGTCGCGCGGCCGCTGGAGCGGGCCTGGGCGCTGGACCTCACGTTCACGCTGACCAACCTGACCGGGGCTCCCCTGGAGATCCACAGCTCGGCCACCAAGGGCCGCGCGGGCGCGGGCTACGGCGGCTTCTTCTGGCGGGCCCCGGGCACCTCCACCGCCAGGACGACCCTGCCGGGCGACGAGCAGGCCGTGCACGGCAGCCGTGACCCGTGGGTGGCCCTGTCGGGCACCGCGCCGGACGGGCGGGAGTGGACGCTCGTGTTCGTCCAGACGGACGGCGACCCCTGGTTCGTCCGGGTGGCGGAGTATCCGGGCGTGGGCCAGGCGCTGGCCTGGGACCGCCCGCTGATCCTGGAGGACACCCTGACCAGGCGCGTCGTCACCGTCGTCGCGGACGGCCGGCTGGACGCCGAGTCGGCCTCCGTCCTGGCGGCTTCCATGCGGGAGTAGTGCGCCACCAGGACCAGGCCCACGTCCGGCCTGGTCCTGGTGCCATCACGGCGCTCGGCACAAATAGCCGGCGAGCTCGCCCATGATGGGCCCGCGAGAGTCGGAATGACCGCGAACCGCCAGGAGCAACGCCGACGACGAGGCCACCGCGGCCGGCCGACCTCCGACGTTTCGTGCCGTCCGGGGATTGCCAGCCGACCTTCAGTAACGTCCTGCTGGCGACACCCACCCTTCGGTAATCCCTAACTCCGCGTTTCCTGGCGGTTACTCGATCGTTGGCTAAAGTTCGTGATCTGTGATGGAGCGCAGCGACAACCAGCGAACCCGGCGGCAGGCTCACAGGGACGATGAGGGCGGGCTTGCGGGCGCATCCGTCACCACCAGGTCCAAGTCCTTCGCCAAGTCCGCCAGGGACCCGTTCTTCGACAACGCCAAATACCTGGCCATCCTGCTGGTGGTGACCGGCCATCTCGTCGAGCCGCACCGGGACTCGCCCCTCGTACACGCGCTCTACTTCTTCGTCTACCTGTTCCACATGCCGCTGTTCATCCTGCTCACCGGCTATCTGTCGCGGAACTTCACGTTCGGGGCGGGCAAGGCGCGCAAGCTCATCGCCACGCTGGCGGTGCCGTACCTGATCTTCGAGACGGCGTACTCGCTGCCGTCGCTGATCCTGTACGGGGAGTTCAAGCTGACGATCCTGGAGCCGTACTTCCTGACCTGGTTCCTGCTGTCGCTGTTCCTGTGGCGGCTGTCGACGCCGGTGTGGCAGCAGCTCAGGTGGCCGCTGCTGGTGGCCCTGGGGTTGTCGCTGCTGACCGGGACGAGCGCGCTGCCCGACGAGCTGTCCATGAACCGGACGTTCGGCCTGCTGCCGTTCTACGTGCTGGGGCTGATGCTGCGGCCGGAGCACTTCCAACTGCTGCGCCGCCCGTACATGCGGCTGGCCGGGGCCTGCACGCTCGGCATCGGACTGGCGGCGGCGCTGCTGGTGCACACGTCCGTGCCGACGGAGTGGATCCGCTGGCGGCACTCCAACGCGCAGATCGGCGTGGACGACCTCACCGGCACCGCGATCAGGCTCGCGCTGCTGGTCGCGGGGGCGGTGCTGGTGGCGGCGTTCCTGGCGATCACGCCGGCCCGGCACACGTGGTTCAGCGGGCTGGGCTCGGCCACGATGTACGCCTACCTACTCCACGGCTTCGTGGTCAAGATCGCCGAACGGCTGGAGCTGGGCCTGTTCCTGTCCACCGTGGTCGGCCTGGTCGCCGCCACCCTCCTGTGCACCCCACCGGTGCGCCGGCTCTTCCACTGGGCGGTCGAGCCCCGCATGTCCTGGGCCTTCACCTCCCTGCGCCGCCCCGCCGCCTGAGGTGGACCTGAGCAGCCGGAGCGCGCCCCTCGACAGCGCGGTCAGGATGTCGGCGCACTCCTCCAGGTCGGGATAGCGGCCCTCGAGGTGCCCCATGGCCAGGGCGTTGGTGGCCGCGTCGATCCCCTCGGCGATCATCTCCAGGCGGCGCCGGTCGTGCTCGTTGTCGGCGGTGTAGCCGAGCGCGGCCAGGTCGGCGGCGTGGTGCTCGCGGTAGGCCGCGGCCGTCTGCCGGGCGAAGTCGCGCAGGGAGGACGACGGGTCGTGCCGGGCGCGTAGCTGGATGCGCAGCAGCTCGGGGTGGCGGCAGATGGCCTCCAGGGGGATCCGGAAGGTTTCCCGATGGCGTTCGAGGTCGCCGGGGGCCTCCCGGGCCTTGCGCCGCGCCTCCCGCATCGAGCCGCGCAGCCGCGCGCCGCCCTCCTCCGCGAGCACGCCGAGCAGGGCCTGCCGGTCCTTGAAGTGCACGTAGAAGCTCGACTGCGCCAGGCCCGCCGCCTTGGCCACCTTGGTCGTGGTCAGCCCCGCCTCGCCTTCCTCGTCGAGGATGGCCAGCGCGGCGCGGATCAGCTTGCGCCTGGTCAGATCCTTGGCCTGGCTCCTGGTGAGCGGCGTGTTCGTCACGGCTTCCCTCTGGTGCTTGTGCGCAATTTCACCGATAGTACTATCGGTGAAATTGCTCTCGGGGGCGAACCGGGAGGAGGCGAGGACCAGATGCTTCGGTCTGCTGGAGGACCTCAAGGACCGCTACCGGCTCATGATCGTCTTCATCGCCCACGACCTGGCCGTCACGTCAGTGATCGGACCTGGTGATGTACCTGGGCAAGGTGTGCGAGCTCGCGCCGAGCGCCGACCTGATCGGTTCCGTACGCGCTGTCCGCGAGCGGCAGCCCGATGCGCCACCGAGGAGCCCCAGATCAGGCAGATCGGCGAGGACCACTGGCTCGCCTGCCACTACCCGGCCACTTCGGAATCTTGGAAGAGACCCGACAGGACCCCGAGCAGGAGCCCCCGCGACATCCAGCCCCCTACAACGCGTCCCACAGGAGGCCCCAGTGAAGCGACCGGATGATAACAACCCTTCTGGCGGAATAACCCCTTATAACCACCTTTAATGCCTGATGCGCTAGGAGCGATGTCAACATGGCCATCGATTTCACCCTCGCCCCCGAGCACGAAGAGATCCGCAAGCGCGTCCGCGCCTTCATCCAGGGCACCGTCATCCCCGCCATGGAGGAGGTGAAGGAGAGCGACCGCGACGAATACCTCCGGACGATCTTCCACCTGCGTTCCCAGGCCAAGGAGGAGGGCCTGTGGCTGCCCCACATGCCGAAGGAATGGGGTGGCATGGGCCTGGGCCACGTGGAGTTGGCCATGGTGCAGTCGGAGGCGGCCAAGACCCGCATCGGCCCATGGGTCCTCAACTGCAGTGCCCCGGACGAGGGCAACATGCACACCTTGCTGCACTGGGCGACGGACGAGCAGAAGGAGAAGTATCTCCGCCCACTGCTGGAAGGCCGGCAGATGTCCTGCTTCGCCATGACCGAGCCGGAGGTGGCGGGTTCGGACCCCACCCTGATCCGCACCACGGCCGTACGCGACGGCAACGAATGGGTCATCAACGGCCACAAGTGGTTCATCTCCAACGCCCGCCGCGCCAACTTCGCCATCCTCCTCGCCAGGACGGAGCAGGACGTGCCGGAGGGCTCGCGCGGCGCGAACACCGCCTTCCTGGTGGACCTGCCGCAGGAGGGCTGGAACGATGTCCGCGAGGTCGAGACCATGCACGGCTCGACGGGACACAGCGAGATCGTCATCACGGACCTGCGCCTGCCCGACAGCCAGATCCTCGGCGGCCGGGGCAACGGCCACCGCCTCGGCCAGTATCGTCTGGGCCCGGCCCGCCTCGCGCACTGCATGCGCTGGATCTCGCAGGCGGAGACGGCCCTGGACATGATGGTCGACCGCGCGCTCAACCGCTTCAGCCACGGCTCCCTGCTGGCCGAGAAGCAGGGCGTGCAGTGGATGATCGCCGACTCGGCCATGGAGCTCTACCAGTGCAAGCTGATGGTGCTGCACGCCGCCTCCAAGATCGACAAGGGCGAGGACTTCCGTACGGAGGTGTCGATGGCCAAACACTTCGTCGCCAACAGCCTCAACCGGATCGTGGATCGGGCCATCCAGGTACACGGCGCCCTCGGCTACTCCACGGACACGCCCCTGGCCGGCATGTTCCAGCACGCCCGCTGGGCCCGTTTCGCCGACGGCGCCGACGAGATCCACCAGATGCGCATCGCCGAACGCACCATCGCCGCCTACCAGGCAACCGGCTCCACCAGCACAGCCACAGGCGACCTCCCCCTCTAGTCCGACCCCCGCGAAAACCACCCACCCCCGCAACCCACCGCCGCGACTGCGGTGTCCGGCGACGCGGAAAATGCGCCCCCAGCCGCCCCTGGGACGGCCTTCCCCTCCCTCCCAGCAACCTCAGCCGGTCAGTGAGGGGGCGGGCAGGGGCACGATCTCCCGCTCGTAGTAGTCCCGGAAGCCCTCCGCGACGGCGTACAACTTGTCCAGTTCGCCACAGCAGGCCGCGATCACGTCATGGTCGTCGATGCGCCGGGCGCCGCTGTGAGTGCCCTCGGCGTCGTAGGTCACCTCGTACATCACAGAGGTGCCGAGCACCACCAACTCCGGGAGGCGCCGGCGGACCTCAAGGTCGGCGACCTCCCCGGCGTCGAGCACCCGCACCTGCTCGACGCCCGGATCGCGCAGCGCCAGCACGTGCATCTCCCACTGCAGGTAGGGCGTGACAGGCTGCTCAACGACACGGATGCGCCGGCGAACGAAGCGCTCGGCCCGTCGCGCGGCCACGGGCTCATCGTCGATCAGCTTGAGCGACCGCTCCCAGTCCCCCTCCATCATCGCGACCAAACTCGGCTCCCCCGCCTCGCGAAAACTCTGAATACGCTCAAATTTCCAGAACACACCATCAATCTTCCGAAAGTTCGGCCAAAAATCATCAAAATAACCATCCGCACCCAGCCGAACAGCGGATATCTCCCTGATTCTCTCAAGCATCCAAAAGCCCCCTTTTACAAAATGCTCCCCGCCCCCCTTATCAAGGTTTAACCCGAAACAACCACCCACATGCCTGAGACCCAAAAGACAACGGCAATCCCAGCCCCACACAACCACAACCAACAACCCCCACCCCCGACGCCCGCCACGGACCGCCCCCACCGATGACCTCCCGCCAAGTGGTGATCACGATCTCAACGTGCGCCCGCTCACCGGGGCAACAGCGCCGAACAGCACCAAACGAGACACGGCCCGATGAAGACGTGGTGGTCCCACTGGGCTCAGCACCCAGCCCGTGAGTGCGTTCTGCATGCGGCGCGGGGGAGCACCTTCGGGTCGAGGTAGTGGTGCAGCACCGGGTGCCAGCGGTTGGCCCGCAGTTCCCGGAGCGCAGCGACCGCCAGGCAGTATTTGCTCACGCTCACCGGCCGCACCCCCATCCCGCGCAGCACCTTGTCGACCATGGCCTTGCCGTCCGCCGACTTGGACTCCAGCAGCACCAGGTCGCGACGGGCAGGCGCACTGCGTCGGCCGTCGTGGCAGAGCAGCCCCGTGTCGCAGGTGACCCGGGCAGCGCCGGATCGGTCGATGAGCGTCACCCGCCGGTAGTCGGTGGACAGCACCGGCCCCAGCCCCTCCGGCGCCATGATGTGCAACTCGCTGACCAGGGTGTCACGCACGAAGTCGAGCGCCTCCCTGGTGAGCAGCCGACCGGGCGCGTCATCGTAGGGAATGCGGTGCTTGTCCGTGCTCCCGCGCGCCCCGCTGAGCTTCAACTCCAGCCACCGCCCCCCACCGTCCAGATAGGTACGGGTACGCAACTTGAACCTCCGCCGCCGACCCTGCCGATGCTGATGGAAGGTGAGCAACTCCGGCGTGTCAAAGTACGTCGAGGTGTAGCGGAACTGCCGCAACCCCCCGATCTCCAGCACCTGGAACCGATCCCCCACCTCCGCCGCCAGCCGCGCCATCGTCGCGGCCGTCACCAGGTATTTGTTGTCCACCCGGCTCATCAGCGCAGGAACCTCCCCCAGCCCGATCGGTGAGACCACCGCCCCCACCCCAGCCAGCAGCACCCCGGCGTCCCTCCCCGACATCCCCACACACTCCCCGCACACCGTCGACCCCTCGCCGTCGCCGAACCCCCCACCACACACCTTCGACCTCCTCGCCGTCACCGAGCCCGCCCCCACCGCACCCCGGACCACCGCCACCGTGCCCCGAGTCGCGACACGCTCGCACCCACCGCGCACCCGGCCGGATCGCCATCCGTGGCTCCCGCCTCACATCCGGGCCCTCACCGTGCCCCCGCCCGCGGCCGCGTCCCCGCTTGTGCCTGTGGCGCCACATAGCGCACATCCACCACCGTCACGTCCCGCACGTAGTCCACCTGCGTGACCACGCAGTCCAGCACCCGCCCCCGCAACCGGCTCTCCAGGTCCACCCGCAGCAGCTCCGGATCCGCGTAGACCACGTCCAGGGTCACCATCTGGTGTCGGGTGCGGCCGAGGAGGCCGGGATGGCCGGCGACATACATCACCGCCAGCAGGACGCCGTTGAGCAGCAGCGCGGTCGCCGGCCACGACGCCGCGACGCCGTTGACCAGGCCCAGCACGATCGCGACGAAGTAATAGGCGATCTCCTGCTGGGTGATCTCGCTGGAGCGGAGGCGGATGATCGACAGCAGGCCGAACAGCCCGAAGCCGACCGCGATGTCCACCCGCTGGACGAGCAGAAGCGACACCACCGCGAAGATGCCCACGTTGAGCGCCACGTAGGCGAACAGCAGGTCTCGACGGTGGTGCCGCCGGTAGTAGAGCCCGTAGGCCAGCAGAATGATCGCGGCCAGGTCCATCACCAGTCCGACTATCACGGTCGCTCCTCCCCTAGTGCCGTTGATGAACAGCTTGTAGGAGCGGAGTGAAGCGTCTGTGAGCTGATGATTAGGCAATTCTCATGCGATAGCCCGTCCCGCGGACGGTCTCGATGCGCTCCGCGCCGATCTTGCGCCGCAGGTAGCGCACGTAGACGTCCACCACGTTGGATCCGGGGTCGAAATCGAACCCCCAGACGTGGCTGAGCAACTGCTCACGCGTCAGCACCTGGTCGGGATGCCGGCAGAAGATCTCGGCCAGCGCGAACTCCCGGGTGGACAGGTCCACCGCCCGCGCCCCGACATAGGCCCGCCTGGTCCGCAGGTCGAGTGACAGATCCGACACCCGCAGCACGGTCACCTCCGGTGTGCGGTCGGCCCGCAACCGCAACCGCACCCGGGCCAGCAGCTCCTCGAAGGCGAAAGGCTTGGCGATGTAGTCGTCCGCGCCGCCCTCCAGCCCTGCCACCGTGTCGCTCACGCTGTCACGGGCGGTCAGGATGATGACCGGGATGGAGACCATCGCCTCCCGCAACCGCCGCAGGACGGTGAACCCGTCGCTCAACGGCAACCCGATGTCGAGGATGAGCAGGTCGAACCCGCCCGCGCAGGCCAGGTCGTAGGCTCCGATCCCGTCCCCGACCACGGCGGTCACGAAGCCGTTGGCCCGCAGCCCCTTCTCCACGAAGGAGGCGATCCTGGCTTCGTCCTCGGCGATCAGAATGCGGTTCACCGCACCTCCCACATCTCCCACAGCGGGATGGACATGACAAAGCAGGCTCCGCCCCCGGCTGCCTCGGTCACTTTCACGTTGCCCCCATGGGCCTCGGCGATGGATCGGACGATGGCCAGCCCCAGCCCGGCGCCGTCGTGGGCACCGGTGCGCCCGGCGCCGCGCATGAACCGACCGAAGATCCGCTCCCGGTCGGCGGGCGCCACCCCGGGGCCGCTGTCGCGCACCCAGAACACGATCCACGAGTCGCGTACGGCCGACCCCACGGCGATCAGGTCGTCGTCCGTGGTATGCCGCACGGCGTTGGCCACGAGCTGCATGAGTGCCTGCGTGAGCCGCTGGCGGTCCGCGGGCACGCGGGCCTCGGCCACCTCGTCGACCCGCCACTGGCGCCGCCCGAGAGCGCGGGCCTTGGCGACCACGCTGACCGTGAGATCGGCCACCTCGACGTGGTCCAGCGAGAGGAACCCGGGCTGCTCGGCCTTGGCGAGGGTGATGAGGTCGTCGACGATGCGGTTCATTCGGTCGAGCTCGTCGGTCACCAGGGCCAGGGTCTCGGCGCGGTCCTCCGGATCGTCGCTCATCAACTCCAGGTGGCCGCGGATGACGGTGATCGGGGTGCGCAGCTCGTGCCCGGCGTCGTCCATGAAGTGCCGTTGCACGACGAAGGCCTTCTCCAGCCGGTCGAGCATGTGGTTGAACGTCGCGGCGAGCATGGCCACGTCATCGTCACCCGGCACGTCGAGCCGGCGCGTGAGGTCGCTGGAGTCGCTGATCTGCTCGGCGGTCTGGCTCATCATCCGGACCGGCGCCAGCACCCGCCCGGCCACGAACCACCCCGCCGCCCCCGCCAGCACCATCCCCGCCAGCGCGGACAGCCCGAGCACCCGCACCGCGTCCGCGATCTCCTCGCGCTGCGGGTCGTAGAAGATCGCGATGACGAAGTGGCCCTGCCGGGCGTCACCGACGACGGTCACCGGGATGACCGCATAGGAGACCGTGCCCTGGGCGGTCTCGATCGTCCGGTCCTCGACCGTGGTGACCCGGGCGATGCGGGCGACCAGCTCCTCGTCGGCGTCGAGATTCACCGGCGGCTGGGTGAAGGTCCTCATGTCGACCTGGCCGTCCACGATGCTGAAGAAGTCCTCCCACTGGTCGGGGGTGTTGAACTCCAGGTATTCCTCAAGCAGTTGCCCGACGTCCTTCACCGACTGCTGAGCGCGCGCGGATTCGGCATAGCGCCTGAGCTTGTCCACCTCCTTCATGAGCTCGGAATCCACCCGGCGGTCGAGCTCGGAGAGCAGGATGGCGGCGGTCACGAAGATCGCGACGGACAGGGCGAGGCCTACGACGGCCAGCATCCAGCCCACGATCCGGGCACGGGCGCTCACCCGCATGCGGCGGCTTCCTCATCAGTCATCGTCGTCCCCAGCGCCGTCGTCATCGTCACCGTCGTCATCGTCATCGTCGTCATCATCGCCGCCTGCCGGCCTGGGCGAGGGCGGTTTGACCGGCTCGGCCTTCTTCTTGCGCGGCGTGTGCCCGGCACTCGGCGCCGCACTCCCCCCGGGCGTGGGCTCGGCGCTCGCGCCCGGCGTGGACGCCGCACTCCGGCCGGGCGTGGGCTCCACGTTGCTCGCGGGCGAGCGGCCTTCGCCTTCACCCTCGCCCTCGCCCTCGCCCTCGCCCTCGCCCTCGCCGGGGACGATCGGCCTCCTCTCCCCCACCGGCTGGGTGCGCTGACCACGATCGCCGGAGGACGGCGTGACCACGATCGGCTCACCCAGATGGAGGCCCTGGTCGGACGCCCGGACCAACTCCATCGTGGTGAAACCCGCGACCACCACGCCCAGGATCAGGAAGATCACCACTGCCCGCTGCTTCATGGCTAGACCCTGACGCCCTTCGAGGAGACCACGCTGAGGCGCAGATGAGAAACCTCTCATCTGAAGCTCCCCCACCCGTAGAATCATGTTCTGGTAGCGGCCGGGGAGGAACGCTCATGCGCGTACGAGACAAAGTCGTGGTCGTGACGGGGGCGGCCGGCGGGATCGGCCGGGCGCTGGCCCTCAGGTTCGCCGCCGAGGGCGCCGCCGGAGTCGTGATCGCCGACCTCGACGAAGGCGGCGCGCGGGCGGTGGCCGAGGAGATCGGCGACCGCGCCACGGCCGTCCGGGCGGACGTCTCCTCGGAGACCGAGGTGGCCGAGGTGGCCGAGGTGGCGAAGGCCAGGTTCGGCCCCGTCGACCTGTTCTGCTCCAACGCCGGCATCATCGGCGGCCACGGCCTGGACGCCCCCGACCAGGAGTGGAACGCCCTGTTCGGGGTGAACGTGCTGGCCCACGTGTACGCCGCCCGCGCCGTCATACCGTCCATGGTCGCCCGCGGCGGCGGCTACCTGCTCAACACCTGCTCCGCGGCCGGCCTGATCGGCTGCCCCGGCGACGCGCCCTACGCGGTGACGAAGACGGCGGCCGTCGCCTTCGCGGAGTGGCTGGCCATGCACTACGGGCCCGAGGGCATCAAGGTGAGCGTCCTGTGCCCGCAGGGCGTGCGGACGGCCATGCTGGAGCGCGGCCTTGAGGAGGGCCACCTGACCGCCCGGGCCGTGGCCGCCTCGGGCACCATCCTGGACCCCTCGGACGTGGCGGACACGGTCATCGAGGGCCTGGACGCCGAACGTTTCCACATCCTCCCGCACCCCGAGGTCACCGAGTTCGTACGCCGCAAGGCCGACGACCCGGACAGATGGCTGGCCGGAATGTCGCGCCTCGTGGCCGCCCTGGAATCCGAGCCGTTCCAGGATCCGGGGTAATCCGAACCCCACAGCCTTCTCCGCCCGTACACCCCTGTGGACCCCCACGGCGGGAGAAGGCCATGAAGCGTAAATGGGTGCTGGTCGCCGCGTCAGCCGCGCTGGCCGGCAGTGGCGCCGCCGTCGTATTGAGCGGCGCGACGGCGGGAGGCGGCCCGACGGCCGCCATGCCCATCATCTACGGCAGCTATCCGGAGGCCGGGCACGCCCACGTGCCGGCCGAGAGCCTGCGGAACGACCGCAGACCGAAGATCCTCGCCTCCTCGCCGGGCCGGCCGCTGACGCTGACGGGACTTCTCGGCAATCCCAAAGGCGCGGAAACGGTTTCCGCCGCCCGGTTCCGGCGGGGCTGGGGCGAATACGTGGTGACGCAGGCCGAGATCGACGCGCGCCAACTGGCCAAGGCCGAGTCGATCGCCCCGGGCAGGGAGGAAGCCGCGTATTTCCTGCGGGCCCGGTTCATGGGGTCGATCAAACTTCTACGGATCATCAAATGACCGTGCGCGCCAAGGTCTCCCTGCGGGCCCCCGGCCTGCGGCAGCCCATGCCGCTGCCCACGCGTTCCCTGCTGGCCTGGATAGACACCGAGCCGGACGGCCGCCCGCGCCTGCTCGGGTTCGAACTCGACATCCCGGAGCGGGTCACGCTGCGCCCCGACGACAACGACGTCCACGCCGAAGCGGAGTTCTGGTACGCGGACGCCGTCCGTTACGTCCGGCCGTCGGCCGAATACCGTCTCTGGCACGGCGGCGAGGTGGGCAGCATCAGAATCCTCGAAGTGCTGCGGGGGCGCTGACCGGCAGGCGCCCCCGCGCACGCCGACCGGCTAGTCCACGACAGGCAGATAGATCGAGGCGCCCCGGCGGGTGAACTCCTCGGCCTTCTCCGCCAGCCCCGCCTCCAGCGCCGCCTCCTCGCTCATCCCGTGCTCGGCCGCGTACCTGCGTACGTCGTGGCTGATCCGCATCGAGCAGAACTTGGGCCCGCACATCGAGCAGAAGTGCGCCGTCTTGGCGGGCGCGGCCGGCAGGGTCTCGTCGTGGAAGGACCGGGCGGTGTCGGGATCCAGCGACAGGTCGAACTGGTCCTCCCAGCGGAACTCGAACCGCGCGTCCGACAGGGCGTCGTCCCGCGCCTGCGCCCCCGGGTGCCCCTTGGCCAGGTCCGCCGCGTGGGCAGCGATCTTGTACGTGATCACACCCGTCTTGACGTCGTCCTTGTCCGGCAGGCCCAGGTGCTCCTTGGGGGTGACGTAACAGAGCATGGCGGTGCCGTACCAGCCGATCATGGCGGCCCCGATGCCCGAGGTGATGTGGTCGTACCCCGGCGCGATGTCCGTCACGAGCGGCCCGAGCGTGTAGAACGGCGCGTCGTCGCAGAGCTCGCGCTGCAGGTCCACGTTCTCTTTGATCTTGTGCATGGGCACATGACCGGGACCCTCGATCATCACCTGCACGTCATGGGCGCGCGCGATCCGGGTGAGCTCCCCGAGCGTCCGCAGCTCGGCGAACTGAGCCTCGTCGTTGGCGTCCGCGATCGACCCGGGCCGCAGTCCGTCGCCGAGCGAGAACGACACGTCGTAGCGGGCCAGGATCTCGCACATCTCGTCGAAGTTCTCGTACAGGAAGCTCTCGCGGTGGTGCGCCAGGCACCAGGCGGCCATGATCGAGCCACCGCGCGAGACGATCCCGGTCTTGCGGCGGGCGGTGAGCGGCACGTACGCCAGGCGCACCCCGGCGTGCACCGTCACGTAGTCCACGCCCTGCTCGCACTGCTCGATCAGCGTGTCGCGGTACACCTCCCACGACAACTCCTCCGGCCGGCCCTTGACCTTCTCCAGCGCCTGGTAGATGGGCACGGTCCCGACCGGTACCGGCGAGTTGCGCAGGATCCACTCGCGGGTCTCGTGGATGTCCTGTCCGGTGGACAGGTCCATGATCGTGTCCGCGCCCCACCTGGTCGCCCAGGTCATCTTCTCGACCTCCTCCTCGATGGAGGACGTCACGGCGGAGTTGCCGATGTTGGCGTTGATCTTCACCAGGAAGTTCCGGCCGATGATCATCGGCTCGGTCTCGGGGTGGTTGACGTTCGCCGGGATGATGGCCCGACCGGCCGCGACCTCCTGGCGTACGAACTCAGCCGCGATCCCCTCGCGCACCGCCACGAACTCCATCTCCTTGGTGACCAGCCCCCGCCTGGCACAGGCGACCTGCGTGACGGGCAGCCCCGCCGCCCGGCGCTCGGCGATCCAGCCCTCGCGCAGGCGCGGCAGGCCCCGCCTGACGTCGGTCTCGACGTCAGGGTCGGTGTACGGGCCCGAAGTGTCGTACAGCCTCACAGCAGAGCCGTCGGACAGGCGGACCTGGCGCATCGGCACACGCAGGTCACCGGTGTAGATCTTGGAAAAGCGCGCGCTGCTCATCGCGCAAACTCCCTTCGCCGGCATTACCCGGAGCAGGTTCTGGCGGTCGGCGGCTGTCAGCCGTCCTCTCAGCCCGGTCCGCACCGGGCTCCCGCGTTGGACGGCGGTGATCGTACCCAACCCTCACTGCGCCCGAAACATGGGCATTTCACGAAATAACAGGATTTAGCGCCGCGAGCCTTCTCGGATGACGGCCCGGGCAGCGGGTCCGGGAGCGCTCAGGTTTGACGATCACCCTGGGCGGTACGGTCCCGTCAGGGGGAACATGAAAGATATCGCCGCGGTCGCAGGCCTGGCGGTGTTGGCCACGTTCAACGTGTCCGCCGCCTCCGGGGGTGGGATCGAACAGCATGAAGTGAGCAAGGAGCAGTACGCCGTCCTGATCGCTCAGTGCCGCTACTCCAGCATGGGAATGACACGCTGCCGTGCGGCGGTCAAGGCGGACTACCGCATCGGCCAACCCGACAAATCACTCGACTGCCGCACCTACTCCGGCGTGACCGTCTGCGGCACGCTATATCTCAGCAAGGCCCAACGCACGTGCGCCCAGGAAGCCGTAGGCAGAGGGCTGTCATACCGCCGCGCCGAGGTCGAGTGCTACGCCTTCGGCTGAGGAGCTGAACCTTGATCATCGCTGGGGCGGACGGCTCGCGCACCGGACTGGAAGCCGTCGGCTGGGCCGCCACGGAGGCGGCGCTGCGCCAGGCGCCGCTGATCGTGGCGCACACCGTGCCGAAGTGGGTGTGCGAGGAGACCGCCGGATACTACGCCGAGGTGGGCCGGTGGATGCGCGAGGGCGCGGAGTCGGTGCTCGTCTCCGCCAGGGACCGGGCGCTGCGCGAGCGGCCGGGCATCACCGTGGAGACCAAGCTACTGCCCGGCGACCCTCGCGCGGCCCTGATCAAGGCCGCCCAGGGGGCCGAACTGCTGGTCGTGGGCAGTCGCGGCATCGGCGGCGTACGCGGGCTGTTGATCGGCTCGGTCGCCTACGGGGTGGCCGCGCACGCCCGTACGAACGTGGTCCTGGTCCACGAGCGGCCCTCCGCGCCGCGGGCCGAGGTGGTGGTCGGGGTCGACGGCTCCACGGGATCCATGCGGGCGCTCGACTTCGGCTTCACCGAGGCGGAGCTGCGGGGTGCGCGGCTGCGTGCCGTACAGTCCTGGGCCTGGCCGCATCCGGGCGGCTTCGAGCCGGCCGACCGCGACGGCGAGCAGAGGCACCTGCGGGCCCTGCAGGACCTGCTGGCCGGGCACCGGGGGCCGCATCCCGGCGTGGACGCGGTGGCGGAGGTCGTGCACGGCCACCCCGTCGAGGTGCTGAGGGAGGCGGCGGCGGGAGCCGAGCTGCTGGTCGTGGGGTCGCGCGGGCACGGCCAGCTCGCCGGGATGCTCATGGGCTCGATCAGCCAGGCCATGCTCCACCACGCACCCTGCCCGCTCGCCGTGATCCACTGAAAGTTACACGCCACTCCCGCCGTCCCCGCAGGTCACCAGCCTGCGAACAGCGCCCTGCCTTTCCCCCGCCCCCAGGCGATCCTACGATTCGCGCGAAGACCAGGACGCGTGAGCCCCTCCGTGCGACGGCGCGGCGAGGCGAGGCGACGACGGGAGCAGACGATGCGCAGGACCACCGCCGTGCTGGCGGCGATGCTGGCTCTGGCCGCGGCGGTGCTGATCGCGACCACTTCGCAGGCCGGCGCCGCGCCCATCAGGATCATGCCGCTGGGCGACTCGATCACCGGATCCCCCGGCTGCTGGCGGGCCCTGCTCTGGAACAGGTTACAGAGCACCGGCCACACCGACATCGACTTCGTCGGCACGCTCCCGCCGCAGGGCTGCGGGGTCTCGTACGACGGCGACAACGAGGGCCACGGCGGCTTCCTGGCCACCAACGTGGCCAACCAGAACCAGTTACCCGGCTGGCTCGCCGCGACCAGGCCGGACATCGTCCTGATGCACTTCGGCACGAACGACGTGTGGAGCAACATCGCACCGGCGACGATCCTGAGCGCGTTCACGACGCTGGTGAACCAGATGCGGGCCAGCAACCCCAACATGAAGATCCTGGGTCGCCAAGATCATCCCGATGAACCCGTCCACCTGCCCCGACTGCGCCCAACGTACCGTGAACTTCAACAACGCCATCCCCAGCTGGGCCGCCACCACCTCCACCCAGCGGTCGCCGATCACGGTGGTGGACCAGTGGACGGGGTTCAGCACGAGCACGGACACCTATGACGGCGTGCACCCGAACGCCGCCGGCGACCAGAAGATGTCCGACAAGTGGTATCCGGCGCTGGTGAGCGCCCTCTCCAGCACCTCCACCCCCACAGCCACCGTCACACCCACCATCACACCCACCGTCACGCCGCCGCCCGGCGGGTGCACGGCCACCTACCGCAACACCGGGCAGTGGCAGGGCGGCTTCCAGGGCGAGGTCACCGTCAGGAACACCGGCACCGCCCCGCGGAGCTCGTGGACGGTGCGGTGGACGTTCGCGGGCGGCCAGCAGATCACCCAGATCTGGGGCGGCACGCTGAGCGCCGGCGGCTCGGCGGTGACCGTGCAGAACGCGAGCTGGAACGGCCTGCTGACCCCTGGGGCGTCGACCACGTTCGGCTTCCTGGCCTCCTGGAACGGCACCAACCCCGCCCCCACCCCCACGTGCTCGTAAGCGCGGTCGCCCTAGCCAGTGATCGCGGCCATCCTGGGCTCGGCCAGCCGCACGTAGTCCACGGTGGCCAACGCGACCGACCGATCGAGCCGGGCGGCATTGAAGTACAGCTCAGGCCGCTCCAGCAGCGACGGATCAGCGACCAGTTCGAGCCGGGAGTCATAGCTGAACGGCAACACGGTCCCGCTCATGCTCCCGGCCAGTTCCTCGGCCTTCTCCTTGCCGGCGAAGGCCACGTACGTGCCGTCCAGCAGCGCCTTGACCGCCTGCAGATCGAGCCGAGCATCACCGGGCACGACAGCCAGCACGTGCCTGGTCTGCTTCTTGCCGATCTTGACCATCACCACCAGGCACTTGGCCGCCTGCGCGACATCGTGCCCGCGCAGCGCGCTGACCAGCTCGGTACGCCCCTCAGGCGCATGGTCGATCAACCGGTATCGCGCTCCCGCGCCGTCCAGGTCGGCGATCAGCCGCTCGTAGAGCCCGTTCGGCTCACCAGTCACTCCAACCCACCCGTCCAAGGCACCACGCCACCACCGACCGAGACCCGAGGAAGCGCGGGGAAGGACCCACGGAAGCACAGGAGAACCCAGCACCACCCACCCTGAGCCAATCAGCTCCTAGCCGCCACCACAGGAGCACCTTCACTGGCCTGCACCAGCACAAACCCTTGCCCCTGGAACGCCAGCTGCATGGCCTCCCCGCTCCCCCGCCCGATCAAAGCCCCCGCCTTCAACGTCCGGTTGATCCCCACCTGCAACCCCGCGCTCCAGCAGACGGCGGACTGCCCATCGGCATAGGTGGGCATCCGGGCGACATCGAGCAGCACCGGCGTCCCGTGCGTGGTCACCGCCACCCACCCCGTCCCCGTGACGGTGGTGTTGAACAACCCCCCGGCCGCGACCCCGGCCCCCTGAACCCGCTGGATGTCCCACGTGAGCTGCGGCTGAAACGCCAGCAGATTACGCCCGTTGATCGTGAGCCCCTCGTTCTCCAGGAAGAACAGGTGAATGTCGTCGGCATTGTCGGCGAGGTAGAGCAGCCCTTCACCCCGCACCCGCATGAGCGAGGCCCCCTCGCCCGTCACAGCCTTCTTGAACAGCTTCCCGAGGCCCCCCGACCCCTCGTAGTCGAAGTCCATCTGCCCCTGGAAGGCGACCATCGACCCCTGCTTGGCCAGCACCTCACCAGGTAGCTGCGCCCGCAGCATCTTGCCGTTCTCCAGAGCGAAGCCGGGGGGCAGTTGCCGGGCGTCGAGGTTGCCGAAAATCGAGCTGCGCACGTGTCCAACCCTTCGAAGAAGCCGATGCTGCCAGCGTACGAAGAACCTTGCCCCGGCACGCGCCCCTACCCCTCCCCTAAAACCTCACCCCCGGCCATCAGCGGCCAGATCCCGCACCACCTGAATGAGTTCGGCCGGATCAAACGGCTTGGTCAAATAGGCGTCAACCCCGATCCCCAGCCCCCGCCTCCTGTCGTCGTCCTGCGCCCGAGCAGTGATCAACACCACCTTGATATGGCTGGTCGCCTCCTCAGTACGCAACTTCTCCGCCGTCGCCCACCCATCCAGGAACGGCATCATCACATCCAGTGTGATGACGTCCGGCATGACGTCGAGCACCCGATCAAGACAATCCTGCCCATCAGTAGCGGTCGCGACCTCGAACCCCTCCAGGTTCAGGTTGACCGCGATCAACTGCCGGATGACCTCGTCATCATCCACAACCAATACTTTGCCAAGAACCTCGCTCACGGGCGCCAAGCTAACCCGTAGCGGGCCGGTCACGGGAGGTTTTCGCAGGATGCGTCCGAGGCACTTCGCCCGGTGCCGAGCAGTCCCCAGATACTGATAGCCTTGTCACTCGTCGAGCCCCCTTAGCTCAGGGGATAGAGCACCGGCCTCCGGAGCCGGGTGCGCAGGTTCGAATCCTGCAGGGGGCACCACTGTGATGTCTCAGGACATCGGAAACCCTCGAACCTACGGGTTCGGGGGTTTCGTCGTGTTGGGGTTTGCCTGGGGTTGGTAGTCGCGGGTGGGGTCGATGGTCAGCTCGCGCAGGAGTTCCCCGGTGACGGCGTTGACGACACGAACGTGCAGATCATCGACCAGCAGGACGACGTGGGTTCGGGCGTGGGTTCGGCCGATGCCCAGGTGGTGCAGCCGGCCGTTCACGCGCAGGGTTGTAGGACGACACTGAATCTGTCCATGTAGACGACATTCGCGGTGTCTATATGGACGACATGGAAGACCCCGCCAGGCGGTTGCCGGACAGGGTCGTCGTGGTCAGGGTGTCGGTGTGGTGGTCATTCTGTCGCGATTACCTCGCTGACGGCGGCGCGGGCGGCGGACTCGTCCACGATCTTCTTGCCCGCGGCGAAGGTGGCCACCAGTGCTGCGGTGGCCAGGTTGTTGACACTGCGGGGTCGTCCGCGGGCTGATTCGTGGATGAGGCTGACGGCGTCCTCGCTGAACAGCGGCTCGGAGCGGCCCTGCTGGGCCAGGTGGTGGGTGATGTAGCCGGCGGTCTCGGCTTCGGTCATGCCGGTCATGTGCCAGCGGACGCTGATCCGCTGGTCGAGGGCGGTGAGCACGCCGAGTTTGATCTGTCGTCGGAGCGTGGGCTGGCCGACGAGCAGGATCGCGGCTGGTGAGCGGGAATCCAGGTCGTGGTTGGTGAGCATGCGGATCGATTCGAGTTGGTCGTGTTCGAGTAGGTGCGCCTCGTCGATGATGACCACGGGGGTGCGGGCGCGTTCGGCCTGTTCGATGGCCAGGGCGTCGGCGGCCTGCGGGATGAGGATCGCGCGGTGGAGGTGGGGTTTTCCGCCGAGACTGACCACGATGTGGTGGCAGATGCCGCGGGTGCCGACGGCGGGGTTGGCGATGTAGATGATGGTGTGCCGGGTCGGGTCGAGACCGGCGAGGGCGGCGCGGATGGCGACGGTCTTGCCGACGCCGACCTCGCCGGTGAGCACGCCGATGGCTTTGTCGGCGATGGTCCAGGCGAGGCGGGCGCAGGCTTGGGTGTGGTCGTCGTGGCGGTGCAGGGCGGCGGGGTCCAGGTCGCGGCGGAAGGGCATGCCCTTGAGCGCGAAGTGTTTGATCAGCGTTTCGTGCATGGTGATCCGTGGTCCTTGTCAAGCGATGTCGGTCAGGCGATGTCGGCGTGGTGGCCGGGCTGGGCATCGGGGTCGGTGGTGGCGAGCAGGGCGGTGTAGTTGACGCTGCCCTGCAGGTGCCGGGTGCGGGCGTCATCGAGTAGGCCCAGGTAGTCGATCCCGGTCGGCTCGGGCGGGGCCTGCCCGGTGATCTCGGGGCGGGCCTTGGGGTGGGCGTGCCGCACCCGGCGGAAGACACCGCTGGTGCCGTAGCTGCGTCCGTTGTGGCGGATCTCGATCTCGTCCAGGTTGAACGGGTCGAACAACACCTGGACGCGTTTGCGGCGCAGGACCGGGTCGACTTGGTAGTAGTTGCCGAGCAGGCTGATCAGCGCGGTCTTGTCCGCGGTGCGGCGTTCTTCCCAGAGGAAGGCCTCGGCCAGCGCGGCGGCCGAGGGCAGCGGCAGGGCCGCGGGCAGGCCGCCGCGCCATCTGGTCAGCGGTGGCATACCGGTCTCGGAATGCTCGCGCAGGTGGTAGACGGTCTCGACCCAGGAGTTGAACAGCCGGTTCAGCTCGGCCAGGCTCTCGACCTGGCGCGGGTGAGCTCCGTCGAACTCCACCAGGAACTGATCCCGGACGGTCCGGAAGAAGCGTTCGATCTTGCCTCTGCCCTCGGGCCGGTTCGGGGTGGAGTGGATGAGTTTGACGCCCAGCGAGGCGCAGGCCCGCAGCAGCCAGGAGTCCACGAACGCGCTGCCGTTGTCCAGATAGACCGCCTGCGGGACACCGCGGCAGGCCAGCGCGGGCCGCAGCGCGGTGGCCAGGCGGACCACGTCCTCGGCAAAGCCGAAGCGGGCGGCCATCACCGCGCGGGAGTGGTCATCGAGGAAGCAGAACAAGATGGCCCGGCGCCGCTCCGGGCCGATCCGCGGCCCGTGCAGCGCGTCACCCACCCACATCTCGTTCGGTCGGGTGGCTTCGAACCGGGAGAACACGCTCCCGCCCATGGCATCGGCGGGCAGGGCACCGGTCAGTTCCAGCCGGGCGAAATGCCGCTGCAGCGTCCGTTCCGACGGGGCGGCCACCCCGTGGCGGAGCATGATCTGCCGTACTTGGACGGCGGTGCGCAGCGGGTTCTCCTTCTTCAACGCCACCGCCAACGCCAGAGCCTCGGCGCAGCTGCGCGCCTGGACCTGCCGGATGGACGGCAAGAGCGCCTCGAACCCCCCTTGCTGCCAGGCGCGGATCCACCGGTCCAGGCTCTTGCGTGAGACGCGGACGGGCTTGCCGTCCGGTCCGTCGTGCATCTGGGCGGCGATCTGCCGGACCAGGCGTCCGCGCTGGCGCGTGGACAACTCCCGGCTGACCACGTCCTGGATCAGCCGGTATCGAAACAGCGCGAGCTGGCGGGCCTGCTCGGCCTGCCGGCGCGCCGCGGCTTCTTCGGGTGTCACCGTTTCGTCCCCCTTCGAGATGACGACACACAGTCACCTCAAGGGTCCGATCAGTGATCAAATGCTGCCAGAGGCATGTTCGTGTTGACCACCCGGACCGTCAACGCCGGGGCCAGCAGGCTCCCGTTCGTCGTCACCACCGCCACCTGCCAGAGCGACACCCTGTCCACCAGATGCGGCCAGCGGACCAGCAGCGCCCGATGCATCGCGGCCAGCACCACCACCGCCTCACCCCACACGCCCGCCGCTGGCGGAGCCGCGGCGAGCGCGGGCGGATCGGGATCCAGCGCGACAATCCACTCGGCCATCGCCGAACGCAGCACCCCTGCCCGCCCGCGGGCCCGGCGCACCCAGGCACGCACCGTCCACACCGACCGGTTCACCGCCGCGGCGATCCGCCCATAGCCCTCACCCGCCGCCGCTCGCCCGAGTGCCTGGCCGATCACCAGCACGTCATCACCCCGGCGCGGCAGCACATTCGCCGACAACAACACGTGCGTCGCCCGACACGAGCGGCAGCGCGCCCGTCGGGGACGCAGGATCACCCGCGCCCCGCAGGCCAGACTCCGCAACACCCGCCGCCTGCCGAAACTCCACGGCCGCAACTCGCCCCCACAGCCGGGGCAGGCCAACACGCCGGATGTCAGCTCAGACTCGACCAGGGCCGGGCAGCCGCCTACGGTGAGCACCGCAGTGCGCTTCGTGCACTCATGACGGCTCTCCTCGGCGGCTGGCCAAGTCCATCCGGGGAGAGCCGGTCCCCATCTTCGTGCTCACGTTGTCGCCGGGCATCAACAGCGACGGTCTTCACAACCACACTCAAGATCATGGACATCGGCGATGTCGCCGTACGTCATCTACGTGCTCAAACGGAGTGTCGTCCTACAAGGGTGACGACGCCGGAGGGGTCGATGCGGTCGTGGCGTACGCGGGCGTGGGTGTCGGCGTCGCGGCTGCCGTCGGGCAGGGCCTTGGGGGAGGCGGCGTAGACGGACGCAGGGGTGGCGCGGTGCG